>NZ_OZ245358.1:3351297-3969446 GCF_965226395.1 Bacterioplanoides sp. | reverse complement strand
CCAGCTTGTCAAACGCGCGATTAACTTGCTCTGTTAACCAAGTGTCATGAGACATGGCTTGGCGTTGTAGTTCAGCTAAGTGTTCCGTCAATTCACGACAAGCGTCGCTTAGCGTACGGCCTTGGCTTTCTGCCATCTGCTGAGCCAAGCGCTTGGTTTCTTCGTCTACACGAAACTGTATGCGAGTGTCCATAAGGATCTCCTATGATGTGCTTACAGATGTTAGCACGTGATTGTGTTGAAAGGCATCTGGTTGTTATCTGGTGATTGTTTATGATGTTCACATATTGTGAACGCTGTTGGTTTGTGCTAGGTTCACAATAAGTGAACTTGAGGTGGCTATGCATCTTATTTCCAGAAAGCCGTTTAACGACGCCGTGAAGAAATTCCCCAATCAGGCTACGGCCATAGAAGGGATCTATAAAACGCTACGGAATGGTAACTTCCATGACCCAGCTGCGTTACGTTCGGTGTTCCCAAGCCTAGACAACTTTAAGTACAAAGATAAATGGTGGGTCATTGATATTGGCGGCCACAACTTGCGGCTGATCGCCTTTATCGAGTTTCGCGATAATCGCATGTATGTGAAGCATATTGTGTCACATGCGGAATACGACAAGTTGTGTAAAAAGTATGCCAAAGAAGCAGAGTGAGGGCGTTGATTTATGAGTTTCACCAGTATTAAAGCGATGGCCAGCGACTTATTTGCTCAGGCTGGTTTTGTCAGCAAAATCCAAAATGACGAAGAATACCAACAAGCGTTGGCGTTAATGGATGAGCTGATTGAAGAATATGATAACTACGTTCCTCTGATTGAAGTATTGGCTGCTTCCATTGAAAAGTGGGAGGACGAAGCGGAGGAATTTGCCGAGTTTAATCAGCGTATTAATGCGCTGGATGATGGCGTAGCAGTGCTTCGCACTCTGATGGATCAGTATCAATTAAAAGCAGATGACCTGAAAAATGAGATAGGTAGTAAAAGCCTGGTGTCCATGATTCTTAATGGCTCGCGCAAATTAACGCGGGATCATATTCAGGCACTTTCAGAGCGGTTTCATGTGTCGCCTGCGGTGTTTTTTAATATGCACTCTGTGCGGAGTATCTGATTCTACTGGCATGCATAAGTCAGAACTTATTGTTGCTGTTGGAATTATGAGTGTGGCTCGTAATCTGGAGTGCAGCAGTACGGTTGAGGGAATTGTGTATATATTATTTTGATGATATTTTTAATACTTAATTTGTGTCGCTACTAATAAAAAGTATGACGTCTTTTGATAGATGGCTTGATTTTCTCAAGTAATACTTAAAATAGAGAAAGGACTCCGCTTTGAAAGTTGTTGATATATCCCAGTTTGATGACTCTGTAGTTTTGTATTTTGATACAGAAAATACTTCGATAAATGCATATACATTGGCATCAACGCTGGTTTCAATTGCTGATGCAGCGAAAGCTGCGAACTCCTCTTTAAATGCCGGGCACAATGTCGAAATTATTGTCGAGGCTATCGCCCCTGGTAGTTTTAAAGCAAAGATTGCAGCTATATATACTGAATCAAAGAATATATTTTCCTCTCAGCTTGTGGCAGGTGTAGTTATTGGGCTGTTGAGTAACTATATCTACGAAAGAACCTTTGCTGTTGATGATTCGATACGAGTTGAAGTCCACTCAGATGAGGTTGTTATCGAGAAGGGTGATGAGAAAATCATTGTCCCTCGTAATGTATATGATGCGACTAGAGAAGCAGAAAAGAACCCTAAGTTTGTTGAGTCTATAGATCGCGCGTTTCAGGCTGTCGAGAGTGATCCAAAAGTTCGAGGCATCGGATTTACTGGATCTATGGAAGATGAAAAACCTGAAATAATATTGCCTCGAGAAATTATAGCTGCTGCAGCGGGGGAGGTTAGAGAGGAGGAAGGTGTTCGTGTCGTGCCTGAAACAGCAGACCTTCAGATACTAAAGGCAATTCTGCAGCGCGGAAAACGAAAGTGGGAATTTATGTGGAGAGGGATAAAAATCTCTGCGCCAATAACATCTGAGGCCTTTTATAATGAATTTTTCAGTCATGAAATCACAATTGCCCCTGGAGACAGTCTCGAAGTAAAGTTAGAAATAAAACAAGTGCGTGACCCTGAAACTGGGATTTATGCAAATAAGAGTTATGAAGTAACGGAAGTATATGATCATCATCCGAGATTAAGGCAAGTCGCCATCGCAGAGGTGTAGTTCGACTTGTATATTGTTATGTAAAAGGAGCGCAGTGCGCTCCTTTTTAGTTAATGTCTAATCAGCCCTCAACCTTTTTCCCACCAAAATACCGATACACCCACTGATATAACGCAGGCAACACGACCAGTGTTAACAGCGTCGAGGAAATAATCCCGCCAATCACCACCGTCGCTAAAGGCCGCTGAACTTCAGCCCCTGTGCCGGTATTAAACGCCATCGGAACAAAGCCTAAACTTGCTACCAGGGCGGTCATCAATACCGGACGTAAACGCTGGCTGGCACCTTCCCAGATGGCAACGGCAAGCTCTTTGCCTTCATCACGTAATTCCCGAATAAACGATAACATCACCACGCCATTCAGAACCGCGACACCGGAGAGGGCAATAAAACCCACCGCCGCAGAAATCGATAGTGGCATATCGCGTAACGTCAGGGCGATAACGCCGCCAGTTAGTGCCAGTGGTACACCGGTAAAAATCACCAGTGCATCGCGCAGCGAATTAAAGGCGCTGTAAAGCAGGCCTAAAATCAGCAATAAGGTTAACGGTACAACAATACTTAAACGCTGGCTGGCGGATTGCAGTTGCTCAAAGGTGCCGCCGTATTCCAGCCAATATCCGGCGGGCAGGCCCAATTCGTCGCGCATGATTTGCTGGGTTTCTTTAATAAAAGAACCCAGGTCACGGCCTTCAACATTAGCCGTAACCACAATGTTGCGCTTGCCAAAGCGGCGGTTAATCTGGTTCGGGCCTTCCATCTCAATGATGTTGGCCACTTCGCCGAGCGGTACATAATCCAACTCCGATTGTTCTTCATTCGGATTCATCGCATAAGGAATGGCTACTGGAATCTGCGCCAGCGCTTTTGGGTTTTTACGCAGACTTTCGTCCATACGTACCAGCAATTTAAAACGACGGTCACCTTCGTAAATTAACCCGGTTTGACGACCGCTGATGGCGGTTTGTAGCGCGTCCTGAATATCGGCAACGGTCAGCCCTAATAAGGCGAGGTGATCACGATCGGGTTCAACCGAGATCATGGGCAAGCCCTGGGCCTGCTCCATGCGGACATCAGTGCCACCATTAATTCCGGCTAACAATTTGGTCGCTTTTTCGGCGTATTCGGCCAACACATTCAGGTCGTCACCAACAATTCGCACGGCCACATCGGAACGTACTCCGGCGATTAATTCGTTAAAGCGCATTTCAATCGGTTGGGTCAGTTCGTAGTTATTACCGGGAATGCTCTCCACTAATTCGCGCACTTCCATAACCAGTTGCTGTTTGCTTTTGTCTGGCTCCGGCCATTGGTCGCGCGGTTTTAATATTAAAAACGCATCGGCGACGTTCGGTGGCATCGGATCATTTGCCACTTCGGCGGTACCAATTCTGGCAAAAGCAGTTTTGACTTCTGGCAGTTGTCGCAGCTCATTTTCCAGCACTTTTTGCATCCGTGTGGCCTGTTCAATGCCCGTGCCGGGAATACGCAGTGCGTGCAGGGCAATATCGTGCTCGTCGAGTTGCGGTAAAAATTCGCTACCCAAGCGATTCGCCTGCCAGGCACTGATCGCGACCAGAAAAGCGGCGAGTGCCATCACCAGCGGAGCGTGATTCAGCGATTGCTTTAATACCGGTTGATACAGCTGTCGTGCTTTGCGCATGATGATATTTTCATGCTCGCCAATTTTACCGCTAACCAGAATGGCAATGGCTGCAGGCACAAAGGTGACGGAGAAAATTAAAGCGCCCAATAACGCCGCCACCACGGTAAAGGCCATGGGGTGGAACATTTTTCCTTCGACGCCACTTAAGGCAAAAATCGGCAAATACACCAGCATAATAATCAGCACACCAAATACCGCCGGGCGGAATACTTCCCGGGTGGCTGAGGCAACTTCGTGTAACCGTTCCTGCAAGGTTAGTAAACGGCCATGCTGTTGTAGTGAATGGTGCTGCGCCAGCCCCAAACGTCGCAGTGAATTTTCCACCACAATAACGGCACCGTCGACGATCAGGCCAAAATCAATCGCTCCTAAGCTCATCAGGTTGCCGGATACCCGGTTGGTGGTCATGCCGGTAATGGCGAATAACATGCTCAACGGAATCACCAGGGCCGCAATTAGGGCCGCGCGGATATTTCCCAGCAGCGCGAATAACACCACAATCACCAGAACAGCCCCTTCAAACAGGTTGGTTTTTACCGTGCTGATGGTTTTATCGACCAGAGTGGTGCGGTTATACAGGGCTTCGGCATAGACGCCATCCGGCAGGCTGGCGTTGACGATCTCTAATTTGTCGGCGACGGCTTTAGAAACGGTTCGGCTGTTTTCTCCGAGCAGCATAAAGGCAGTGCCGAGAACCGTTTCTTTACCATCATGGGTTGCCGACCCGGTTCTTAATTCGTTGCCCAGTCGCACCTCGGCGAGGTCTTTAATACGCACCGGCGCGTCGTCGCGTTTAGCGACCACCAGTTGTGCAATATCCTCAAGAGTTTCTAATTGCCCGGGTGAACGGATTAACCACTGTTCGCCATTGCGCTCGATATAACCGGCACCGATGTTCTGGTTATTCTGTTCGAGGGCCGTGATCAGGTCTGCAATGGTGAGTTTATAGGCCAGTAATTTGCCCGGAATCGGCGCGACCTGAAATTCCTTCTCAAAACCACCAATGGTATTGATTTCCGTAATGCCGGGCACTTTTACCAGCTGCGGGCGAATAATCCAGTCTTGAATTTCGCGTAAATCCTGAGCGTTATACGGTGTGCCATCGGCTTTAACTGCGCCATCTTCAGCATCGACAGAATACATAAAGATTTCACCCAAGCCGCTGGCAATCGGCCCAAGTGCCGGTTCAATACCGGTAGGTAAATGATTACGAATACCTTGCAGGCGCTCGCTGATTTGCTGGCGTGCCCAATAAATATCCGTGCCTTCTTTAAAAATAACCGTCACCTGAGACAGGCCATAACGGGAAACCGAACGGGTGTAATCCAGATCGGGAATACCCGCCATGGCATTTTCAATGGTGTAGGTAATGCGTTGCTCTGCCTCTAATGGCGAGTAGCCCGGCGCTTCGCTGTTTATCTGCACCTGCACATTGGTGATATCCGGCACCGCATCAATGGGTAATTTGTTGGCGTTATAAACGCCCAACGCGGCAATCATTAAGGTGATTGCCACGACTAACCAACGCCGTTCAACGGCGAAGTTGATTAACTGATTCATGGTTCGCCCCTTAATGGTCGTGGCTGGCGCCGTCTTTAAGTACATCCGCTTTTAATAAAAAGCTGTTTTCCGTCACGTATTCCGTGCCGGGCTCAAGGCCACCTAAGACTTCAATCCAGTCGTCATTTTGCTCACCCATTTCCAACATACGAACTTCATAGTGATTATCGTATTTGGCAAACACCACCGGCATATCACGGAAGCGTTGCAAGGCCGAGGTTTTGACTGCCAGTGGCACCTGACGCTCTGAGGTTTTGATGTCAGCTTTGATATGCATCCCCGGACGCCAGTGGCCGTCACGGTTGTCGATCACGGCGCGGGCGCGGGCAATATGGCCGCCGGTCATTTGTGGCGCTACGTATTCGATGCTGCCAAAGGCGTGTTCATGGTCGTGCATATCGTACACATCAACATTTTGGCCGATGCGCAGCTTTTCAATATTTTCCGGGAAGGCTGAAAGATTGACCCATACACGGGATAAATCAGAAATTTGCATCAAGGCCTGACTGTCAGCACGATCGCCCTGATTCACCGTCAGTTCGGTGATCTCACCATTAACCGGGCTTTTCAGGGCATAAGTTTGCAGGGTTTCGGTATTTTTCAGGCGCATTAAGGTCTGGCCTTTGGTTACCGTGTCGCCAACCTGAACCTGTACCTTTTCGACGATGCTGGAATAAGGGGCGTGCAGGTGAAAGACCTTGTCCTGAGCGGCGCTGATCACACCAAACAAGGTATCTTTCTGGGTGATGGTTTGTGCCGCAGCCAGTTCGGTTTTTATGCCTGAGAGGGTCGCCAAACGTAGCGGAATCTCGGCACGGCCTTCATGGCTTTCAAACTGCCAGTGGTACTGTTTTCCGGCAAAGCTGGCATTAACAGTAACGTCATAGGAGTGGGGCTCAGCAATGATCTGATTACCAACACGATAATCACGCTCCGGGCTGAAAGTGATGTTGTCCTGAGCGCCACCGAGACGATTCAGAGTAACGCTGACCGTAAATTGTTGCGGCGCAATGGCACTGCCGTGATCATAAGCAAAGATGCGCATCTCGGCTGGAATACCGACTTCAAATATTGTCAGCTCCAGAGCGAAATCGCCGTCGTTTAATAGCTTGCCACCGTTAGGACCTTTGGCTTCCTCTTCGTGATGGTCATCGTGGCCATGACCGTGGTCGCCACCCGCGGATACAGCGGATGATATCGGCAGTAAGAAAGCGCTGATTAATACAGCGTGTAGCAATTGTCTAAATTTAAATGTAGTCATGATGGAAACCTTTAATTTGTTGCCGTGATATCGGATACATCAGAGTGCGTGGACGAAACAATGCCCATCCCTAATACCCGCTCCAGTTCGAGAATCTGGCTGAATACGGTTAAGCGGGTATCAATCAGTTGCTGTTGTAATTGAAAGTACTGGTTCTGGGCGTCAATCCACTCTAAAACGGAGTAGCGCCCCTGGCGGTAAGCTTTGCCACTGGCATCAAGCAGTTGTTCGGCCAACGGAATTTGTCGCTCAGTCAGGTTGGTTGCTGCTTCTGTATTGGCACTAAGCTGTTGCTGAATCCGGGTGAGGGCGAGAGCCAGCTGCTGTCGTTTGATCTCGGTTTGTTGCTGACTCAGCTGCTGCTGAATCTGGGCTCTGGCAATCCGCCCACGGTTGGGGTTTTCAAACGCCAGCGGCATGGAAATACCAAGAGTAAATGCCTGATCATTACTGGCTTCAAACTGGCGAATGCCGGCCTGAACTCTTAAGTCTGCTTGGCCATTCGCCTGAGCCAGCTGTAATTGTTGATCAGCCAGACGTTGCAGCGCCAGCTGATAGCGCAGATCCGGCAGAATGGCTCCATTTTGCGAATTATTTATACCGTTATCTATTTTCGCTTTCAGCTCAGCTTCAGCGGGCAGCTCAGGCAGATGATTTAATGTGCCGCGCACCTGGGCGAACTCGGCTTTGGCCAGCCACATATGGCTTAACCGCAGACGCGCTTGCTGCTGATTGCGCTGATTCCGATCTTGTTGAGCCTCACTGTTGGCCAGTTGCAATGCCATATTGGCGACGTCTGCCTGGGCAACGGCTCCGGCCCGGGCGCGTTGTTTAATAACCAGCAGCGCCTGACGCTCTCGCTCGATGCTTTGTTCAAGTAAATCACCTTTAGCCTGTAACGCCAGCAACTGATAGTAACGGCGGCTGGTTTCGGCAAGCACATCCAGACGAGTCAGATCGTATTCCAACTGCAGCTGTTGTTGCTTGCCGGAAGCGTACTGGTAGCGGGACTGGCGTTTATCGCCGAGTTCAATGGTCTGGCTGAGTGACAGTGTGATTTCAGCCTCATCCAAACCGGATTTATTGCCACTGCCGAGAATATTATCGGTGTTAAGATTCAGCCGTGGAGAGGGCGTAATATTGGCCTGTAAGGCATCGGCATCCGCCTGACGTAAATAGAACGGATAGGCCGCTAATTGCGGGTTTTTCTGCAGTGTCAGATTGATAGCCCGCTGTAAGCTGATGCTATTCTGGAGGCTCGATTGGCTGCCGGTTTTGCTGTTGGTCTTGAGGGCTGAGTCGCCCAGCGGTTCAGCCAGCGCGGCTGTATTCAGCAACATCAGGCCAGTAGCCCCAGCCGCTAATAATACAGAGTGGATAAAATCAGTTTTCATAAATGTTCACCTGTTCGTACAGAACACGCAGCCACGGAAAAGTAGAGAAAACAGCGGCGGCTCGTCAGTACGAAGCATCGATACGAAATGTCGATACAAAACGTCGATACAAAAAAAGGAATTAGCGTAAAAAAGACGGTTTTCGAGTGTGAATTATGCGTTTGGTGGTGGCAGCAGGGGCTGGTAGGTCAGGCCCTGATAGCTTTGGTAGAGGGTAGCGGGTTTTACCGGTTGAAGTTGCAGCTGAGGCACTTCCAGCGTATGAGCCAGCGGGCAAATCACATGAACGTGCACTTCATCGAGTGAGTCATGGCAATTATGTTCCGCCTCGGAATGTTGCTGAAACATCTCAAACAAGGTTGAGAGCGAATGGATATGGGGTGTTTCTCGTGTCTGATGATCTTCCGCTGCCATATGCACCGACGCTGCCACCGTATTAATCAGTGTATGTTGCAGCAAAAGCACAAATATCAGGATGGATTTCAGCGACACCGGATGTCCCCAGTAAAATTTCTGACAAATTAATCAATCGTCGCTGAAATGGCAACGGCGATTACGTTTCTACACGTTCAATTCTGGCCGTTTAATATCAGTCGAGCCCGGCCGCCTTAAACGGCAACAGCGTCTCAGCATCCTGACGATAGGATTCAATATGTTGTTTCTCTTCGCTGAGAAAATTCTCCACCGCCTGGCTGAATTCCGGGTGTAATAACTGATGCGCACTGTAGGTGAGTGTGGGTTGAAAACCGCGGCTGATTTTATGTTCACCCTGCGTACCCGGGTCAAACCGTTGCAAACCCAGTTCGATACAAAACTCAATGCCCTGGTAATAACAGGCTTCAAAATGGAGTGAATCGGCGTGTGCTAGCGCCCCCCAGTAACGACCGTATAAAGTGGTGTCGTCAAACAGATACAGCGCACACGCAATGCTTTGTCCGGGTTGGTCGTTATATTCGGCGCACACTAACAGCAGTTGCTCCGGCATGGTTTGCAGCAGTTGCTGGAAAAACCCTTCGTTCAGATAGCCGCGCGAACGCCGTTGGGCGTAAGTCATCTGGTAGCAGTGGTAAAAGGTTTTGATATCGTCTTCGCTGATTTGATCAGCGGTTTTGCGGATCATACGAATGTTCTGCTGAGCAACTTTCTGGCGTTCTTTTTTGACGCTTTTGCGTTTGCGGCTGGTGAAGTGCTCCAGATAATGATCAAAACTTTGATACGGTTTTTGATCGATTCCCTGATTAAACCAGTGAAACTGACAGGCCTGGCGACCCAATACGCTATCTTGGTCTGACAACTGCTGGTGGCTGCTGGCATCAATAAAATTAATATGGAAGCCTGATAAATCCAGCTCGACACATTGGCGATACAGCACATCTGAGATGCTCTGCCAGTCAGGGCTAGCACTGCCCAATACCCGGGGGCCGGTCGCCGGAGTAAAGGGAGCGGCTAATAATAATTTGGGGTAATACTGAAAACCGTGGCGCTGATAGGCATCGGCCCAGGCCCAGTCAAACACGTATTCGGCGTAACTATGATGCTTAATAAAACAGGGCAGAATCTGTTCAATTTCACCGCTGTTATTTTCACCAATTAAATAATGAATCAGCCAACCAGTCTGGCTTTGCTGATAAGGGTTATCGCAATGCGCATCAATGCAGTGATTGTCTTCCAATGCTTTTAAAAAGCGATAATCGAGGAAAGGGTAAAGCCGCTCAGGTTGAATTTGCGAGTCGGATGAATTATAGCAACTTGTTGTTAATAACCGCTGCCATTGTGGGGCTTCTATCTCATTAATTGAGTGTACGGTGTAATAATGTAAAGCCATGGTCCGTAATTCAGCTGCGTTGATGAGCGACCATTATCAGGACATTGACCGGATGATGGCAAGACATCCTCAGTTTGTTTTACGATGGATGCTCCAGCATAAAAATTGAAAAAATAAGGATATTTATGGCACCGCGCCACAATAAACATGGTCAACCGATTGGTGAGGCGTTGCCCCATTGGCAAGCTTGTCAGACCCCTCAGGCAAAAACACTGATCGGGCGGTTTTGCCGCTTGGAGGCATTGGATACAGAGCGCCATGCTGCGGCACTTTATGAGGCGTTTTCGTTAGATAACGAAGGTAAAAACTGGACGTATCTGGCTTATGGGCCATTTGCTGACCTTGATGCTTTTAAAGATTGGTTGTTCTCGGATTGCCTGGGAGCGGATCCGCTGTTTTTTACCATTATCGATGCGAAAACAAAGCAGGCGGTTGGTATGACCGCGCTGATGCGTATTCAGCCTCAGCATGGTTCCATTGAAGTTGGCCACGTACATTTTTCACCCTTGATGCAACGAACGCCCATGGCGACTGAAACCATGTTTCTATTAATGACTTATGTGTTTGATGAGCTGGGATACCGGCGTTACGAATGGAAATGTGACAGCCTGAATCAGCCATCACGGCAAGCGGCTGAACGGTTTGGCTTTCGTTACGAAGGTACGTTTCGTCAGGCGCTGGTGTATAACGGTCGTAGCCGGGATACGGCGTGGTTCTCCATGTTAGATAGCGAATGGCCAGGCCAGAAAACACGGTTCGGGCGATGGCTGGTGCCGGAGAACTTTGATAAGCAGGGTAGGCAAAAAGCCCGGCTGAGCTGCTGCTGAACCTTCTTTGCATTAATAACCGTATAGAAATCAGTGACCTGCCTGTTTATCAGGGCTAAGATGACAGTCATATTTGTGATGGGAGAAGAATGATGTTTACTCTGGATGAGCGTTTGCAGGCCGATACCATTCTGGTGGGGCGTCTGCCTTTATGTCAGGTACTGCTGATGAACGACAGCCGCTACCCGTGGGTGATTCTGGTGCCAGCTCGTACCAATGTCTTTGAGTATTATCATCTGAGTAACGATGATCGCGAGCAGATGATGAAAGAGTCGATCTTTGTGGCAGAAAAGCTGGCTGATCATTTCTCCGCCAAATCCATGAACGTCGCGGCGTTAGGCAATGTTGTACCGCAATTACACGTACATCATGTGGTTCGTAATGAAGATGACCCGGCCTGGCCTGGCCCGGTTTGGGGGCATAGCCCGGCGGTGGCTTACACCTCGGATGAGCTGGAAAAGCAGGTGCACGACCTGAAAGGCTTGCTTGAAAGCCACTTTGTTGCCGATCTGACCGCTGAAGAAGACGCAGAAAACAATATTTACTGGTAAGGCTGCTGAACCAGAAAATACGGATTAACTGATGAAAATTTTACGTCGTTATATGTTTAACCGCTTGGGTAATTTTAATTATCTGATTGGTTGCGAACAAACCCAACAAGCCATTGCTCTGGACCCATTAGATGGTCAGCAAATGCTCGATCTGGCGGAGCAACAGGGCTGGCAAATTAAACTGATCATCAATACCCACGAACACCACGATCATATCGAAGGTAACCCGGTGGTTGCCGCCGCAACGGGTGCAGAAATCTGGGCGCATAAAAATGCGTTGGGAAAAATCCCGAATCAGGCGCGCGGTTTAGTGGCCGGTGATGTGGTTGAGCTGGGTTCTATCCGCCTAAAAGTTTTGTATACCCCAGGCCATACGCCAGTGCATTTGTGTTTGCTGGCTGAGGCTGATGAGCATAACCCGGTGCCCGTATTATTTTCTGGCGATACCTTATTTAACGCCTGTGCGGGCAACTGCTTTAACGGCGGCGATGTCGATACCATGTACGACACTTTTGTATCGCAGCTGAATCCTCTGCCGGATAAAACTCTGTTGTATCCGGGCCATGATTATATGAAAAATAATCTGGCGTTTGCGTTAAGCCGTGAGCCGGGTAATTCGGATGCGCTGAGCTGGCAGGATAAAGTGAAAGACGTTGAACACGACGATATGCCGGTGATGACGTTAGGGCAAGAGCGTACTTATAACCCGTTTTTGCGGTTGCATAGTGAAGCGATTCGTAGCACTTTAAAGCAGGAGTTTCCGCACCTGGGTGAAGGCGACCGCGATGTCTTTAAAGCGCTACGGGCGCTCAGAGATAAGTGGTGATGTACTATTTATCCGATAATTTTTCGAGAGCAGCAACAGGATGTTGCGACCATCCGGTAGGGGCAGGGATGCCCCTTCGGGGTGGCGGCAGAAAAAATATCGTATGAATAGTGCTTGCGTTGTTTCATTAACCGTATTGCTGCCGGAATTCTCCCGGTGTTTTTCCACTCCATTTTTTAAATGCACGGCAAAAAACCGCCGGGTTATGAATGCCGCAGGCAAAGGCGATGTGCTTGGTGGTTTTATCCGTGTCGATCAGTAAACGCTGGGCAATATTAAAACGCGCTTGATCCAGCAGTGGCTGAAACGACAGTCCTTCTTCTTTTAATTTTCGATTCAGCGTACGCACTGAAACGGCCATTTCTGATGCCAGAAATTCGCGGCTGACAAAGATGCCATGGCGCGCTTGTTGTTCGATATGTCGGCGCGCTTTCAGGCTGAAGCTTTCGCTGCTGCGGGCCATTTTTGCCTGTTGTTCTAATTGTTCGGTATAGAGTGCCCGTGTCACAAGGTTGGGCTGAGATAAGGGTAATTGCAGGGTGTTTTTGGGAAAACGAATGCGCGCCTGAGAAGCTTGTTCGTGCAATTTTCCCTGAGTGAATTCTTCAAATGCTGGTTTATGTGCTCCCAGGCTGTAGGGCAAAAAATAGTCGAGGGTGACGTTTAGCCCGCTGCGGTGGGTATAAAAGGCAAACGCTCCAAAAACCAGTTCGGTCATGGTGCGTTGTATGGTCTCGTCAAAATTCACCAGCGGAGTCAGGGTAATTTCGACGGTGTTCTGGTGCTCGTGAATCTGAAAATCAAATCCCGGGCTATAAATAAAGGCGTATTGCTGAAAGGTATATAACGCATCGCGCGCTGTGGCTGAGTTAACCAGCGCCAGCCCCAATAATCCCAAAGTATCTTCTTTAAACAGGCGACATAACTGAATGCTGAAGGGTGTACCTTTATCCGCAACCAGACTTCCCATTGCCATCAATAATTGCATTTGTTGGCCTGTCAGGCTGGCGTGGGGATCGCTGAGAGTGCGTTGAGGAATATTGAGGCGGGTGTACAGCAGGCTGAGAGGAACGCTGACACCAGCCAGCTTCGGAGTTGAGGCGATAAAGTCGTGGGCGAGTTGGCTGTAAATGGCCGGAAATTTTAATTGCTTCAGATTACTCATCCGTTGAGTATACGGAAGCGGGCAGACCGCCTGTAGGGCGGTAACTGCCACTGTGACAATGAAATTACTCAATAAGCGGCGAGATCGACCCGGGCTTGTTCAATCAAATGCTCGTCTTCAATCTGATCCGGGTGGAAGCTGGGTTTGAAATAATCCAGGAATTGCTTCTTCAGATAAGAATGGCGGTTCAGCAGTTCACGCTGATCTTTGCGAATCAGCTTGGCGGCTTTGCGTTTGCTGTAACCTTCCTGACGCATAAACATAGTGGCAAAGCGATAGGCAAAGCCTCCAATAATCATATTGGCAATCAGATAACCAAAAATACGCAGGAAATAGCTGCCATACACTTCCTGATACACATCGTAAGCCACACTTTTGTGCTCGATCTCTTCAATGGCATGCCACTGCATTAAATCGCGCATCACCGGATGGCCGTTAATAATGTTGGGTTCGGTTAAGGTCATTTGGCTGGAGATGGCGGTCAGGTGTTCACAACCGGCGGTGATCGACAGGTTCAGTGCGTTAGGCAGCTTCTTACGGATTTTGATGATAAAGCGATCAAACTTTGCCAGCTCGTCACGGAACTCGTAGCCATTTTTATCCAGAATCTCGAAATATTTCAGGTGCTCGATGGAGTGTTGTGCCTCCTGACCAAAGAAGCCTTTTGCACGGGCTGCTAACTCCGGGCTTTCGATTTTTTTCAGAGCATCCCGAACAGAATGCATAAAGTAGCGTTCGCCTTCCGGAAACAGCAGGTTCAGGCCATTAAAGAAGTTGCTGTGGGCCAGGTTGCCGTTGAGATAATCACGCGGCACATCACCAAATTCGAAGTTCATTTTCCGTACCGGAATTTTTCCGGCTTCGTATGCAGTTGCCATGGCTGAATCCCTCTGTCTTATTTTTGCTGTTTTATTATTGTTCAGTCGTCTGAGTTTTCAGATTGGTATTCAGTGTATGCATAGATGAGTGATGGTGTGGGACACGGGATATGCAAATCGGGTCAAGTTGGTGCTGATGTGACTACAGCAAGCGTTGCACTTCGGAACGGATATGGCTAACCACTTCTTGTTCAAACCAGGGATTTTTCTTCAGCCAGATCTGATTGCGGGGAGAAGGGTGTGGCAAGGGTAAATACCCTTGAGGCGCCTCCTGCCAGTGTTTGACCCGCTCGGTCAGCGTTTTATGACGTGTTAAAAAATCGTTTTGCCGGAGGTAATGCTGCTGCGCGTATTGGCCAATTAACAGTGTGAGTTCAATGTTGGGCATGTGTTCCAGCAGGGACTGATGCCATTGTTGTGCACATTCCGGGCGTGGTGGTAAATCACCACTTTTCCCTTTGCCGGGGTAACAAAAGCCCATAGGCATGATGGCAATTTTACTGGCGTCGTAGAAGGTGTCGTCCGTGGTCTGTAACCATTCCCGCAGTCGCTTGCCACTGGCGTCATCCCAGGGAATACCACTGGCGTGAACTTTGCTTCCGGGAGCCTGACCAATAATCAGAATGCGGGCGCTGGCGGATGCTCTGACCACCGGGCGAGGCCCCAATGGCAGGTGTTGTTCACACAATGTGCAGTTTTCAATCTGTTGCAGTAACGGAATTAAATCGCTCATGGCGTCACCCGGTTCGGAGATAAAAAAAGCGCTGTCTGTTATTTTTCGAAGGGGTAAACCTCAGAATACAGAGAGCGCTTTTTTATCAGAAAGTTCCTTTGCCTTAAGGTCAGCCAAAGGATAATGGGCTGATTACAGAGCCATATCTTTCAGTTTTTTCAGTGGCAGAACCTTAACCTTGGTTGAAGCAGGCTTGGCTGCAACGTCCATGGTTTCGCCTGGACGGAATGGGTTTGGTACGTTTTTGCGTGCTTTTTGAGCAGGCTTTTTAACGGTTTTGATTTTCAGTAAGCCAGGCAGAGTGAATTCACCAACAGAACGCTTTTTCACGTGGCGTTCGATAACAATGCTCAGTTCATCCAGAACGGCAGTCACTTCTTTACGGCTCAGGCCAGTGTTATCAGCGATTTCGTTCAGAATCTGAGTTTTGGTGAACTTCTCTTTTACTGCGGTAATTTTACGTGCAGGAGCGGCTTTCTTAGCAGGCATAGGTGCGTATCCTTAAAAATATTCGGTTCCGAAAGCTGACTGCTGCAGCAATCAGCGAGTTAGATTTTTATGTAAAAGGAACATCGACGCAAGCCTGAAATCCCTGTTTTTGTAGGCTTTTGTAAGCCATCTGGCCAAAAGATGCGCTATAGCAAAGATTTATTCGCCAGCCTCAACTTTTGGCCCGGATTTTTCAGGGGTTTGGTGGTGCTTGCTAACAGGCCTTAAGCAATTTTACGCAACACCCAGCCAAAAAGATCGGTATAGCGGGTTGGTAAAAAACGCTGTATCCGATCCATCAGACGGGCGTCGGCACCAATTAAAATCCGGCGCTTACCTTTAATAGTGCCATTGAGAATAATGTTAGCGGCTTGAGGCGCGCTGGTGCGGACATTCTGTTTAAAATTCTGGTGTTGCTCTTCCTGAGATTGCTTGCCCATAAAAGAAGTGTTAATGCGGCCATTACGGACAATATTGGTTTTGATACCACCGGGATGAACGGTGGTGACCATAATATTGGTGTTTTTCAGTTCTTGTCGCAGCGATTCGGTAAAGCCACGCACGGCAAATTTGGTGGCGTTGTAAGCGCCTTGGGTGGGTAGTGCAATGATGCCAAAGATTGACGAGATATTAATAATGGCCGCTTCCGGGCGTTGCTTCAGGTAGGGCAGGAAGGTTTTGGTGCCATACACCACGCCCCAGAAATTAATGCCAACAATCCACTCCATGTCTTTATAGCTCATCTTTTCAATGGTTTCTGACAGCGCTACACCGGCATTGTTAATAATGGCATCAACCTGGCCGTGTTCGTTTACTACGGTTTCGGCGTAACTTTCCCAGGCTGAGCGATCTGCCACATCGAGAGAATGCAGTGTCACCTTGCCAGGGCCAATCAGGCTGGCTCGTGTTTCTTCCAGCCCCGACATGTTGACATCGGAGAGTGCCAGATGCGCGCCGTCTTTGCTCAGTTGCTGGGCCAGAGCCTGACCAATGCCTGACGCAGCGCCAGTGATAACAACGACTTTGTTGGTAAAAGATTGCATAAAGAAGAGAACCTGTCCGTGAGATTGTTGTTTTTATAAGGGTTGTGTTTATAGGGGGTGTTGTTTTTATAGGGGTTGTTCTTATTAATGGGGCTAGATTACCGCAGCCGTTCTATGCCTCAAGGTGCAATTGTGCCGCGAGAATGGGTGAAATCGACGAATTCGTTATTAATTGATGGCGAAGTATCGGATGCCCGGCAAAAATTCTGTATACTGCCCGCCTTTTTTATATTTCAAATTGACGTTTTGATGCGGGACCAAACGATGCGCACGCACTATTGTGGTGATATTAACGAAACCTTGATTGACGAAACCGTAACCTTTTGTGGTTGGGTTCACCGTCGCCGTGACCACGGTGGCGTTATCTTCTTAGACGTTCGCGATCGCGAAGGTCTGGTTCAGGTGGTATTCGATCCTGATACCGTAGAAGCTTTTAATACTGCGGATAGCGTGCGTTCGGAGTTTGTGGTTCAGATCACCGGTCGCGTTCGTGGTCGCCCTGAAGGTACCATCAACGAAAACATGCGCACCGGTAAGATCGAAGTACTGGGCAAAGAAATCAACGTGGTGAACAAGGCAGCAACGCCTCCGTTCCCATTAGACGGCTACACCGATGTGGGCGAAGACATCCGTCTGAAGTACCGCTACATGGATATGCGTCGTCCTGAGATGCAAGAGAAGCTGCGCTTCCGTTCTAAAGTATCTTCTCATGTACGTCGTTACCTGGAAGACAACGGCTTCCTGGATATTGAAACCCCAATTCTGACTCGTGCTACTCCAGAAGGTGCCCGTGACTACCTGGTGCCAAGCCGTACTCACGAGCACAACTTCTTTGCACTGCCGCAGTCGCCTCAGCTGTTTAAGCAGCTGTTGATGGTGTCTGGTTTTGACCGTTACTACCAGATTGCTAAGTGTTTCCGTGACGAAGACCTGCGTGCAGACCGTCAGCCGGAATTCACTCAGATCGATATCGAAGCTTCTTTCATTGACGAAGAAGAAATCATGTCTCTGACTCAGGGCATGATCACCGAGATCTTCGAAAAAGAACTCAACGTACAGTTGGGTGAATTCCCACGTATGCCTTACTCCGAAGCGATGGAAAAGTACGGTTCTGATAAGCCAGACCTGCGTATTCCATTAGAGCTGGTAGACGTTGCTGAATTCCTGCAAGACATCGAATTCAAAGTATTCGCTGGCCCGGCAAAAGATCCTAAAGGTCGCGTAGCGGCGCTGCGTGTACCGGGCGGTGCTGAAATCTCCCGTAAGCAAATCGACGAATACACCAGGTTTGTTGGCATCTACGGCGCCAAAGGCTTAGCTTGGATTAAGGTGAACGAGATTGAAAACGGCGTTAATGGCCTGCAATCTCCAATCATCAAGTTCATTGGTGAAGAAAACACCATGGACATCATGAACAAGCTGGGCGCACAAAACGGCGACATCATCTTCTTCGGTGCTGACAAAGAAGTGATCGTAAACGAAGCGCTGGGTGCACTGCGTTGTAAGCTGGGTGAAGACCTGAACCTGTACACCTGCGCGTGGGCTCCGCTTTGGGTTGTTGACTTCCCAATGTTCGAAGAAACCAAAGACGGTGGTATCACTGCGATTCACCACCCATTCACTGCGCCTTCCTGCTCTCCGGAAGAGCTGAAAGCAGCACCAACGACTGCGCTGTCTCGTGCTTACGATATGGTTCTGAATGGTTGTGAGCTGGGTGGCGGTTCGATCCGTATCCACGAACAGTCGATGCAGGAAACCGTATTCGACGTACTGGGTATCAGCGAAGAAGAACAGCAAGAGAAGTTTGGCTTCCTGCTGGACGCGCTGAAGTACGGTGCGCCGGTACACGGTGGTCTGGCGTTTGGTTTAGACCGCTTAGTCATGCTGCTGACTGGTGCTCAGTCGATCCGTGAAGTAATTGCCTTCCCGAAAACTCAATCTGCTGCGTGTGTAATGACCGACGCACCGGGAGAAGTGGGCAACGCTCAGCTGCGTGAACTGCATATCAAACTGCGTGAGAAGCCTAAAGCGGAATCTTAATTCTGGTTTGGTTTTGAACGACTAAAAAACGGGAGCTTCGGCTCCCGTTTTTTAGTTGCCTCTGATTGGAAAATGATTATCCGATAGTTTGACACAATAGCCTAAAGGCGTAGGATCAAAGGCATATCAGGGAGTGATTTGTATGCCAATTATTAGCCGCTTTTACGGAATTATTATCGCTATGTATTTTAACGATCATAATCCGCCACACTTTCACGCTAAGTATTCAGGCCATGAAGCTATATTTAGTTTTGACGGTGATATTTTAGAAGGTGGGTTGCCAAAGAGAGCAGTAAAATTTGTTCAGGAATGGATTGCGCATCATAAACCAGAGCTTGAACAAAACTGGCTGCTGGCACAGGCCGGAGAGCCGCTTAATGATATTGAACCTTTGGAGTAACTAAGATGCTTCATGTAAAAGCCGCAAAGTATGTGAAAGAATTCAGGCTCTGGGTTTCATTTGATGATGGAACTTCAGGTGAAGTTGATCTAAAAAACCAATTGAAAGGCTCAATGTTTGAACCACTGAACAACCCTGAATTCTTTTCAAAGTTATCGGTAGATCCTGAGCTTGAAACTGTTGTATGGCCTAATGGCGCAGACTTGGCTCCTGAGTTCCTAAAAAACCATCTTTGTAAATAAACTCATCGCTATTTATTGATTAAAAATACTAACTCTTATATCTACTATGAACGCCAATCAAGCCTTATTATCTTTCTCCGATATTGCCAGTGAAGCCCACGCCAAAATCCAGCAGGATTTTGCTGATATTAATCCGGTGATTGGTGTCATGCAGGGCATGCGCAAAATGGGTATTCCTGCTGATGTAATGACCATTGACTGTTTGCCCAATAAAAAGCGTATTCTGATTGTGCTGCATGACGAACATCCGGGGCTGATCCAGTATCAATATACCTTCACTGATCAGGATCCGGGTAACGACTATCAAGCGATGAAGTCCAGTGATGTCACCAGTGATACAGTCTATGGCTGGATTAAGGATTACTTCTCCTGAAATCCGCCACCTCCTCTCTATATTCACCATCCGTTGTGCTTTGCATTTTGCAAAACCCTTAAGGCTTATCGCATATTGCGAATGATGAATTCAAAAAATCCCTTATAAAACAGTAAGTTGTAGTTTGGTATCCGAATTGCTCAACAGTCTTTGATTCCTTATGACTGTTGAATAATGGAGAACCATTATGCGCTATCACCTGCTTATTCTGTTGTTGTGCTCATCGTTTACGATGGCCACGCCGTTTGAGACTTGCTCCGGTAAGGCTTACCTGTTTCAGCGAAAACCGCTGGTGGTTTATGAGGTTAACCTGTTAACCGGTAACTACGAGCAGGTTCAGGGCACCATCGCCAGTGGCCGTAATATCAATATTAATGGCCTCGGGTTCGATTATTACTTTAATGAACAAGGGCAGAGTGAAAGCTACTTTTATGGCTTCAGCACCACCACCCTTGAGTTTATGCGGCTGGATAAAGACTTTAACGAAACCACGCTGCCGTTGATCAACCAGCCCGGCGGCTCTTTTTATGTGGGTGATGTTTACGATCATCACTATTATTTTTATCGCACGGGTTCGGGCCTATACAAGGTGAACCTGGATGAAGACGCCGATAATTATCTGGTGGTGCAAACCATCACCAATACCGCACGGGTTCAGCTGACAGACTTTGCTTTCCACCCGGATCATATTCTTTACGGCATTGATAACCGCAGTGGTGTGTTACATCGCTTTGATATTGAGACCGGGGTGGCAACTGCAGTTGGCAACACGGGTGTCACCGGTACCTTTGGTGCCGCGTATTTTGATTCCGACGGCTATATGTATATCTCGCGCAATCAGGATGGTCATATTTTCCGCATTAACCCGATGGCTGACGATGTTTCAGCAGAGTTCTTTGCCTACGGGCCATCGTCCAACCAAAATGACGGCGCTCGTTGTGTGTTTGCCGATCTGATTACCGAAGACGATACCACCCAGTACGATTTTGGTGATGCTCCGGAAAGTTATGGAAACAGCGTCGACTCCAATGGCCCACGCCATGAGTTTCAGGGGGAGCTTTATTTAGGGATGAATAAACCCGGTGACGATAACAATAACGATGGCCTGGGACTGGTGACCGGCCTGGTAAAAGGCTTGGATTCCCCCACGGTGATTACGGCGTCTGAGGAGGCATATCTGCAAGCCTGGGTTGATTGGAATCAGGACGGTGTGTTTTCCGCTGAAGACGAGCAAATTGCTAAAAACCAGCGCCTGCAGGCGGGTAGTAATGTGATTTCGTTGGAGGTTCCGGTCGATGCTGAACCGGGTGTTACCTGGGCGCGGTTACGTTATGGCTCGCAGCAGGATATCGGCCCGTTAGGCGGTGCTATCGACGGTGAAGTGGAAGATCATCAGGTAGTGGTTACCGACGAAGGGGTGAGCTACAGCTATTACCCATCGGCCGATGGCTGGACCACGTTAGCTTACGAAGATTTATGGCCATACGAAGGTGATTACGATATGAACGATGTGGTGTTTCATTATCGTACCGTGACCGTTGAGCAGGCAGGTCAGTTAAAGCGGGTCGATTTCCACGGCCAACTGGTGGCCATTGGTGCCAGCTATCACAACGGCTTTGCCATTCGGGTGCCGGGTGTGCAGGCATCGGCGGTCGACACTCAGGCGATGAAGTACACCCATATCGTGAACGGTGCTGAAGCCACGCTCCAGAGCAATCCGATTGAGCAGGGCAGCGATGAGCTGATTGCGATTATTACCGGTGACGTTTGGCAGCTGGTGGATACCAATTGTGATTTTTACCGTACCAGCAGCCAATGTATGGACGATATTCAGTTTGAGTTTGAACTGCGCCTGCCATTCACCGAGCTACAGCCTGCTTCGAGCATCAGCACCTTATACGATCCGTTTATCTTTGCGACGCCCAATCGTTATCACGGCTCGTACTTTAACTCGAACCCGGGCCGTGAGTGGGAAATGCATCTGGCGGATATGGCGCCAACAGAGCAGGCGGATACCGGCATGCTGGCGACGGGTGACGATACATCGAGTCAGGAACAGCAACGCTTCTTCAAAAATGCCAACAACCTGCCGTGGGCGATGGAGATGGCAACCAGCTGGAAACACCCAAAAAGTGGGGTGGATCTGCTGCAGGCGTATCCAAAATTCCGTGATCACATCTTATCGAATAAACAGGAATTTAAAGACTGGTATCAGAGCCATCGCCGTGTTGATAGTCAGGTCTATCCATAAAAAGCGCTTCTACCAATATGCGATTTAAACAGACATTAGATAACAGGTAACCGATTATGAAAAACTTAAAACTGAGTATGTCATTGATTGTTGGGCTGAGTCTATCACTGGGATTGGCGGGCTGCGGAGGTGGCGGTTCGGGTGGTTCTTCCGCGTCTGGAAATGGAGGCCAACCGCCATCAGCTCCGGCAACCTCAACGCCCGAACCTTCAACGCCTTCAGTTACACCACTCACGACAGCGGAGATTGAAGCACCAGAAGGACTGGCTTTTACCTCTGCATTTGCGATGGACCTGTCGGTGAATCTGGATCAGTTTCAGCAACAAAAAGCCTATATTTCGGTGTATTCAGACTATCGCCAGACAGAAAATAACCAATGGCAAATTAACTATAACAGTCGGGTTTTAGGCAGCTCCGTGAATAATGGCGTATTTAATAAAGCATTAACCCTGCCGCAGCATCTGGAAAAGGTACTAGTTCAGGTCTGGTTTTATGACACGTCAATTGAGCCAATTACCCGTGAGGTGACCGTGGCTGAGCAGGTGTCGTTATAACTTTGACATTCTTAGGTGAAAGCAGGAACTCTTATCGCTATTGTTGTATTGTTGACGGTATTAATAGTCCTCAGTTGAAAAGTGATGGAATTCTTAGAGTTTGTATTCGGCTTTGTTTTAACGCTGTTTTATATGATACTGCCAGTTATTTTGATCTTGGAAATATTTTGTATGGCAGCAATTACCTACGGCTTGTACTGTAAAATTGCGTATAAAAAAGGTCTGAAGGTAATGGCGATTTACCAGTCGAACGGGCTACTTAAGTTATCCATCATTCCTGGATCAATCATCGTGTGTTTTTCAGTAATAGGACTGATTGGTATTGGCCCGATTCGTGAAGTCGTCGCCTTTATATTAACTTTGCAATATACGTTGTGCCTTGTGAGTGCCTGGGTTTTGCTGTTTGCATTGATTTTGAAAGGCTTTAGTAAGATGTTCAGAGTTTAGTTAGCAGAGCTTTGGTCAAATGATCTAATGAACTTACGATATTCCGGAAAGCCTGCCTTGCTCTGAAACTGCTGATAGGTATCTGAAAAAATCTGGCTAAAAGATAAACGATCCAAAGTATCCAATAATTGCTGTGTGGTTTGCTCAGAATGATCCTGATAAGACAAGGTTCGGCAACACTTGATATAACGCTTCAGCACCGACTGTAATCCGCCTTTTTTTTGCAGTTGTGCATCCACCTGTAAAAAGAACACGGCACCGCCCCAGTACATAGTAGGGTGGTCGCCATACAGTCGTAGCACCGGTGCTACCTCCGCAAAAGCGGGCAACTCGCTTTGCCGAAAACTGCGCAACGCCGGGCTGATAGCGTAATTTTTTTCAGCCTTCTGAATTTGTTTGATCAGTCGTTGCTGGTGGGTATAGCCATCAATAACGCCTATCTTTTTCATCACCTGATATTGCAGGTAGCTGGCAAACCCTTCCGCTAACCAAGCGTCTTTTTCACCCAGATAAGGAAAAATCAGATGAGAAAACTCATGTGGTGCCGTCCAGTCGCGGCGTAAGTCATCCAGTGAATAACGGGTATCAATATAAAATTCCAACGACTGTCGGTTGGTCTGGCGTCGGGTTCTGGCCCAGGGAACCGGCTCACCCATATCGTCATCGGTATGACGATCCACTCGGTACAATTTTAAATAGATTGGGAAGGGAAGTTCGCCATATAAATCCGTCATGGAGTTGTGCACTTCGGTTAACCACTGGCGAATAACCTGTTGCTCCTGAGCCGAGAAAGGATGCTGCCACTGCCACACCAGAGACGGTTTGGCTTGAGCCGGTGTTGATGCCGTAGCTAATGCAACGAGTAATGCCGTGAGTAGCAGAAAGAGCTTTAAAGTTTGAAACGGGAAATTGCGAATTGTTGCCATAAATGACTCTCAATTGAAACATATCGCTTAAACATAAGGCTCTGGCAAAACTTAAGGGTTAACCCAAGCGCGCATTCAGATGTGTAACAATATCTCGCTTTTCATGAATAACACCAATAATGATGGGCGTTCCCTGATCAGAAATCAGATGAAAAACAAAGTGTGAGCCAACTTTGCTGATGTAGACCTGTGGTAATGAATCTGAATAGAGCCTGGATATAACACTTCCTGCTGCAATGCCCTCAAAATGCTGTTTCAGTTCCAGTCGGTAACTATTCAGCTGAGAGCGCCCCCAGCGATTTAACGTATATTGAGCAATGCTCCTCAAATCTGACTCAGCTTCAATAGAAAGAGAATAAGATGGCATTGATCAACCTTTCCCGATCTCTTCATCAAAGATGGCATCGAGATCTTTATCGGATAACTCTCCACTCAGGGCGGCCTGACTGCGCTTGGCTAACACTTGTTCGAGGTGCTCAAACGCCTTTTGTTCCTCACTGTTTGGCAAGGCACACTGCAATACATAATTTTTGATGCTCATACCCTGTATAGCAGCCGCTGCTTTTAAGAATTGGTGCTGTTCTGGTGTGATGTCGATGGATAAACGCATAAATCAGATCCACAAGATTTAGAAGAAACAAATGCAGGGTATGATAAAAACAACATTTTGTCATTTTGTTCGCCTCCCTTTCAAACCACTCTCTCAAACCACTCTCTCAAACCACTCTCTCAAACCACTCTCTCAAATCACCCTCTTAAATCGCTTTGCAAAACGCAAATCACCTTGCGTTGCACCACTCAAAACACTACTCAGTGAACCCGTTAAAATAAAAATAAACCTCTATAAATCAATGATTTAATGCTGAATCTGGCTTCTGGCCCGGTTATCGCTAACACCCTCCTTACTACGAAACAAACGATAAAACCGACAGTGAGGGTGATCTTATGTGCGGAATATTCGGAGTGGTGAATGACCACAAGGCAGCACAAACATTATTAAGTGGCTTAAAGGCGCTGGAGTATCGCGGTTACGATTCCGCCGGTATCGCCACCATTGATAACAACGTGATTGATTGCTGCCGTGCCAACGGCAAGTTAAATAATCTGGAGAATGCCTTACAGCAGCATCCGCTGCCAGGCAGTACCGGTATTGCTCACACCCGCTGGGCTACCCACGGTGAGCCAACCACCATTAATGCTCACCCACATATGACCGATGACGTGGCGCTGGTGCACAACGGCATTATCGAAAACTATCAGGAGTTGCGTATCGAGCTGGAGAAAAAAGGCCATGTGTTTTCCAGCGATACCGACAGCGAAGTACTGCCAATGCTGATCAGCGATTATCTGGCCCAGGGTTACAAGCCTTTAATTGCCACCAAGCGTGCATTAAGCCGGGTGCGTGGCACCTATGCCATTGGTGCGTTATTTAACGGTAAAGATGGCCAGATTATCGCGGCCCGACGCGGTAGCCCGCTGGTTGTGGGATTTAATCAGCATTCTGCGTTTATAGCCTCAGATGCGGTTGCCGCCAGTCTGATGGCGGATGAAGTGATTTATCTGGAAGAGGGTGATCTGGCGCTGGTCGAAGCCAAAGATATTTTTATCTTCGACAAACATATGGACGTCGTGAATCGTCCTCGTACCCGTATCGAACACAGCAATGAAGCGGTCAGTAAAGAAGGTCATGACCACTTTATGCATAAAGAGATTCACGAACAAACGGTCGCAGTTCAACGCACACTGGATGGTCTGAATCAACTGAGTTTGTCGGCCGCGCCTGAGATGGATTTTGCCGACATCGACCGTTTGAGCATCATTGCCTGTGGTACCAGCTATTACGCCGCCATGGTGGCGAAATACTGGTTTGAGAAGCTGGCACAACTGCCGGTGGAAGTCGATCTCGCGTCTGAATTCCGTTACCGCCAACCGCCTCTGATGAAGCGCGGCGGCTGTCTGTTTGTATCGCAGAGTGGTGAAACCGCTGACACCTTGGCAGCACTGCGTTACGCCAAAGAAGGGGGTCAGTACTGCCTGTCAATCGTGAATGTTCCCAATAGCTCGATTGCGCGCGAATCGGACTTTGTTTACCGCACCTTGTGTGGCCCTGAAATCGGGGTGGCGTCGACCAAGGCCTTTACTTCGCAGTTAACCGTATTAATTCGCCTGGCGGTGAAAGCGGCGCAGCAACGTCAAAGTCAGGACCCGGCGGAACTCAGCGCGTTGATGTCGATGCTGGGCGAAGTACCTCAGTGTATTGCTACGGCACTGCAGCACGAAGCCAATATCCGTGATGTGGCGAAAGTTCTGGAGCAAGCCAGCAGCACCATCTTTTTGGGCCGGGGGCAGTGCTATCCGATTGCCTTAGAAGGGGCGTTAAAATTAAAAGAAATCTCTTACATTCACGCCGAAGGTTATGCCGCCGGTGAGCTGAAACACGGCCCGATTGCCCTGATTGATGAGCATATGCCGGTGGTGGTGTTAGCGCCATACGATGAGTTGTTTGAGAAAACCATCTCCAACCTGCAGGAAGTACGTGCCCGCGGTGCCAAGGTCATTCTGATCAGCGACAAACGAGGCATTGACCACTGTTGTTCCCATGGTCAACAAGGGAAATCAGCTACAGACGGCAAAGACAAAGCCGATGCGGTGATTGAAATGCCCACCGCCAGTGCCTCTCTGCATCCGATTCTGTATTCGATCCCAGTGCAATTACTGGCGTATCACACCGCTGTGATTCGTGGCACCGATGTCGATCAGCCACGTAATTTGGCCAAATCGGTCACGGTGGAATAAAGATAACAGCAATCTGGAGGTGATCTTATGCAACGCGTTAAACACGAAGTTAAACCATATGATGTAAAACAGTGGCTAAAAACATCGCCGTCACCCATTGCCAAAGCCTGTATGTCAGCGATTAATGCGATCCGTTTTTTTCAGATCCCAAGTATTTCGCTGATTCACAAGCCACTGTATTGGCTGCATGTTCAAGCTCACAACAGTTGGGCGAATCTGACCCGGATTCTGTATTGGACACCGCTGTTTAAAAGCCGTTTACAGAACTATGGCAACCGCTTTTATCTATACAGCGGCATGCCTCAGGTGCTGGGCAATCTGAACATTACACTGGGAGATGACGTGCGTATGTCGGGCATTGCAACCTTGTGTGGCCGTTCGTGCGCTGCAAAAACGCCTGAATTAATCATCGGCAATAACGTTGATGTGGGTTGGCAAAATACGCTTGCCGTTGGCCGGAAAATTGTTCTCGGTAACAACGTGCGACTGGCAGGTAAGGTATTTCTGGCTGGATTCCCCGGCCATCCGCTCGACCCGGTTGCCCGTGCTCAAGGCCTGCCAGAAACCGACGAACAGGTTGGCGACATTATTCTTGAAGAGGATGTGTGGTTAGCCACTGGGGTAACGGTGATGGCTGGAGTCACTATTGGCAAAGGCACCGTGGTCGCTGCTGGCAGTGTGGTTACTCAGGATTTACCGGCCGGAGTCGTGGCCGGTGGCGTACCTGCCCGAGTATTAAAACCAATTACCGGCAAGATAAAACAGGAGATGGCAGCATGAAACAGACTGATACTCATCAGGCCAATACATCTCAGGCCGAAGGGCTGCCGATGGTGATTTTTGGTGAAGATTGGGATGCGCACCCAAGCAGCACTCAACACCTGGCGCGTGAATTATCCAAATTACACGACATTACCTGGGTGAATTCGATTGGCTTGCGTTCGCCCAAACTCAATAAAAATGACCTGCTGCGGGTGATCAAAAAAGGCTGGAGCATGACTCTTCCGCATACCTGGATGAAACCAGCACTAACATCAACGCCAACACCAGAACAAGTGCTGGAGAGCTGCGATCCGTTGGAAAAGCGTCCACCTAAAGACTGGCAACCAACGGTGATTCATCCACTGGCGCTGCCGTTTCATGGCAATCGTCTGGTGCGCTGGTTAAATCAGAAATTATTACGCCAGCGGATTTTTTCACGTCGTCGCGATTTAAAAAACAAAGACACAATTTTATGGGTGTCGTTACCCAGTGCTGCCAACCTGCTGGGGAAAATGAACGATTGCTTCAGTATTTATTATTGTGGCGATGACTTCTCCGCGTTAGCCGGTGTTGACCATGCGGTTGTTGCTGAGCTGGAAGCGCAGTTAGTTAAAGAAGTGGACTTAATTGTGGTTGCCAGTGAAGCATTGGCTAAAAAGTTTCCGGCCGATAAAACTCTGTATGTTCCGCACGGTGTTGCCGAATATTTTTATGAAGCACCGGGAGGCATTAACAGTACCTGCGGTGAACCGGTTCGCCCGGCTGATTTACCAACGGGCGGCCCGATTGCTGGTTTTTATGGCAGCATCAGCAGCTGGTTGGATCAATCGTTATTGTTAAACACCGCCAAACAGTTACCGCACTGGCAGTTCGTACTGATCGGTAAAGAATGCTGCGATGTGAGCTTATTAAAAGGGCAGAGCAATATTCATTTTCTCGGTGAAAAAAGTCACCAGCAACTACCGGAATATGTGCATCACTGGCAGGTATCGTTACTACCGTTTTTAGATAACGAACAAATCCGCGCCTGTAATCCGCTGAAGTTACGGGAATACCTGGCCTGCGGTAAGCCGGTGGTGGCGACCGATTTCCCAGCATTAACACCGTATCGCCACTGTGTGCATGTCGTAGAGCATCAGCAAGCGGACAAAGCACAACAGTTTGCCGCGCAGATTGTACGTGCCGGGTTGGATCTGCCCGCCATTGATCAT
The DNA here is from genome assembly GCF_965226395.1 of Bacterioplanoides sp. Classification (GTDB taxonomy): domain Bacteria; phylum Pseudomonadota; class Gammaproteobacteria; order Pseudomonadales; family Oceanobacteraceae; genus Bacterioplanoides. The sequence continues at coordinate 3,941,002 of NZ_OZ245358.1, read as the reverse complement.
TTGGCGCTGGAAAGGGCGGGCCTGTCGTTTATTGATGTGGTCAGCAACTGGCAAGACATTGACCGTATGCAAACCAATACCCGCCAACGCATGGCTAGGGTTCAGAACCAGAGTTGGAAAAACCGTGCATTAACCATTTATAACGAAGTGCAACGCCGTATGGCGTTGGCTTGAGCTGCTGGTTTTTTAGGCGACGAGTTGAGGTTGAATTTATGAATAACTTATACCGTTATCTTTTTGGTATGGTTTTACTTACTTTGGCGACGCAGGTAGTGGCCGAGGCTGATAGCACTGCTAACCCTGAAAACAGTCAGCAGTCGGTTATAACCCGTCTATTGCCTGACTCAGCTACTGTGTCATTGCCTTGGCAGCAATCACTGCAAGGGCTGAATCTCACCTCTGTCTCGGCTGAGCGTCAGTTACTGGCTATCCGTGGTATCAACCCGAATCACGCCTCGGTGCTCATCGTGATTCGGATTGATGATCAGCAAAGCCATGATTATTTCAGCCGGGTGAACCTAGAGAGAACTGTTGCCCCCGGTGATTTTTCATTACAGCTGGATTTGGCAGGCTTAAAAACCCCGGCAGGGCGGTATCTCAACCTTGATGCCTTAATCGATCTGAGGGTGTTTAGTGCAGTGGATACAGATACCAAAGTTCAGCTCACTCAGGTTCAGATACGGGCTGCAAAGCCGCTGGTTGGTGTTTCAAATCCCGCCCTGGTGATGGATTTTGGTACGTCAGACAGCCCGGTTCTGCCCGGTGTGATGGCGTTGACACCGGCACAGCCGCTGAGTAACCGGATTCGCTTACAGGGTCTGTTACGTGGAGTGAACCGCCCCGGGCCTGAACCCTGGTTGCAGGATGGCATTGCCGGAATTGATACGCTCAGTATTCCGGTGACTTCCGCTATGTTGGCGGCGGGTCGTTTCTGGCAGCTGACCTTATTTCGTGAAGATGTGGGGGAGTGGGAAAACCTACCGCGACAGCACAATCTGGATGTTGAAATTAATGGCATTCATTACGATGGGCAGCTTTCTTCAGAACAGCGCGCTAAAAACTGGTATCAACAACAGTATTTATCCTTGTACGAGCAAGCCGCCGCACACTCTCCTTGGCAAGATATTGTGCAGAAGCGTGGGCTGAGACAGCAATTTCCGCTGGATATCAGTGGCCACAGTTCGATTGAAATCCGTTTTCTGGGTGAAACCCCGTCCGAACGTTATGTTGCTGGTCTGGTGCTCCAGCCGATTGAGAGCAGCTTAAGTGGAGTGAATGACGGCAATTTATTAACGGCTGTAGAGCGACAACGTCAGGAGTATTTCCAGCAACATTGGCACGTAAAGAAGACCTTGCCAGCGTCGTTGCAGCAGGCTGCATTAGCTAATCCGGAACGGATTGCGAGTAATCAGCCATTTGTGGTTCGTTATTTTATTGATAGCGAAGCTGGCTTGAAAGAAACAGAGCTGAAAAACGTGCAGTTGCAGGCGGATATCCCGGGGTTTCGCTCTGAGTTTCGTATTGCTCAGGCTAGCTGGTACCGGGAGGGTAGCCAGTTGCAGCTGATTAAAGATATACGCCATCTGAAATCGCCCGAGTCGGAGTACGCTGCCGGACAATATCTGCTGCATGCCTTTTTTTACCCGGATAACAGCGTATCGGCTGCTGGGCTCGCAAGCGATCGAGCAGCAACGAAACACCGTATCCGTTTTGTACATCAGCCAGATTCTGATGCAGGGCAGGTTGAGATCATGGCCGAGCATACGCTGCAACGCCTGCCGATGACCTTGGACTATTCCGGTAAAAGCGTCGGTATTTATCTGGATGATAACCCAGCTCTGAACTGGTTTGATGAGTTTCGCCCGTATCGCCTGGCACAAACCTATTGCGACCTCAGATTTTTGCAGAAAACCGGGCTGAAGGCACTGGCACCGCCTCTGGTGACGCCAACTGCTGATAATCTGCCGTTCTGGCAGCAGCAACTGACCCTGTACCAGCGCTTTTATCCGCAACAGGATTTGCTGGCCTATACGCCCTATAAACGATTGAAAGCGATACTGAACACAGAGGGATTACAGCGTCAGTTAAGTCGCATACAAAACCAGCCTTCTACGCACTCTCATCTGTACTGGTCGATTGGTGATGAAGCTCAGCCAGGTCAGTACGATGAGATACATCGAGACGCTGAGCGTTTGCATTCTGCAAATCAAGTTGCAAGTTTAACATCAGAAAATGCACGTTTGACTTTAAAAAACGAGGTGTCACCGCTGAAAACTGCGCTGCAATTAAATCATGCAGAGCAAATTGTATTGGCAGAATCCGGTGATTTACTGCTGATTAATCACGGCTTTGAAGCCAGTCATCACGACATTCAGCAGCTGGCTCAATCTAAAAAAGTCTGGCTATACAATATGCCGAAGTATCGCCATGCTGCCGGGCTGATGTTGTGGCATTCGGATGCGCAGGCTTACGTTCAATGGCATGGCCGGATGCCTACAGCGAACCCTTATGATCCGACCGATGGCCGGGAAGCGGATTACCAGTTTTTCCCGCCACAGCCCACGCCGTGCAGCCCTTTACCCGATGTGGATATGCGTTTGTTTGAGCTGATGCGTGGCTATAACGACCTGGCCTGGTTTCAGTGGTTACAGCAACAATCCACTCCTGCGGCCGAAGCCTTACTCAGAGATATTCAACAGCAGGTGGGGGAAGATTGGCAGGACGTGGCGTCAATCTCTTCCTTGCAATTAATCCGTTGGCGAAAGGCAATTACCCGGTTGGCGCTCTCCTTATGATGCTGTTGGCGCTCACCCCTATGATGCCGTTGGCATGATGGTTGAAACAACCTCCTGAGAGAGCAGGTTTTGCATTGCAAAATGCAACGATTCAGGAGAATAGCGATGGGTTTGTTTGTCACCAATACTAAACCATTTAAATGTGCAGGCCGGGCGTTGCTGCTGGTTATGGTTGCCCTGATGGCAACCGGTTGCGCGAATAAGCCTGCGTTTAAACCGGCGGATGTTTTCCAGCAGGCGATGAATGTACAGAAGCAAGAGCAAGCTCACGCGTCTCCAGCTCAAACATCATTGATAGCTCCGGCAGAGGGTAATCGCCTTGAGTGGCAGTTTGCTGCAAACACTCATGAGCTGACGGACCAGCAGCGCATCGAGTTATACGGTTTGCTGCAACACGTCGAGGTATTGGAAAATTATCGTCTTTCCATCGAAATTGGCCCTGACTGGTTAAGCAGCTATAAACGTGGCAACTCTCTGCGTCCGTTTGTACCTCGCGGTTTATCTATTCAACAGCATTATCGTGCTCAGATGGCGCCACATTCTTTAGTGCTTACTTTAGAGCAAAAACCTAACGAGGTGCGTTATGAGCAATAACAGCGCCTGGAAAAATGTCTATCTGATTTTAATCGCGGCCTGGCGACAGCGTTACCTGATTATTATCCCGATTTTATTATTGCCATTAATCGGTGCAGTAATCGGTAAAACACGCGGTAAAATTTACGATACCCATACCACCATTCTGATTCAGGAAACGTCGAAATTAAATCCGTTTCTGGAAGATTTATCGGTCTCCACTAATTTAAAAGAGCGTATGGCAGCACTCGATACCTTGCTTCATAGCCGTCATGTGTTATCGGCGGTGGTGGATGAATTACAGCTCACCGATGACACCACCAGTGACAGCGAACGCAATCAGTTAATGAAGCGTTTGGCATCGGGCATTCAGGTGAATCAAATGGGTAAAGACCTGGTGCAGATTTCCTATCGTTCCGGCGACCCCGGCGATATGAAACAAATCCTTGAAGTCGTCAGTTTGCATTTTGTTGAACAGTTGCTGGCACCGGAGCGTTCATCGATTGCTAAATCAGAAGAATTTATTCGCGAACAAATTAACCAACAAAAATCCCAGCTGTTATTAGCAGAACAAGCACTATCCGCTTTTAAACAAAAAAACGCGGCTATTTTGCCTGCGTTCCACGGCGGTAACGTCAAGCGCTTGCGTGAGCTGCGCCAGCTGTTAGCACAAAAAGAAGTGGAGCTGGCTGGTGCCAGTGCGGCAGTCAGCAGTATTGATCAACAATTATCGTCAACCAACCCGGTGGTGGGTGCGTTAGAAAAACGTATCGTGGCGTTAACCAGCGAGTTGGCATTGCTACGCGCCCGTTATACCAACCAGCATTCCCGGGTGATTTCGGTACAGCGTCAGTTGGAACACATTAAACAAAAACGTAATGGCCTGATTGAAAAAACAGCCAGGTTAACGCCGCAACAAATCGAAAAACTGTGGAACCTGGCGATGAGTTCCGGGCTGGCCAGTAGCGCGGCTCAGGCTGAAATTGATGTGCCAGAGTCGGTTGGTGGTAATCAATTATCTTCGCTATTGCTCAGTCAGTTAGAAGACGTGCGCAAATCAAAAACGCTGGAACAACGCCTGCAGCAGGAAATTACCAGTCTGAAACAGCAAATTCAGCATACCGACGAACAGGTTCACGCGTACGCCTCGGTTGAGCAGGAAATGATTGAGCTGGAGCGTGATTTAGATACCCGGAAAAACTTATATAACGAGTTTTTAAAACGTTATGAAATGGCTAAGGTCACCGGCTCGTTGGGTAAATTTGAAGAAAAAAACCGTATCAAAATTATTGATGAACCCTTTACCCCAACTCATCCCTCCAACTTGCCGGTGTTGGTGTTTGTTATTTCCGGTTTGATTGGTGGCATTGCTCTGGGAGCGGGTTTGGCGCTGATTACCGAATTAATGGATACCAGTATTCGTCGTAGCGATCAGTTACAGCAATTTACTCAGGCTCCGGTGTTAAGCCGCATTCCTAAGCTGCAGCCGTTATCTGAATCCGACTGTTATTTCTCAAAAGAGACGCTCAATGTTGAGGTGAAATCATGAAAAATGCCCATCATGCTAAGCCAAAAGTGTACGTGCAGGTTGTGCAACATTTATCCCCCGGTGGTATTGAAACCATGGCACTGGAGATGGCGGATGAAATTGAGCGCTCAAACAACAATCGCTGTTATGTCATCAGCCTGGAAGGGGATTACCCCACGGCCGTTGCACACTGGTCGCGTTTAGCAAAGCATCAGTCACAAGTTATTTTTCTCAATAAAAAGCCGGGCTGGCGTATGAGTACGGTGTGGCAGCTGGTGCAACTGTTTAAACAATTAAAGGCAGATGTCATTCATAGCCATCATATCGGGCCGTTAATTTACGCTGGCTTGGCCGCTCGTATTGCTCAGGTGCCCGGGCGCATTCATACCGAGCACGATGCCTGGCATCTGCAATCGCGCAAACGCCGTTGGCTGGAACAGCTGGCATTAACTATTGGGCAACCTAAATTGGTGGCAGACGCCAAGCTGGTTCGCAGCGCTATGCAGCAGGCTGGTTTGAGTTATCCGTCTCAGGTGATTTGTAACGGTATTGATAGCCGTAAATTTATTGCCGGTGATCAACAACAAGCCCTGGCGGCATTGGGTTTGAGTCACTGGAATAATAACAAAACGCTTACGCCGGTGGTGATGGGGTGCGCCGGGCGATTAGTGAAAGAGAAGGGCTATCACATTTTGCTGCAGGCCATGCAGCAATTACCTGAGCATTATTTATTGTTGATTGCCGGTGACGGCCCGTTAAAAACCACCTTGCAACAACAAGCCGAGCAACTGGGCGTTGCGCATCGGGTGCAATGGCTTGGCGCAGTCAACAATATGCTGCCGTTTTATCAGGCGTTGAATATTTACACCATGGCGTCGCTGAAAGAAGGGCTGCCATTATCACCGCTGGAGGCGCAATCCTGCGGTATTCCGGTGGTATTAACCGATGTCGGTGGCTGCTCAGAAGCCATTTGCCCTGAAACGGGTTACCTGTCAAAGCCGCAGTGCAGTAAGACGCTGGCAGCAAACTTGCAAAAGGTTATGCAAGAACAGCAAAAAACTGCTGACAGAAATCACTCACCGCGCAATTTTATTACCCAGTGCCGCGATTTAGCGGTGATGGTGAAGGCGTATCAGAATTTGGTTTAAAACATTTCTTAAATCCGGTTTTACAACGGTTGTTTAACGTTAGAGGTGAATAACGATGAATATTTCAGACAATACCGTGATGGCTCAGGTAATTGCAGCCGCTCTAATTTTTTTAATTGTGTATCACCATCTGGGTTATCCGCTGATGCTGAAAGCACTCTCGACCTTACGCCTTCGTAGCGCGCGCCGGTCAACAATTGCATCGCGTAACTTCCGCAATTGTGTGGGGGATCGCCGGGTGCCGAAGGTACATTTGTATATTCCGGCATATAACGAAGAAGCGTACATTTACCAGAAATTAACCAGCTTATCCTGGCTGGATTACCCCAAAGACAAACTTAAAATTACCGTGTTGTGTGATGGTTGCAGCGATCAGACTGCCGCCCGTGCCCGTTCGGCGCTTACCGAATTCTCCCTGTCGGAGCTGGATATCCAGGTGGTGGAATACCCGGAAAATCGCGGAAAAATTGCCATGGTTAACGAAGCGATACAGCAGTGTGACGCCGATATTATGGCCTTCTCTGATGTGAGCGCGGTGCTGGCGGCTGATTGTTTCTGGCGTATGGCGCATCACTTTATGTGTCACCCAAATGTGGGAGTAGTGACGGGTCATTACTCGGTTATTAAAGCCACCATGAAGCCAGGTGATGCTTCAAACTCTGATGGTTCAAGCTCTGATGGTTCAAGCTCTGATGAGACAAGCAATGAGCAGGCTTACTGGAATTATCAGAATCAGATTCGGGCGATGGAAGGCTCTCTGGGGGCGGTTATGGGAGCGCCGGGCGCGTTTTATGCCATTCGCCATCACCTTTGTCAGCCGCTGGAATTCGACACCATCAATGATGATTTTATCCTGCCGATGCGCGGCGTGGCACAAGGGTTTAATGCCTTGTTTGATCCGGAACTGCAGATTTTTGAAACCGAGCCCAGCGATATGGAAATGGATGCTCAGCGCCGGATTCGCATTTCGCAAGGCAATATGCAACAGATTCTGCGACTTAAGCGTTTGCTGCTGCCTGATCTGGGTTGGGCCAGCTGGATGTTCACCTCGGGCAAGTTTTTACGGGTGCTGATGCCGTACTGCATGCTGGCGGTATTGCTGCTGTCGGCCTGGCTGGCGCCTCATCATTGGTTCTGGGCGCTGACGTATCTGCTGCAGATCGCAGTTTATGTGCTGGCCGCGGCTTATTACCTGACAAATGCTCAAGCGCACAATAGCGGGTTGCAGCGCTTGCTGAATCATAAAGTAGTCAGGTTAGTCAGCTACCTCTGCATTGGTCATTTTATGGGCCTGATCGGATCGGCAAAGTATTTGCTCAATACCCTGATGAATAAAAAACAACAGCCTTGGTAAAGCTGGCTGAAAATAATTAAGAGGGCAGATTTATGAATAGCCATAGCATTTCAGTAAACGTCGGGCGGGCAAAAAATATCCGCAAAACCATTATCTGGCAGCGCCACCAGTCGTTATCCGGGCAGTTTATTCCTTCTGCGGTGACCCAGGCTAAGCGGTTATTTGATGTGCTGGCAGCCGGGCTTGGGTTGTTACTGGTGTTACCGCTGTTTCCATTGATTGCTCTGGCCATTCGTGCGGAGAGCCAGGGGCCGGTGTTCTTTAAACAACTGCGGGTCGGACAGTCATTACCCGATCGAACCGATGTATTTATGATGATTAAATTTCGCACCATGGCTCAGGATGCGGAAAAACAAAGTGGCCCGACACTGGCTCAAAAAAATGATGCGCGTATTACCCGGGTTGGCAATTTTTTACGCAAAACCCGTCTTGATGAATTGCCACAATTTATCAATGTGCTGCGGGGAGATATGTCTTTGATTGGCCCACGCCCGGAGCGCCCGAGCTTTTGTCGTCGGCTGGAGCAGCAGATTCCGTATTTTACCGATCGTACCTATGGTGTTAAACCCGGTATTACCGGCTTGTCTCAGGTGCATCAGGGCTATGACGAATGCCTTGATGATGTCAAAAATAAACTGGGTTACGACCTTTCCTACAGCCTGTCTTTAACGTCAGTGTATAACTGGATAAAAGCCGATATCGGTATTGTGTTTGCCACCATTAAAGTGATGGTGCTGGGTCGTGGTCAGTAATATGGAGGGCTTATTCAGCACTCAGGGGCAACAAGACAACCGCGTTAAAGGTGTGGCGCTGGTGGTGTTGTGCTCCCTGATTGGGATGGCCTGGAATCTTCTGCCTCATCCCTTGCTGATCGTGGTGGCGGGCCTGGCACCGTTGGCGGTGGTGGGTGTGCTGACCATGCCTTTTCTGATGTGTCTGGGTTTTATTATTTTTTCATTCTTTCGTATTCATGAAGCCTTTCCGTTTTTAATGCCGTTTAAAATTCCCTTGTTACTGGCGCTGGCTTCGTTGGCGGCACTGGCCTGGCATCTGATTATTACCCGAAAAATTCAGCCTTTTATGACAACGGAGCTAACCTGGTTTCTGGTGTTTTTTGCGCTGGTCACCGTCGGTTTAATGTTTGCCAGTAACCGCGGTATGGCGATTGGTATGTTTACTGGCAGTTATTCCAAAATCGCCATTATGGTATTTGCCATTGCCTGGATGGTGCGGGAAGAAAAACAATTTGCCTTGTTGGCGAATATGATTGTGATTGCCGGTATTGCGATTGGTCTGGTGGCTTTAAACAACAAAGCCAATGGCATCGGGCTGGTAGAAGGCACCCGGGTGACCATTGCCCGGGATATGCGTTCGGTATTAGGTGATCCAAACGATCTGGCGCTGGTGTTGTCGTTTCCAATCAGCTTTGCTGCGGGTCTGGCGCTGACCAAAGGCCGGGGGCGTTTTAGCCGGATACTCGGTGTAATCGGGTATTTTGTGATTGCTAGTGCAATTCTGGCAACCCAAAGCCGGGGCGGGTTATTGGCTATTCTGGCGGTGTCCGGTGTGTTTGGTTTGTATAAAGTTAAATCAAAACTGCTGCTGATTAGCCTGGGTGGTATTGCATTAATTGCCTTATTAGCGATGGCTGGAATATCCGATCGTAGCTCTGGTGGTGCCGCCGAAGATGGTATTGATGAATCGGCAAAAGGGCGGTTATACGCCTGGGAAGCTGCATTTAATATGGCCAATACACATCCATTAACGGGTGTTGGTTTAAATAACTTTACCTCCAACTATTTCTTTTATTCTCCACACTGGGATGGCATGAACCATGCTGTACATAGTACGTGGTTTGGTGTGTTAGCAGAAACCGGATATGTCGGCTTAATTGTATTTATTACCTTAGCCATCAAACTGGTGATTGGCATGAGAAGGCTGGTTAATAAATTGCTGCCCTTATATCAGCAGCAACAGTGTTCTCCGGTGATTTTTGCAACTGCACAATCAACCCTGGCTGGATTAGCCGGTTTTATGGTGTCGGGCACCTTTTTAACCCAAGGTTTTACCTGGCCCTTATATATTTTATTGGCGGTCAGTGTGGCGGTGACCCAGGCCGGTAATCGCCTTCTTGAACAGCAAAATGCAGTGACAAAATAAAGTAGCAAGCTAAACCGTCACGTTAAACCATAAACCGAAATATCAAAACGCGTTGCAAATTGCGATGCATATATAAACACAATTTAAAAATAATATTGGATGATCAGTTCAGGACGAATAAGTGAAAACTTTTTCAGGAGTTGTATATGATTTTAGTAACGGGTGGTGCTGGTTATATTGGTTCTCATACATGTGTAGAGTTAATTGAAGCCGGATACGAGGTATTAGTTCTCGATAATTTAAGCAACTCCAGTCGTGAGTCGATTCATCGTGTTGAGCAACTCACCGGAAAGTCTATCTCGTTTATTGAAGGTGATGTGCGTAATGGCGATATCCTGAACGTATTATTTAATACACACGCCATTGATGCTGTTATTCACTTTGCCGGATTAAAATCGGTGGGTGAATCCTGCGAAAATCCAATTTTTTATTATGAAAATAATATCGAATGCACACTAAAATTAATTCAGGCGATGCTGGATGCCGGGGTGAAAAATCTGGTGTTCAGCTCGTCGGCCACGGTTTACGGTGATCCGCAAACACTGCCGTTAACCGAAGATATGCCATTATCGGCAACCAACCCGTATGGTCGCTCGAAGTTAATCATCGAAGATATGCTACGCGATTTGCCCAATGCCGACCGCTTAAATCACGCTACTCAACCCTGGTCAGTAGCATTACTGCGCTACTTTAACCCGGTGGGGGCGCATAAAAGCGGCTTGATTGGTGAAGACCCAAATGGCATTCCCAATAACCTGATGCCTTTTATCAGCCAGACGGCGATTGGCAAACGCGAGTGTTTATCGGTGTTTGGTGGTGATTACGATACCTGCGATGGCACTGGCGTGCGTGACTATATTCATGTGGTGGACCTTGCCAAAGGGCATGTCAAAGCGGTAGATAAACTGCTCTCTGAAAATGGCATTGCTGGCGTGCAGGCGTTTAATCTGGGCACCGGCCATGGCCTCAGTGTGCTGGAGCTGGTGAATGCCTTTAAAGACTGTAATCAGGTCGATGTGCCGTATCAGATCAGTGGCCGCCGCCCGGGCGATGTGGCGGCTTGTTATGCCGATGTTAGCCGTGCCCGAGATGAGCTGGGCTGGCAGGCAGAGCTGGATGTGCGGGATATGGTGAAGGACAGCTGGCGTTGGCAGAGCCGTAACCCGGAGGGGTATCGGGTTTCTTCGTAAATCTTATTGTCAGGAAAATCTCTTCGGGCGAGCTGGTATTCGAGCTTGCCCGTTTAATTTTTTGGTGATACTTTTGTGATAGAAAAGTTAGTTTTTAAAGACTTAGGCTAACTGGTTGTAAAAATAGTTAAGTTACTATGAATAGAATAGATACATGGCCCCTTTTTGTGCTTAATTCATAAAGGCAGGTCCTAGTAATACATTGGGGATTAATATGAAATATCTTGTTGCATCAATAATTTTTCTCGCATCGTTTAATGCGTTTTCTGCTAAAGAAATCGTTGTTGATATTGATGATATAGGTATTCGTTGGGGTAAGGGGTGTATTACATTAAGTAGCGGTCATACTCTTCATACCAACCTTGAAAATGCCGCAGGAAGAAGTGAATACTCTACAGCCCTTGCAGCATTTTCTATGGAGAAGAGCATTGTTGTTTATATTCAAGATACAAAAACTCCTAATATATGTAATGTTACCGAAGTTACTGACCACGGTATGATTTTTTTGAAGAGATAAATGTTTTTGTAGAAAATTTTGGTTATTTAATTTGATATACACCAGCTAAAGCAGACTATTTCAATTAAGCCTAAGCTACTACAGCTAAAATTTATAGTACACTTCATCGGGCGTTCAGCAATTGAACGCTTCTTCGGCCATAGACAACAGGAACTGCTGAAACCAAACCGCAATGCTCCACAAACGGCTTAAAATCTCTATCGGTAAATAGCAATGGAATTTTATTCTCAATACAAAACGTGGCGATAATTACATCGGCTGTTTTACGAATGGTGATGCCACGTTTTCTGAGTGTGCGGTAATTATCCGCGCATTGGATTGTCATCTTACTGTCAAGCATCTCGTATTGATCCAGCTGGCTCAGCAGTTTTTGAGTAGTGCGATAGCCCTTGTCGCTTTTTATTCCCTGCAATATTTCAAGTAAGATCAGGTCGCCTAGCACGACCTTGCTTTCAAGCAGATTATTATCCTGCTCGTCAGTGAATGGGCTGATTACACCATTAAGATAATCCCCCCATACACTGGTGTCGGCAACAATCACGGTTCGCCCATAAGCGCCAAATATAACCAATCAGGCTTTTTACTAATACCGAACCCATATCAACTATTAAGCAGGATCGGGAGCCATACTGACGTAATTTACGCTATGATAGCGGCACTTCAACAGGTGGTGTTTATGTCTTTAGAAATAATTATCGCAATTGCCGTGATCGGCATGCTGGTGTTTGTGATAGGCCTGAAAATCTGGCTGGGCAAACTGTTTGACTTCAAAATGAATGAAGGGGAAATCTTGTGTCATATGCAGGATAACCCCGGGAATGCTGGGTTTCATACCCTTGAGGCCATTGCTGAGGGCACCAAGCTGAAGTTAGAGCGGGTGACGGAGATCTGCCATCAAAGCACGCAGATTACCAAGCATGCCGAACGTGATTTATGGCGACTGAAGTAAACTCAGAAACCATCAGCAGGCGTTAGCCTGCTTCAGCATCCTGAATACGTTCCAGCCGTTCTTGCTCTTCCGCAAAGGCGGCTTTGATTTCTTCTAATACCGAATCCACATCCGCGGCTTCGCCAGCATCCTCAAACAACCCGGTCAGCTGGGTATCCAGTGTGAGCTTGCCGTCTTCGTACAAATCCCACATCTCATCGGCGTAACGGCTCTCAATCAGCTCTGGTGCAAACTGGCCGTAATACACATTCATATTACGCACATCACGATCAAGCATGGCTTTGGCGTTGTTATTGGCAGCGGCATCGACGGCCTGGGGCAGGTCGATAATCACCGGACCATAGTCATCGACCAGCACGTTAAACTCGGATAAATCGCCGTGTACGATGCCGGTACACAACATACGAGCAATATAGTGCATCATCAGCTGATGGTCTTCGCGAGCTTGTTCGGCACTCATTGCCACGTCATTCAGACGGGAAGCGACATCACCTTCGTCATCGCGAATCAGCTCCATCACCAGTACGCCGTCAAAGCAGCCGTAAGGCTCAGGTACCCGAACGCCTGCGGCTTGCAGTTTGTACAGGGCATCGACTTCGGCGCTTTGCCAGATTTCTTCTTGCTGAGCACGGCCAAACTTAGAGCCTTTCTCCATCGCTCGGGCGCGGCGGGAGTTGCGGACTTTACGGCCTTCCTGATATTGCGCCGCTTTTTTAAAGCTGCGTTTGAGTGCGTCTTTATAGACTTTGGCGCAGCGGATTTCATCGCCGCAACGTACGCTGTAAACGGTGGCTTCTTTACCACTCATCAGTTGGCTGAGTACTTCGTCGATGATGCCGTCGGCAATTAAGGGCTGGAGTTGTTTGGGTGTTTTCATGAGTGCCTTATAACGCACTTTGGGGCAGGAATAAAGATGGGGCATATCCTTATGCCGGGTTTAACCTGTCTGTTGTATTCAGGCAGCAGGTGCTTTATTTCTCATTGCCCAGTATAACTGCGCCAATGCGGCTTTGGCGTTGCGTTTGGATGGATTCAGCAGGGTTGCTTTGGCTTGGTGCCAGAATGCACGCAGATACTGCTGTTGCTCGGCATAGTGTTCGGCATAACCCGTGGCTAAACGCCCATGCGCCTGCATCACGGCCCAGATGTTGTGGCGTTTCACATAACCCTCGTGGCGTCTCATAATAATTTTCATATGATTGAGGCGACGCAGGCGGTTGCTGGTTTTTGAACCCGGACGCACCAGATATTCCATCAGTTCTTCGTGGCAATATGCAACGCGTCCTGCTTTGCAAAAACGCATCCATAAATCCCAGTCTTCGGCGGATTTCAGTTTATGATCAAAGCCGCCGATCATTTTCTGAGTTTTGGTTTTGACCATCACACAAGAGGTGCCAATCACATTTTCGCTGAATATTTTTTCAGCAGCGCCGTCCAGTTCGTGAAATTCATTATCTTTAATGGCGATCTGATTAAAGTGTGGCCAGAAACCAAAGCAGTCACCCAGGTCGGTGTTTTCTGGTGTAGTGTGATGGTAATTGGTAAAGCTCATCACGATGCGTGGATCACTGCGATGATAATCCAGCTGCTTCTTTAATTTTCCGCTATGCCAATAATCATCGGCATCAAGAAAAGCAATGTACTCACCCCGCACACGTTTCAGAGCAAAGTTTCTGGCTCTGGCTGAACCGACTCCTCGTAAACGATAACTGCGCAGCTGAGGAATCTGTTTTTGCTGTTCTTGCAGCCATTGCCAGGTACCGTCGCTGGAGTTGTCGTCAACAATCAGTATTTCAAGATTGTGAATACCCTGATCAAGAATGCTGCGAACTGCGCGCGGTAAAAACTCCAGACAATTGTACGTTGGAATCACCACGCTGACACAACATTGGCTTTTAAATCGTGCTGCGCGTTTTTCCCGGCTGGGTAATTTCAGATTCATAATTGTGCTCCGTTTTTTATGTTTTGGTTGGCATTGTCATTGCTGAATCACATCAAACATAAATGTTAATGAGCAAAGCAAATGCCAAAGATTCATTAACCGAGTGAAATAAACAGAGCATGGGTTCACGGCCTAAAAGCTAATAGGAGTGTGATGATGAAAACGATTTTATATGTGCTTTCTGAGTTTCCGGTAGCGAGCGAAACCTTTGTTACAACAGAAATAAAAGCGATTGAACGTCAGGGTCACCGGGTCGTTCCGGTGTGTTTAATAAGACGGGATGAACCGTGTCAGGCCGGGGACGAAGGACTGGCCGAGTGCTTTTTATCATTAGCCGATGTGTCAGTTATTACCCTGCTTAACTGCCTGATTTTATGGGTTTTTGATGTTGTAGTGGCCTTGTTGAAAGGGGATGAATATTTGTCGTCACTGCTATCGGCCTGGCGTTTTGCTCAGCAGCAGGAAGGTGTTCGGACACGCTCTGTTTTACTGAATGGTTTTAAACTGATGTGTCTTTTGAAGCGTCATCAGGGGCAACACATTCATTGTCACTTTGCCTGGTCTCCGGCCGTGATGGGAATTACCGCAGCGCGTCTGTCTGGTGTGAGTGTTTCGTTTACCAGCCACGGTTCTGATGTTTATAAAACGCCGCAGAATTTGCAAAGTAAATTGCAAAATGCAGATTTTGTTGTTGCAGTTTGCAAACGAATGCATGACGAGTTTCAGGCCATATCACCCGAAACACCGGTTGTTCATATTCCTTGTGGCGTAGACACCCAGACTTTTTATCCCCGTTACTCTTGTTCGGACAAGCAAGGCAGCCCCAAGGAAAAGAAAAATCAAAAAACAAACAATCAAGAAAAAAACAATAAATTATTATTTCTGGGTCGCTTGTCAGAAACCAAAGGTTTACCCGATTTAATTCAGGCAATGACGCAGTTACCGGCAACAACGCATATTGATATTGCTGGTGCTGGCCCGATGCAACAGCAACTGACCGAGCAGGTTGAACAGTTGGGATTACAGCAACAGGTGCATTTTCTCGGAGCGGTATCTCGCCAGTGGGTGAGTGAGCATATCTCGGCTTATCAGGCGTTGGTGCTGCCATTTTGCAAAACCAGCGAGGGCATTATGGATACTGGCCCGTTGGTTTTAAAAGAAGCCATGGCAAGCAAGATTCCCATCGTCACTACCGATCTGATGGCAACAGGTGAAATTCTGGATGAATACAGTGGCTGGATTGCAAAGCACAATGACCCTCATTCTCTGGCCTGTACGCTGCAGCAATTGCTGGATGATCTGGCTGACCCTGATAAAGGCCAGCAGCGTATTCATTTAAAAACAGGTCTGGCGTATCACCAGGTAAAAACCCGCTTTAGTGCCGATGTTTGCGCCGCTCAGCTATCACGTCAGTTTCAAGCGGTTGGCGCAGCCAAGTGGGTGGAGGAGGTGCGTCATGAAAACTGATACTGCTGATAAACAGACTTCCGGTGTGGTCAGCCAGGCGCTCTACTACGGCATTGGTATTGTACTGATGAAAGGGGTGTCGTTATTGATGATGCCTTACCTGACCCGCCAGCTCACGCCAATGGAGTACGGTTTGCTGGAGGCTTTGGTTGTACTAGCGGACATCGGCACCATTGTGATGGGCTTTGGTTTGGTGGAAGCCCTGTACCGGTTTGTCGGAGAAGCCGATACCCGCCAGCGCGAAACAATTGTTGCCAGCTGCACCGGCTTAACTCTGGTAATTACTCTGTTGGCAGTGCTGTTGTTAGCCGTTTTTCAGAGTCAGTTGTTGGCGTTGTTGCCACTTGGTATTGGTCAGCTTGAATTGTGGTTAATTGCAGTGCCGACCTTGGCTGAAGGTCTGATTGTGATTCCTCTGACCCTGATGCGTATGCAGTCGATGGCAAAGCAATTTTGTATCTACAACGTGATTAAAGTACTGCTGCAGGCCAGCCTGATTGTGCTGTTGCTGGAATCTGACTCGGATGCGTACAGCAATATTCAGGCGGTGCTGATCGCAGGAGCGATTGCCAGCACCATGCTGGTTTGCCTGCTGATTCGTTATCTGCTGCGCCAGAGCGGCGGTTTCAGCCAAATTGTCAGCCTGAATCGCACGGTTGTTGGTCAGCTCAGCCGTTATGGCGGACCAATCGTGTTAAGCCGCATGGGACTGTTTGCTATTACCGGACTGGATCGTTGGCTGCTGGCCGACCGGGTCGGGGTAGAGCAATTGGCGGTGTATGCCATCGCCAGTAAGTTTGCCCTGATTCTGGGGCTGATGATGCAGCCTTTTGCCTTATGGTGGTTTCCTGCTCGCTTCCAGCTTTTACAGCAAGACAATGGCCCACAACGCTGCGCTGACTTTGCGTTGCTCGGTACCAATATTGGCATCTTTCTCGGGGCGGCGATGGTGCTGACCTTACCGGCCTTTGTATTACTGGTGCTTCCGCAAAGTTACCACGCGGCCGCCAGCATCGTGGTGTGGCTGGCACTGGTGAATGTACTGAAAAATGCCGGAGACTTGCTGAATCTTGGCTGCTTCGCTGGCAACTCCAGCCAATCGCAAATGTGGATTCAGTGGGCTTGTGCGGCAGTGGCGATCACGGGGTACTGGTGGCTGGTACCAGTTTATGGCGTGTGGGGAGCCGTGTGGGTGTTATTGCTGGTGTATGGCTTACGCCTGTTGAGCTTTTATATCGTTAGCCAATACTTGCTGCCGTTGCCATATCAGCATCGTCGCTGGGTTTTGAGTGTGTTGATTGCCGGGCTGTTAGTCGCCGGCCATCAAGGACTAACCAACGACTGGAATGACGTTGCGCAGCTCGCTACCGGGCTGAGCTTATCCCTGTTGATGCTGGTGCTGATGTTTGTCGCGCGGGTATTTCCGTTAGCTTTTATTAGCGAGCTAAGGAGAAAAACGGATTACGCTACTTCAAATTTATAAGGCGAAACTTGCAGAGAGTCTTTTTGCTGACGGGTCTGCCATAAATCATACGCATTTTGCAGGCGCAACCAGTGATCTGCTGAGGGTTTACCAAAAGCCATCTCAAGGCGTACGGCCATTTCAGGGGTGATGGCACCTCGTGCATTGAGCACTTTTGATAAGGTTTTACGGCTGATATCTAAGTGGCTGGCAGCATCAGTAATGGTTAAATTCAGTGATTCGATGATCAGCTCTTTTAGTATTTCGCCCGGGTGTGAAGGGTTAAACATGGTCATCAGTGATAATCCTCATAATTCACGATTTCAATATCTTTACCATCAAAGCGATAAGTCACTCTCCAGTTACCGCTGACTCGTACTGACCAAATACCTTTTCGCTCCCCTTTGAGCTGGTGCATAAACAAGCCGGGTAAATCCATATCGTCAGGGGTTTCAGCTTGATCCAGGTTGGTAAGAATAAGGCGTAGCCTTTTCTCATGCTTCTTCTGGATGCCAGATGTATTGCCTGATCGATAGAACCTTTGCAGACCCTTATGGATAAAGCTCTTGATCATAGAAGTAATTGTAACCTTAGAGGTTTCAGAGAGGAAAGATCTAAATCATGTAAATAGGCTTTGGCAATATGACGGATAAATAACCACTCTGCAAAACCTCCTGCATTGCATTTTGCAAAGCATCCTGAGAATCCACCCGGATTCGCAGCCCAATTTATCGGCTAAATCTCCTTAAGTCATTGAAAGTATTGAGCTTGTTGGGGCTGGCACCAGCCTTGCTCTATCTCTGTTGTATTTCACAAGGCGGAGAATAAGCCATGAGTTTTGTCAGCTATGTATGTAATGAAGATCAGGTGATCAGCTTAAGCGGCGACTTTGATGTCAGCAGTGTTGGTAGCGTTCGCAATCTGTTTGAAGACCTGGCGGTGAACGGCAGCGATGTGATTGTGGATCTGAGCAATGTTCGTTTTATCGATTCTTCTGGCATTGGTGCTCTGGTGTTTTTATACAAGCGCTTAGTGGCCCAGCAACACCAAATGGTGCTGATTGGTGTGCAAGGTCAGCCCAAAGAACTGCTGGATATCTTAAAAATCACTAACACCATTCCGGTGTTTGAGTCTTTATCCGGTTATCTGGGTGAAAAAGAGCGCTCAGTGGCAGTCGTTCATTAAGCGGCAGGCTTGATTAAGTCAGAAGACGATTCGGAGAGAACATGATGCAGATTAACCTTCACACCTTTGTTGCCCCAATGCTGACTCTGGCTTCAGCCATAGCGACCCTGACTCTGACTGGCTGCAGCAGCTGGCCGGAGCAAGGGCAGGGCGGTGATGTTCAGGTCGATACCAGTCGTCAGTATTATCTGGATCAGATTGATGACTGGATTGGCGTTGTTCCTGAATCCAAGGGCGCATTGGAGACCCAGTGGCAGCTCCATAATGTCAAACTGGATACCTTAATCCTGCGTGGTGCCCGTGAATGTATTCCGGCGCGGGTTCGTGAGGTGACGCTGATGTCACAACGCGCACGTCGTGAGTTAGACGGTAATCTGTTAGAAGACGCGCGTAACACCTTGGTGATTGTGCATCGTGAAGTTGATGAACTGGAACGCCGATTAATTTACATCAAGCGCCATACCCATTGCCCTGAAAATTTAGCAACCCGTAGCCTGACCAGTGAAAGCAATCATAAGCAAAGTAGCGATTTTCGTTACCGTTATGCGCTGTATATGCTGCGTCATTTATTAAACAGTGATAATGCCTTTGCTAACGATTCGGATCAGTTGTCACCTCTGTATCGTGAGCATCTGCGGGTTGCCAGTCGTTATTTAAAAGCCTACCCACCATTAATTCTGCGCCTGAACGGCCACACCGATGCCAACGCTTCTTATGATTACAATCAGGATTTATCGCTGCGCCGTGCTCGCCATGTGCGTGATGAATTGGTGGCGACAGGCATTGCCGAAGATCGGATGATCATTCGTGCTTTTGGTGAACATTTACCCCGCGCAACCAACAATACTTGGGCGGGTCGATTAAAAAATCGCCGCGTTCATATCGAAGTGCTGGAACCAAAAGCAACGTTGGATCAGCTGTATATCGAATTAGATCAGCAGTTTGGTTTTACCCAGGCTGCTGGTGCTGAGCAAGATGCTGCTGAAACGATTAATCGAGAAGACATTGTTAAATCGGAGCGGGTCAATCAATGGCAATTTGATGTTCGGGATGTTGAAGACACCTCCAAAACACAAACTCAACGCTACTTAAATGACGATTTTTCTTATTCGTATCACGAAGCGTATGAGCAACGCTCGCGTCAGCAAGGAGAATAATCATGACTCATTTATTATTGCGACTGTTTGTTTTGAGCTGGGCGGGACTTGCCCTGATTGGAGTGGCTACCTCTGCCATGGCGCAAGACCATGCGCTGCAAAACGATGAGCTGGAACAAATGGCTCAGGAGCTGCGCGAAATGTTAGCCGTCAACGAAGCCAACGATGTGCTGGAACAAGCGGCAGCGCAGCAACAAACACAATCGTCTGGAGAGCAAATTCATATTGGCGATGTGTTGTTTATCGCGCTGCCGGGTGAAGAAGAATTAAATCAGGATTTTCCGGTCGATAATCGTGGTGTGATTGCACTGCCGGAAGTGGGTGAAATTCCGGTAGCAGGTATGCAGTTAAATCATGCACGCATTGCTATCGAACAAGCACTGGCCTCGGTTTATCGCGACGTTACCCGCCTGGATGTTGCTATCCGCGAAAAACGTTTATTAGTTACCGTATTAGGTTACGTGAATAACCCGGGTCAGGTGGAGCTGCCCGTCGATGCAACTGGTCGTGCCAACGTACAAATGGCCTTAAGTCTGGCGGGCGGCGTTCGAAAGGGTGCGCAGCTGGATAAAATGCAGTTAAAACGTCAGTCAGCTGATGGCGAGCAAGTGATTGAGTTTAATTTTAAAGCCTATCTGGATAGTGGTAACGACGACATTATTCCCGCGTTAAGCAGTATGGATACCTTGTTTATTCCGGCTTCACCGTTGATTGGTAACGTTCAGGCAGACTTTGATGCGGCGACCTTATTATCCGGTGGTGATGCCGCAGAAGATCAAAATGCCATTAAAGTCTTTGGTGAAGTTCAGAACCCGGGTTTGTTTTCGTTCAAACAACACAGCACCGTGATCGATGTGATTATGCGCGCCGGTGGCGTGACCCGTTACGCCGGGGTGGAGCAAATCCGCATCATTAATAACAACGTTCCAACCTTATTTAATTTAAAAGCGTATCTCGATAATGGTGACGGCAATAAGCTGATTAAGCTGGAAAAAGGAGCCACGGTTTTTGTTCCGATTGCGGCAAAAGAAGTCAAAGTTGGTGCCCGCATGGTGTATGTGATGGGGGAAGTGCCGAAGCCGGGTGCTTTTGAGAATCAGGAGGGCGCTACCTTTCTGGATATTCTCGCTAACGCTGGTGGCCCAACCCGTTTTGCCGAGACCCGTCAGATTCGTTTATTACGCGCTAACGGCGATGTGGTGCCATTCGATTTACAACAATATACCGAGCAGGGCAGCAGTGTCGGTTTACCCGAAATCATTGCCGGTGACGCGATTTTTGTACCGGAAAAAACCGCAACCGATGAAAACTCCTGGTTAAAAGTACCGCCTTCACGTGCCATTTATATTATGGGTGCGGTTCGTCGCCCGGGCCGTTATGAATGGTCGGATGAAATGTCGGTCTTCGATTTATTGGCCCATGCCGGTGGCCCGGAAGAGCGTGCCGATATTGCTGCCACTCAAATTGTGATGCGTCACGAAGATGGTCGGGTTGAAAGCAAGGTGTTTGATTTAGCGTCATTTAATGAAAATGGTGGTCATATAGAAGACCTGCCGGTTTTAAAAGCTGGTTACACCGTGATGGTGCCGGAATTACCACAAGATCCAACGGACAATAAATCCAAGTGGCTGCGTCAGGCACCGGAGCGTTCGATCTATCTGTTTGGTGAGGTGAATGCTGCGGGTCGTTATGCCTTTGATGAAAGCATGGGCTTTTTAGATATCTTGTCGGCGGCCGACGGCCCGTCAACCAACGCCGATATTCATAATATTCGCATCATGCACCGCGACGGCAATAAACCCCGTGTGTCGCGCCTGAATCTGGCGATGTATTTTGAAACCGGTGATGAAACCCTGCTGCCAGACGTAAAACCGGGTGACAGCATCTATATCCCGGAAAAAGATCGCAACTGGCTGGATGAAGAAAAAGAAACCACCGTGCGTGTGCTGGGCTCAGTCGCTAAGCCAGGTCGTTACCGCTTTAACGACAATATGACCATTCTTGATTTGCTGGCGCAGGCGGGTGGACCAACCGAAGCAGCCTATGTTGAACGCATTGTGGTGGTGAACGCTTCCTGCTGTAACGAACAATCGGCTTCGTTTGATCTGGTTGAATTTGTCAAAGATCCGGACTTTGCCACACTGCCGGTGATTCGTGAGGGTGATACGGTCTATGTGCCAAACGTGACCCGCAGCAACTGGCGTGTGTTTATGCAAGGGGTGACTGATGCCCTGAGTATTCTTTCTGTTTATGCATTAGGAGCGGCGGCGTTATGAATCATTTTGTGAAAAGCTCAGAAATTGAAACCATCTCGGCAATGTCTGAAAAGGTCGAACTGCCGATCCATTACGCGGAATTAGAAAGTGTTTATTCGCAGACCATTGATCGTGGTGTGCGTACTCTGGCAATTACCTCCTGTCATGGGGGAGAAGGGGTTACCACCCTGGCGTGTGCATTAGCGAAGCGCGCGATTGCCGGTGGGCATAAAACCTTGCTGGTAGATATGAATTTCTGTCACCCCTGCATTGCACGGGAAATGGGGCTGGAAGAAAAGCCTTGGCACGATCTGGAGCGTTATATGTCGTCAGAAATTACTTATCCCGATCAAACCAATGACGAGCAGTTGCCGTCAGAGCTGGCGGTATTGCCAGCCCCGGTCACCCCTACCGGAAATTTAATGTTGCGTGAAAAGCAGTTTCTGAGTGCCTGTTTACAGGCCTGGTTGGAACAGTTTGATGTGGTGATTATCGATACCTCTCCATTGAATGCCATTAATCGTCATAACCTGCCCGCCGAACGGATCGCCGCTGAATGTGACGGCGCGTTGCTGATGGTACGTTCTGGTGTGACCCGCCAGGCCGAACTGACCATGGCAATGGAGCGCTTAGCAGGGATGGATGTGCAGTTATCCGGTTGTGTCTTTAACGATATGAATTCACCGACGCTGGGTGATGAAATTATTCGCGAAAGTTATCGCCTGCAGCGCTGGTTGCCGGGCCTGATGAGTCGGATTCGCCACTGGGTACGCACTTCGCCACTGTTGAATATGAGTGTTTGAAGCTGCTTGGCGGCTTATTCGCGAGTGCTTAGCAGCTTGTTTGCGAATGCCAGGCGGCGATGGTCTAAACTGAAACAGGGATGTGTCAGAGAGAATGGAATGTTTTATAAAAAACGTCGTTGGGCAAGTCATTTAGGGAAGGCCACTCGTTACCCGCAGAGGGGTACCCGTTACCTGCAGAGGGCCACCGGCTCCCTGAAAAAGATTCCCCGGTTGCAGCCTGCGGAGGGCGAAAATACGTTTCTGTTCCATATTCTGGCGGCAATGCCTGGTGCCTGGTTGTTGCTGGATGATGAGCATCGGTTGGTGGCCCACAACCCTCAGGCGTTAACCATGCTGGGGGTGTCGAGCTTGTCTGACCGGGCGATGCAATATCACTTTCCGGCGCTCAATCTGAAGCAGCTATTAACGGATTCAGTACCTTCTTCAACACAGCACTTAAGCGTTGCACGGGCTGCGGGTAATAATTTATTTCCGGTGGATGTGGCGTTGCAGCGTTTTTCGCATCGTAACCAGCATTTTGTACTGTTGCATTTTTATAATGTCAGTGAGCGTGAAGCCGATACCGATGTGTTAAAGATGGAGCATGCGGTGCACTCCACTATTATCGACAATAACGTGAATGCCATTGTTTTGATCAATCAGGATGATGAGGTGGAGGAGTTCAATATTGCTGCCTGTCAGATGTTTGGTTATTTGCGCGAAGAAGTGATTGGTCAGTCGCTGGCCGATTTAATTATTCCGCCAGAAGCACGAGCGTTTCACCGTGCCGGGTTAAAAAATTATCAAAAAAATGGTTCCGGCTCCTTTATTAATCGTCGGGTGGAAGTCACGGCGCAACACCGCAGCGGTGAAAAATTCCCGGTCGAGCTGACGTTATTTCCTCTGCATATTTCTGGCTTAACCTACTTTTCCGCCTCACTGCAGGATATTTCTGAGCGCAAGCAATATGTTGAGGCCTTGTCTGAAGCCAGAGATATGGCTGAGCGTGCGAATCAATACAAATCCCAGTTTGTGGCGTCGATGTCACATGAAATCCGCACGCCATTAAATGCCGTGTTAGGCCTGCTTGGATTGCTGCAGGAAACCGAGTTAGACACCACTCAGCGCCATTATGTCGACACCGCACTGAATTCCGGGCAGGGGTTATTAGCCATTCTTAATGATGTGCTGGATTTCTCTAAAATCGAAGCGGGTAAGCTGGTGCTGGAGCAGGATGACTTTAATCTGGCTAATTTGATGTACGACATGGTGGATTTATTAAGCAGTCGTGCCGTCGAGAAAGGCATTATTCTCAGCTGCTATGTTGATCCAGCCATTCCAGCGAGCTTATCCGGAGACTCAGGCCGTATTCGTCAGGTGTTGATGAATCTGGTTGGCAATGCCGTTAAGTTTACCGAGCAGGGGGAAGTGATTGCCCGGGTGGACTTGCAGCAGCATCAGTCTGATCAGGTTGTGCTGGCTTTCAGTGTTGAAGACAGTGGTATTGGCATTGCTGAAGACGATCAGAAAAAACTGTTTGATGAATTTATTCAGGCCGACGGTAATGACTCGCGGCGCTTTGGTGGCACCGGGCTGGGGTTGTCTATTAGCCGTAAATTATTAACGTTAATGAACTCTGAGATGTCATTGCGTAGCCGTCCGGGAAAAGGCTCGACCTTTTCGTTTGTGCTGTCGTTGCCTGTCGCGTCAATGGAAATGGCGGCAACAGCGGTGGAGGTGACTGGTGGCAATACGTCTGACAGCTCACTACAAGCATCACATCAAAACCCGCATCAATCCCCATTATCCCGGCTGGAGATTGGCACCTGGTTCGATCGGGATAAATCGTCTTTGCTGCTAAAAGAGCAGTTGATGTCGCAGGGAGCGGCAACCCACACTATCGAGTGTTTAGAGGACTGTGCTGAGCTGATTGCTGACGACGACATTGACCTGATCATTATTGAATTTCGGGCGTTAACTCAATCGGCGGAAGCTGTGCTGGCGCAATTACGGTCATTGTCGGCAGATATTCCCTGTGTGTTGCTGCTGGAAGGCAATAATCAGGCGTTAATTCAGCATTATCAGGGAGTTGGCTTTAATCTGTGTTTGCCGGCGCATTATCGTCCGCAGTGGCTGGCCAGCGCGTTAACCTCATTACTGAATCAGCAGGCACCCGAGTCGTTTGATATTGCCTCCGAATTAATGCGTTTACCGCCGGAAGGTGTGTCGTTTCGTATCTTGCTGGCGGAAGACAGTCAGGCCAATCAGCTGGTCGCGATTAATATGCTGGAAGCCAGTGGTTATTCGGTTGATGCCGTTGCCAACGGACTTGAAGCCGTGCGTGCGGTGCAGAATCTGCCTTACGATCTGGTGTTGATGGATTTACAAATGCCGGAAATGGATGGCTTGGAAGCAACCCGTCAGATTCGTAAATTGCCCGGCAAAATGGGGCAAACTCCCATCATCGCCATGACGGCTAATGTGATTGCTGAAGTGAAAGAGCAGTGCACCGACGCCGGAATGCAGGGGTTTGTGGCCAAGCCCGTGGTTAAGCGCGATTTATTGGCGGAGCTGATTGGTTGGGTTGAAGCGAAGCAGAATAAATCGACAGTAGAAGCTACACCGAAAGCCATGCCAGAAACTACTCAGAAAACTACGCCGAAAGCGGAACCGGTTCAGGAGCAAGTAGGCTTGCTGGATGACTTGGTGTTACAGAGGTTAATTGACGATACCTCTGTTACGGTGGTTCAGCGAATGGCCAGCGTATTTTGTGATGAAAGTCAGGTGCGGCTGCAGGGCATGTATCAGGCACTCGCAGAGCATGACCAGGTCGCGATGAACCGTGAGGCACACACCCTGAAAAGCAGTGCTGCCAGTTATGGCGCTATGTCGCTGTCGCAGTTAGCCAAAACACTGGAAGCAAAAACCAAAACCGAAATGGCGAGCGAGGCCGAGCTGAAGCAACTGGATGATCTGATTCAGCTAAGCATTAAAGCTCTGTCGCAACATCCGCTTTTAACAACACCAGAAATATAAGTGGCGTCATAAATATAAGTAACGTCAGACACATAAGGATAAGCGCATGTCGATTGCGATGGATGAGCCAGATAATATTTTGTTTCAGCAATCCTTTCCGTTGAAGTCAGCCGATGAGGCTTTTATTGCTGCCGGGCGCACCTGTGTGGCAGATTGGGTAGCCAAAACTGGCCGGACTGCGCTGGAGCCACTGGTGTTATTAACCAGTGAGTGGTTGACCAACCTCTATAAACACTCCTGCCAACGGCCACAAACGGTAGGGATTCAGTTATCCCGTAAAGATCGTGACTGGTGTTTGTCGATTTATGATGACGGCTCCGGGTTTGCGGAGTTTGAGTCATTCTGGGCGCAGGCGGATACCGAGTTTGATCAATTAAAAATATCCGGCATGGGTTTGGGACTCATTAAATCCCTGAGTGACCGGGTGGAATATCGGGCGGATGAGGCCGGGCAACGCTGGGTTATTAATATTATTATTCAGGATCAAACGGAGCGACCACCCAAGCGTATTGTGGTGATTGATGATGATCCTTCGTTGTTGATTCAGATAGAAGCCTTTTTGCAGTCGGATTATGAGCCCGTGGTGTTTTCTCAGCCGCTGCAGGCGCTGGAGTGGCTGACTCATCACTCTGCTGATTTAGTGATTTCAGATGTAAACATGCCTGAATTGGATGGCTTTAACCTCAGAGTCCGGGTGCATCAGCTGCAAGGTGCCTTGCCGTTTGTGTTTCTGACTGGTGAAAGTCCGGATGCACTGTATCACTTGCCGATTGATGATGTGCTGCAAAAGCCCGTTCATAAAAAACAGCTGACGTCCTGTATTGAGCGGGTGTTGTTGCATCACGAACAGTTGTCCCGGGTTATTGGTGAGCAGCTATCCAGCGATATTACCCGCCAGCTGGCGCCTGCATTACGAATTCAGCAGCCCGGGTTCCGGCTGTTGCTGGAGAGTCGTTCGGCGGGTGCTGTGCCAAACGGCTCCGCAGCAAAAGTACAGGGTGGTGGTGGCGACTTTGTGTTTCAGGCTCAGCAGTCGGTTGATGGTGAGCAACATAGCCTGATCTTGCTGGCCGATGTGATGGGGCACGATGCTCAGGCACGCTTTTTTGTACATGTTTATCACGGCTTTTTACATGGTCTGACCCAGGGAATGCAGCAGCTGGGCATCAATATCCTGCCAGACCGGTTGCTTGGCAGTATGGCACAAGGGCTGGAACAGGATCAGCTGATGGGCAGCAGCCTGTTAACCGCCATTGCACTAAAGCTGGAAGCCAATGGACGCGTCACGCTGTCGAGTGCCGGGCACCCGGCGGCGAAACAATTAACCGCCGCTGGTTGGGTGGATATGCAATACAGTAATGGCCCGTTGTTGGGGTTTATTGCCAGCCCGTTTTCCAGTCCTTTCACTAATACCAGTATTCAGCTATCAACCCCCATGGTGCTTTACACCGATGGCTTAACAGACTCGTTATCCCCCGAGCAGCAGGCTCAGTTCTGGGCGTTGCTGGAGCGGGATATAAAAAACCGTAACGAAGCGTCGGCCATCGCTTCCGGCAAACTGGCGGCCATGGACTACTATGATAAGTGTGTTAATAAACAAGCCAGCGATGATGCAACCTTGCTGGTGGTGATACCAGATTCGGTTTGAACCAGCTTGCGGAAAGGGAGAGGGATGGTGCAGAACAAACAAGTACTGATTGTTGAAGACAGTGCTTCCATGGCGGAGTTGTATAAGGAATATCTGGCGGCAGCCGGGTATCAGGCGCAGATTGCCGGAACCGGTGCCGATGCACTGGCAGCGATTGCGCAGTCTTTACCGGATGCCATTATGCTGGATATCAACCTGCCCGATATGAGCGGCATGGATATCTTACGCCAGCTGCACGAACAGAAACTCCCGGTTGTCAGCCTGATTGTTACCGGCCACGGCTCGGTGGATATGGCGGTTGAGGCGATGGCGCTGGGGGCTTACGACTTTATTGAAAAACCTTTTAGTTCCAAACGCTTGTTAACCACGCTGGCTAATGCGCTGGAGCGTCAAACGCTGACGGAAGCGCTTGAAACCTACAAAGAAGAGTTTAATCGTGACGGCTACGAAGGGTTTATTGGCGCTTCATTGCCGATGCAGAGTGTGTATCGCATTATCGACAGTGCCGCTCCCAGTAATGCCACGGTGTTTATTACCGGTGAGAGTGGTACCGGTAAAGAGGTGTGTGCCTCAGCGATTCATCAGCGCAGTGAGCGTGCGCAAAAGCCCTTTATTGCCATTAACTGTGGCGCCATTCCCCGGGATCTGATGGAAAGTGAAATCTTTGGTCATACCAAAGGGGCGTTTACCGGCGCGGTGTCGAGCCGTGAGGGTGCTGCCAGTCAGGCGGATGGCGGTACCTTATTCCTGGATGAGCTGTGTGAGATGGATCTGGATTTACAGACCAAACTATTACGCTTTATTCAGACCGGCAGCTTCCAGAAAGTGGGTAGTAATAAAACTGAACGTGTTGATGTACGGTTTATTTGTGCCACGAATAAAGACCCATTGGCTGAGGTTAAAGCCGGTAATTTCCGCGAAGACCTGTATTACCGCCTGCATGTTATTCCGATTCATTTACCGCCGCTGCGTGAACGCGGGGGCGATGTGTCGTTAATTCTTAATCAGTTACTGCAACAATACGCGCAGGAAGAGCAAAAACAATTTACCGGTTTTGATAATGAAGCCCAGGCGGCGTTGTTGAATTACGAATGGCCGGGCAATGTTCGCCAGCTGCAGAACGTTATTCGTAATGTGGTGGTATTAAATACTGGTGGGATGATTTCTCCGGATATGCTGCCGCCGCCGTTAAACGATGTGCCAATTCCCGAGATGGTGCCTAACCCGGCCTTGATGAATACGGAGTCAGGCTCCACGGTGGCTATGCCATCGGCTGGTGTCAGTTCTGAGCTGTCTTCTTTAACGCCTCCGCCTCAATCGGCATATCAGCAAACGGCTATCCGTCCACTTTGGTTGGTGGAAAAAGAAGTGATTGAAGCAGCAATTGAGCAATGTGGCGGCAATATTCCCAAAGCGGCGGCGTTATTAGAAGTCAGTGCCTCCACCATTTACCGTAAACGTGAGCGTTGGGCGAATGGCAAAAACTAATCTCGTTGCAGGCGCTGAGAAAAAGGTGGTGTGTATTGGTGGCGGTCATGGCTTAGGCAACTTATTGTCGTCGCTGGCGGGTTTATCGAATATTGAATTAACCGGCATTGTGGCAACCACCGACAATGGCGGCTCGACCGGGCGGTTAAAGCAGGAAGCCGATACCATCGCCTGGGGAGACTTACGCAACTGTCTGAACCAGCTGTGCCGTTCTCCTGGTATTAATCAGTTGTTGTTTGAGTATCGCTTTCAGACCCGTGGTGATCTTAACGGACATAACCTGGGCAATCTGATGTTGTATGCACTGGATCAGATGTCAGTCAGGCCGACCGATGCCATTGCGGTAATGCGCGATTTATTGCGAATTGATACGTTTTTGTTCCCGATGTCGGATACCCCGGCAGAGTTATTGGGACATGATGATCGCGGGCAAGCTATTGTTGGTGAGTTGGCGATCGATGAGTGTGATCAGCCCATTGTGAGCCTGGCATTAAATAAAGAAGTGTCTGCCCCCGCCGAAGTGCTTGAAAAAATTGCTGACAGCGATTTTATTGTACTCAGCCCTGGCAGCTTTATGACCAGTGTGATGCCATCCTTGCTGGTGTCGGATCTGGCAGCTGCTATTAATCAATCGCAAGCTTGTTTGTTATTGATGGCAAACCTGCAGCCGGAAACGCTTGGTTCTTCGCAGCAGCGTTGTTTGTTGTTGCAGCAACAACTGGATTTATTGGCGCAGGCTGATATTCGCACGGTTGACTGCATTGCCTGGCCAGAAGCCCGTGCAACAGAAACACTTCATGACACGAATGCCCAACTGATCCGCTGGGATTTTTCCAGTGCCTTGTCGGCGCTGCACGACCCTGAAAAAACCGCTCACTTTATGAATGCGCTGTTATCCGGTGGTTTTGAATAGCCTGTTGGTACACACTCATAATGCGAGGTAAACACGCCTCAACGCTGTAATGGCTTTTAATAAAACGTTGCATTTGTTGCGCTTGTAGATTTCTCTCAGCGTTTGATTGTTGCAAATATTGTTGAATAGACTGAATAAAAGCAGACTGGTCATTAATGCTATGACAGCTGTTAATATCGGCTTGTTTTAATAAATTCGGTAAATCCCCAGCATCGGATGTAACCACGGGTATTCCCCGTGCCATTGCTTCCAGTGCAACCAATGGCAGCCCTTCATGGCGGGAGCTGATTACCAGCACGCGAATGTATTGCCAATAATCTTTCATATTAACGTGCCCATAATAATGAATATGGGAATACTTGCGTTTCAACTCGTTTAGCATTGGGCCATCGCCGTACATGCAAATCGGCGTGTTAAGAGGGCGCAGTGATGGCTGCTGAGTGGACAGTTGTTGTGTGATTTGCGCAAAAACATCCGGGCCTTTTTCGAAGGATAAGCGCCCAACGTATGCAACTTCTGTTGCCTGTGTTGTTGATGGTGTCGTTTCTACTTGTCGATTTTTAATATCGTGAAGCTGTATGAAGTTAGGAATAACCTGACAATTATTCAGAAGCTGCTTGGCAATACTTTGACTGACAGCAATGTTAAAACTGAGGCCAGCTGTGAGTCGGTCTACGGCGTTGTATAAGCGAGTTTTTCCTTTGCCGGGGTCACCATTGTGAAACGTTGATACCACTGGGGTGTTTGTGAGTTTGCCAGCCAATCGTCCTAAAATACCCGCTTTATAACCGTGGGTATGCAATACCGTATTTGAGTTTTTTAAATAACCGACAAGCTTTGTTATTGAGCCTTCTAAGTGAGTAACCGGGATAATCGGTTTTAGCTCTTCTACCAATGGGTGATGCTGGTAGTGTTTGAATAACAATAATTCAACGTCCACCTGCTGACGATATAAGCCTCGGGCAAGCTGAATGATGTGAGTTTCAATTCCGCCCATTGAACGGCTGTCTACCAGTAAAGAGATTTTCATATGTATCACCCATTTCGATGATGCTGGATTATTTATTTTTATTCGTTTGCTAAAAGCGTGCCGCGGTTAGTATATGAATTCGGCCCCTGAATAAGGTCTTTGGGTGTGATTTGCGTTGCATTTTGCAAAGCCGTTGCGTATTCCCTCTATTGGGTAGCAGAATGCAAAAATAGTTCACTGTGAATGGCTTTATGGCAGAAAAATGGAGCGTTAATTGACCTCATAGTTGGCCGTTGAATTGCTAATACTCCAGATATTGTTTTGATGAACGTATTGTGGAGCGTCTTGTATGGCAACGTATCTGGTAACAGGGGCTGCGGGTTATATTGCTTCTTATTTGATTCCGGCTTTACTACAGCAAGGGCATCGGGTGGTAGCGTTAGATCGTTTGCCATGTCCTGGCCATCTGGCAAACAGAAAAAAACTGCATTGGCAGCAAACAGATTTAACGGATCCCACATTGCTGCAGGATTTGTTTCAGCGCTTTAAACCATCATTATGTGTCCATCTGGCCAAGCCGGATTATCGCGAACTTGATTTGTACACCCCGGGCGAGCGCTTGCAGGCGATTGATGCTTTGCAGTTTTCATCACCGGCTATTTTAGCGGCCGTCAATCATTATCTTGTATTGCTTGAGGCTGCCATCCGGTTTGGGAAGGTTCCGGTGGTGATGGGCTCGTCAGATTCGGTTTATGGTCCGAATATGTCAGCCCGGGTGTGTGAACGAAGCGCTCAACACCCGATATCGGCAAAAGGGCTGATGAATTTTATGATGGAGCAGAGCAGTCGCTATTATGCGCTGCGTTATGGGCTGGATGTCACGGTTGCCCGGTTTTTTAATATTTACGGGCCGTGGCGGCCGGAGTGGTGCGGTGATGTGATTTCCCGCTTTTGCTGCTCGATGATGGAGGCGGATAGGGTGCAGTTGTACGGCAATGGATTGCAGCAGCGTGATTTTGTTTTTATTGAAGAAGCCGTGCACTGCTTAGAACGACTGATTCAGGCACACCCATCAGGTTATGCGGCATTTAATATCTGCACCTCCCGGGGAGTGTCGATTTTGCAGTTGGTGAACATGATTGCGGCGGTTATTCCCCCGCAAACCGGTTTCACTCAGAAGTCGGATATTGATTTTCAGCCTGCCAGGCCAGGCGATCTTCACTGTGCAATCGGAGCTAATGATAAATTATATCGGCAGGTGGGGTTTAAGCCTGACTTGCCGTTAGCCGAAGGCATACGGCGCACGTTGGAAGGGGTAGGGTTTTCCACGTTGCGCCGTTTAACGACTTAAATAGTATTAATAAGCCTTGTTAGATTGATCAGTCGCGCAAGGTTTCGCAGCTGATCAGGGTGTTTTCCAGTAGCTTGGCGCGAGTCATTGGACCAACACCACCGGGAACCGGTGTGATAAAGCTGGCGCGCTGGGCCGCCATGTCAAAGTCGACATCACCAATTAAACGACCGTCATCCATACGATTGATGCCAACATCAATCACAACGGCCCCTTCTTTAATCCATTCGCCTTTTACAATGCCGGGTTTACCAACGGCCACCACAACAATGTCGGCCTGGCTGACGTGGTGCTCCAGATCCTGAGTGAAGCGATGACAGGTCGTCACGGTGCAGCCTTTAATCAGCAGCTCCAGCCCCATGGGGCGGCCAACAATATTAGAGGCGCCAACAATCACGGCGTGCTGGCCACGAACCGGCTCGCCGGTGCTGTCGAGCAGATCAACAATGCCAGCTGGTGTGCAAGGGCGTAGTAGAGGCATACGTTGTGCCAAGCGGCCCACATTAAAAGGGTGGAAGCCATCAACGTCTTTATCTGGCGCAATACGTTCCAGAATCTCAGAAGCGTCCAGTCCTTGTGGTAATGGCAGCTGAACCAGAATGCCGTCAACTTCGCTGTCATCATTTAACTGATCAATCAGATCCAGTAATTGCTGTTGAGAGGTGGTATCCGGCAGGTCATAGGCTTTGGAAAGAATACCGACTTGTTCGCAGTCTTTGCGCTTGTGAGAAACATAAACTTCAGAGGCTGGGTCATTACCCACCAGAATAACGGCGAGGCCTGGTGCTCTCAGTCCGTTATTCAGACGCTCCTGAACTCGTGATTTGATGGTTTCCCGTATCGCAGCGGCGGTTGCTTTACCGTCGATTAACTGAGCGGACATAAATCGTGATATCCCATGGCAAATTTTAAGAGGGCGCGATTTTCTCACGAGCAGCATTTAAAACAAAGATACCTACCTTAATAAAGGTCGTTAAAATCCCGGAATCTGGCGGGCCAATTCGGGGAAGCGATTGTTTTTATTAATTTTTTTCAAAAAGATGTTGACGAAGCAGGGGGCGATCTATACTATGCGCAGCCACTCAAGGGGTGAACGCCCCAAGAGCAGTAGGACGGGGTATAGCGCAGTCTGGTAGCGCGCCTGGTTTGGGACCAGGATGTCGGGAGTTCGAATCTCTCTACCCCGACCATTTAAAGCTCAGCTTTTGTTGGTCTTTAAATGGACATGCGCCCGTAGCTCAACTGGATAGAGCATCGGCCTTCTAAGCCGAGGGTTGCAGGTTCAAGCCCTGCCGGGCGTGCCATTTGGTACACCGTCAGTAAGACGCTTGATCCAAATTTGTGGTGGCCGTAGCTCAGTTGGTAGAGTCCAGGATTGTGATTCCTGTTGTCGCGGGTTCGATCCCCGTCGGCCACCCCACTTCTTCCCCCCCTTTCTTAATCTTTATATCTTTTGTTTTATTAGCTGACTAAGCTGTCTTATTGCTGTTTTCTTCTTGCATTGCCTTGCGCTATAATCCGCGACCTTCTGAATTTGATGATGTCCATATGTATTGTGGCATCGGTTTGTAAATTGTTGATTGAGAGGCATCTATGCAAGTGTCCATCGAGACCACTACTGGTCTGGAACAGGTAATGACCGTTGGCGTACCCGCTGCGGAAATTGAAGCGCAGGTCGTAAACGAGTTAAAGCGCATTTCGCAAAGCCAAAAAAATAATCCTGGTCCGGGTTTCCGTAAGGGCAAGCCACTGCCTCCTAAAGTTGCCAAGCAAAAGTACGGCAAGCAAGCACGTATGGAAGCGGTATACCAGCAAATGCAGCAGTCTTTCTTCAAGGCTGTGCAGGAAAAAGAAATCAAGCTGGCGGGTATGCCTAAGTTTGAGCCAACGGTTGATGAAGAAGGTAAGGATCTGGAGTTCAAAGCAACTTTTGAAATCTACCCGGAAGTTAATCTGGCTGACTTTGCTGCAATTGAAGTTGAACAGCAGTCTGCAGAAATCAAAGATACCGATCTGGAAACCATGGTTGAGACTCTGCGTAAGCAGCAGGCTCAGTGGAATGTTTCCGAAGAAGCCGCTGCTGATGGCGACCAGCTGAACATTGACTTCGAAGGTTTTGTCGAGGGCGAAGCATTTGAAGGTGGTTCTGCTGAAGGTTATGGCCTGACTCTGGGTTCTAACTCCATGATTCCTGGCTTTGAGTCTGGCTTAGAAGGCTCAAAAGCAGGTGACGAAGTGACTCTGGATGTTGCTTTCCCGGATGATTACCACAAAGAAGAGCTGAAAGGTAAGCCTGCTCAGTTCAAAGTGAAGGTAAACGAAGTTAAGAAGCCAGAGCTGCCAGAACTGAATGAGGAATTCTTTAACGCGTTTGGCGTTGAGACAGCTGATGAAGCAGAGTTCCGTACAGAGATCCGTAAGAACATGGATCGTGAACTGGCACGTGCTATTCGCACTCTGACTAAGCAACAGGTTGTTAAAGGCCTGGTTGATGCTAACGAAGTTGAAGTTCCTGCGACTCTGGTTGATCAGGAAATTGATCGTCTGCGTCAGCAAGCGGTTCAGCAATTTGGTGGTGGTCAGCAACTGGATGCCAGCATGCTGCCAGCCGAGCTGTTTAAAGAGCAAGCTGAGAAGCGCGTTGTGATTGGTCTGCTGATGAATGCTGCAATCGAAGCAAACGAACTGACTCCTTCAGATGAGAAAGTGAATGAGCTGATCGAAGAAGTAGCGTCGACCTACCAGGATCCGGATCAGGTTCGTGAGTACTACAGCAGCAACCCTGAGCAGCGTCAGCAGGTTGAGGCGATGGCTCTGGAAGAGCAGGTCGTTGAGAAGGTTCTGGCCAGTGCTAAAGTTAGCCAGACTGAGTCAAGTTATGAAGAAATTATTCGTGCGGCCAATCAGCCAGCACAATAAGTTTCTGTCAGCAGCGCAATAAGTTGTCTGTAATAACTGACATTCAGCCAATCAGTGGCTAAACTCTGAAACAGCCGTTATCCGTTGGATGCGGCTGTTTTTGTTGAAACAGTGTTAAAAAGAATACTCATAAAATCAGGGAGTGCAGAGTCGGATGATTGACTCCATTAAGCAACAGTCAGAAATTGTGCAGGCCAGCGGTCTGGTTCCAATGGTGGTAGAGCAGTCAGCGCGCGGCGAGCGTTCTTACGATATTTACTCGCGCCTGTTAAAAGAACGTGTCATCTTTTTGGTTGGCCCGGTTGAAGATCATATGGCTAACCTGGTTGTTGCCCAGCTGTTATTCCTTGAGTCTGAGAACCCGGATAAAGATATCCACCTGTACATTAATTCCCCTGGTGGATCAGTAACCGCCGGTATGTCGATTTACGACACCATGCAGTTTATTAAGCCAGATGTTAGTACCATGGTAATTGGTCAGGCGTGCAGCATGGGCGCTTTCCTGTTGGCGGCAGGCGCGCCGGGTAAGCGTTATAGTGTGCCAAATTCCCGCGTTATGATTCACCAGCCAAGTGGTGGTGCGCAGGGGCAGGCGACGGATATTCAGATCCAAGCGCAGAACATTCAGCACACCAAAGAGCGTCTGAACCGTATTCTGGCGGATCATACCGGACAATCTTACGAAACCATTGCTGCCGATACTGAGCGTGACAACTTTATGGATGCGCAAACGGCGATGGAATATGGCCTGATTGATCAGGTTCTGGAGAAGCGTGCCTGATTCTGATCAGTCAGGCGCTTGAAAATTCAGGCAAAAAGCCCCATCTTTTTGCCATAAGTGATAACAATGAGGCAGTCGAATGACCGACGATACAAAAGGCAAAGGTGAAGACAGCGGCAAACTGCTGTATTGCTCCTTCTGTGGCAAGAGTCAGCACGAAGTGCGTAAGCTGATTGCCGGGCCTTCGGTGTTCATTTGTGACGAGTGTGTCGATCTGTGTAATGACATCATTCGTGAAGAGGTTCAGGAAGCCGAGAGTAAGAGTACCAATGACTCTCTGCCAACCCCTCAGGAAATTAAGACCACGCTCGACGAATATGTGATTGGTCAGGATAAAGCAAAAGTTGTCCTGGCTGTGGCGGTGTACAACCACTACAAGCGCCTGCAGTTTGGCGGTAACAAAGGTGATGTGGAGCTGTCGAAGAGTAATATCCTTCTGATTGGCCCAACTGGTAGTGGTAAAACCCTGCTGGCAGAAACCCTGGCGCGTTTACTGAATGTGCCGTTTACCATCGCAGATGCCACCACTCTGACCGAAGCCGGTTATGTTGGTGAAGACGTTGAGAACATCATTCAGAAATTGCTGCAGAAATGTGATTACGATGTCGATAAAGCCCAGCGTGGCATCGTTTACATCGATGAAATTGATAAAATTTCACGCAAATCTGACAATCCGTCTATAACTCGTGATGTTTCCGGTGAAGGCGTACAGCAAGCACTGCTGAAGCTGATTGAAGGTACGGTAGCATCCGTTCCTCCGCAGGGTGGTCGTAAGCACCCACAGCAGGAATTCCTGCAGGTTGATACCTCAAATATCCTGTTTATTTGTGGCGGTGCGTTTGCTGGTCTGGATCAGATTATCCGTGATCGTTCGGAGAAGAGCAGTATTGGTTTCTCGGCAACCGTCAAGGGTAAAGAAGACGAGCGCTCGGTAGGTGACGTGCTGCGTGAGATCGAATCCGGCGATTTGGTTAAATATGGCCTGATTCCTGAGTTTATTGGTCGTTTGCCGATGGTGGCAACGCTCGATGAGCTGGATCGTGAAGCGCTGGTGCGTATTCTGACCGAACCGAAGAACTCTCTGATTCGCCAGTATGAAAAACTGTTCGAAATGGAAAGTGTTGAGCTTGAGTTCCGTGAATCAGCGCTGGAAGCGGTTGCCGAGCTGGCAATGGAGCGTAAAACCGGTGCTCGTGGTCTGCGTTCTATTATGGAAGGTGCCTTGCTGGAAACCATGTATCGTGTTCCTTCGGAAGAGCATGTTGCTAAGGTGGTGGTTGAGGAGTCCGTAATTAACTCTGATGCTGAACCTCTGGTGATTTACGAAAGTAATGACGTGGGTAAAGTCTCTCCGGATGATGACTGAATCCAGGTTGAGACGGCTTAGGTTGATACGCCCGAGTTAATCAGGTGTTTAACCACACTGGTCAGATTGATGATGGCCAGTCAGACAAAAGAGGCGTTCGCCTCTTTTGTCGTTTTCAGGGCTTAGCCCCTGAATATCAATGACTCAATTATGCAAACCCGCCCTTGTAATTAAGTTTCTCTGTCCCCACTATCATTAAATAAGAACGATAGGATTATTAAGTCAGGTGTCTATGTCTACCGAAACACTGCCATTATTACCACTACGCGATGTTGTTGTTTTTCCCGCGATGGTAATCCCTCTGTTTGTTGGCCGCGAAAAGTCCATTAATGCGCTGGAAGAGGCAATGGAGGCTGATAAGCGAATTATGCTGGTTGCGCAGACAGACGCATCCGATGACGAGCCAACCTTCGACAGCATGCATGCCGTTGGCACGGTTGCGACTATTTTACAGTTGCTGAAATTACCGGATGGTACAGTGAAAGTGCTGGTCGAAGGGGATTCCCGTGCCGAACTGGTCAATCTGGTGGATGAAGAAGAGCTGTTCCGTGGTGATATTCGCCCGGTTGCTACGACTGAGTTGTCGGAGCGTGAAAATGAAGTATTGGTTCGGACACTGACTGGTAACTTTGAACAATACGTGCAGCTTTCCAAAAAAGTCCCGGGTGAGGTGTTATCAACCATCTCCGGGATTGATGATGCCAGCCGTTTAGCCGATACCATTGCGGCGCATATTTCACTCAAGTTGGATGAAAAGCAGAATGTTCTGGAAATGGCGGGTGCCAAAGAGCGTGCTGAACATCTGATGGAGCTGATGGAATCTGAGATCGATTTGCTCAAGGTTGAAAAGCGCATTCGTGGTCGCGTGAAGAAGCAAATGGAGAAAAGTCAGCGTGAGTATTATCTGAATGAGCAGATGAAAGCGATTCAGAAAGAGTTGGGCGAAAGCGAAGATGGCTCCAACGAGTTTGATGAGCTGACACAAAAAATCGAACAGTCTGGCATGACCAAAGAAGCGCGCGAAAAAGCCGACGCTGAAATGAAAAAGCTGCGCATGATGTCACCGATGTCTGCCGAAGCTTCAGTTGTGCGCGGTTATCTTGACTGGCTGGTGAACCTGCCGTGGAAAAAGCGCAGTCGTGTTAGCCATGACCTTGAGAAAGCCGAAGAAATCCTGAATGCCGATCACTACGGTCTGGATGAAGTTAAAGAGCGTATTCTTGAATACCTGGCGGTACAAAACCGGGTTAAGAAGGTACGTGGGGCGGTGCTGTGTCTGGTTGGTCCTCCGGGTGTTGGTAAAACCTCGCTGGGTAAGTCCATTGCTCGCGCTACCAATCGCAAGTTTGTCCGTATGGCACTTGGTGGTGTGCGTGACGAAGCAGAAATTCGTGGCCATCGCCGCACTTATATCGGTTCAATGCCTGGCAAGCTGGTACAGAAAATGTCCAAAGTGGCGGTTAAAAATCCGCTGTTTCTGCTGGATGAAATCGACAAAATGGGTATGGATCACCGTGGTGATCCGGCGTCTGCATTGCTTGAAGTGTTGGATCCGGAGCAAAACAGCAACTTTGCCGATCACTATTTAGAAGTCGACTATGACCTGTCGGATGTGATGTTTGTGTGTACTTCAAACAGCATGGATATCCCAGGGCCGTTGCTGGATCGGATGGAAGTCATCCGTATTCCGGGTTACACCGAAGATGAAAAGGTCAATATTGCCAAACGTTATCTGTTGCCGAAGCAGATCAAGCTGAATGGCCTGAAAGAAAACGAAATTAAACTGACAGATGAGCGTCTGCAAGACATTATCCGTCATTACACCCGGGAAGCGGGGGTGCGTGGCCTTGAACGTGAAATTGCCAAGCTGTGCCGACGTGTGGTGAAAGCCAATATTCTTGATAAGAATCAGACCACGCGTGAGATTACTGCTGAGCTGCTACAGGAATATCTGGGCGTACATAAATTCCGTTATGGCTTGGCTGGTGCTCAGAATGAGATTGGTCAGGTGACCGGATTGGCGTGGACATCGGTCGGTGGTGAGCTGCTGACGCTGGAATCAGCAGCTACGCCGGGTAAAGGACGTATTGTCAAAACCGGCTCGTTGGGCGACGTGATGCAGGAGTCGATTCAGGCGGCGCTGACGGTAGTACGTAGCCGTTCTGCTGGTATGGGCATTAATGATGACTATTTCGAGAAACACGATCTTCACGTGCATGTTCCGGAGGGGGCAACACCTAAAGACGGCCCGAGTGCTGGTATCGGCATGGCAACGGCGCTTGTGTCGGTCATGACCGGTATTCCGGTGCGTGCGGATGTGGCGATGACCGGTGAAATTACACTGCGCGGTAAAGTGCTGGCGATCGGTGGTCTGAAAGAGAAGTTACTGGCCGCCCATCGTGGTGGTATTAAAACCGTGATCATCCCTAAAGAAAATGAAAAAGATCTGCGTGATATCCCGGATAATATCAAGGCGGATCTGAAAGTGATCCCGGTTGATTGGATTGATGAAGTGCTGGATCTGGCGTTGGAAAGCAAACCTGACGCCGTTGGTGATATTTTAACCAAAGAAGATTCAAGCGCTTCGTCAGAGGAAAAAACACGACCAAGCACCCACTAAGGTTGCTTGACGCTCATAGGGCGAGTTGGTATAAATCACCGCTCTTAACTATTTTTTGATTAGCGATCACCCAGTCGCATAACAAGAATTCACAATTGCGCACAGAGTAAGGGGATTAAGTGTGAACAAGTCAGAATTGATCGACGCTATTGCTGCTTCCGCCGATATTCCAAAGGCAGCGGCAGGACGTGCATTGGATGCCATGATTGACAGCATCGGCAATGCACTGAAAGAAGGTGACCAGGTTGCCTTAGTTGGTTTTGGTACTTTCCAGGTTAAAGAGCGTGCTGCTCGTACTGGTCGTAACCCACAAACTGGCGAACCGATTGAAATTAAAGCGGCGAAAGTTCCTGGGTTTAAAGCAGGTAAAGCGTTAAAAGACGCTGTAAACTAACGCCAACTGAATCTGGACCGGTAGTTCAGTTGGTTAGAATACCGGCCTGTCACGCCGGGGGTCGCGGGTTCGAGTCCCGTCCGGTCCGCCAGATCGAAAGCGCATCTACGATGCGCTTTTTTTATACGAAGTTAATCGATAATGCGCCA
Organism: Bacterioplanoides sp.; assembly: GCF_965226395.1. Taxonomy (GTDB): domain Bacteria; phylum Pseudomonadota; class Gammaproteobacteria; order Pseudomonadales; family Oceanobacteraceae; genus Bacterioplanoides. The sequence continues at coordinate 3,900,900 of NZ_OZ245358.1, read as the reverse complement.
CCTATTACAATTATTCAGGAGGAAACATGCTACAGACGATGCGCGATAATGCCCAAGGTATGATCGCAAAGGTAATCGTATTTTTTATTATCCTGGTGTTTGCCCTTTGGGGGGTTGAGAGCATCGTAAGTCTTGGCGGTGGTGAACAACCACAGGCAACGGTGGGCGATAAAGAAATTACGGAATTAGAAGTTCAGCGTTTGGTTGAGCAACAGAAAAATAATCTTCGTCGCCAGTTTGGTGACCAATACAATGAAGATTTATTTAACGAAGGCTTTTTGCGTCAATCCGCAATGGAACAGCTGGTTAACCAGAAAGTTGCTTTGGTTCAGGCTGAAAAAATGGGTTTGTTCGCCGCGACTCAGGCCATTGATGAACAAATTGTTTCCATGCCGGCGTTCCAGCTGGATGGTAAATTCAGCAAAGAACAATTTCAGAATATTTTACGCCTGAATGGCTGGACGCCACTGAGCTTCCGCGCCGATCTGGCGGATGATGTAAAAGCCACACAAGCACGTGCTGCTTTTGTCTTAAGTTCTATTGATACGCCTTTTAATGTTCAGCTAAGCGAAGCCTTAAACAGCGAAGAGCGTACTTTCCGTTATGTTGAAATTGCCACTGACACTTTAAAAGCCGATATTCAGATTTCGGATGAAGATGTTCAGGCACGTTACGACGAAACCAAAGAGCGTTATAAAACTGACGAAAAAGTTGCCGTTCAATATGTTCAGTTAAGTCGTGCAGCACTGGCAGCCGATCAGGAAGTAACTGAAGAAGATCTGGTGCTGGCCTATGAAGATTATGTTGCTGCAGCACGTGCTGATGAGCAACGCGCTGCCAGTCATATCCTGATCGAAGTTAATGATGATCGTGACGCTGATGCAGCCAAATCATTGGTTGACGAGATTCGTGGTAAGCTGGATCAAGGTCAGGATTTTGCTGCGTTAGCAAAAGAGTTCTCTGATGATATTGGCACCAAAAACGCGGGCGGCTCTTTAGGTTTAAATACCAAGGGTGCGTTTGTAGCTGAATTTGAAGATGTTTTATATTCGCTGGAAAAAGGTCAGATTTCTCAGCCGGTAAAAACCGAATTTGGTTTCCATATTATTCGCCTGGATGATGTGGTATCTGATGAAGTTAAATCTGCGGCGGATATGACCGCACAATTAACAGCAGATATTCAAGCGGAAAAAGCGGCAGCGGAATTTGCAGAATTGCAGCAAGAACTGTCGAATGTGGCTTTCTCTGCGGGCTCTATTGAAGAGGTTGCTGAAATTATGTCATTGCCTGTAGCCCAGACTGCTTTGTTCAGTCGTGTGCAGGGTGAAGGCGTGGCGCTGAATGCTGACGTTCGTCGTCAGGCATTTGAAGATGCTGTATTGCTGGATCGTGAAATCAGCCCGGTTATTGAAACCGCTGACGCTGCGCTGGTATTTGCCGTTGCAGAACATCAGCCTTCTCAAGTGAAGCCACTGAATGACGTTAAAGCAACCATCGTTGCCGCCATGACTGAAGAGCGTGCATCGGATCTGGCAAAAGAGCGTGCGGACGCAATTAAAGACGGCGCTGATGCGCAATGGTTAACGGTAACCACGTCATTTAATCAATCATCGGATGCACCACGTACCGTTCAGCAAAAAGCGTTTGAGTTGACTCTGAATGCGTCAGAAATTGTGGCGACACCTGGCGGCCACTCGGTTGTTATTGTTGATGCGATTAACGAAAAGTCCTGGCAGGAAATGCAGCTGAGCGATGAGCTGGTAGAGGCGGGTCGTACCCAGCAAAGCCGTTCGGATATGTTGAGCTATCAGGCCTGGGCTAAAGAAAATACAGAAATCACTCGCTCCGGTAGTTAATTTCGGGTCGTTGATTCTGTTTGCCATAAAAAATGCCACATCATGTGGCATTTTTTATGGGCGCTATTTAAAGATTTTTTATTTGATGCGAAATAAAATATTTCGCTGCTGCAGTGCAAGCGCCAGTTCATTACTGCGACTTTTATCCAGAATAAGTTGCATCACAATGCCATTGTGTTGATACGTAACTTCTTCGACTTGTGCCTGATGCTGTTGGGCTAAATGGCGCACCACATTTTCCTGAGGGAAGTCTACGCTGACATCGACGCAGGCTTGTGGCACCAGGGTTTTTAATTGTTCGTTTTTTAGTTGTTGAATCGCATCAGAGCATGACTGGCTGTAAGCGCGTTGCAATCCTCCAGTGCCGAGTTTGGTGCCGCCAAAATAACGGGTGATTAACACCGCACAATTAATTAAGTCGTGGTGGCGCAACACTTTTAAAATCGGCATCCCGGCGGTGCCCGATGGTTCACCATCGTCACTGAAGCCTTCATTAATCTGATTGTTGCTGTTAATTAATCGAAACCCTGAACAAACATGACTGGCTTTCGGATGCAGGTTTTTAAGCTGTTGAATGCGTTGCTTAACGGGGTGTTCGTCATTGCAGGGCATAAGCTCTGCAATAAAACGACTGCGCTTTTCTTCGATCTCATGCTCAATGGTAATGAGTGGGTATTTCATATTATTCTGAGCTCAAAGATAGGTGATTAACGCTTTGGAAGCTGGCAATGGAAAACGGTAAATTTTGCGTCTTTATGAATATTGTTAACGCGTTTAAATAAACGATTTAGTGTTTTCTGGTAAGGCAAGTGTCGGTTGGCAACAATCAGCATTTGCCCTTCATTGCTCAGTTTTTGCTGACTTTCGCGAAACATATTGATTGCAATGTTGGTTAATTCTTTATGACCATCATGGTAGGGCGGGTTGCAGACAACCCAGTCGAGAGGTTCATTAACGGCTGATAAACAATTCCCGTGACGTACTTCGATATCCAGACCGTTGCGTTGTGCATTCTGGCGGGCTGACTGTGTCGCAACATAAGAGTCGTCTGTCAGAATCAGCTGGCATTCGGGCTGTTGCTGTTTGATGGATAACCCTAGCAAGCCATTGCCGCAGCCCAGGTCGCACACGGTTCCTTTTTTGATCAGCTCCAGATAAGGCAAAATAACCCGACTACCAATATCCAGTTTGTTGCCAGAAAATACTCCGGCGACAGCATTCAGTGTCAGTGCCTGATGTTGGTAACCGGTAGTTTGTGGTGTATTTATCTGTACGCCGTGAAGCTGAAGCAGACGTGCTTTCTTTTCGATGCGGAACTGCTGATAGTTCTGGCTTTGTTGTTCGAGCCAGTTCAACCAGGAAACCGGAATGTGCTTGGCCATGCCGGCCAGATAAATCGGGATATCCTGACTGAGGTTTTGCTGGCAATAAAATAGCCAGTATTTGAGCTGGTCAAAATTCTTCGGGATTCTGATCACAACCTGCTGGACGTTTTGCCAGTCGATTGTCTCCGGGCCTGACTGGGCTGGCGCGAATTTCTGCTCAGGAAAGTTGCTGGCCAGATTTTGCTGGCGGGCAACGATGGCGCTGGCGCTGTCACACCAGCTTTGATGTTGGCTGAACAGGCAGGCCAGAGCGCCATGGCGATCATTAATCAGCAGGGTGTTGGTGGTTAAATCAACGTGCTGGTAAACATAAGCATCAGCAGCGTCCCAGGGCAGGGAAATATGATCCGGAACCGCGGGGAAGCATTCCAATGTCAGTTGGGTGAGTGGCCAATCGCTCATCAGTAAATATCGTTAAAGTTCTTCGAGTCCAGTTGGTCGAACAAACCTTTATCGGTATTTTTGTCTTTCTCGGGTTTTGGATTGTCGCTTGGTGCTTCGGTAGTCTTTTTCGGACGCAACGCTTCGCTTTCCTGCTGTTGCTGCTCCTGAACCGCCTTGGCTTTTGCCTCAGGGTTTTCAGCCAGGAATTTTTCATAGGCAGACGGATTGCGTTTGCCTTTGATGCGCTTGGTGCTCTGGCGATCATTACCCGCTTCGCGTTTAAGCTTCGAGATACTGCCGGTTTTCACTTTGTGGATACGGCTTAAAGAGCGTGTTTTTTTCTTACGTGTCATGGGAAAGGCTTCATAGAAACAGGGGGTGATTTTACCTGAAAGGCTTGCATTTGTAACGGTTTTACAATTGTTAGGCCTGATCCGTTTGTCCTGTTTATGGCAGCGCTGTTATAGTATGCCCCATTGGAATGTTTGCAGTATTGATAGTGTCTGCTGCAGTATCGTTATTGATTGTGTGACATGGTTGTGACGTAGAAGGAACCGGTAATTCAAATGCCAGAACAAAAACACTACCTGGTGTATCTTGCCTCTACCGCTGAAGGAACAGAGCTTGAGCGTTATGAAATCGAGCGACAGCTTGCCCGTAATAATATGGTGAATACCGGGTTTGCCTATCGGGAAGAAGCAGGCCCTTATGACTGGAATCTGGTTCGGGCACAAATTGAAAAGTCTGATCTGTTTCTGTTGCTGTTGGCTGACAGCTATGGCCCTATGTCGCCCACGGGCATCAGTCATCTGCATCGCGAATTCGTTCATGCGCAAAGCATTGGTAAACCCATTCTCGCGTTTATTAAAAATACCCTGCCGGAACAGAATCTGAGCGAAGAGCAGCGCCGCTTAAACGGTTTCCATCGCATTATTACTCAGCATGCAAACTACAAGTTATGGCATTTGCGCGATGAGTTGTTATCTCACGTAAAAGCCAGCCTGGCTGCCGCCAAGTTAAAAGGGGGGTGGTTGCCAGTGGCTCATACCGCTCCGGTTAAAGCCGTAGAAGCCGTTAAACCAGAAACCGCTGCGGATAACATGACCGTGCAACAGCGTCTGGCCCGTGCGCGTCAGGTAATCAGCTTACAGGTGGCTGCTAAAGTCTATGAAGCAGGCAATCTGACCCGGGAAGAAGTTTTTCTGCCAGTTCGCTCCGATCAGTTACTGCAGGGGGTTGCACATTTATTGCGCAGTGGCGCTAGTGAAGACCGGTTGCGGGCTCAGCTGGAAAGTGTCATTGCCCGTAAAGTGTCTGAACAACTGCTCAAGCGTCACCCTCAGGCGCATGCCGTTGATGACGTTAAAATCAGTCGTGGGCAATTTCAGCAAATCCTGAAAAGTTGGGAGTCGATTGGCTTGGTGTCGGGTAAGGGAGAAGCAGGCCGCTCAGTTTGGGTGGTCACCGAAACAGCCTGATAAATAGTGGAAGTGGCCTGCTACGCTGGGCTCAGTAGGCTTTGTTTTAGTTCCAGTTCCATCTTCATGCTATCGCAAACAATATTGCAGATATCAAAAATAAAAGGCGCATCAATGCTGAAAAAAGCCATGTTGCCTTCCTGGCGACGCTTTACCATGCTGTGGCTGCGCAGCGTTGATAAATGTTTAGAAACATTAGGCTGCGACGCGCCGGTTGCTTGTACCAGTTCGGTGACCGACTTTTCTCCACCTTGTAGTTGGTGAAGAATTTTAAGCCGCATAGGATCGGCTAATAAGCGAAAACGCTGAGAAATTAACTCAAGCATTTCATCGGACATTACTTCTTGCATCGATGAGTTCTCCAGATAGACGCAAAAAGTCTACGTGATAATCGTTTACGGCCCAAATTCCTTTTTTTTGATTTTTAATTCCTTTTAGTTATATGTTAGTTCCTGAAATAACTGAAAACCCAGCTTTTGTTGGGTGGGCATATCAGACCGTGCTGGCTTAGTTTATACTCGCCGCCATTGTTGATAGCCGGGTTAAATGACAGAGAAAGCATGGTTCAGATTTTGTTTGCAGTGTTGCTGATAGGAACACTGAACGCCTGTACACCGGGCTCCGCCGACCCGATACAAAAAATTTCCGGGCCAACGATGGGTACCTTATATCACATCAGTTGGTTGGGCTCTGAAGATCGTGTGAGCGTCAAAAATCAGGTCGATCAACGCCTGGCTGAGATCAATAAAGTGATGTCAACTTATGACCCGGCTTCGGAATTATCTCTGATAAATCAATTAACAAAGTGGCCTATCGAACAGTCTGTTTCAGCTGAGTTAGCAAATGTTTTGCAGTTATCACTGGATGTTTACCAAAAATCGGACGGTGCTTTTGATATTACCGTAGGACCTTTGGTGAATCTTTGGGGTTTCGGGCCACAAGGTGATCCAGAGAAAGTACCGGATAAGGCTCAGATCCAAGCTGGCTTGAGTCGGGTCGGCAGTGATGCCATTTCCTTATCAGACCAGCAGCTGACCATTACCCAGGCACGTTATCTTGATTTGTCGGCCATTGCCAAAGGTTGGGCGGTGGATGATATTGCCCGATTGCTGGAAACCCAGGGCATTACCAACTATCTGGTGGAAATTGGCGGGGAAATCCGTACGTCAGGTCAGAAGGCGGACGCTACACCCTGGCGGATTGCCATCGAGCGGCCCGATGTGGGATTACAGCAAACGGCTCATCGGGTTTTTTCACCTCAGGGGCGGGCGCTGGCAACGTCGGGTGATTATCGTAACTTCTTTATTAAAGACGGTGTTCGTTACTCACATACCATTTCACCTAAGACGGGATATCCGGTTGCTCATGAACTGGCTTCTGTCACTGTGGTCAATAACAGTGCGGCATTGGCCGATGCCTGGGCTACGGCACTCAATGTCGCCGGGCCGGAGCGAGGTATGCAGCTGGCAGATAGCTTGGATCTGGCTGTTTATATGATCGTTCGTGATGAAAATGACCAGCTGAATGAGCTGACTTCAACTACCTTTAATCTATGGTTTCCAGATTTTTTGCCGGAAGCCTCAACTGAAAACGAGTAAAAATTATGTCAACTTTAGTGATTGTATTTGGTGCCATGCTGTTTTTTGTGGCGGCGATGGCTGTTGGTGTCTTGCTGGGACGTAAGCCTATCTCCGGCTCCTGTGGCGGTATGGCTGCCATTGGTATGGAAAGCGCGTGTGACGTTTGTGGTGGCGACAAAGGAAAGTGTGAAAAGGAAAGCAAAAAAGCTGCTGAAGCTTCGGATGGTGCCGATTTTTATGATGCCACAAAGCGTTGAATCAGTGCTTTTATACTAAGTAACTATAATAAAGACGTTTGTAATAACAACGTCTACAATAGTAGTCAGATATCAATTACTGAATGATGGAGTAACCAGCATGGCAGATTATCATTACGACGTGGTCATCATCGGCGCAGGCCCGGCAGGGGAAGGCGCGGCGATGAATGCGGCCAAAAATGGAAAGAAGGTTGCAGTCGTAGAAGATAAAAACATGGTAGGGGGTAACTGTACCCATTGGGGCACTATTCCTTCCAAAGCTCTGCGTCATGCGGTGAAACAAATTATTTCCTTTAATACCAACCCGATGTTCCGCGATATTGGCGAACCGCGTTGGTTTTCTTTTCCCCGGGTATTAAAAAGTGCCGAGCGGGTGATTGCTAAGCAAGTGAAACTGAGAACTCAGTTTTATGGTCGTAACCGCATCAGCGTGTATACCGGCAAAGCACACTTTGTTGATGCCAACACAGTCGATGTATTCAACGGCACGGTCTCCAATACGCGTCTGCACACCAAGGAAGTCGTCATCGCTACCGGTTCAAGCCCGTGGCGACCATCTAATATCGACTTTAACCATCCGCGTGTTTATGACTCCGATACGGTATTACAGCTGGAGCACACGCCACGTACCATTATTATTTATGGCGCCGGGGTGATTGGTTGTGAATACGCGTCTATTTTCTCGGGCCTTGGCGTTAAGGTGGATTTGATTCACCCCGGCGATCGCCTGCTGAACTTCCTCGATGATGAAATTTCAGATGCGTTGAGCTACCACTTGCGTGATAAGGGCGCTCTGATCCGCCATAACGAGCAATTTGATTCTCTGGAAATTAATGAGCGTTACGTGACCATGCGTATGGCTTCCGGCAAAAAAGTTAAAGCTGATGCCTTTTTGTGGGCAGCGGGTCGCAGTGGCAATACCAAGGATCTGGGGCTTGAGAATATTGGTCTGGAAACCAACAGTCGTGGTCAGCTGGAAGTGGATCAGGAATACCGTACTGCCGTCGACAATGTCTATGCAGTGGGGGATGTAATCGGTTGGCCAGCGCTGGCATCAGCAGCCTATGATCAGGGGCGGGCAGCCGCTGCCAAAATCTCCAAACCAGAAGATTTTCGTTTTGTCAGCACCGTGCCTACAGGCATTTATACCATTCCTGAAATCAGCTCGGTTGGTAAAACCGAACATCAGCTGACGGAAGAGAAGGTGCCTTACGAAGTGGGTCAGGCATTTTTCAAAAGTATTGCCCGGGCGCAGATTACCGGCGAAGGCGTGGGTATGCTGAAGTTATTGTTTCATCGCGAGACACTGGAAATTCTCGGTATTCACTGTTTTGGTGACCAGGCTGCTGAGATTGTTCATATTGGTCAGGCGATTATGGAGCAAAAAGGCGAAGGCAATACATTAAAGTATTTTGTGAACACCACGTTTAACTATCCAACCATGGCAGAAGCTTACCGTGTTGCGGCGTTGAATGGCCTGAACCGTTTGTAACTCGTGTTGTTTCTTCAGACATAAAAAACGCCGATACCCTGAGGTATCGGCGTTTTTTATTGGCTGATTGTCGGCCAATATTAAGCTGGGAACAGTTCGCCCAGCTTAGTTGCCAGCATCATGTCGCCTTCAACACGCAGTTGACCAGACATAAATGCCTGCATGCCATCGGTTTCACCCGTAGCGATGCCACCAAAAGTTTCGCTGTTCATGATCAGAGTGACGTTAGCGTCATCGTTCTCACCAGCAGCTGCAGTGCAGGTGCCGTCTTTTACGATCAGGTGGTAGGTGTCGCCATCTTCAATGTTGAATTGGAAGATTAAGTCCATGTCAGCCGCAGCGGCGGCGTTGAACTTGCTGTTCATTGTTTCAATAATTTCTGCAACAGATGCCATAACATTTTCCTTCTTATTGCTTAAATAGGACAGGTACACAGCTGAGATGTTACGTAATCAGCACCCTGTCTGGGGATGTCGTTATCTGACGCTGTCACTCTATGGGGAGTCTGGGAGGGTGTCAATTGAAATTCATACGATTGTTTGAATTTCTTGCGACGGTAGATTTGCCTGCATTCCTGCAGTCGACTGGTTTGTTCGTTGCCAGCTTTGCGCTATTCTTGCGTTCTTTCTGTTAACAGGGTCGGCCGAGACCCCCATTAAGGAACAATTTGTGGAATTTTTAGTTGAGTACGGGGCATTTTTGCTGAAGGCCATCACCATTGTGGTTTCAATTCTGATTGTGGTTGGCGGCATTATTTCACTGAGTGCCCGCCCTAAAAGCCAAGCCGACGGTGAGTTGGTGATCAAAAAGCTGAATGATGAGCTGGAAGATCACAAAGAGCAGCTGGAAGACGCCATTCTCGATAAAGAGCTGCTGAAGAAAATGGCGAAAGACAAAAAGAAAGACGATAAGCAAAAAGAAAAAAGCGCCAAGAAAGCTGCCAAAACCAAAACAGAAGACGAGCCGGAAGAGAAAAAGCGCGTATTTGTTCTGGACTTTGATGGTGATATCAAAGCCAGTGAAGTGGAGCTGCTGCGCCACGAAATCAGTGCCATTCTGACTATGGCATCGCCGAAGGATGAAGTGGTTGTCACACTGGAAAGCGGCGGCGGCATGGTGCACAGCTATGGCCTGGCGTCTTCACAATTACAGCGCATTCGTGACAAAAATATTCCGTTAACCGTTTGCGTAGACAAAGTAGCAGCCAGCGGTGGTTATATGATGGCCTGTCTGGCGGATAAAGTAGTGGCTGCCCCGTTTGCGATTATTGGTTCCATTGGTGTGGTTGCTCAGTTGCCCAACTTTAATCGCTTGCTGAAAAAGCACGACGTTGACTTTGAGTTGTTCACCGCGGGTGAATATAAGCGCACCGTGACTATGTTTGGTCATAACTCCGCCAAAGCGAAAGAAAAATTCCAGTCTGATCTGGAAGATACCCACGAGTTATTTAAAGATCATGTTGCCCTGTATCGTAAAGACCTGAACGTTGAAGCCGTCGCTACCGGTGATATCTGGTACGGTCAACAGGCGTTGGAAAATGGTCTGATTGATGAAGTTGGCACCAGTGATCAGTACCTGATGAATGCCTGTGATGAATCCGATGTGTTTACGGTTCGTTATGAATACAAAAAAACTCTGCAGGAAAAACTTGGTATTGCAGTGCAACAGGGGGCAGAGTCTGCGTTCACCCGGTTGCTGACGGCAGCTAATAATCGTATGCAAAGTAAAGGCTAAACGAGGGTATCTTTATGACATTTCTGGCGTACCGGGTTGCAGAAACCGAGCAGGGCATGGCAGCCAGCTGGCAGGAACAAACGGTTGATCAGCTGCCTGAAGGTGAAGTGCTGATTGCTGTTGAGTACTCATCCATTAACTATAAGGACGCGTTATCGGCCAGTGGTAATAAAGGTGTCACCCGGGAATATCCTCATACACCGGGTATTGATGTCGCCGGCACGGTACTTGAGTCGGCCTCTGATGATTTTGCCGCAGGTGATGCGGTGGTGGTCTTTGGTTACGACCTGGGCATGAATACCGCTGGTGGTTATGGTCAGCAGGTGCGGGTTCCGGCAAATTGGGTTTTACGTCGGCCAACGGCGTTACCCGCTGCTCAGGCGATGTCCTGGGGTACCGCTGGTTTTACCGCCGCATTAAGTGTGCAGAAACTAGAGCGCAATGGCATCAAACCTGAGAATGGTCCTGTTGTCGTGACAGGCGCAACCGGAGGTGTTGGCTCCGTTGCTGTGGCTCTGCTGGCTAAGCTGGGCTATGACGTGCTGGCAGTGAGTGGCAAGCCGGAACAACAGGACTTCCTGAAGCAGTTAGGAGCGACAGGCTTTCTGAGCCGTGACGATATTTTAGCGACCAAGGGCAAAGCTATGGCAAAGCCGTTATATCAGGCTGCTGTAGATACCGTGGGTGGCGATCTGGTTTCCGGGCTGATTCCTCAGATTAAGCCGGAAGGTGCGCTGACGACTTGTGGCATGATTGCCGGTATTAAGGTTGAAGCCAGTGTTTTCCCGTTTATTTTACGTGGCGTCAGTTTACTGGGCGTGGATTCGGTTGAAATCCCTCTGGTAGATAAACAGCAGGTATTGGATAAAGTTGCTGACCAATGGCAGCTGGCTCAGTTGGAACAGATGACGACGGAAATCAGCCGCTCTCAGCTGGCCGATGTGTTGGCTAAGGTTTTATCTGGTCAGGGTGTGGGCCGTTATCGATTAAACCTGAATGCTGAATAATTTCAGCTAACTGATTAAAAGATAGAAAAGCAAAACCCCGGTGTGCAGTTTCGTGCTGCATCGGGGTTTTGCTTTTTATGGGGTATGACTTCTAGCAGGTTATTGAAAAATGTTTCTGAGGCAGTCAGAGCAAGGCAAAAATCAGTGAAAAAGCGCAGTTTATAAGCAATAAATGAGCATTTTAAGCTGATTTTTAACGCAGTTATGGCAACGCAAGTAGTTTTTCAACAGCCTGCTAAACAGTGAAGCGATTACTTTGCTGGCTCAGATTATTGCTCTGTTCAGATACCGCTGTTGCCGATGCCGCCACTTCTTGTGATTGCGCTAACAGACCGGAAGCTGACTCATCCACCATAAAAATATTCTGGCTGATGTCACTGGCGACCTGAGCTTGTTGTGAACCGGCGCTGGTCAACTGTTGAATCACCTCGTTGATGCTTGCCATCGACGCCAGAATAGAGTTCATAGCTTCGCCGGTTGCCAGTGACTCCTGTTCCCCCTGATTAGCTTGTTCGCAAGCATTATTCATTGCCACCACGGCTTCTTCAGCAACGGTTTGCAGGCTGCCAATGGTGGATTCAATCTCTTCTGTCGATTCTTGTGTGCGGGTTGCCAGAGTACGAACTTCATCCGCTACCACGGCAAAGCCACGTCCTTGTTCTCCGGCACGCGCTGCTTCAATTGCAGCGTTTAATGCCAGTAGGTTGGTTTGTTCGGCAATGGTTTTAATCACATCGGTGACACCGGCAATTTCCGCGGTTTGGGCGGCCAATGCTGAAATCCGCTCCGAGGCATCACGGATGGTGGTTGCCAGATTGCGGATCACAGTCGCAGACTGTTCACTGCGTTCGGCACTGCTTTGTGCTGTCTCTTGTGTATTGCGACTTTCCTGTTCGGCATTACGACACAGTTGCTCGACTAACTGGGCACTGTCTTGCAGGCTGCTGGCGGCACTGGTGATACGCTCTACTTTTTGTTTCTGTGAGGTGCCCAGGTCGCTAAGCTGGTGGGCTGAATGATTCAGCGTGGTTGAGGTGGATGATAAATTCTGGGTGTTGTCGGTGATGGCGCAAATGGTTTCCCGCATCTGATCAATGGCAATGGCCAGCGAGTTAACCACGTGGCCCAACTCATCTTTGCCACTGGCCGGATAACCTCCGGCTAAAGCACCTTGTTCAATATCTTCCGCCATACGGGCAACCAGCTGAATATTGCTGCTCAGTGATACGTTAACCGCTGACACCAGATACACGGCAATGCCGGCCATAATGATAAATACCACTGCTGACGTCATCAGGCGGTTGCTCGCATCCCCCTGGTGTTGTTGGTTCAGAGTCTGGAATTCATCGTGCAGCCGTTGATCCAGTGCCATCATATTATCAGCGACTTTCTGCCCCTGGCTGTACAGCGCACTGGCCGATGCGGTGAGTGAGTTGCTATCAATAAACTCACGTTTGATCTCCGTTAAATAAGCGGATGTGGCCTGCTGGTAATTCTGCCATTGTTGTTTCAGAGGCTGATCCAGCAACATCATTTTATTGTTCAGCGCTTCTTGCTGAATCATCGCTTGACTGAATAGCTGACTCAGGCCGATATAACCATCCGGGCTGAACTGACCCGCTTTTGCCATGTTAACGGCATGACTGGTGAGCGCTGCCAAAACACTGGCAAAGCGGGGTATATCAATGCTTTGTAATTGTCCGATAACCACAGTTTGTTTATGTCGGTCCAATAACAGGCCTGAGATCAGCGCTTGTGATTCAAGCATCTGTTCCAGTTGTTGCATCCACTGGCGAAATTTAGCAACCTCATTACTGCTGGAGTTAGCTATTTGTTGCAGACGCTGACGGTCTGTGGCGTTGGCAATGGCCGGTATACGCTGCGACCAGTTAACCGGCGAGCCACTGCTGCTGGCTGAAAGTTGATCTTTAATGGCCTGGTTATGTATTTCCAGAAGCTGATAATTCTGTTCGGCAGCTTGCTGCTGCTCCCGGGCCTTGTTAATGGCTTCATTTTCAGCCTGAAAAATAAACCAGGCGCTGTACAGCATCGGCAGAGAAAGCAGTGCAATAATCAGCCAGAATTTTTTACGGAACTCAACATCCGCTAACCAGTGAGTTCCAGGCAACGAGGCAGGCATAAACAGCATTTCCACAGAATAAGTTCTGAATAACTATAGTCTATGGCAGCAGAAGCGGTATTGTTGGCGCTAAAAACACACTCAAACGTTTGTCTGAGACGATAAAAGGACTATTAGAAGTGGGTTGTTGTCAGCTAGACTCAGAGCATGGTGTGATCTTTCCTGTAACCTGAAGCAACACAAATCAGCGATCGGATATGGATGATCGGAAGCGAGGTGCTTATGAAAGTTGGTGTGCCCAGAGAAACCAAGAATCATGAATACCGGGTGGGCCTGACCCCCGATAGCGTGCGCGAACTGGTTCATCATGGTCATGAGGTATTGATTGAGCGCGATGCTGGCAAAGCCATTGGCTTTTCGGATGAAGACTATCAGGGCTCAGGCGCAGATATTGTGCAAAGCAATATCGAGGTTTTTGCTCAGGCGCAACTGATTGTTAAAGTCAAAGAACCTCAGCCAGACGAGGTGGCACTACTAACGCCCCAGCATACGCTGTTTACCTTCCTGCATCTGGCACCCGATCCGCAGCTGACCCAGGCACTACAACACAGCAGAGCCATTTGTATTGCTTATGAAACCGTGACCGATGCGGCCGGACGTTTACCTTTGTTAGCGCCGATGTCTGAAATTGCCGGCCGTATCGCGGTACAGGCCGGAGCGCGCAGTCTTGAAATGGAAGCAGGTGGTCGTGGCGTTTTATTATCGGGAGCGCCGGGTGTGCCTGCCGGGCATGTGGTTGTGCTGGGCGGCGGAGTCGTTGGGCGTAATGCTGTTACCATTGCCGTCGGCATGGGTGCTCAGGTAACCGTACTGGACACATCGCTGGCCACCTTGCGGGAACTGGATCTGTTATGGGGCAATCGTATTCAGACACTTGCCTCCACTCAAACGACTTTGGAGAAACTGCTGCCCAGTGCTGACCTGGTGATTGGCGCGGTATTAATTCCCGGCGCTACGGCGCCCAAACTGGTCAGCCGAAATCACCTGGAGTCGATGAAATCCGGCGCGGTAATTGTTGATGTCGCCATTGATCAGGGAGGCTGTGTTGAAACTGCCCGGCCTACCACGCATAGCGATCCAACCTTTGTGGAGCAGGGAGTAGTGCATTATTGTGTGGCTAATATGCCGGGTGCGGTTGCGCGTACGGCAACTCTGGCACTGAATAATGCAACACTGCCCTTTGTACTGGATCTGGCGAATAAAGGTACGTCAACGGCGCTACGTGAAGACCCGTATTTGTTGCAGGGGCTGAATATCTGGAAAGGGCAGCTGACCAGCCCGGAAGTGGCGGCCAGTCAGAATGTGGCTTTTACCGAACGCTCGATGCTACGCATATTAACCTGATTATTTTTTAGCGCTCGATTTGATACTCTAGTGGCACGATTTTTTGCCTCAGGGTTTTCATGTTCCACCTTTACCATTCCAACGATTTAGACGTCTTACGCGGTATTCTGGTGAACCGCATGGCAGAGAATCCTCCGTCTCCTTTTGAGCAGGAAGCCATTCTGGTGCAGAGTCAGGGCATGGCCCACTGGCTGAAACTGCAGCTGGCCGATGAGTTAGGCATTGCCGCCCAAATTGATTTTCCGTTACCGTCCAGTTTTGTCTGGAAAATTTTTAACCGACTGAAACCGGAACTGCCCGAGCGCTCCCATTTTGAAAAGCAGGCCATGGCCTGGAAGCTGATGCGGCTGTTGCCTCAATTGGTGGATGATGAAGCCTATCAGGCCATTAGCCATTATTTGAGCGACGATGAAAACGGTCTGCGGTGTTATCAGCTGGCACATAAAATTGCCGACGTATTTGACCAATATCTGGTGTATCGGCCGGACTGGTTGCTGGCTTGGGAAGCCGGTGAGGATGCGATTATCGATGGTGATGTCTCACGTCACCCCTGGCAGCCAGCGCTATGGCGGGCACTGATTAAAGACAGTGACTCACTGGGGCACTCGCTTGATCACCGCGCCCGCTTGGCGCAGCAGCTGGAATCTCTGGTAGCGCAGCATCCCGAACGATTACAGGACTTACCTAAACGCTTATTTGTGTTTGGCATTGCAGCCTTGCCGGGCAGTTACTGGGACGTACTGCGAGCCATTTCCCCCGTTATTGATGTGCACTTTTTTTTATTAAATCCATGCAAAAACTTCTGGGGCGATATTGTTGATGATAAACGTCGTTTGCAGATACTGAAAAAGCAACCACAGGCGGCAGAGTATTTTGACCGGGGCAATCCGCTGCTGGCGTCCTGGGGAAAACTAGGGCGCGAATTTCTCACCCTGGTGCATGATGCAGACTCCGCTATTTCAGATATTGAAGCCTGGGTTGACCACTCCCAGGATGATGGCGCTCAGCCATTGCTTAAGCAATTACAGCAAGCCATCTTGCAGCTGGATGACCAGCAGGCTCAGGCTTTTTCTGGTGAAGCGCTGAGTCACAGCCAATTTAAAGCCGTAATTGACGCCAACGATCACAGTATTCAGTTTGTCGCCGCACACAGCCCGCTGCGTGAAGTACAACAATTACACGATCAGTTATTAACCTGGTTTAAAACCGATTCACAGTTAAAACCACGTGATATTGTGGTGATGGTGCCGGACATTGATTTGTACGCGCCGTATATTGATGCGGTATTTTCATCCGTTGCCGAACACACCCGTATTCCCTGGGCCATTGCCGACCAATCCGTTTCTCAGGAAAACCCGGTTATTGAAGGCTGGTTAAATTTATTAGGTCTGGCCGATAGCCGCCTGCTGGTGACGGACGTTCAGGACTGGCTCGATATCAGCGCGGTACGCCATCGTTTTGCCATCAGTGATGACGAACTTGAACTGATTAAAGACTGGTTACAGCGCGCGGAAATTCGCTGGGGTCTGAACGCACAGCACCGGCAACAATTAGGTCTGCCGGAATTTGATCAGAACAGCTGGCAAAAAGGGTTGCGGCAATTATTACTGGGCATGATGCTGCCCGATGATTCCGGTGCCTGGCAGCAGGATTATGCGGTACCCGCCGTGGAAGGCAATGCTGGTGAATTATTAGGCAAGCTGATGGCATTGCTGGATCAGTTAGAGCATTGGCAACAGTTACTGAATCAAAATCATACCATTACCGACTGGCAAACCTTGTTGCTGCGCTTAATTGATGATTTTTTTGCGCCGGATTTAACTCAGGCGCAGGCGTTAAAAACAGGCCTGGCAGACAATGCCTCGTTACAGAAAATCCGTGATGCCATTCAGCACTGGCAGGAAGGGCTGAACGATGCCGGTTTTCAGCAGACGTTATCGCCCCAGGTGGTGAAAAGCTGGTTTGTCGAACAACTGGGGCAGCAGGGGGGCTGGCAACGCTTTTTAGCCGGGCCAGTGAATTTTTGTACCCTGATGCCGATGCGCTCGATTCCGTTTAAAGCGGTGTGTTTATTAGGCATGAACGACGAAGATTATCCGCGCCGGGTAACGCCGGTAGGGTTTGATTTAATGGTCGCCGGTAACAGCCGCCGGGGAGATCGTTCACGGCGTGATGATGACCGCTATTTATTTCTCGAAGCCGTGTGCTCAGCACAACATTATTTGTACATCAGTTATCGTGGTCGTGATGCCCGTGAAAATAACGAATTACAGCCATCGGTACTGGTCAGTGAATTACAGGATTATATTGTCGACAGTTATGTCCTGCCGGATGACCGCAACTTACCTCATGCACAAAGCCGTAAAAAATTGCAGCAGCATTTAATTCGTGAATTACCGTTGCAGCCGTTTAATGCCAATGATTTTTGCAGTTATCAGCGACTCTGGGCGCAGGTTGCCAATGTCAGCCGTGGTTCTATCAATGAAAACCGTGATCCGGCCAATGCCTTGGCAATGCCTGAGTTTTTGCAGCAGCCACTGGCAATTCCGGATGATATAGATACCTCCGAAGTGCACTGGCAAGACGTAAAAGAAGCGTTAGCGAATCCGGCTAAATTTTTTGTGCGGCGGCGATTAAAATCCAGCCTGGATATGTATTGGCAACAGGATCAGACCGAAGAGCCGTTTGCTCCCAATGGTCTGGAGTTATATCAGTTGCGCCAGCAGTGGTTATCATCGTATGACGCAACGGTTGCCGAAACTCCCGATTTTTTAACGCGCCAACAGGCGTTGGGTAAGCTGCCGGTTAATCAGTTAGGCTCGGTCTGGTCTGATGATATTCAGGACGAGTTATTGCCTTTGGCGCAGACGTTAGCGGCGCAGTGCCAGCAGCCGCTGGACGCAACGACGTTGCAATATACACTGGCATTCGAGCATATGGTGCCTGATGCACTTGATGAGTCGCAAGCGTCAGCCCAATCAAAAAGTTGCCGTATTATTGCTGAATTACAACAGGCTTATGCGCTGTCTGATGCCGCTGACAGCGATCATCAGCTGATTATTTATCGTACCGGAGCCATTCGTGGTGAACATTTATGGCAGGCCTGGCTGGATTTATTAATTACTTCTGCCGCCCGGCCCGGTTTAATTCAGCAAGCCCGACTGTATGGCCTCGATAAAAAAGCCGGGCTGATGCATTACCGCCTGCAAGCGCCCAGCCCGGCATTAGCGCAACAACGGTTGCCGCAATTAATGAGTATGTACTGGATGTGCTGGCGACAACCACAACCTCTGATTACGGATTTATTGTGGCATTCTTTAGCGCTGCCTGATGCCAGCGACGACCCGGATAATTGGCAGGAAGCCTGGCAAAAATTACTGCAAAAAATGATCAATAGTGAATTCTCGGCCTTTTACGATCCGTATTTATTACGTTGCCTGCCGGATATTGCCCAGCAACTGCAAGATAAAACGTTTGCACAGCGCTGGCTGGCAGACTATCAACCGTTATTGGCTGATATTGAACAGCATTTAATCCGTGATGACGATGAGTGTGGGAGCAATAACTGATGCAAGCGTTAGATATTCGCTCGTTCCCGTTAACCGGCCAGTCATTAATTGAAGCCAGCGCCGGAACCGGAAAAACCTATACCATTACCGCCCTGTATAACCGCCTGTTGTTAGCGCATCAGTCGCCTCTACCACGTTTAGGGTGTGATCAGATTCTGGTGGTGACCTTTACCCGGGCAGCAACCGAAGAATTACGCGGCCGTATTCGTGAGCGTATCCGCGACAGCTTTGAAGATTGTTTGCGTTTATTGGCTGACAGTGAGCCTCAGGATTCAGAATTTGCCCGGTTAATTAATGATTTAACCAGCCCTGGTCAAACACTGGATTTACAGCAATTAAGCCTCTGGTTGCAGGCTAATTTAGCGCAAATGGATGAAGCCTCGGTATTTACTATTCATGGTTTCTGCCAGCGCATGTTAAAGCAATTCGCCTTTGATTCCGGCGTGATGTTTGATGCCGAACTGGTGCTGGATAGTGAAACCTATTTAAAACAAGCGTGTGAAGATGTCTGGCGGCAGCAGAGTTATCATCTCGATAATGAACAAGGACGCTATTGGTTAAATCGCTATGCCGGGCCACACGCGTTATTACAACGCTTCCGTAATTGGCTGTCGCGCCCGGGGATGCGTTTTATTCCGCCGCCGGACCCGTCGCAGCATTTTGAGCAGAACTGGCAACAATTAAAACAAGCCTACCTTGAGCTGGCAGCACATTGGCAGCAAATAGGTGGTCAGGGCGTTAGTGATGTTATCAGTCAGTCCGATGTCGAGAAACGCTCTTACAGTTCCCGCTATTTGCCGAATTGGATCAGCAGTGTTTCGGCGTATCTGGCGGCGGGCTTTGCATTGCCGGTTAACGACAAACTGGAAAAATTCAGCAGCGCCGTATTGTATGAAAAAACCAAAAAAGGAAATCCGCCACAGCACTCCTTGTTTGATCAGGTGGAGCGCTTTGTGGCCCAGGCCGACGCTCTGGCATTACAACTGGATATCCGTTTATTCGAGCAGGTAAGGGCGCGTTATTTTGGCCTGCTGGAAAAAGCGGCGGCATTAACCCCGGATGATTTATTACGTTTGTTATCGACGGCATTAAACGGTGAGCAGGGGCAATTATTAGCGCAACAAATTCGCCGCTGTTATCCGGTGGCGATGATTGATGAATTTCAGGATACCGACCCGCAGCAATATGAAATTTTTAATGCCATTTACCCGCCACCGAAGAGTGATTCGCTGCAGGCTGAGCAAAGAAACGATTCCAGTGCATATGGCCTGTATATGATTGGTGACCCGAAGCAGGCGATTTATGGTTTTCGGGGCGCGGATATTTTTACCTATATGGAAGCGCGCCGGGCTTTGGCCGCACAACAACGCTTTACACTCGATACCAACTGGCGCAGTCATTCCCGCTTGATTGCCGGGGTGAATCATTTATGGGGCATCAACGCCAGCCCGTTTGTATTTGATCAGGATATTGAATTTGTGCCGGTTAAAGCTGCAGGAAAACATGATCAGCAAGGATTTCAGCTGGCGGGCGAGGCGCTTCCGCCGCTGCAAATCTGGTCTGATACAGAACAGTCGCTGTCACGTTTACAAGCTCAGCAGCAGGTGGCCGAACAGTGTGCACAACAAATTGCCGGATTAATTTACGGCGATTACGCCAACTTAGGTGAACACTCGGTTGAAGCAAAGGATATTGCCGTATTGGTGCGCAGTCGTCGCCAGGCGGGCTGGATACGAGAGCAGTTGTCACGCCAGCAAGTGGGCAGTGTGTTTTTAACCCGCGACAGTGTTTATGACAGTCAGGAAGCACGGGATGTACTGGCCTGGTTAAGTGCGGTACATGCGCCAAGTGATGAGCGCGCAGTGCGAACGGCTCTGGCAACGGCAATACAAGGGCTGGATGCGCAAGCATTAAATACGCTATTGAACGATGAGCAGGCCTGGGAGCAGCAGCTGGAGCAATTTTATAACGTGCAGTACCAGTGGCGCAAACGCGGCATTATGGCGGCGCTGATGTTATGGCTGGAAGCGCCACGGCTGAGCACGGATTTATCCAGTGATCATGATTCGCTGGCGGTGTATTTGCGGCGCAGTGCCGATGGCGAACGGCGTTTAACCAATCTGATGCATCTGGGTGAATTATTACAAACTGCATCGCGGCGGGTGCGCGGCCAGCAAGGGTTAATTCGCTGGTTGGGTGAGCGCATTTTTGATGAAGAACGTAGTGGTGAAGAAGCACAATTACGGTTAGAAAGCGATGCCAATCTGGTCACCATTGTTACCATTCATAAATCCAAAGGACTGGAATATCCGCTGGTGTTTTTACCCTACCTTTGGGATGACAGTTTTGAACCTCACCGCTTAACCGAAGCACAATATTATCAGGGGTATGATGATCATGACTCTGATGAGCCAGGCGTGGTATTAAATTTAGCGCCGGATAATGAGGCTAAACAACTGGCGATCCGTGATGCCAAAGCCGAATATCTGCGCTTGTTGTACGTTGCTTTAACCCGGGCCAAATACGGTTGTTTTACCTGGCTGGTGAATGCGGTGGATGGCCGCAGCAAAAAATCATTATTGCCTAAAAGTGCACTG
This sequence comes from Bacterioplanoides sp., assembly GCF_965226395.1. GTDB lineage: Bacteria > Pseudomonadota > Gammaproteobacteria > Pseudomonadales > Oceanobacteraceae > Bacterioplanoides. The sequence goes on along the minus strand of NZ_OZ245358.1, from coordinate 3,880,077 downwards.
GGGTATTTACTCAATATTGACCAACAACCGGACTGGTCGAAGTTGCAGCAACAATTAACTCATCAGGATATTGCCTTCAGTGAATTTCCGGATTGGCGCGGCGACTTTTTTCAACCGGATAATCGTGATAACCAGCAAACCGCTGTGGTTGAGCAATCGTTTACAACCCGGCTGTACGATTATTGGCGAGTGAGCAGTTATAGCCAATTAACGGCAGACATTTCACATCCGGCTAAATCATCTGCTGACAAACAATCGGCCGATAGTGCTGAGTTGGACTGGCAAGACCCACAACTGGAAGGCATGGACTGGGAAGCCGCTGGCGATATCCAGCGTTCCTCTACGGAATTGTTAGCACCGGATAATCCAGCATTGCTGTTTCCCAAAGGAGCCAACCCCGGCACCTGTTTACACGCCATTCTGGAGCACTGGGATTTTAATGACCCGGATGCGTTGCTGGATATCTGTCAGCAGCAACTTGGCTATTACGGTATTGAGCTGGATGAGCAAAGTATTAAAGATGTGGCGCAGTGGTTGACGCAGGTGGTGAATACGCCGTTGCTGGGTGAATTTTGTCTGGCGCATCTAGCAAGTGATCAGCGCTTGGATGAAATGGAATTTCATTTGCCTATTGCTACTGAGCTGCTAGCCAATCGTATTAATCAATTAATGGCGGCTTACCCAATCACTCAGGACCCGTCATTAATAGCGGAGAAACGATTAAATTTTGATCCGCTAACCGGTTATCTGAAAGGCTTTATTGATCTGATTTTCTGCCATGAAGGGCGCTATTACGTCGCCGATTATAAATCGAATCATTTGGGCGATCAGGCGGCGGATTATATTTCTGAAAATCTGGCACTTTCCATGGCAGACCATCATTACGATGTGCAGGCCTGGATTTATACCATAGCGTTGGATCAGTTATTGTCACAACGACTGGCGGATTATTCGCCACAGAAACATCTTGGTGGTGTGTTTTATTTGTATTTACGCGGCATGACAGACGAATTTTGTCAGGCGGCCCGGCTGCTGGTAAGCGCTCAGCAGCCAACCATAGAACAGGATTTATTTGCACCCGAGTCGGCTGATGATTTAGAACAGGACTCTGATATGTTACCGCAACATCCGGGTGTCTTTTATCAGCGAGTTGACTTGCAAAAGCTCAACCAATGGAAGTCAGCGTTTGGTTACGCCAATGATTAATACTATGCCGATTAATACTATGCCGATTAATACTATGCCAGCCACCAATGATCAGGAGCGTTTGGTGCAACTCAAAACCCGATGTCGTGAATTATGTGATCAACATAAATTACGTCAGATTGATCTGCATATGGCGCAGCAGGTAATTGCTTATGAAAACAATCTGAGTGACCAGCAGCAAATAATTTTGTACCTGTTGGTTGTATTGCTCAGTGATGCGTTAGCCAAAGGGCAGGTGTGTTTGCCTTTATCAAATAAATCTATTCCCGGCCAGCATGTATCGGCTTCTGACAATGCTTTGAGAAAAATTCTTCCTGAACTGAGCGTGTTCTGGCCCAAAAATATTGAAGTGGATCAGGTACTGATGGATTGTGCCTCGGTTTATTGTTATCGCTCTGTTCAGGACTTTGACAGCAACTGGGAAAATCAGCCACTGATTCTGGATCGACGCTACCCTCAGTCACGTCTGTATCTGGCGCGTTATTATTTTTATGAGATGGCCGTATATCAATCGATTCAGCAGCGCTTGTCGTCTGTTCAGTCGTGTTTGCCGTCTGAGTCTCTGACATCAGAATCAATATCCGAAACCCATCATTCTTTAAGCGCAACGCTGCAGCAATTATTTCCCCAGAGCCATGCTCAGGAAGGCCAGCAAACAATTGATTGGCAGAATATTGCGGCGGCAACTGCCTGCTTACAGCCTTTTACTGTTATTACCGGCGGGCCCGGTACTGGTAAAACCACAACCGTGACTCGGTTGCTGAGTGCGTTACTGAGCCAACAGCCGGAACTGTCGATTGCTTTAGCAGCCCCCACCGGTAAAGCCGCTGCGCGGATGACAGAATCCATTCGTGGGGCCAAGCAGCGAGTGGCGCAGCGTGATAATGCAAATGGCGATAACAGCAGTAATCCAGGGCTGCCGTTTGCGGATTCGATTCCGGATACCAGTTTTACTTTGCATCGTTTATTAGGCTGGTCGCCGCGCGGTTTTCGTTATCATCAGGGGCATCCGTTGCCTTACGATTGTGTGGTGGTCGATGAAGCGTCGATGATTGATTTGCCGATGATGTCGCATCTGATACAAGCATTGTCGCTGAATACCCGGTTAATTTTATTGGGCGACCGTGACCAGCTGGCCTCGGTGGAAGCGGGTAGCGTACTGGCGGATTTATGTGATGTCGGGCAGGAGCACGGGCCAGCCCCCGAATTTGCCCAACAGTTATCTCAACTAACCGGCCAGAATCTGGATGCGTATATCGAGCCGCCGTGCAGCCAGATGCAAAATGTGCTGGCGCAATTGCGGGTATCGCACCGGTTTGATGCCAACAGTGGTATTGGCCAGTTAGCCGCCGCGGTAAATGCGGGTGACGTGAATAAGGCGCTGACTTGTTTTAATGATTTTGATGATATTGAGTTGTTGTGGCATCAGGATACATCCGCCAGTGATCTGGCCCGTAGCTGGCAGCCGCAGGTGCTGAAAGGTTATCGGAACTATTGCAAAGCCGTGCAAGGTAAAACAGCAGAAAGCCCAGCTACTCAGGAAACAACAAATCAGCGCAACAAAATTGCAGCAATATTAAACGCGTTTAATGATTTTCAGGTATTACTGGCAACTCGGCAGGGTCTGACCGGGGTTGAAGAAGTGAATCAACGCATTGAGCAATTATTACGTCCGCTGCTGGATCCACAACGACGTTACTCCGGGGCTATGTATCCCGGACGAGCCATTATGATTACCCGCAACGACTACGATCTGGGATTATTTAACGGTGATATTGGTATCGTAGTTGAAATTGGAGCTGAAGTTGAGACTGGTGCTGAAGTTGAGACTGGTGCTGAAGTTGAGGCAGGGAGTGAAGCTGAGGATAGAAGTGAAGCCGCCAGCCAAACTAAGCTCAAAGTAGCGTTTCAGAGCCTGGACGAAGAGCAGGGTAATATCCGTTTATTGATGCCTAACCGTTTGCCCGAACACGAAACCGCATTTGCGATGACGGTTCATAAAAGTCAGGGCTCCGAATTTCGTGATGTGTTTCTGATGTTGCCGCAACAATGGCAAAGTGTGGTGACCCGGGAATTAATTTATACCGCTATTACACGAGCGAAAAAACGCTTCAGCCTGCTCACCAGTATGCACAGTTTACAAGTTGGTGTGACAACAGCGGTTCAGCGAGCCAGTGGTTTGCGTGATCGCTTATGGAAAAATAAAGAAGGATAAAACATGCCCGGCTATTTAAATACGCTATTAAAAATTGTCTTGTATCTTAGTTTAGTCTTACTCGGTTTATATGCATTGGTGGTGAATCTGGGGCCGTTTTTTGCGGTTCATTATGTTCAGCAGTGGTATGGCGAGCAACACCCGGATCAGCGTCTAAATATTGACCGGGCCGACCTGTCGCTATGGCATGGAACGCTAACACTGGATGGCTTAGTCATTGAGCAGGCGGATACCGGAACTATTCCCGAGTTGCGTTTATTACAGCTGGAACGACTGGAGCTTAACTGGTTGCCCGGGCAATTATTTCAGCAACAGTTTGTGGGGAATGTTCAGTTAGCGGGTTTTTATATTCAAGCGAATAACGCTGCCGAGGCACGTTTTAAACGCTTTGGATTTTCCGAGATTAAGCTGGATAAATCATTGCAACTCAGCGGTGATATTCAGTTATCCGGACTTGAATTAACGGCAGAGGATGTGCCGCCGGTTTCATTGGCGTCCCTGTCGTTGACGGGTATTTATTCGACCAATAGTTCAACTCACGGCAACGCTCATAACAGTACTCATAGCAATGCTCCGCAACAGCACAGGATTGAACTGTTTGAGCTTAATGGATTAAAGATAGGTGAGCCTCTTACCTCTGGAAACTCGCTGACTGAATTGGCGCATTATCAGATCGAAGATATTGTTTTTTCAGCTCAGAATGCGACCCATAAATCCAACATATTAAAAACCGGTCTGCATCATTACCATGGCCTGATGGTGAATATTCATAAACTGGCTGACGGCAATATTGCTGGTTTAACCGTTGCAGAAGCAGCGGCTGAGCCGAATGTTACTGCGGGATCTCAGTTGAGTAATCCGACCTTCAAGGAGGATGAGAAAAAAGAAAATGCACTAAATGAAGATGACGGTGAAGAGAAAGGCGAAGAAAAAGAAATATTATCTATCTTTATTGCCGGTGTTAAACAAACCACACAAACACCCTCGTATATTCAGTTTCATGACCAGCAAGTTACACCAGCGGCGGATGTGCGAGTGGCGCTTAAACAATTGCAGTTAGGTGTTGTGGATGCTGGCTTAAAAGATGAACAATGGCATCTTAACGGTAAGATTCCGTTGCAGCTGAATCTTGCTCTGGATGAATATAATGCCATTTCCCTTCATTCAGAAATGGGTTTAACAGCCGATGCAGAGACAGCATCACCACAAGGGAATGTTGAACTGGTTGTTGATCAGCTGAACCTGGTGCCATTTAACGGTTATCTGGCCGATGCCATGGGCTATCACACTTTGCATGGCTCTCTGGATTTGACCGTTAATGTTGCTGTTGAGGCTGGCAATATGGACGGCGAAGCGCAGATTTTTTTACGTAACAGCAAGTTTACCCCGGTTGATCAGGAGACCATTGATCGTCTGAGTAAACAGGTGTCGATGCCGTTGGATACGGCACTGTCGATCCTACGCGATGACAACAATAATATTCGTCTTAATTTGCCGCTATCCGGACCGTTGGATGACCCGGATGTAGGGCTGAATGATCTGATAAATCAGCTGAGTATTTTGGCTATGCAGGAAGCCGTAACCTATTATCTGACACAAACCCTGCAGCCTTACACCGCGTTAATTTCGATCTCCAGTTATGCCGGTGATTATTTATTGGCGATACGGCTTGATGACCTGGAATTTAATTCGCTGCAAACCGAGCTGTCAGGCGATCATCGAGATTATCTGGAAAAAGTTGCAGGCATGATGCTGGATAAAGAAACGCTGGAATTAAAAGTGTGTGGCTTTGCCAGTGAAGACGAAGTGGCCTTGCTGGCGGAAAAACCCGATGCAAAAATTAAAGGCTGGCAAGCGCTGGCAAAAGAACGTGAAGCTCAGATTCAGCGCTGGTTTAATCAGCAGCATAAGGAGCTGCTGAAACGGGTCACTCCATGTCATCCGCAGCGTGGTGATAAAGCGGTGGTGAGTCTCGGATTTTGAGACTCGGATATTGGGTCTGGGGTTTTAAATATCTGCTTTTAACCAATCTTCGCAGTGCGATGGAACCAGGGTTGTGCAGTTTCCAGCTGGTTAGCGAGCTGGAATAACGTGGCTTCATCACCCATTGGCGCCATAAACTGCACCCCTAATGGCAATCCAGCTTCGGTCCAGTGCAGTGGCACTGACATTGCGGGGGCGCCGGTTAAATTGGCCAGTTGGGTGAACGGCAATTTCTCCAGACTGTCCATCGCCATTTGTTTAACAACCCCGGTTTTAAGCAGTAATTTATGCAGGCCAAATGCATTGACGAATTTCATGCCGAATTTTTCAAAGGCAGGAGGCTCGAAGGCTCCGATTTCTACTGGTGGCGTTGCCAGAGTTGGAGTCAGTAACACATCAAATCGTTGATGGAACATAGCCATGGTTTGGGCAAACTGATTCCAGCGTCGTTTTGCGGTGACAAACTGCTCGGCTGAAATGGTCTTGCCAATATAGCCAACGGTTTTGGTGGTATCTTCAATATCCAGATTACTGAAACCGGTTCCTAATAATTGCGCCGCGTATTCCATATCAGCGGCGACATGACCGAAGTACATGGTGAGATAGGAATCTGCCAGTGCTTCGCCATCCAGCTGTAAATTAACTTCCTCAACTTCATGGCCGAGATCAGTTAATAATTGAACCGTGTTTTCGACGGCTTTAACGGCTTCCGGGTCAATGTCTTTGCCCATAAAAGAGCGACTGCTGAAACCAACTTTTAGTGTTCTGACCGGGCTGTTTAAGGCACTCAGATAAGAGCTGTCGGCGGTTACCGGGTAGGGAGTGGAACTATCCGGCCCTGCAATAATGTCGAGCATGGCGGCACTGTCGCGCACACTGCGGGTTAATACATGCTCAACCGCAGCGCCGTCCCATAACTCAGAATAATAGGGGCCGGTAGGGGTACGACCACGGCTCGGCTTTAAGCCAAATAAACCGCAGCAGGCGGAAGGGATACGGATTGAACCACCGCCATCACCGCCAGAAGCCATCGGTACAATTCCTGAAGCAATGGCTGCTGCGGAGCCGCCACTGCTTCCGCCTGGTGTATGTTGTGTATTCCAGGGGTTGCGGCTGGGACCAAAGGCTTTGGGCTCTGTCACACCCATCAAACCAAATTCCGAGGTGTTGGTTTTACCAAAAATAACCACACCGCTGTTTTTATAACGGCGCACCAGTTCGCTGTCGGTGGGGGAAATCTGACCTTTAAAGGCATTGCTGCCATTACTCAGCGGAGTGCCGGCCAGTGAGGTTAATAAATCTTTTAATAAAAAAGGTACGCCGGTAAAAGGGCCGTCCGGTAAGCCATTGCGAATCTGCTCCCGAGCAAAATCATGCAGTGGTGTGATGATGGCATTAATCTCCGGGTTAACCACTTCGGCACGTTGAATGGCGGCCTGTAATAATTCCTCAGCGCTGACTTCCCCCTGACGCACCAGCTCTGCCAGCCCCATGGCATCATAGCTTTGATAATCGTCGTGGCTTAGCAGTTTGTGTGGACGGGTTGCAGCGGCGGTATTAATCATCTCGGTTCCCTGTTTTTGTTGTTATGGTCGGCGCACATTCAGAGCTCTATTGTGAGCCAGACATCGCCAGATGTGAACCATCCGGATAAATCGCCAGAAAATGCAGCCCCTGTTGTTTCAGCCAATCGCTGGCAGCGGCTTGTTTTAACATGGCAATGGTCGAAAATGTCCCTGCTAATAAACAGCTTGGTGCTAACACGGTCACAGAGGCCCAGTGATCCACTGGCAATCCGGTGTGAGGGTTTAGCAAGTGACAGTAGCGTTTGCCCTGTAATTCAAAAAAACGCTCATAGTCGCCACTGGTGGCCATGCCGCCCTCATAAACCGGTAACTGAGCAAAGGCTTGGTTATTGGTTTGGTTGAGGTTTTGTCCTGAAATGGTTGGGCGCGGGTTACGAACCCCTAAGTGCCAGGGAGAGCCATCAGGTTTGGGCCCTAACACTAATAGATCGCCGCCCAGATCAACGATGCCACTGTGAATGCCGTGTTGGCGACAAACCGCAGCGGCACGATCAGCCGCGTACTCTTTACCAATTCCGCCAAAGTCAATTTCCATGGTGGCAGGCATTTGTACCTGATTCTCGCTGAGCTCAAGATCAGCTAAGCCAATACGTTCTAATAATGGAGTCAATTCTGATGGATCGGGCAATCTGGGTTGTTTGAAATTCCAGGCCTGACGTAGCACGCCAGAACTGATATCAAACAGGCCCTCGCTTTGTTGAAAGCAGACCTGAGCATAATTCAGCAGGAAATAAGTTTCCGGATCAATGGTCGTTGCAGAGCCTGCTTGCTGGTTGATCTGGCTGAGGACAGAGTCCGGACGATAACGGCTGTATTTCTGTTCAATGCGTTTAACTTCCTGCTCTGCTTGTTGGGCTGCTTGTTGACATATTTTGGCGTCACCCAGTAAATGTAATTCACAGGGTGAGGCCATGGCAGTAAAAGAAAAACGATGAATGTGCATCAGGAGTCGTTAATAGCGGTATTCGGTTCCGAAGCTTAATATGGTGTAAGTCAGCAGGGAAGGAGTTTCGGTATCGCTGGTTTCTATCAGCCCCAGATCCTCGTCGGAGGTGTAGTACTGCATATCCAGACTGAGTGTCCAGTTTTGCCATTGCACCCGGCTATCCAGCCCAAGGGTGATGGCACCGAAGGCAGATAAACGTGAATCTGAACTGAAATGTTCACCTGCTGGAAAACGTTCCAGTGTGTAGAAATCGGCTTCGGTCTGGCGGTAATAACGCACCAGTGGAGTAACTAAAAACTGTACCGATGAGGTATTGAAGCTTTGCGCCCAGCGGGCAGTAATGGTGTGTGATGAAACGCCCCAATCATCAGCGTATAAGCGATAATCCGCATGTAAGGCAGCACCGTCACCGACTTTAAAAAAGTGGCGGTACAAGGTGCTGATAGTAAATTGATCGCGTTCATCCGGGCGTTGATCAAAGGTTTTGTAAGGGTCGGATAAATAACCGGATAAATGAGTCAGGCCAGCCCCTATCTGAATCACCCGGTTTTTATCAATTACCTGACTGACGCCCTGATACAGGGACACAATGCGTTTGTTCTTACCATCAAATTCTTCACGAGTGGGGAATTCATCAATGTCGGTTGGGCTTAATGTATCGTAAGAAGCACTGAATGATGCTAACAGTGTGGTGTGCTTATCAAACAGTTCCAGGCTGCCATCAGCCCCCAAAGCAATCGACTCATAGTCGTTTTCGGTGGAGTAGGCCAGTGTGCCGCCTAATGTACCCTCATCAAAATAACGTTTCGGCGAAACTTTTAAATCAAAGCGCTGTTCATCAATAGTTGCCCCTGATGTTACCAGTACACTTTTTCCGTCTTCTTCATACGTCTGGAGCGGCGAAGCGCCGGAGAGCGTCTCATATTGCATCTGGCCATCAATATACCAGTCTTCCCCTAATGGACGGGCATGGCGGAATTGATGCACTTCAATATCATAACGGCCTGTTTCCGGAGTGATGGTCCGTTCTCTGGGGTTATCATCTTCCGAATATTGGCTGTAGCGGTACGCCACAATATGATCTTCAGGCGTGACTTCAGCCTGACTGGATAGTGGCAGGGATGCGGCTGCCGCTAATGCCATTAAGGCATTGTTTTTAAGCGTTTTGCTTTTAGGTGTCATGAAAGTACCTTCAGGCTCTTATCGTATTGGGCTGTGGGATCAATTGCAGCCGCAGCCGCCACCGGCGGATTGACCGCCTCCCGAAGAACCTTCTTTACTGAAATAGATATGGCTATCGAGCGAGCTTTTGAGGGGATCAATGTCCCAGGCCATGATGTCTTTGGATAAATTACCGCGTTCCCAGGGTTTTACCTGGGCGCAGCCAGAAAGAGCTGCGATAACGCTGGTAAGCACGAAGACTTTGAATATGAGAGCTTTAGACATTAGGGCTGATCCATTTCGATACCAAGTAAGGCAGAAACTTCCTGGCGGATTTTACTCATATCGGAAGGTTTAAAGCCGGTATGTACTGCATGAATATTACCTTTTTGATCAATCAGGTAAGAGGTTGGCATTCCTTTCAGCTCATAGCTTTCTGCGATTGTCCCTTCGCTGTCGTGCAACGTGGGGTAGCTGACCGGGAATTGTTTTAAGAAGCCGCGGGCGTCTTTGATTTCTTCGTCCAGGTTAATGGCAAGCACTTCAAATGGCTGGCCTTTCAGTTCGTTGCGCATCTCATTCAGCAGAGGCAAGGATTTGCGACAGGGGCCGCACCAGGAGGCCCAGAAATCAACATAAACCACCTTGCCACGATATTGCGACAGGGATAATTGCCCTTTTTTGGTGAGCTGCGGCAAAGTGAACTGCGGCGCCGTATCCCCTGCGCTGGTGGCAAAGGTTGAGGTCGAAAACAACAAAGCAAACAAAATGGTTGTAAATCGCACAGTATGTCCTTCTAACAAAAGATTGGCTTAACCGAAAATATTAAATGGATTAGCTGCTAACGGGTAGTCAGCCATTAATGGATTGTTTTGTATGCCCATCAATTCACGTAATGCCTGATTAACATGTTGTGGCCCAAGCATGTCGCCCGAGGCTTCAGCTAATCCGGTTTGTGGGTTAATAGATTGTGCGCGGAAATCTGTGGTTGAGGCACCAAATACCCGGCCGCCGGTATTAACAGTTGTTGGGTGCAGTACCATCACGCTAGTGATTGGCCAGTGATCTTTGCCATTGCCTGAATTGTAGTAAGGCGTGCGGCCAAAGTCGGAGCCAATCACAATGGTGGTTCGGTCGGCAATGCCAGCATGGGTTAGTGCCTGATTGAGAAAATGCACACCTTCCATTAAATCACCCAGGCGGGGGTAGGCGCTGGCATCGTGATTGCCATGGGTGTCAAAGCCACCCACGCTTAAGTTAGCACTGGCAGCGACATTTGCTTTAAAGGCGGCAGCAACAACTTCAGCCTGACTTTTTAACGAGTTAGCCCGATTGGGATTCCAGTTGGCATCGCGGCTGACATTGGCCTGAATATCATCAATATGGGTCTTTAATGCTCCCAGGTTATTGTCTTCACCGCGTACGGTAAACAGCTGACCAAGCTGTTCCCTTCTTTTAGGCAGCGGCTCGTTGTTCTGCTGACGCTGGATCCGGTTGTTCTGGGCTTGTTGAATCATGTTGTAGATATCAACCTGATTATCCTCAGAGCGGTAGTGCAGGCCCCGGCGAAATTGCGTATTACTATCGGTAAACCAGAAATTCGGATCAGAGATTTCATTAATAAAGCCTGCACTATTCGCCCGGGCGCGTGCGACTAATGAATCGGTAAAGTCATAGCCGCCATTGCTGATAAAAGCCATCGGCAGGCTGGGTGAAATGGCAGCAGCATACAAGGCACTGATGGACGGGTAGCCGTTTTCTTCATGACCCGACCAGGTTACCCGGTTACCGGTATCGTGGTTATTCGTACCATTGTCGATGCCATTAATCACCGTCAGACGATTGCCATAGCTCTGGAAAAATTGATCAAACTGGCTCTCAATGCGCAGGCGAACATCGTCATCGTTAGACACCCCTTCAGGTATGGCACTCCATTGAATCTGACCAAAGCGCTTATTACTATCCAGGTCCACTGAGTTAGTTGATCCTTCAAAACGATCTGAGTTGTCAGCGTAGGCACGGTTTAACCCTTTAGGATCACAAATCGAGGTGGGGTCCCAACCTCCGCCAGCATTAACCACCACCAGGTAACGATCAGGAATGGTTGCGGCATGAGCACGGTTTGAAAAAACCGGCAATTGGGCTGACATTCCTGTGGCTGCCAGCAGCTGTAAAAAGTTACGACGTTTCATAGCAGCCTCCTGTTATTCGTATACAAAGCGATAGTCGGATAATAAATAGGTCACCACGGCTATCCATGAGCGAATAACATAGTTGTCATCACTACGGATTAAGGTGCGGCGATCTTCAATGGCAACGGCGCTGTCTTCTGATGTGTCGACAATGCTATTGCCTGTACGACCATCTTCGCGAAAATCGCGCCGCGCCTGACACGATAAGCTAACAGGGTAGGGTTCAAAATCATTGGGTGATGCCAGCATGATCTGCCCCTGGTTATAGACCTGCAAAAACAGCTGATAGCTGGCTTCCAGTTCAGGGTCACCAGAATTCAGACGTTCACCTAACAGTGTCCAATGTAAATGTTGAATATTGCGCTTAATAGACTCAATTGAGTCTGGAATAGGGTCGCCATTATCTGCCAGCGGAGCTGTGTCTGTTTCAACGAACGGGAACAGGTTTCGTTTGCTGCTGTGCCAGGTGAAGTCGTAAGGGACGCCCCGGCAGGCCATCTCAACGGACATACGATTCTGAATGGCGATCATTAATCCGCTGGGTTCCCGAATACGCTCAATAATGGAATCTGAATCCATACCGCCGAGCATCAGGCGATTGTTTTCAAATCGTAAATCGTCCCAGACAATACCCATGGTTGCCTTTAATTTACGCTGTAATTGCTCCGGACTTATGAACTGGCTCGAGCCAATGTGTTTGTTGCTGGCAAGTTCATTAATATCAACACTGTTCGCCCGGTAATAAGGGCTGAGAATAATGCCTCGGACGGCGGTTTTAATACTCCAGTTGTCAGCGACCATAGCCTGACCAATGCCGTTAAGAATTGCACGTTGGTCATTAAAGGCTTTTTGATCGGCTTCGCTGGCATTTTCGCCGGGAGACATCAGCGGTTCCTGGCCAATAATGCCCCGATACAGAGTGCGTACGGTGGCGCGAATAAAGCGTGGATCTTCAGAGATCTCTTTGCCCAGCCATTGCAGCATATTGCGGAAATTACCTTCGCTGCCTGACAGGGGCACTTTTTTACCCCCTAAGCCAGCAGGCTCGATGTCTGAATTGTCCCAGCGGTTTGGCGAAGTACTGCCGGTGACAATGTATTGACCGCGATCAGTCCAGTGTTGGAATGCCGAGGCGACCGGATCCATGACCTGATGGCAAGGGTAGCAAGCTTCATCCAGCAGGGTTGGGTTAGGTTTTTCATCACCAATACCGTCACCCGGACGAGACCCCTGAATTCGTAATATGTCAGTATCCAGAAAGTAATCAAATACGGTTTTAGAGCGATGACGATTGCGGTTGGTGAAGGTGGTTGGGTAACGGTTCAGGAACATGGGTGACGTGAGAACACCGGCATGTGGCATGCCCCCCAGTTCGAATTGCAGGTCTTTATTGATTTTTGCTGGTTTGAAGTCGTTTGGATCCCAGGACAAGCTTGCACCATCTTCAATGGCGCATACCGGTTCATCCAGCTGGTTAAAGGTATCATTAACATCCAGCAACTCCGCCTCATACACCTGCTGGCTGTACCAGTTCACCATCATAAAATCAGCGGTCATAAATAACGTGTGTGGTAAGTCGTTTTTGGCGGCGTAACGAATCAGTTCTAAGGGGGCGCGTGCGACGGCATCATTGGTTTGCGTGCGAACACAGGTGCGCATGCTGCCGTTATCCGGATACGCATCGTTGTACCACTTACGATTTGGGAAATCGTCGCTATCCAATAGATTAATGCCGCCTTCTGTCAGATTGCGGGTCAGGTATTTGTCTGTCAGCAGCTGTTCGTTAAAAACCTCCATCAGGCTTTGATAAAAGGCTTCTTCATTCATCATAGCGGTGAGCGCTTCGTTTAACGCAATATCGCCACCGTCGGCAACTTGATTCAGTTCATTAGTGGTGGGAAGGCGGCCAGCAAATTGCAAAGTTGCCTGTCTTAAGGTGATTTGTTGCTCTGAGTTGATCACGCCTTCAAGGCTGCTGGTGCCGCTATTTAATATGCGGTTATTAAACACCTGAAGAATGTACTCGGCGGTATCGCTGGCACAATTGCCAATGCAGCGTCCAACATTGCCTATTGGCATGGTGCGTTCAATTTCATCGGCTAAGACATTAACAGAGGTGCAGGTAGCACAACCGACCAGTGAAGTGCCTGCTGGTGTGCCATTGCCATCGACGCCATGGCAGCTGGCGCATTGGGCAAGGTATTGCTGACGGCCATTCTCGTTAATTGGACCAATCGGGTTAAATTCTTCACCAGCGGATGCACCGCCGACATCGCCAGAATATTCACTCGAACAGGCTCCCAGAGTCAGCAATATAGCTATCAGCCATAACCAACGCTGAGCACCGGAAAAACCCCCAGGCTTTATATTATTCATGAAGTACCTCTGCATCTTTGCTAATCAGGTGGGGCAAGATGTTGTTTATTATTAAGCCTGTTAGCAGGCTTCTAGCACTATGACTGTGCTTTTTTTAAACAGTAACAAAGAGAGCAGCAAAAATATGTGACTAGGTTATAAGTTTTGAAGAGTGTGGCGGATATCTGACAAGCGGTTGTAAATCCGCTTTGATTGGACTCATTCTATAGTATTAAAAATGATTTTGATGGCACACGAATCATGGGCTGGTATGGGAAGAAGCGGCAATAGAAGAGAGTGTTGTGAGAGAAAGGCGGTATAGAAAAAGGGTGCTAAGAGAAAAGCTGAGCAGAAAGCAATAAAATTAAACTCAGTCAGTAGAATTCGGTTGATATTTAGATGTGATTAAGAAGAGATCATCACCACTTGTGAAAAGTAGTGGTGCCCAGGGGGAGACTTGAACTCCCACGGCCGTAAGGCCACTAGCACCTGAAGCTAGCGTGTCTACCAATTCCACCACCTGGGCAAGGCGTTTAGCGATCTTCTAACGAAGTGCTAAATAACGTGTGTTTTCGAAAAATGCGTCACCATCTACTTACTTTTTACAACAAACGTTGTAGTAGTTAAGTAGTGGTGCCCAGGGGGAGACTTGAACTCCCACGGCCGTAAGGCCACTAGCACCTGAAGCTAGCGTGTCTACCAATTCCACCACCTGGGCATTTTTCACTTATTGAAAAGTAGAGATTCAATAAGTCATTGTCACTGACCGAGATTCCGAAGCGTACCTGCAAATAAAACTGGTACCAGAGGCCGGACTCGAACCGGCACACCCGTTAAGGCGGGGGATTTTGAATCCGTTGCCTCGTCAGCGGCGCGTATATTACTGAGTTAAAAATCAGAGTCAATAAGTTTTTTCAAACTTTCTTCTGAGCCTCAACGAAGCCAGTAATGGTGCGGGTGGTGGGACTTGAACCCACACTCCGTGAAGAACCGGATTTTGAATCCGGCGTGTCTACCAATTCCACCACACCCGCGTTTCAGTGCGGCGCATTAAACACGAATCGCCACTAAAACACCACCCGTGTGGCGCGAAAAACACCACAAGGTTTACAGGAGATTAAATATCTACCGAAATCCCTTGCGAGTTCTCAACTGTTCGGGTGGTGAAGGTTAAGTGTCAAAAGTCATGCTCTTCGCTTGAGTACTCAGGTGATTCACTGAGCAAGTTACTGGCACGACGCAGAGAGCCTGTACAGAGGTGGGCGTATATCTGTGTAGCCTGAATACTGCGGTGTCCCAGCATTTCTTTCAGGTCATACAGAGAGACTTTACCTGTACGTGCAAGACGCGAGGCGAAAGTGTGACGAAGGGAGTGCATGACGATCTCTTTAGGCAGTTGTGCTGCATCTTTGATGCGGTCAAAACGGTGTCGTATCGTATTCGTGTTGATAGGAAACAGCTTTTCATGCGGCTTCTTGCCTTTAGCTCGTCGCGCTACCATTTTCTGAGTGCGAGGAGTTAAGACGACTGAACGTGCGTCCCCGTTTTTCGTAGTGAAGCGCTCAAGGATTAGTAAATCTTTTTCGGCAATATCCCCTACACGTAGTCGCTCAACTTCGCCCCGGCGCATACCGGTATCAAGTAGGATCATAAGGAAGTCACGCATTTCGGTGTCTTGCAGCTGCTTACACGCCTCGAACATATTCTGCTCATATTCAGGTGTAAGAATGGCTGTGCGGCTGCCGGTCTCTTTTAAGATAGGCCACGGCCCGATGCGTATAGGTGCTTTTTGGTAGCTATTTGCGAGCTTCCACATGACACTGAGCGTAGATAGATGCCTGTTGATAGTTGCATTTGACCGGGGCCTTCCCGTGTCAGGGTTCACACTAATAGCACCAATGAACGCGTCTAAATCTTCCCATGTAATGTCGCTGAAGCGCTTGTTATGCCCGAAGAATCCGGCAATAACTTTATAGTACGCGGCTTGCTTTGCTTCAGAATTCTTACCGGCCCACTTCTTTTCCAGTGCTTTGGTGTACGCCTGCTTAAGCGTCCAGTTTGAGTTAAGTGCGGCTTTAGGTGCTTCTTCATCGACAGTGGAGCGGGAGCCGAAAGCAGACGGTGGTGGGTACTCGTTCCCTTCTTTAATCGCCTGCTTTGCGGCATCGTGCCATGCTTCTGCTAGTGCAAGTTTATCCACGTCCCAAATAAAGGCAGGGGTTGAGCCGACCTTGATGCGGACACGGGCAACGACGTGTGTAGGGTTATCTTTGGGGCGTAATTCGACAGGCATAGTCATACCTCTAATAAAAGGGTGTCAAAAGGGAATATTGGAAAAAGGGACAGGCGAGGGGCCTAAAGTAGTTGTGTATCTACTTGCGAATGAAAGGCATAAAAAAGCCCCCACCTCCGGTCAAAGAGGCAGGGGCCACCACACAACTCTGAGGGGAGAGTTGTTCTTACTGGACGAATCGTTCTACGATTTTATCGCGTACTGCGCGTCCTTTAGCGGTCAGCGTGATGATCTTCTTTGAAAGATGAGAAGGGTCAGGCTTAAGTTCAATCCAGCCAAAACCTTCACCACCTTTACCACGCGTATATGCGTCACCATGCGCTGTTAAATAAGCTACATTTCGTGAAATACTTGGGGACGAAAGCCCTATCAAGTTCCCAAGCTCTGTTATGTTGAGCGGGCGTTCTTCCCGCATATCTAACTCACGGCAGATTGTACAAAACACTACAACAGTTTGCAGCTCCATCCGTGGGTTTGCTTCGCCGAAGATGTCCACGATCTCCAGCATGTTTTTAAAAGTGATTGCTCGTTGAAGTGTTCCCATTGTACTTCTCCTAAATGGAATAAAATATAAGCTCGCGGCGGGTGCTAGTGCCGCTTGATTCGCTCACACTCGAATACTATCCGAAAAACCTGCACATAGAATGCTTTTGAATTTGGATGTCTTTGTATCTCAAACAACTTCTGTGGTTTAAGAGTGTTACGATATATAAACACATCATAACCTAAAAGGCCAAAAAACGCTTCAAGCGCCGTGACAACTGTGCTCAACTTATTATTTCCTTACACTGCTTTTATGGGTGAACGGACGTTCACTTTGATTGATATTAATAACGACAATCCGTATCAGTCCACAATTTCCGTATAAAGATACTGGAATTCAGAGTTCCAGTTCGGCAAGTATGCTTTTCGCCTTCGGGTGGCCTACTTTTAAAAGTTGCCTCACCTCTTTGTTAGTGGGGCTGATTGCTCCTGAAGCAACTGCCTCCCGTACACGCTCTAAATCGGTAAGCCCTGATGGCTCGTTAAATTCTTCAGATTCGTCACTGTACTCATGTTGAGAATCGAACTCTGTGACCGCTAATCGTAGGGCCGTAATAGATACTATGTCGATCAATACAGAAACCACGAAGAACATGACGGAATTCACAAGGGAATCGAAAGAATTTTCGGAGTTCTCAACAAATTTCTGACGGTTTTCCCTCAGTTTCTGGGCGTTCTGAAGCCCGTTCCGGGCCTCTATGAGTGCCTGTTCAGACTTTGTTAGGTGGTCGATCTGTGTAAACCCTTCAGCGTTTCTTAGTGCGATCTGGTTAATGCTATCTTGCAGCTTCACCTCTGTATCGTACAAGGTCTCCACCTTCCCGCTGAACGCCGTGCTCAGGAAGGAAAACGACGCCCATACTGATATACATAAGAGCGCCACCTGTAGCCCAGCCGCTGCTGCTGATTCCCTTGTGTAGAACGTGAAGTTGAACTTAGCTGCCTCCAGTAATGCACCGGCTACTGCTGCACCGATGGCAAGGCCGATGCCGTGCTCAGCATTGGTCAGGTCAAACAGCCAATACGAAGTAGCCGCAGTACTTATGAGTGCAAGGCATATACCTACAAACCAATTCATTGTATTACCTCCATTTTTGTTAGGTTGTTAGGACTGGCTCAATGCGGGCCAGAATGTGTGACCGGGTGGCTTCATCGAGTTCATCTAACGTGACCTCTACGCCTAAGTGGGCAGCATCTTCCAACGCATCAGGGTGACATTCCCCCCACATAGAGACAGCACGGCCCCCTAAGCTGCATCCCAGAAACTGACCGCGTAACGATGGGTCAGGACTATCAGGGAACGGGAACACGGTGAACCGGTCAGTGAAATCTTCCCCGCTATCAAACACCCGCATTACTTTGCGGGCGCGCTCTGTGTATTCGGATGATCTCGTTTTAGAAACACTTTCCATAACGCGTGACTTACCTTAAATCTGTGGGTAGGCCGCTTGGCCTTGGTAGTGGTGGGTCACTTCCATCGTGATGTTCAGGTTCTCACGGCTGGACGCCAGAAACTTACCGAAGAACGCCAGTAGTGTTTTATTACCGTTGTGTTCTTGAATCAGGTAGCCGCTGCGCCCGGCTGTATTGGCGCGGGCCTCCTGCATTGTGTCAAAAATCTTCAGACCACGGGTAGCGTGTTTTTTCTGCCCGGTGGTGTAGTGCATGTAAATCATGGTATCCCCTCATGCCAGAATAGAATTAGCGATGCCCACTCCGTTTGAATGGACATTGGTAATTCGTAGTGCGATTGGGAGTAGCGGGAAGTAGGGTGCGTGGTTTACCTCTAAACACTCATCGAATGTCTACAGGTAAACGCTCAGGGTAGGGTGCGTGATGCTAGGGTTAGCCGCCCATATTGAGCTTCATAAAAGCAATGCCCAGAGAGAAGGCACCGGCAATGGCTCCAGCGAATAGGACCATTTCATACCACTTCGCTTTTTTCAGCGTCAAGCGTTCCTGTGCAGCTAAGTTATTGATCTCAGCTTGTAGGTGCTTGTTCAGTAGCTCAAGGCGCTCAGTATCCGCCTTTAGTTCTTCGTTTGACATAGTATTCATACTCTCAGTTTAGAATAAGGGTGCCGTCCGTGGCAATGGCGCATGGTATTGCGTTTAGTTACTTACCGAGGGTGCCGTGTTCGATGGCATGTTCGGCCAGCTTTTGACCGGCGCGTAATTCCTTCATTAGTCCAACAAGCGTGTCCAGATCAATGGGACTCAGGTATGCTGTCTCGTTGGGTGATGAGATATGTAATTCAGCTTCGCATGTGTCGTATCGGAGGCTTACGCGGCCATCATCACCGTCGTGTAGGTCAAGTATTACGGCGTCAACTGACCATTCACCTTCGGGATCATCTTCGCCTACTTCGTCGATGTTCCACCGCGTACATACGGTAGACACCTGCCAACTACGTTCGTACCACTTCACGTTGGTATGTTGGAACCAGACATCACGTCTGTATTTGTATTCTTCACATTCAGCAGTAAGGCCGTCAGCAGCGAAATGTTCATAGAGTTCATTAACTTCAGTCACGCTACTTCCCCCACATATAACTCATGGTCTTTCTTCCCTTGCCTGATCATTCGCTTGGCTAACTTCTCGTTACCGTTAAAGTGGTGCTCAGCGAATACGGCCAGAGACAGGTAGTGGTTAGTCCATTCCAGATAGTAAGCGCGGGCCGCTCCCATGGCTTCGCCCTTGTATGTTGTCTGTACTGTGTTCATTCAGAACCCCCTCAGATTCTTAGTGCGGTTGTTTGTTGTGCTTCACGTATGCCTACTCATTTACGAATAGACATACCCAAAGGCTTACCAGTTGTTGTGGAAGTAATGGATGTCGTGGCACATTAAGTTGTTGATTGCGAAGTCGCAGCCAAGGCGTTCGGTGTCGATATAGAAAACAAGGTGTTCAGGCACTTCCCCCATGCAACCGCTATCCAGTAGGTGATCCCCAAGAGCCTCGTCACTTGTGAACTCACCAAAGTATGCATCTTTGATCTCATCAAGCGGGATACCTAGTGCAACCCCAGCGTCAAAGGCTTCCTTGTCCATAGAGGTAGCTTCCAATGCTTCCTGATATTCAAAGAACGCATCATCAATTCCGTATTCCCCGTGGAACTCGTCAGGAACGTCTTCCACGTCACCTAAGATCCATTCTTCGTACACATACGCCCGGTGGTGCTCCAGTTCTTCATAGGTGGAACGCTTGGCGGCGATCCCTACCGCTTTGACGTATGCCTCACGTAGTTCTTCTTCCTTGTCTGCGTGTATTTCTTTCAGCCATTCCGTGCGCTGTTCAGCGTGTTCTTCGGCGGTGATGCCTTCTAGGTCAAACCATTTGCCGATCAGATTACCGTTGTTGTAGTTACTCAGTTCCCAGTAGTGAACCCGTGCCATGTTGAACCCCCTCAGATTCTTAGTGCGGTGCTGTGCGGTGCCGTCCGTGGCTGTTGCTTCCTATGTGTTGCACGTTCAGATAAGTTGCGATATTGTGGCCGATTAAATAGCCCAGTATGCAGATAACAACGATCAGGCCAGTCATAAGGAGACCGCCCGCATGATGTTATTAGCGATATTACGTTGTCCAAGAGCTAGATAGACTCGTACAGTAGGCATGATGCCCCCGTAGAACTCTAACTGCGCCAGCGTCACGAATACCGGTGTATGCCATGGCTTACCTAAGAATACAGATGGGTAGTAGAGCATGCCGCTACCATCGCAACTTATGCGAATACGCGGCTTTCGGTGTGTGGTCATATCAATCCCCTCAGATTGTGTGATCAGTGTTGCCAGCAATACCCACTCAATGTACTGGCGAGTAAGCTAGCCGGGGCCGCCTTACCGCTGTTGAATGGGTATTAATAGCTAACTAAAAAGACTACTAACACGTATAAAAACCTAATTGTTAAAGAACTAGCGAGCATCCTATGCTCTGTTAAGTGGCTCCTGATCCGTGGTGCCTGATGCCTTATTTACGTTGAAGTAAGTGGTGCATCTTGTCAAGCCCTTCGAGTTCGCGGCAGTTTGTTTGTTAAGTGAGTGCTCATCGTGGTGCGTCGTGACTATGTGCCTGTGACTGCCTCAATTCCCCGTGTGTTTTAACGTCTTTATCATTGACTCGCTGGGCCTTGAAGTACCGTAGCGCTCGCTACAAACAAACTGTTAAAGAACTCTGAATCGTGCCTGACGTTTCAGGTGGGGCTTGTTTTGTGTCGCTGCCCCGTTGACCTTTTCTAAGCTACCGCAACACCTCCGACTTTGCAATAGTTTTTTGTGGTTTTCTTTTCGATAACTGGTTAGAGCCAGACAGAATGCGGGTTCGTGGCGGTCAGTTTGTAGGGGATGTTGAACGGTTAGAGGTCTGGAGGTGAACGGTTAGAGGTCTGGAGGTGAACGGTTAGAGAGCTGCGCGGACAATGAACCCCATCACAAAGACAGGGCCGAAATAAAAAAAAACACGCGGGCCTATTAGCTAAGCCTACGTGTTGCGATGAGTTGAAAGGGTTGGAATGTGTGGGAATACAGGCAGGAAATCAGGTGGCAAGCGATTAATAATCCCCTGTAAAGCTGATAACCATGCGGCTTAAGTGCGGCCAAGTGGCGGAAGTCGTGGCAATCTGGTCAGCCAGTGACGACCCCGCACCGTTAAAAGGCCCAAGCTCAAGGGGGTACGGGGGGGAAGCGCGCTCTTTCCATCATCAAGGGGGTGCTTCAGATTTTTCTGTAAAAAATATCCGGCCCTAATCCTTCAAGTCCGCTTCAAGCATTACGTGACGAGCACATAGAGACGCGGCGTAAGCCTGCATGGAGTAGAACTGCGTGACCATCAGGGCGCGAAGCTCTTGGGACAGCTCCCGGTATTCGTCAGTTTCCATAAAGGCTTCCAAACTATCCAAGCGCTCTCCAGCCTCATTCAGCTCAACGGTCAGTCGTTCAAGAACCGTCCCGTTCTTACGGTAAGTCCTCTTGAAGACTTCTTTAGGCAGCCACGAGACATAGCCTTGATGGTCTGGGTGGTTGGGCTTACCCACGTCGATGTATTCAATGAGATAGCCTTCATCGCTGCCGTTCTCATCTGCGGGCAGCTCCCAGCCACGGTAGTCGTTATATTCTTTGCGAGACATTTCTTTGGACAGGCCGCGTCCAGTCCCGATGTATTGATCCATGATGTGAACCTGAGTGAGTCCGCGACACTGAAGATCGTGGACGGATTGTTAGAGTGAGAGTCACCGCGTACCGTTGGCAGAGGCAGTGAGCGTGTTGTTATCGTATCGTTGTACTGGAGTGGTGCTTGAGGTGGGTACTACAGTAGGTGTTACTTAGAGGTGTTACTAACCACGTTATCACGAGGAGTAGTGCTTCAGTGGTACTACAGTTAACTACAGTAATACTATAGTTATACTTAAGTTTAACTTTAGTTTTTTTTTGTTTTTCTTTCCACTAAGTCGCACTTTTTTTACCAGCCCAGTATTCATGCGGGTTTCAGAGCGATTACAGATGTGCGGAATCAGGGCCGTTAGAGGCGTTAGCCTGTCTAAATGGACACCTGAAAGCGCCCCTGAAAATCAATTCTGAGCTGCAATATGTGATATTTCAGAGGTTTTCCGACTTGGATAGTGTGAGTGTACCGGGTCAGACTAAAAGCGCCTTAAAACGCCTTAAAACGCCTTACAGGGGCTTTACCGTACCTTCCAGCCACTACGTCCACGGGAGCGGCCCATGTTCAGGCTGCTGATGCCTGCGATTGATCCGGTAGAACCCTTCACGAACTTCTTCAGTTCAGCTTCCAGTTCAACGGTGCGGCGTTTATCAGCTTGCTTGGTAACGTCTGCCGCCATGCGGTCAGTCCAGTACTTAACAGCGATTGCCAGCGCATCCAGCCGGTCGTCATGCTTCAGTGCTCCACGGTCATACGTGATACGTGTCATCTGGCTGATCAGTGAGCGAGCGTAGCGGTTCTCAGCCGGGTAGATCGAACAGCTATTGAAGTCGTCCTCAACGATCTTCCGGTCAAAGATCAGTTTGTGCTGAGCCATTACTGGTTCCAGCGTGTCGATGATCCGGCGTTCTTTCTGGACAGAATGCTTCACGCCGTCGATAGCACATGGATGAGTCCGGGCAATGTACGGCTTGAACAGTTCCGTGAACATGCCGTCACCGAAGTTGTCTTCCACGATGATGTTGTTGACGTGCTGCTCTTTTGCGATGTCGGCCAGTGACTGAAGCACCGTGTCCGAGTAGCCGCCTTGAATGCCACCGGCACGAGTCACGAACAGTTGGCTATCAATGATCTTCACGACAGCGTAGGCTGTTTCATCGGCACCACGACCTGAAGGGTCAACAGCCATTACCGTGCCTTGATACTCCATCCAGTGTTCGGACAGGCGCATCGGGCGGTAGAACTTGTCGCCAGCCATGGCAAGATTTCTGTCAGAAAGCTCCAGAACCTCAAGGTCAGGGGAGCGGCCATAGAACAGTTGATCCGGTGCTTTGACCGGGTTCAAGTCCATCACCATCAGGTCGGCCACCTTCAGCGGGTAGCGTTCAGCATCTGACAGAGAGGTGTCCAGCATGAACTGCAATGCGAAGCCAGCTTTACCGTAAGAAAGCTCACGTTTCTCAAGTTCCTGTTCATCAAAACGCTTAGGATCGGTAGGTTTCCAAGCGATTTCTGGGGAATTCTCAAGGGTTTCTAGGTATTTCGGTGCCAGAACGTCTTGGAAATACGTCATCATTTCCGGTTTCGGGTAACGTGCTGGCCAGATTCTCGTCTGGTAGCCGCGATTCCTCAGAGCACCGTAGAGAGACATTTCACATTGCGGTGTGCCGAGGTAGACAACACGACCGCCCGGCTTCAGTACCGCGTCGAATTCTTTCACGGCTTCGGATAGCTTATCGCGGAGGTCTTGGGTTGCAGAGTTGGTCGGAATTTCAATGTCGTCGGCAATGATCAGGTCGGCCCGGCTACCAGCAAGCTGGCCGGTAATACCTACCGATTTAACGGAAGGGGAATGCGAGGCAGTTGCAGGGCCGACATCGAAAGCGATTTTAGAGGCGCGCTGATCTCCACGAGGCTGGAGGTGCTGTAATAGGGGAATCTCAGCAATCAGGCGCTGAGTAAATGTTGAGAAGTCATCGGCTCGTGTTTTGGAGGCCGATACCACCATGATCTTTAATTCTGGATTCAGAAGTAAACGCCAGACTGCGTATGCTGACGTAACGTAGGATTTCCCCACACCACGGAACGCCTGAATGATAGAACGCTCAGGGCCGAACTGTAGGTAATCCGCAATGTCGTATTGAACAGGAGTGGGAACAGGCAGACCCAGGAACTTCCACACGATGTACAGAAAGTTCTTGAAGTCCGCCAGTGCCGCTAACTCAGTGCTGTCCAGCTGCTGCGGCTGTGATTGCATCGAATGGGAGGTCTTTTAGTAGGTCGGAAACGTCATTGCCGCCGGTAGGTAGCTGTTCAATGCCGTTGTCTTTGAGGAATTTGATAGCGTTTGCGAAGTCTGCTGGCTTTGCGTCAGCGGAGGTGATGCGGGAAGAGAGTTCCCGTGCGACGGTGCCGTGCAGAGCTTCTAACGCCTCGACGGACGCTTTGCTCATTTTTTGTTGTTGTCCTTTGCTCTGTTTTTAGAGGCTGGCATGATTTGGAGGTTGGAGGGTTTGTTGTTCAGGGCGTTGCCATCTTTGTGGTCTATGTCTTTACCTTTCAGGATTTTTAAGCCGCTTTTGCGCTTATCTTTAGCTGTCTTGCCGGAGCCTTTTTTAACCGCGATCCGGTAACGGTTACGCATCCGTGCGCGTTGCTTGTCAGCGTGTTTCTTGTTGTAGGCCCGCTGGTACTTCTCCTTTGCCGGGCCGTCCTTGTAGTTGCTCACTTTTTGTTTTTTGTCAGGTACTCATGGATACGCAGGCCAGCAAGCGGGATGTTCAATAACAGCAGGGTCAGAGTGCCGATTTTGATGATGTCATCGACAGGTAAGCCGAAGATCACCGCACCGCCGACGGAAAGCGTTACAGGTTGGGTCAGGTCGTGCATTTGTTGTGCTACTACTTTCATTTATTTTTTCTCACTAAACCTTCGGCAGCACCGCCTAAGAAATAGAAGCCAATGATTGCCAGAACGACTGAACCCATGGTGCCGGACAGAAGCTCCAGTTGTGGCTCAATGTTGTGGTCAGTGAAACTTACGCAGAAGGTGATGAACCAAGCTGCGGCGTAGGGGATACCGAAGATCAGTGCCAGAAAGCGTTGGGCAATCTTGAAAGGCTCATAGAGCTTCAGTAGTTTTTGGAAGTTTTCTTTACGTTCTTCTTCGGTATAAACGACCGCATCAATGCCGTTGTAGATACCATCGACAGTCTTCTTGACGACGTTCTCGTTACCGAAAAGTGAGCCTAAAATACTCATCGTTGTTTACTCCGAAAGAGCGCCATTAGGCGGATGATTGGTGCCAGCAGAATGCAGGACACGGTGATGATTGGCAGGCCCAACACGAAGAAAATACGGGGGCCTTGATGAATGTTCAGTGAGTCTGGAGTCCATAGGAAAGCGCCATAGCAGTGGCCTTTGCCGTCAATCGGCTCGAACGTCCAGTCGATCACCGCTTCACATGCCAGCCAATACCGGCGACCACCTAGTTCGCCTTTCCGTGCTAACCATGAGTTGTAGCCAGTACGTGCGGAGACAGTGACGTTTGGGTTTCCGCCTAACAGAGCGTTTACGAAAATGTCCGCCCAGTAGAACAGGTTGATAAAGTAGTTGGAGCTGAAGCGGTTATGTTTGAGATAGAAGAGAGCGCTAAGCGCATTGAACAGAGAAAGGATTACCGCGAACGGGTAGAATCCGGTGTTAATTTTCAGAGGAAAACTCCTTTAAAATTTCAGGCATTTCAGGCCATTGGTGGTCGAAGGGGAAGTTGGTCTGCTGTGGCACGTCTAAAAGCGCCTGCCCGTATGTGAGGATTTCATCTTTTACGAATTCAGGGGTGTTTGCCACTAGGAGAGGCTTTTGGAAGAACGCGTCTACAGCGCTTAGCTTGTCATTGCGTTTATCTCGTTCTTGTTGCTCTACACGCGTCGTGCTGAGCTGAAAGCGTCCTGTTTTTGGAGAAAACGCATGTGTCCACGGGAGCGCTTCAAGATCAGTCTCCGGCATCTGCACAACATGGTAGTTCTCTAAGTCGTCAGGTACCGGCTCAGTCACATATTCGTGGAGACTCCCTTTCTCCACATACACGGTGATTAATGTGTCCTTAGTATTTGATTCCATAGATTCTCCATACAGTTGAGTTTTCACCAGTTGTTCTGATGCGGTTTGTCGTATATCGGTTGAATCTCCACCAGACACCAGCTGCTCCGTTCACTACATAGTCACCGCTAGAAGCTAGGCTGGCTGTGTAAATGTCAGAGACTTTTAGATAGGTACTTGATACCCATGAACCACGGTCATCACCCATGATGAATACAAGTTCGTGGTAACTTGACCATGAAGAGGAAAGCGCGATCTCGCCGTTACCTTTCCTTCCGTTAAATAGAGTGGAGCGATATGAATAGCCTCGCAAAGCGTCGCGGGCAACGAGTGCTTCACGCGCTTGGTTACCGGCGCGAGAGCCTGCGTCGTGTGCAATCTTAGCTGCGAGTGAGCTGGCTACACTGGAAGACGAATTACTTGACACGGAGTTTGAGATCGACCCGTTGAACGTGCCTGTCGCTCCCGTTGCGCCTCGTGCTCCCGTTGCGCCTCGTGCTCCCGGCGGGCCTTGTAGCCCTTGAAGTCCACGGTCACCTTTATCGCCTTTATCACCTTGCGGCCCGACAGCGCCACGAGGGCCTTGAATGCCTTGATCGCCTTTGTCGCCTTTATCGCCTTGAACACCTTGAACACCTTGCTCGCCTTGATCCCCTTTCAGTCCTTGCGGGCCTTCAGGGCCACGGGTGCCTTGGATACCTTGTTTACCGGCAGGGCCTTGATCACCTTTAGCGCCGGCAGGGCCTTGATCACCTACAGCACCTTGCTTGCCGGTTTCACCTTTCAGGTCGGTATACTGTCCCCATCTTCCATCAGGATTACGGAATCGCAGCCGGGTGCCGTCCCATTCCAGATCAGGTGATGTGCCTTTAGGGCCTTGGCTGCCAGTAGGGCCTTGAATACCTTGTTCGCCACGGTCGCCTTTCGCACCGTCTGCGCCATCAATGCCGTCTGCGCCATCGGTGCCGCGTTCAGCTAGTTTCTGCCAGTAGGCTGTGTTGCTGGTTACTGTCCCCAGCGGAACGTCTTTGATTGCTGCGTAGGATTCGCCGCCGTGTGTGACGGTATCTAACGCTGAGTATTGCGCGCCGCTGTCCCAGCCACCTTTAAGTGACAGGCGGACACGGCCAATTTTGATAGAAGCCATTAGAAGCTCGTTTTAGTTGGAGGGAATTTGAGGAGGGTTGTTGTTTGCGTCAGGGTTGACGTTGATATAGCCGTCGTCGTCGATGAAGAAGGCGTCATCAGCTACGTGGCCGACAAACTCAATATTGAGCATTCCGTCAGGGTCGATAGTGAACTCACCGAAGGCGAGACCTAACGGCGTATCGCCAATGCTGCCTTTATCACCGCGTTCACCTTTAGGGCCTACTTCACCTTGAAGTCCGGTAGGGCCACGGTCGCCGGTAGCGCCTTTGTCGCCGGTATCGCCTTTAGGGCCGATTGGGCCTTGAGCACCACGAGGGCCTTGATCGCCGGTATCACCTTTGTCGCCTTTCGCGCCTTCTTGTCCGCGTGGGCCTACTTCACCTTGCTCGCCGCGCACACCTTGAGCACCACGAGGGCCTTGATCGCCGGTATCACCTTTAGGGCCATCATCACCTTGCGGGCCTTGAATACCTTGCAGACCGCGAGGGCCTTGATCACCCACGCCGCCGGGAACACCCTGTACACCTTGCGGGCCTTGCTCGCCACGTTCACCGCGATCACCTTTAGGGATGGTGAAAGTCATGGTTCCGTTCGCACGGTCGTACTCAGCTTTGGGTGGTGTACCTGCTGGACTCTGAAGTGCGACGGCATTCATGTTCGTGAGCTTTTGGTACTCGGAAAGGGTCTGCTCGCCGTTCTGGACGACATCGTTAATCACGTCTAAGTAGGGCTTCATTTGCCCGTAAGTGACGGCGGCTGATGGCTCCGTTGATTCCTTGATGTTCACGATTGGCCGGTCGTCTGCGTCAAATTGCAGAGCGCTGTTCCAGAGCATCACCTGAAGTGAACGGTCAGCTGATTCCTGTGTTGCGTAGAACAACTGAAGAGCAGAGTCGTCGAGTTCTTTTTCAGATAGGTATGCGACGTTTGAGAAGTCCACGCGTCGGCGGTCAATTGGTGTGTCGCGGTAGATTTTGATCTGAGTGGATGAAGGAGGGGCGGGAGTAATGCGGATTGTGTTATCTGACATGAACTCAAAGCTGATTTCTTTAAGTTCGACTTCTACCTTTACGTGTGGCCGCTCAAGGTAGGGGAACGGTACACTGAAGACGGCGGTGGTGCCGTCCCCGGTGTAGAACTGAGTTGCGTGGAACATTAGTCCTCATGTTGTTATTCGTCGGTTTCTTTCAAATCTTGTGACAGTCCTTTCATTGCGCCATGGATGCCGTATAGGCGGTATAGCGGGAGTAATTCAACAGCTTCACCGGCAGCAGTACCGAAGCCACCTTCACGGTCGGCCCCGAACATATTTGCAGTTCCAGCTATGATATTTGCGCCGATGTCTGCCGCTTTCGATGCGGTACGTCCTGTAGGGGAAGCACTGATGTCCAGAAGGCGCGGAGATAGACCGCTTGAACGGGTCTCGCCTACGACAGGGCCGCCCAGAATGTACTCAAGGCCAGTAGTCAGGAATATTGAAGGAACCGCGAGCTGGTTTGTCCGTGATGCCGCAGACATCGCAATTTTAGGGAGGTCAGCATTGGTGGGGTTTTCGATCAGATCAGCGAGGCTATCTGCCCCCAGCTGGCGCTGCATGTACTCATCTGAATCATTCCGGCCCAGCGCATTCATTTGAGACTGAACGGTATAGACCAGACCTGTCACAAACATACTTGCCAGTAGACCGGAAAGTAGGCGGCGGTCGGCGGTGCCGATGGAATGTAGAGTGGACTTGTTGTAGGCCAACATCATGAACCGGCGGAACTGGAACACCATCTTTGCGGTTTCGCCATACATGACTTTAGGTAGATCACCGAAGCGTTCTTCCATTACTGTCTGGTGTGTCCAGCGGTCAAGGGCGTTGAAGAAAGTTTCCGCTGCTTCAGGGTCTTCTTTAAAGAAACGGTCAGCATCAATCTCTTCCAGCTTGGCACCGAACATCCGGTTCTCCAGACGTACTGCCCCATCTTTGCGCAAGTGGTTCTCAATACGGGCCTGCATGTCAGCATCAATGCCCATCGAACGTAGCGCCGAGATATTCTGTTTGCCAGAGAGTGCGTCTTTCACCATGCGCTGCATGATGGATGCTGCTGCTAACTGCCGCTGAATGTCAGTCACGGCAAGCATTCCTGAAATTTCCAGAGACTTATGCTGTAAGCTGTCCAATGCAGCGGAGTATCCATCCGCCGTAATATCGTCTGTCTGGCCTAAACCGGACTGAACTTGACCGAAGCGGCGATGTGAACGGGTCTGTCCGATGCTTAGTACACGAACAACGACATCAAGAGTGTCATTGCTCAGTTCTCCGCGTTCAGCAGCTTTCATCATTTTCCGCAGTTCGGGGACGTGCTGCATCATGTTACGGAAGCCAGCGGCATTCACGATTGAGCCAAATTCAGCGGTCTGGGCAAGCACTGCCTGACCCATCAAATTAGCTGATTGGTATGCGCGGAGGCCACGAGCGATGCGGTTGCGACGGGAGGTTGCAGTACCTAAAAAGGAGTTACCGTTCAGGTTGTCAAAATTGGAACGCCCCAGAAGATTGTTGAACAGAATCTCCAAGTCCTTCACCTCAGACGACCCTACAGCACCGGCCTGAATAACCTCCTTGCCTGCCTGTTGGAGCGTTTTGCTGACTTCAGTTAGGTCACGGAAGCCTGCTTTAGCCAGACCAGCAGCGCCTGACATTTGCTCAACGTAGTTTTCAACGAGGCTCAGGGAGTTCTGTTCTGTTAAATCGGACAGGAATACGCGACCTTCATTGGTCTGGATTGAGACAGTTTCGTCCATACGGAGGCGGCGATTAGCTGCGGACACTTTTGATTTACCGGTGCTCTTCATCTCGAAGGGGCGTAGTAATGCTTCAAGCTCATCTTCAGCTAAATCAACACCGTTCTTCTGCATGATCTCCTTCATCTGCGACAAGCCTTCATCATCCAGTCCCTTAGCAGATACGCTGGTGTTTACCGGTGATTCGTGCCGTTTGATTAGCGCAGTACGGAAGCCACGGGCAATTTTATCTGCCAGCTCTTCTTGAACATCGCTCGCTTCAGTGATTCCTTTTTTGAACAAAGCAACGACTGTTTCTTCATCCAGACTATTGATTTTCTGCATGTCGAAACGGCGTGGTAGGTAGCTTGATTCAGCCACGACATCATCCAGTCCACGGACGCCAGCCTCTTTGGCAGCGTTAAGTGCAGTCTCCATGGCAGCGGAGGCTTCACGGGCCATGTCTTTCAGGATTTCAGCTTCACCGGGGCGTAGCTTGTCGGTCAGCGGGGTAGGGATTTTATCGAAGTCTTCACCGTAACGGATGGCGATTGAAGTGCGATACTCCAAGTCCTTCATAATTTCTAAACGACGGGCGGGGCGGATGCGCTCAGTTGCGCCATAGAACTTTAAGTAACGCTCCCAGTTACGGCCAACAGCCGCATAGTAACGGTCGTCGATTGAGCGTTTCAGGGCCTGTTTCGTTTCGTTCGCTGTGAACGTCTGGACACCATCGCCTGAAATGCCTGCTGAGATTTGGAACAGCTTCATAATGGCAGCATTTGAAGTAGCGCTTTTCGCGTTCCGTAGCATTTGCGGAACCATGCCACGTTGCCAGAAACCGAACTTTGGCTGCTGAGCAACGAAAGTACCGTCCGCTACCTGAGCGTTGTGCTTTGCTAAAAACGCTTCGCTATCTGCGTCGATGTCTTCCATAACTCCCTGAATATCAGACTGAACAGCCTGCGCACGGTTTGGATCAGCAGGGCCATGGAGTTCAGTACCTTTCACGGGAATCATGTCGGGGGAGCCTTCTGCCCGGTAGCGTCCTGAGTCGATCAGTTCTTTACGCAGTGCTTCCAGCTCTTCAGCTTCTTTCGGTGGTAGATCAATCAAGCCGTCACGCCATTGCGCTACGCGGGAAGAGCTGCGCTGTGCTTCAAGGCCAATGTCGTCATCAGCAAGAATCTGGTCGATACGGGAAGTGCGTTCACCGTAGGCTTCAAGGCCGGTGGCGATTTCATCAGAGGCCCGGTTTCTGGAGGCAGCAACCAAATGACCTGGCAGTTCGGTTCCACGTTTACGGGCAGCTCTTTCTGGCAGGCTTTGGATAAGCTCTACAGACTGATCTTCCAGCCCTTTACGTTCACGTACCAATGCTTTTCGTTCACCACGCGATACACGCTTAGCCTGTACTTCGGAGTTACGGGCCAGATACTCCATGACAACCAAATCATCAGATAACACTGTTCGGGTGTCTGGGCGTAAGTGGTCTTCACTTCTCAGCGGTTGGCGGGCATTTTCACGCAGTCGAGTGTTTTCCGCTTCAATCTGGTTAAGCCGCGCCAGTTGTTCTTCGCGCTGGCGGTTTGCAGTACGCTCCATGCGGCGGCCATAAAAACTCGCAGTGCCCCCGCCGATTGCGAAAGGCAGCGCCACGGCCAGCGCCATGTCTACGCCATCACGATCATAATTCACGGTCTGGATTGCAGCTTCAGCAGCTACTTCTGGTGCAGCCGCTACAGCGCCGCCACGGACGAACCGGTTGCCGGTGTTAAGGAAGTTCCGGGCCTTTGCTAAGCGGTAAGCAGCGCCACCGCCAAACCATGTGGCCGGGTCAGTAACGCCTGCCAGTACCTGAGCGGCTGTGCCTTTAGCTCCCAGCTCGTCAATACTTTGCCGGTACTCAGAGAATTCGCGGAGACGGTCAGCTTCTGCTGCAATCTGTGTTCTGTTGGTGTAGTCACCGGAGAAAAGTTCCGGCAGTAAGTCAAGGTCGATGCCTTCAGAAAATTCCTGCATTTCTTCAAGCGGCATTCCGTTTACTAGCAGGTCTTCGTCGATGCCTTCTTCGCCTTGTTCGCGTGTCAGCCAGCGGTATAGAGAAGGGATCGCCCACTCATTACTGAGCACATCGGCTGTGTCATCCCACCACTCATAATCGCGTGTTTCTTCTTCAGGAACTTCAACCTCTTGTGGAAGGGCAGCGATCTCGGGGGTTTCCCGTTGGCGAAAATATGAGTCACGTTCTTGGAAGTTGCGGTAATTGGGAGTGTCCGCTTCACTTAACGCTTGATTGGCCGTTAATCGTTGCGCTTCTTCAAGGTTGTTCATTTAGTTTCCTGTTGGGTAAAAACTGCTGTGGCTGTTATCAGGCAGCCGGACGTTGGTGTTGGCTCGTTTTCTGAGCGCAGCCTGCATGTTCTGATTGAGCACGGACAGCGTGTTGTCACGTAGATACTGTTGGTAAAGGCCGTATTGGCGATGGAGTACGGGAAGGGTTGTAGTGCGAACAGGTGTGCCAGTCTCTTTGTCGATCAGTGACCACTGTTCCCCGTGCATGTCCACTGGCATGAACTGGTAGTCACTCCACTCATCTTCAGGTAAGCCGTAAGATGACTTAACTGAATCGGACATCACCTCCACGAAGTCGGGAGAAATCATTCCACCGGACGGCAGCTGTAGGGCCTCAGTAGGGACATAGACATCACCAATTTTCATGGTCAGCGCTTCAGTCCGTTCCTTTGCGTATTCGGCAGCCTTAGAAGGCGGCATGTTGTTTGCGATGGACGTGCTGAATAGCGTGTCATACAGATCTTTGATTCCAGCCTGAGTAATACCGTCGTCACTGTAAAAGTCAGTCTTCTGGAAATGCTTTGTCGTATCTTCGAGGCGGTACGCCTTTGTTTTGCCTGTGCGTGGGTCAATCCGGGCTTTAACTGCCTGTTGAACAGCTGACTGGAGTGTTTCTGGTCGGTTATCCCAGACACTTTCGATGTGGGCCATGATTGGGGCCGATTCATCATCCAGCAAGCGCTGAGCGTGTGCGCGGCTGTATTGCTGGTAGGTTCGGTATAAGTCGATACCGTCCATGACGCGGGCAGTGTCGAAAGATTCAACTGAAGCTGATTCCAGATATGAAAAAGCCTCACGCATACGCTGCTTGTGTTCAGAATGTACAAAGCCGATGTTCGCTGTCAGCTGGGCGATGTGGTCTTCAGCGGAGGCGGCGGTGCCTGCCTGAACGGCCCTTTCTGCGTCCTGTTGGAGTGCAACTTCACGATGAGAGGTACTTACTGAATTGTCGTCGATGTACTGGCTGTCCTGCCGGTTTGTCTTCAGGTTCTGTAGCCAACTTTCCCTGACGTATTTATCGCGGGCAGCTTTATCCTGCTTTTGGATATTGCTGCTAGGAGCGTTTAGAAGGTTAATGTACTCGACACGGCTAATCCCGTTATCTCGGAACGCCTGATCGAATGCTTGTTTCTGATCTTCTGACCACGGCTCTACTCGTGTCTCAGCGGCCTTGCGCCAGTCAGCGGCAGTTGTGACGAATTCTTCCTTGTACCGGGCGTCGTTGTACTCCTTGCCTTGACGTGAGTGGATGCTGCCTAAGCGCGCACCTTCAGCGTTTACTCGCCCAGACTCAACACCAGCGCCATTCATCCAGTCAGCAATCGTAGTGTTGCCGGTCAGTGATTGGTCAGCGGATTTGGAGATCAGTACGGACTGTATTTCTTCTGGCGGGAGGTCGGAGTAAGTCTCGAACAACTCATCTAGCTTACCGCCGTCTAGCATTCCACCTGCGCTCAGCATTTCAAGCTCTTCGGACAGGTAACGCTTGCGGGTGTTTGTGTAATTGCTGTCGAATTCCTTTGAGTAGAGCGCCATGTTCTCCTGATAGAGACGGTCAGCAATCTGCTGCTGTAACTCAGGGTTTCCGTTGTAGCGTGATGTGATTTCATCCGCACGGTCTCTGAATGCAGGATGCTGAGTCAAATGGTCAGGATCGTTCAGTAGACTCCATTCCGTATTCTCCGAAGAATACGTGCGGAAAGCAGAAGCACTACCGGCGCGATATTCTGCCGCAGCTAAGTCCACTCGACGCTTGTTCTCTTTGTCGGCTTGGCGCTGTTCTTCCGCTGTACGGCGTTGCACAATCTGGCCGTACTGTCCCAGAACGCTAATAGCGCCGTTAAGTGAGTCCTGCATTTGTGCAAAACCACGGGCGGCTTGAGCTGCGCGGGTATTCTGAGGCGATACCTGTGTCGGCTGGTATCCGGGCCGTGTTACTTGACGGCGTAGGCCGTTTGTCTGGTCAAGACGGTTCATTGGTTATCCTTGGGTAGGCGAGGTGCTGGCGCTGGACGTTGCTGAATAGGCTGAAGCGCCTGTCTGAGCACCGCTGACGCCAGCGCCTAGCAGCGCCATGCCTCGATCAAAGCGTGGACGGGCTACAGAGTTGATACGTGATTGACGATTCAAGTGAGCGGAGTTCGCTTCGTTATTTGCATTGATATATGCGTAATCAGCGTTGCGTGTGATGTTCAGGCTACGGGCAGCGTTCTGCCGTTGAATATCCTGAACCAATGCACTCACTGTGTTACCGGCAGCGTTCTGGCTGTCTGCGGTTGTAATAGCGGAGGCTGTTGCACGTAGGGTTTCTAGGCCATTAGCACGTTGTTCTGCGTTATTAGCAGCTTCTTCTGCGTCGAGGTTCTGCTGGATCACACGTAGCTGGTCACGTTCCTGCGCAAGGGCATCGGTACGGTTCTGCTCGTATGCCTGCTCGGCTGCTTCATGTTGGCGGACGCTCTGCTGGTACGACATGCCTGCGGACACTCCGGCCATAGTGATGCCGATAGTTACTGGATCGCACATTGTTTGAACTCGTAAAAGGGGTGAAAGGGGTCATACAAAAGCACTTCCTTTCCTATGGTGAAACCTAACCGTTTAAGCCAGCGGATAGACACCGCGTTGCGTTTATCGACGAAGTTCATCAACTGGCGATGTTCTTCAAGCCAGCGCTGGACAAAGCTACGGCCCCATGACATTAACTCGCGTCGGTGCTGCAATAGACTGTCAGTGCCTAAAAGCCATGGAGCCGCGAACTCCCCGTAGGGAGCTACGCCAAAAACAGCAACAGGAATACCGTCATCATCAACAGCGACATGGCACTCATAGCTAGCGTTTACAGCTGCGTCGAGTGTCTTCCAGAGGGAATATTCCCCGCTGGCTGACCGTACTTCGTCAGCGTCTGATTCACGTAGGTGTTTGGATAGGTAATGGATGTGCTCAGGTAGGGGTTCTCTGAGGTGTAGGGTCATACTCGGACACGTTTACGGGTAAGTACGCCATCCCATTCAGCAGTTTGAATAGTGACAGGAACCCAAGTATCTGACTCAATCTCAATAGCAACACCGTCGGACTTCGCCAGCACAAAGCCAGTGAAGGTGCCTGTATCAATGACCGCCCGGTTCAGGATGTTTGAGCCTTTACCTAAGACACGGGGAGTGAAGTCAATGGTTTTGGTTGGACGGAAATCGGGAGTCACCTTGAAGCTGAACCCGCCGGTTTTGTTGTAATTGAGAAGCATACGGCGCATTTGAGCACGCTGTTCAACTTGGGGCCGTCCGTTCTGGTCACGAACAGTCTGGCGCGAGAAAAGATAGCTCATCGTGAACGGTTCACCGATATACATTGGGATACCTTGTGTATGAGCTGCTTGAATGTTTGAGATAACACGACCGTCTAAGCTGACGCCGACAGTACGTGAAGTGAGCGAGGGTAGCGCTGTTTTTGTGTTTGGCACGTAAACACGGCGGTCAAGATGCACGGCAGCCTCACCGGTCATGTGGGCTTCGGCACTATCTTTAGACAACTCCATGCGTTCAATGTGAATACCGTCACTCCGTTCGACAGTGAAGTACAAGGTTGAACTATCGACATGCGCTGAAGTGAACTTACCGTTAGTTTCCCAAGTAGACCACGCTGATTGGACTTTCTGGTTTGCTTCCCAGTAGTAGTTATACACGTAGGCACCTGAATAACCGTCGGTTAGGACGACCATTAAGCGCTCTTGTTGGCATACTGCAATGTCCGTGATGTTCCCGACCAGATAGTTCGGTACGTGGGAGGTAATGTCTTCCGAGTTGTTTAACTGCGTGTCACCGTCCACAAAGTACTCGCGGATACCGGCCCACGCTGAACTGTCGAAGCCAAAGAAAACTGATGTGCCTGAAGATACTGGACGCGCACGGGGCGTGTTCTCAAAGACGGTCGATACGTCCATGCTCACGCTTGAGGGAGTCATAGGCCCGTCGCTTCCCAGAATGAACTGAGCTAACGGGGAGAAAACCAACAGACGGTCGCCCAGAGGTACGGTCGCTTCGAGGCGGGTGTACTGGTTGTGGCTTGCGGCAATATCAATCGGCGCGGAGTCCACTAACGTCTGTACGGTATTCAGGAAGAAGTTAAAGAACTCACCTGATTCAGACATGACCACGTTCTCACCGGACAGGAAGCCCAGTCGGTTCTTGTAGAAAAACACATCGTTGATCGTGTCGCCTACGAAAGACGGGAAAGGGTTTGTGTCGTCATCCCCAGCTTCACGGTAGTCCCACTTGGGGAATGTGTGTGAGCTGTATTTTTCGCCATTTAAGGTAGAGAGGACGAAGCCACGGTCTGTCCTGACAAGTGCGACAGGCATGGTGTTGGGGTCAAACTTGAAACGCGTACCGGGTGCGGCAGTCTCTTTCCAAAACGACGAACCTTGCGGGCGGTCGGCATCAGGGCCGTATTCGATGTAGTAATCATCTTCGTCAGTGTTTTCAGCGCTCGTGACTTTGAACTGAAGGCCGTCAAAGGCTTCTTTGGGTAGGTCTTTAATATCAGTGACAATATCTTTAAACACGAATAGATTCTGGTTACCGTTACCGTCTGTTGTGGATGCAGTGAATGGATACACTGACTCAACAAGTAGGACGCTGCCTAAGAGGCGGATGCCTCCATAGCTGCTGAACTTTTCGTTCGTTACCAGTTCGCGGGCGTTTTTACCGAAGCTAAGATTTTCAGCGATGTTGTCAGTCTGAATACTGTAACGGTTCGCTGCGTGCTCGTTGCTTGATGTCGTATACTTAAATTCCCATCTTAAAGTCCTGCCGTCCGGGTGCTTCAGCGCGATCTGGACGCCGTAATCCATCAGATAGTCACCGCGCTTCACGTAAACCAGTGCTTGATGTCGGTTTATCGCTTTCGTGGTTTCTCCTGATGTCCGTACTTCTTTCTGAGGGTTCACCAGAAACGTGTAGTCAGCAACAGTTGCGGCGCGTAGCCGTGTGATGTCACTGGCGTTTAGATACTGCTGCGCGTCGGTGGACATTGATAGCGGATGTTCGCGGCCATTCTGATCATGCACCTGCGCTTTTAGCGAGCCTTTGTTGCTGACAGTCAGTATGTAAGTGGTGTCTGCCGAGTCCTTGATGGTGTGGCTGAACATTGGAGTGTCAGGGCTAGAAATGCGTCGAATGCTTTCCAGCGCCGGGCGTTTCCGCATTCCGTGAACGACAGAGTTCAGGCAGTTGATCTGCGCTTCACATTGGGAATCAAGGCGTGTCAGGTCGGGCTGCTGAGAGACACCGTTAATTAAGTTCGGTAATGCTTTTGTGACTTGCATTAAATTCTCCGAGAAACGATTGACTGAACGACGCCGTTATTGATCAGGTTGATTCCTGACTTACGGACTGCCATACGCTTCAGCGCTACTCGGGCATACTGCTCGTCATCTGCATTGAATCGGTGAATAGTGTCGGAGCCTAATACCCGGTCTTGGAAAATACGGGCAGCTCGGATAGTGATGTAAGTCCGGGCCGTTTGCGGCAGCTCGGAGAAATCCAGCAGAAGGATGATGTCAGCTTTCAGCTCTGCTGTGATGGTGTAGGTGTGTGCTTCCCGGTCATACACACGGTTGCCACGGACAACATAACGGGACGGCCCCTGAGATACGTTCTCGGACAAGTCCACCTCAAGGTAGTTATCCGGCAGCGCGATGTTGCTTGAGATAGGGTCGGCAGATAACGGGAAGTCGATCTCAGTGTTAAACGTCCAGCCTTCGCTTTGAACCGCTTCACTGATTTCATTCAGAATACTTTCAGCCATTTCGGCTTCTGGCAGCCCGGAGTTAAGGGAGCTTACCGGTGCCTCACCGATAGCTGAAAGCATGGTGTTGATTGCTTTTAATTGCATGGAAAACCATCAGAAGTCGAAAAAAAAGGCCACGCAAATGCGCAGCCTTCAGGGGAACCGGCTTAAACAGCCAGCAGGGGAACGGAACACTCAGGACGCAGAATGTTGTGACCAACAGCGTACTTAGCGACCATTAAGGTGCCTTGACGGCTGATCTGGTACTCAGACTCTACGCCCAAGTCCATCAGCTGCACGGTAGCAGCGGCATCTTTGGTGAAGATCAGGCCACGTACTTTGCTGTAGTCGCCACGGTAAGCGTCTGCACGGCTTGCGGTGATTGGCTCAGCGTCACCTACCAGCTTGGAGGTTTCGTTGGTCATCGGGATAGAGTTCGACATGTAGATGCGAACGCCAGCAACACGAGGCATTGCGCCGGTCGCTACCGAACCTTCACCGCCGAAGTCGCGGTCTAAGAACACCAGTTTAGAGGTGCCGGACACGTCCATTAGGGAGTAGTATTGGGCCGGAGCTAATACACAAGTCACCTCAGAGCCGTCGCGGATGATGTTCTTGGAAACCATCTGAGTAACGGTGTCCTGAATTGCTTTCGCAATCTTATCGCCATCCAGCGCGTCACCGGCTTTGGTGCCGATTTGAGTAGGAGTGGTGTATACATCGTCGTCGAACGCGGTGCCGAACTGTGCGGCAGCTTTGGTTGCGTTGTCGATCATGCCGCCTTTAGCGATGATACGGGCCACGTTACGGTCGTAAGTGTCCGCCAGTGCCATACCCGCTTCTTTGGAGTAGATAGAACGCACGTCATAGTGGTTCATGGCTTCGTCGATGTTGGCGATGAACTGGGAGCTGATCAACAGGTCGTCGATGGTCACAACACGCTCACCGTGCTTGATCTGATCGCCCTTAATGAATTCGCCCGGAGTGTGGTACTTAGCAACCGCAGTACCTACCAGCGGGAAGCTCGCGCTTTTACCGTTGGAAATGGTGCGGGTACGGTGCATACCTTTGAAAATGTTGGCCTGGTGGTAAGCAGTCAGGACTTCGCCTGCGTACTGCTTCAGGAACATCTGGCGATCATCACCAGCTGCGTTGATTTGACCTAAACGGGATACAGTTTGGTTAGTCATTATTTTTGTAAAACCTTACGGGAGGGAAATAGGGAGGGAGAGGGGAAGGGGATTAGTAGTTGGAGATACCGAGGCGCTGGCGCACTTCTTCGCGGTAGGCAGGATCGTTCTCGTAACGGGCGGAACCCATTGCTTCAACAACTTCAGCGTTAGAACTGAACGGACGGATGCCGCTGCCATTGCCAGAGGATTCGGTTTGGAAACCGGCAGGTAAGCCGCCAGTGGCTTTGACGTACTGGGAATGCAGGCCCTGAACAGCCATCTTGGCTACTTCGATGTTGCCTGACTCAACTTGCAGGTTGTACGCTTGAAGCTGGGCCTCAGACAGTGTGTTAGCTGCCCACTTTGACATTGCATCGAAAGTAGACTGACCGCCTTCAAGGCCATCTAAAACTGAGTTCGTCAGTGCCAGCTGTGATGCTTCAATACCGGCGATATACTGATCAACGATGTCACGGCCAATGCCCATTTCAGACAACTTGGTGTAACTCTCATCAGACAGTGCGCCGTTCTGCTCATACTCAGCGGTGAACTGCTCCAATCCGGCAGGAACTTCAGCCTCTGCCTCTGCGTTAGCTTCTGGCTCGTCTTCAGTTTCTTTGGATTGGGACAGCTCCGCGTAAGCGGCAGCCATCTCTTCAGGAGTACTGAATTGTTCTGGCAGCCATTCTGGGCGCTCAGTCCCAGGTTCTTCGGTGGCTGGCTCTGCAAATTGCGGCAGGGTCTCGGCAGCCTGCTCTGCGGCAGCGTTGGCTTCAGCTTCTGCTGCGTCCTGATTATCAGGAGTGATTTCTAAATTTTCGGTGGACATTATTGCTCTGTAGCTGCTTTAGCTAACTGAGGTGCGACACCACGCGTGAGATCGCCAGCCAGTGCCTGCATTTGCTGCTGTTGCAGCTGCTGTTGCTCTAACTGTTTCTGCTCCGCCGTCTTAATGAGACCTTCAGTGTGTAGGCCAGACGACGCTGCATAGCGTTGGACAAGATCGCTCATGTTGATTTCACGGTAAGCCTCTTCGCCTAACTGGGAGATGCCTGCCATGAATGCGTCGATCTTAGAGCGATCAAGATCACGACCGATTGCTTCCATACCTGTCACCACTTGTGGCTTCAGATAATCTTCAGGAAACTCAGGCATTTTGCCTTGTGTCGTCATCTCGCGGAGGATGGTGCGTACAACAGGTAGTTGCAGCTCTTGGGAAAGAAGTGAAAAGATGCCGCCTAAGCCATTTTCAAGCTCAGAGGCCATGTACCGGATTTCTTCTGCCGTGACACGCTCGCCATTACGTTGAACAGAACTGCTCAGCATAAAGGCCCGTGACAGACGGATTTCGATACGCTCAGCGAACTGTAGCGCGAAGTTAAAGTCTGCGGACTTATCGACAGATAAGACAGAAATGTCATCAGAACGCCCGTTAGCGAAGCCTAAGTTTTCTGCTTCTTCGATCTCTTTCAGATCAACGGTGGAGTTCGGATTGACAAGGAAAAGGATGCGGGCCTTTGCGGCTGCGCCTTCAACGAGTGCTTTTGAAAGTCCTTCCAGAGATAACAGGTCTCCGGCGTATTCTTCGACAAAACCACGGCCATACGCTTCATTCTCTACGCGGCTAAAACGTAACGCCAAAAACGGATTGGTGTCGTTATCGAAAGTAGCGCGTGAGTCAGGAATCTGAACGTCGTTAACTTCTTGGTAAAGTACATACTTGTTCGGGCCGGTCATGGTGAGCCGGGTGTAGCGATCCACTTCAAGCTCAGTCAGCGGCTTGCTGTTATTTTTTTTTATTTTTAAGTGAGCGTGAAGGTTTTCGTCGATTTTAGAAACGGCAACGGTTTCTTTAATGATGATCTCCGTGGCTGTTCCATCACTGCGTCGATCAACGACATAGCTAGACAGCGGGAAAACACGCATTGCTTCAGAATTCGGGATTTGGAAAATCAGGACATTTCCGCTCAAGATCAAGTGACGCAAGGCTTCGTACATAGGCACACGGAAAGCACGGGTCTCGATTTCCATCAAGGCTGTACGTTCAATAGTTGCCAGTGCGCGTTCAATGCGGCCACGTTTGTCATCGTCATCAGCAATAGCTGCTAAGTCGAAGTCATCAATAGTTAGGCGGAAAAAGGGTTCGTTGGGAGGGAAGAGGGTAGTCAGTAAGCGGTTAGCGAGGTTATTGACACCACGGCTGCCGACAGACTGATAAGGGGTAGGGAATTGGGAGTGGGAGTTCGCGCCTTCTGGCGGATAAAAAGAGGGGATTGTGTATTTAGCCAGTTCTCGGGCGCGGTTCAGGTACGGGTCGCGTTTACCTACAAGCTGACTGTAACGTCGCTTGGCGGTAATCATCGGTTGATAGACAGTCCTGAAGAGTTGGAACCGGAATTGACGGAACGGGAAGCTACACGCAAGCTGCGTTTACCACGGCGACGGTTATCACGGCGGGAAGCGTTAGTTGATTCTTTACTTTCGATGTTATCAACTTCTTCGTTCTGTACTAAGGGAGCGGCTGGAGCGGGTGTGCTCGGACGCGGAGGGCGGGGTGCATTACACATGTTTGGAAGGGTTCTTAGCGAGTGCTTTGAGTTTTTGAATTACTTCACGTTGACCGATGATTTTTCCCTGCTCGAAGTCAGATAGCGGACGGTCTGGTAGACGGTCTGGAAAACTGGTTTCAAGCAGGGAAATTAAACGGTCAGTGATATAGAGGTCACTGTTCATTTAAGTGGGGGAAGGGAATGTATACTAAGGGGTTACATTTTTAAGGAAGGTTACTAAGTCGCACTTTTTTTAACTTGGGTACGTCCATTCACCTGTTAAAGAGCCGTTTGTGTAGTCTGTGACGCGACCTTCAAAGAAGTTTTTGAACGAATCGCCAGCGATGATCGAATTGATCCACGGCAGTGGGTTTTCATCGACGCCGTAAATGGTCTTCATGCCCAGCATCGTTAAACGGCGGTCAGCGATGTGGCGAATGAATTGCTTAACTTCATCAGCGGTCAGTCCTTCAATCGGCCCCATCTCGAATGCGATGTCGATCACTTTGTCTTCCAGAGATACTGCCGTGCGGAACATTTCGTAAATCTGGAATTTGAAGTCATCGGTGACTACATGTGGCAGCTCTTCGCAGAGCGTGTGGAACACCTTAGCCATTCCGATGACGTGAAGGGTCTCGTCTTTAACAGACCATTCTACGACTTCACACATACCACGCATCAGGCCGAAACGCTCATAGTTCAGCAACATAGCAAATGCGCTAAATAAGGACATACCCTCATTGCACACCGTCTGTGCCACGGAAAGTACCAACCCTTCGTCAGTGCTCAGGTCAGCCTGTTGCATGAACTCTACTTTCTCAGCCATCGCTTCATATTCCAGAAACGCGCTGTACTCACTGTCAGCCATGCCTAACGTATCGTTCAGTAGTGCATAAGCCCGCTGGTGCGTTCCTTCACGGGAGGCGATGGAAAGCAGCATGTTGCGGATTTCGTTGTTCTTGAAATGCGGAATGAACATTTCACAATAGTTACCGCCGACAACAACATCAGTCTGCGTGAACAGACGGAGAATTTGGACGATGTGGTTCATCTGCCCGGCAGTTAAAGCACCGGTCTTGATCTGCTCAACGTCTTTCTGAAGGTCAAGCTCCCACGTCCCCCAGTGGGCCTTTTCGGACGCTTCTGCAAGCTCCATTGCCCATGGATAACGGAACGGTTTATAGGTTACTGATGGGGTCAAAACGCCTGCTGGCATCACAAAACCTCTTGGTAAATGGTGGAGGGCCGGTCAGCCCTCGCAAGATAAACAATCAGAAGGCTCAGCGTCTTTTAGCGCCTTGCGTTCCACTTTTTCGTGCAGGTTGTCAGCTTTCGACTCTGCCTCTGTGCGGTAGTAATACAGGCCCTTCAGCGGCGATAAAGCTGCCTTCAGGTGTACTGAGTTCACATAGCTGCGCTCAGAACCGGCAGGGAAGAATAGGTTGACTGATTGGCCTTGGCAGATATGCGGCTGGCGTGTCGCTGCGTGTTCTACTACCCAGTGCTGGTCAATATCGAAGGCCCGCTTGAATACTTCTTTCTCATGCGGAGTGAAGCGCTCGTTATCAGCGATAGAGCCACGGGCCGCCTCGATCTCAGTCCAGACCTGTTCAACTTCGTCCGGGTAACGCTCGTGGATGATCAAGTTCAGATACTTGTTGCGTACCAGAGCCGTGCCAGCGCGTGTGCGTTGGACAATCGCGTTCGACTGCCATACCTCAATAGACGGGGAGGTTCCCAGTAGAATTGAACTGTTGGCGTTCGGTGCCACTGCAAGTAAATGGCTGTTGCGCAACCCGGTGCCGATCATGTCTGGAGCTTCACCACGGATAGCCGCAAGGGCCTTTGAGCCTGCTACAGCTTCGCTTTTGATGTGGCTGAAAATGTGCTCACCGACGGCTACAGCAATGCCTGTTTCATACGGAATACTGTTCTTCTGGAGATATGAATGGAAACCCATAGCTCCAATGCCCAGCGGACGCTCAGCGAACGCACCGGCAACAGCACGGGACATTTCATCGGGTGCGTTCTCAAGGAAGTATTCAATGACGTTATCAAGGAATTCCACCAAGTCACGTACCAGCGATGTGTCCTTCCACTCGTCGAACTTCTCCAGATTCAGGCTGGACAGACAGCAGACAGCGCTGCGTGATGCTGAAGTTGGTAAGTGGATTTCGTTGCAAAGGTTGGAGCCATGAATCCTGCGGCCTTTATCCTTCAGCACTTGTGGAAGCGCGTCATTCGCGTCATCAATGAAATTTAGGTACGGCTCGCCAGTAGTTGCACGAGTATCCAGCAGCAGCTCCCAAAGCTGACGGGCAGGCATTGTGTCGCGGACTTCACCTGTTGCTGGGCAAATCAGTTCCCACTGTTCGCCATTCACAATAGCTTCAAGGAACTTGCGGGTGACGTTAACGCCGTGATGAAGGTTCAGGCATTTACGGTCAGGGTCGCCCCCGGTAGGACGACGGTAGTTGACGAATTCTACGATGTCAGGATGCGTGTCATCCATGTAAGCCGCGTAGCTACCTTTCCGGGTCTTCCCTTGACGGTACGCCTTCATATCAGCGTCAACAGTCTTCAGGAATGGGATAGGGCCGGGGCTTTTATCGGAAACACCGCGCACATCGTTCCAGTGTCCACCGACGCCACCGCCAGTGATGCTCATCCAACGCAGCTCTTCAGAGTGGCTGATCAGACCTTCTACAGTGTCCGGCACGTAAGTCAGGAAGCAGCTAATAGGCAGGCCACGGCCCTTCTTGATTACTTCTACTTTGCCGTCAGCGTTTACTTTTACTTCAGGAGCGTTGGAGAGAATCGGGGAAGAAACCATAAACCAGCCACGCTGCAAGGCTTCATTGATCCGGTTTGCCAATAAAAGGTTATTTCCGCAGAAAGCGGTGGCAAC
Organism: Bacterioplanoides sp.; assembly: GCF_965226395.1. Taxonomy (GTDB): domain Bacteria; phylum Pseudomonadota; class Gammaproteobacteria; order Pseudomonadales; family Oceanobacteraceae; genus Bacterioplanoides. The sequence goes on along the minus strand of NZ_OZ245358.1, from coordinate 3,835,653 downwards.
ACGGGTGAAGGCTTCTTCGGGGGTTTTTTCATTTTCTAAAAGGTAGAACCCGCTCAGTAAACGGCGGGCGTAATCGGAGTATGCGTTATTCAAAGTCATCCGGTGTCCAGTGGATCACGCGCTGAGCTTCCATGTCATAATCGGTGTGGCGTAGAATCCGTGCCATTCGCGCATTAAGAAGGGCGTCGTCGGCAGTTAAGTCTTTCGATACGAACGCAGAGGTAATTGCATCCCACCATAACTTGCGTAGATCATTTTCATCTTCACCGTCCCATTCATCTTCACATTTGGCGAACAGCTTTGCTGCTGTTTTCGGGCCGTAGCTCGGGCAGCCTTTATAGCCGTCAGTGGTGTCGCCGGTTAGTGTTTGGGTCAGGAACATTTCATCGGCTTCAAGATCAGTCATAAACTTAATCTTGCAACCATCTTTAATGTCGCAGTAATAGTTGGGAATTGTCAGCAGGTCTTTATCTTCGCTGGCGATTACAACTTCACGGCCTTTGTAGGTTCCGAGTGAGCCATAAATTCCCAGCGTATCATCTGCTTCCAGAAAGGGGAGGGTCAGTACATCGTAGTTATCACGGATGTAGTCAACCATAAATGGATAACCAACAGGCTTTAGTCCTGTACGGTTTTCCTTATAGTCCGGGTTAAGCTCTTTACGGAAGTTTCCTAAACCGGACGACAGGCAGACAACCACCTTGTCGATTTTTGTTTTTTCTTTTAAATCAGCGATGTATTCATCGAAAAATTTATTTTGAATTGCTTCTTGAGCAAAGTGTGTAATCACACCGTTTTCGATAATTGATTCTAATGCAATCTGACAGGCGCGGAACGCGGGAATATCCGCGTCCACGAAAAGCACACGCTTTTTACTCACCAATAAGTTCCTTTAATTTTTCAGAAACATTAGTGGCGTGTAATTGCTCGTTAATTGTCTGCTCACGTTTGATTTCGAGATTGACAATTTCCTTGGACTGCTTTTCAACTTTCTTACCAGCTTCGGTAATAAAAGTTTCCAGTTCAGTGATGGTGGTTTTAAAGCCAGCCAGAATTTTACTTAAAGGTTTTTTACCCATTGGACATTAACTCAAAGAATGAATAAAGGAAGTACAGCGCCGCTGAAAACACAAAGGCGTCGAACATTTTTTCGGTGAACTGAGGGCCTTTCGGCCCTTCTGGTTGAACGGTGTTGCTCACTCAATACCTCGTGAATCAAAGAGTAAATCAGCGTTACTGCCCATCATCATTTTAGGCATTGCACCGTCCCACGTTTCCGCCTTCTTCATTTCCACTTCCAGCTCTAGCTTTTTCAGAACTGACGGGTTTTGGCGGATCGCTTTACCCATGGCCGCTAAGCCTTCAGCTTCCAGCTTCTGTGATTCCATCTTACCGCGAGCACCTTCAATCAGTGCGTTAGCGGTAGACTTGGCAGCTGCTTCATCAGCTTGCGCCTGAACTACTTTCTGCTGTGCTCGCTTCTCAATTTGATCCAGTTTCGCTTGTTCCTGTAGAACCGCTTCCTCACGTTGTTTCGTCTTAACGATCTGAGCTTTAATTACAGGGTCTAACGTAATCTCCTGAATAAATACATCAGAAATCGTATAGCCGTATTGCATTGCGTATGTCGCTACCTCTTTCTGAATGGCGCTTTGTAGGCGGCTTTGGATTTCAGATTTAAACAGGTCTTGAGCCTTCGGAACGGTCTTGCCGAACTCACGTACAACGGACAGTAATTTCTGACGAACGTATTTGTGCAGAGCCTGTTCTTCAGTACCACCTTCGCGTCGTAAAGTATTGACTGCTGCCGGATCAATTCGATACATCAAAGTAATATCGACCGATGATGCGAATTTATCCTGAGAAGGTACTGACAGTTGACGCAGCTCATAGGCTTGGTCTTGGATAGAGAATTCATCAAAGGACGCCATAGGGTTCACTACATGGAAACCTTCAGCCAGTGGCGGCTGATCGCTGACCTTACCGAAAAGTGTCTGAGCTTTTACATGGCCTGCCGGAACAGTTGTCCATGAGTTTAAGGCGATGATAACTGCAAAGAGTACCGCAGCTACGATGCCGCCTGTTTTTAAAAGTGCTTTGTCTTGCTTGGTCATTAATAGAACCATCCTGTTAGTGCGCCCAAAGGCAGTACGAAAATACCGATAGCAGACGCAATAAATTCTGTTTGCGCTGCTTCGTATTGGAAAAGGTTGTTGAAATTTAAAATCCAGCCAATGACGGCCAAGATAATAGCGACGACCCAAATTAAAGAAATGGACTCAACAAACGTGAGTGTCATTTTATTTGCCACCTGTCAGTGCCTCCCACGACACTGGGAATAATCGACCAACTTCAGCGCCGATCACTTCAGCCAACTCACGGATTTCTTTCTGAGCATGAACGTCAGTACGCTGATTGAAGAAGCGAGCGAAAGCTGCAAGGCTGCCAGTCCATACCCAGTTCACTACAGCACCTTGCGGTAGAATGAATCGGGCCTGCTCAGGACAAACGCCATCAGCGATCATGTCCATGTAAGTGTCCACGGTAGTAGTCATCATGGGTTCAGTAATTTCCCGCCAGATACCGCTATGCGGGTGAACACCTTCAGAGCCTTGCTTAACTGAGCCTTCCGGTTTCTTGCGGAATTCTTTTGGAATAAAGATTTCAGGGCGACAAGAAATGTAGCGGCGGGACTCTTCGTTTTCGACAAAGCCGGACTTGTGTTTAAAACACTGAGTACGGATAGGAACCGGGGCCGACACACGGAATTTAATTGCCGTATGTGCGAACGGTGTCCAGTGGTTATGCTTTGCCAGATAACGGATTAAAGCGGAATGACTACGGCAGCCTAGTTTCTCAGCCTCGATGTCATCAATGAATTTCTGAACTTCAGCGTCATCTGCAAAGGAGACTTTCGCTGCCTGAACTACCGCTAAGTCGTCGCCCATGTGGTCGAGAAAAACGGCCCGACATTTATCAGTAATTGCTTGCACTAATGACTCCTGCAATTGAACGCAGCTGTGCGCGCATTTGTTTTAACTTTTCATACTCACGCGCTTCATCTTCTGAAAGCACATATACAGAAGCTGTGAAGTGCTGGGCGAGGCCGTCACGGCGGACATGCACCATGCCACGGTCGTGCATTTCACGGGCCATGCTGCGACCAATTTCTTCAATGATTGCTTCACGCATCGGGTGTGAGTGTTTAACATCCATTGAATGTTCTAACGATACTTGCTGGCGTAATTCACGCATGATTTACCTACTATTTACTGGTGTAGTTTTGGCGGAGAAGGTTTAGGAAATACAAGGCTTGGCGGTAAGCGTATGGAGTGAAATTAAGATTCCAGTACGCCGATCCCATGCAGACACTTTCAACGGCGCTACGCTCGATAGCGTCCAGCTCGTTCTCTGTAATATATTTCGAGACATAAGCTGCGGTTGGGGAATACACCTCCACGTGTCCCATGCGTAGAGTTTTATCGGTAAAAATTTCGATCAACTTCTCGACGCAATGGATAGCCTTTTCAATATCTTCAAGGCCATTCTTAAAGCGATGGCGGCTTGCGTATTTAATCGCTGTATGCGTAATCGGATCGAAACCGGAATGTGTCGTGAAATCCCAGACCTGATATTTTTGGCCGACGTAGTGGCCTCCGCCTACTTGCTTGTCACTTGCAGACATTTGTTTAACTCAACTGATGTTTTAAAAGAACTCCGGCAATATCAGGCGCTTTAAAATTAGGGCCTTTCAATACCTTGCCGTCTTCGCGGAAAATCGGATTACCGTTGGCATCCAGTTTTGACATATTCGACTTGTGAACTTCGCGTAACAGTGCGCCAATCGGGAAGCCGTTTTTAACAGCCTGCTGAGCGGTGACGTAAATAATGTCAGCCAATGCGTCAGCGATTTCGATAGGGTTCTTGTCGTCCAGTGCTTCCGACAGTTCCCAAAGTTCCTCGTTAATAGCATTCCACATAAGGTCTGCGTCTTTTGCGTAAGGAGCTTTAGGTTCAGTCTGGACAGGCACTTGATATGTTTCGTTGAACTGAGTGACCAGCTCTTCAATCATGTTTATTCCTGCTAAATAAGGGGTTGGGTAAATTGATCCTGCTTGAACGACAAACGGCGGCGGCCATTCATTTCGTCAAACTTCAGGTAACGAACTTCGTAATCCGAAGGAAATACAACGGCTAATAAATCGAAGTCGCCTTTTTTGTATTTCGTTAAATCATTACCAGTGGAGAATCGCTGAAAGCTTGACTCATAGAGCAACTTGACCTGAATTTTCAGTGTCTCGCTGTTCTTTGTGGCAATCATATCGAACGGGTGCATATCACTTGTCGGGAAAGAGATTGCGTACCCTTTGCCCGACAAATCAGCAGCCACTAAATGTTCAGCTTGAACTGCTTTTGTACTCACTTTTAAAACCTTCAAAGGACATGAAAATATCGCGTTCAGTGTCGTGAATAATCGGCATGGATCGCATACCTGACTTCTCAACAATTGCGCCTGCGTTAATCGGGTCGCTGGCAATGTCGATATACTCAAAGTCAGCGCCAATACTTTCGGCATAATTTTTTGCCGCAGTGCAAGCTGCACAATTTGGCTTGGAATAAATCTTGATCATTTTCACCACGAAAAATTGTTAGCGTCTAAGTAGACTTGAGAGTGCCGCCGTAACGGGTCAGTACCGGCGTGATTTGCTGGGAGAATGTCTTTATGTGTTGCACGAATGAAGCCGCGCCAGCCGAACTCAACTGAGGCCGTGCCTCGATGTTCGTCCTTCTGAGTAAAGCGGTTCCATGTTTTAGGAGAAATAAAACGGGTCGTTCCGTCGGGATTACGGAACTCAGTCAGAGGCGCACCGGACAGCCATAAATACATAGGCTTATCTTGCTGAACTCGTGAGAAATCCTTCACGTTATTTACGCGTGGGATATTGTCGTAATGCCAGTTAGGGACGCACGGGAATTGGCCCGGCATGAGCATGTGAACCTTAACGTCCCATGTGAAATCCAACGGGTTCTCAGGGAAGTCCTTAAGCAGTTTAAGAACGTCAGGCATAAGCTCTGCCAGCTGTAGGAAAGAAGCCTGATGTACTCCGCAGTGCTGCTTTTCCCATTCAATTTCTTGTGACATCAATGTGTCTCCTTCCAGTTTTTACCGATACTGAATTCGCCAGTAATCGGCATACGGATGTTTAAGTCTTCGCCTGCTTTTTCCATTGCTTCGATGCAGATTTCACCGATCTTTTCCGCGATGTGCGGACGAACCAGTACCTGCACCTCGTCGTGGACGTATGCGACTTGTTTATAGTCACGGCCCTGAACAAAACCGGCTTCTTGAAGAGCGTGGTGGAAATAAACCATCCAGAGTTTTGAGATAATCGCGCCGCACGATTGCAGTAGAAAATTCAAAGCACTGTGTTGTGAACGGATAGGGATGCGACGACCATCTACAGCGCGGATATAGCCTTGCTTTTTAGCCTTCGCTTGGACGCCTTTCATTAAACCTTTTAGTGCGGGCATACCTTTCAGGAAGGCAGCTTTAATAGCCTTGCCTTTCTTCTTAACGATCTCTTCCGTATCACCGTCTTCAGCGATAAGAAGGCCGATCAGGAGGTCGCCGCCACCATAAATAAACGCGTAAATGAAGGTCTTTGCTAAGTCACGGGTAGGCAGGCCAGCAGCGATTTGGTTAGCAACATGGATGTCACCTTCCAGAATCTCACGGGCATATGAACCGTCATCAGCATTGAACGTGTAGTGCGCCAGACATCGCAGCTCAAGGCCGGAAAGGTCAGCGCCCATCATTACCCAGCCTTCAGGGGCGTGGAATAATTCACGACAGCGGCTACCGAACGGCTTCTTACAGCTCGGCACCTGCCCTAAGTTCGGCTGACTATGAGCACACCGGGCCGTTGCAGCGCCTACCGGATTCACGCGACCATGGATAACGCCGTTCTTATCGACCAGCTTCAGCCATGCGTTTTTACCAGTCGCCAGCTGTGAGATACGCTTTTTCAGCATAAACAGCCGAGCCAGCTTTTCAGCTATCGGGTGCTTAATGCTTCCCAGTACGTCCTCATCAATCTTGATGGAACCTTTGTCGGTGTACTCAATAGGCGTCCAACCGATCATCGCCGGTAAACGCTTACCGATATGATCCCGACTGGTAGGGTTAAACTGCACCCATTTAATAGCCGTATAGCGAGCGCCAGCAGTGGTTGGCTGAGTTGCTGGAATCAGATTGCCGTATTCATTTTCGACAAACTTCTTCGGGTTTATAGTGCGCTTCGGCACACGCTCGCCGTCGCTTTCCCACCAACCGCCGAAAATACCGCGCAGCTCATTCTCCAGAGGCTCTGCTTCTTCACGTAGGTCATACAGCAGCTGAATTGCAGCCGCTTCATCTAACGGGAAACCATCAAGCTCTTGCTGAAGCAGTATCTTTGCGACCTCATGTTCAAGGCCGATAACAAAGTCGGGAGTATCGAAGCGCCAGTCTTCCGTGCCTGTTTTATTTTCAGACAGCAGGTTGAACAGCTTGGTGGTTACTTCCACGTCCTGATCACAATACTCGCCCATGTCGATAGCGTATTGGCCGTAGTACGGAATCGTGTTCCATGTGTACGGCTCAGCGGTCTCAGGGTTTATGTAGTTCTCAGGCTTGAAGTCGCCCTTGTAATCGCCTAAACGATGTCCCCAGGATTCCAGCGAGTGACGGCCTGCCAGTTTTGCGGGGAGAGTGGTTCGACGTAATCGGATGTTGGCAAAGTCCATGTCCACTAAGTTGGGGTACAGGACTCGGCTAATCACCAGAGTATCAATGATGCGGCCTTTAGGTTTGAACCCGTAGAAACGCTCAAGCACCGGGTTGTCATAGCCGATGATGTTGTGACCGATAACTACGTCAGCAGTCTCAAGCATCGTGACCAGTTCAGCGTGTGTATAGACTTCAGGCGAGCGGAATATTTCGCCCGTGTCTACGTCCTTTATTCGGATAATGTGTACCTGAGTAACTTCATCCAGAAGGCCGTCTGTCTCAATGTCATAACTCAGGCGGCGGCCTGTTTTAAAGCCGCCAACCTTCAGAGCCATTAGTAATCTTGCCCCTCGTCTTGGAAGTCTTCACCTTCACTGGGGGGAACGCCTTCAGTCATCCGGCCCGTGTCTTCATTGAATTGCAGGTAGCCAGCAGGGCCTGTGCGTCCAGTAAAACGGCACTTCAGCGAGTGAAGCTGAGTGGTGTTCCGTTCAATTGGGTCAGAGGCTTTCTGGTTACGGCTTGCTGCATACACACCGTTTGATAACTGTTTAATGCCACCGGAACCGCGTAGATCGTCCAGAGATGGGACGCCGCCTTCTTCAAACGGTTTACGATTACCTGACGGTTTACGGAGGTGACAAATCAGACCGATATAAATAGGCATTTCCTGCGTCAGCTCTTTGAGCATGTGCATTAGCTTGTCGATCTGGCGGCGCTCGTCCCCATCCCCTTCCATGTCGCTGACCAGAATCGAAAGGTGATCCAGCCAGAAAAGCGACACATCAAAAGCGTGATGGTAGTAGCGAATAGTGTTAGAGATTTCGTCTTCATCCAGAGACCCGAACGCATCATAGAGCTGAATACGTTTGTTCCCGTTGTCGTCCGTTGCTAAAAACACATCTTCAAACGCTTGGCGTTCTTCTTCTTCAGTGCTTTCAACATCCGGCAAGTGGATGCGCTTGTTTAACTTCATTCCGATCAGGTGATCAGCAGTATCTTCAAGCGGCTCTTCAAGGTGAATGAGGGCCTGATTAAGATGAGTGGTTTCAAGGAAGTGCATTTGCAGCTCTTTGATGATCTGCGTTTTGCCCATACCTGATCCTGAAGTCCATGTGTCCAGCTCAGACAAACGAATACCGTAAGTCTTATCGTTCATGCCCTGCATAAAAACAGGGTACGGGTACGATGTCTGGTCAGGTCGGCTCTTGCGACGCCGCCAGATTTCTTCCCCGGACACGATGTTCTGTGGCTGATAGACCTTTGCCTCAAAGACTGCACGTTCAACGTCACGTCCGCGTCCTTCCTTCCAACATTCATTAATGTCTTTCAGCGGAAGCGAGCCGATTGCTGCGCGTTTGGGGGGAAGCATTTTGGCGCAACGGAGCGCTGCTGATTGGCCGTCGTCATCCATGTCAAACATGAAAATGACCAGCTCAAAACGCAGCAGGAAGTCCATACACTGCTTGATGTCTTTGTGAGCACCGCCTGCGCCTGACTTAATGGAAACAACAGGCCAGCGGCATTCAGTCATCTCAGCGTATGAGAGCGCATCAATCTCGCCTTCAGTTACGACGATCTTGCGGCCACCGTTCCAAAGGTGTTGACCGAATAGCACTGAGCCTTTCATGTTGCCTATCCACGGGAACTCTTTGTCCCGGTCACGGATATGCTGTGCAATGATGCGGCCCGTCTTATCACGGTAATTGGCAATTTGGACTGAACTGCCGCTCAGTGTACCAATGGTATAGCCGAAGCGTTTACAGGTAGCTTCGCTCAGCTTCCGCTTACGGAGGTCTTGGTATACTCCTTCAATAAGGCGTGAATCGCTCGCGGATAGATCGGTCGGGGTGTAATTCCCGTCACCATCGCCGTGCTCATAGGCTCCGCATTTGTGGCAGTAAGTGTGTCCGTCGGAATAAAGGACTTTAGCATCGCTGCTCCCACACTCTTCGCATGGGAGTTTGCCTTGCACTTGGACTGACTCTTCACTCATCGAAGTTCTCAGCCATGAATGCCGCCAGATCGAAGCACGGACATTCCTTTTTGGAATCCAGTTCGTTATGGCCGACCACTTCCGAACCGGCAATCTGCTCTACAGAGTCCAATGTGGTAATCAGGTTAGCCAGCGCCTTGAACTGCTCGTCGGTGAAGTTATCTTCAGCCTGATCGTCTTCGCCCAGACCACCGACCATGGCAATACCAATCGAATCACTGTTGAAGCCGCGAACATGAGCGCCCGGTGTTGCGATAGGGCGGCCCAGCTCCACGGTGCCGTCGCGGCAAATTACAAAGTGATAACCAATGTCTGCCCAGCCGTTTTCGTTTACGTGGACTTGACGTACCCAGTCAGCATCTACGTTCATGTCTGCATAGGTAGCTGTACTGTGAATTACAATACGATTAATTTGACGCATGATTAATCCAATCTAAATAAGTGAATCGTTAATTCACCACCTTTAACAACATCGCCACGAACCACGCGCAGATCATCTATGAGACAGTCATCGTCATAGACTTCAGCGTGTGTTAATGCGTCCAGAAGGGCCTTTTTGATGTTGTCTACATCGCGTCGCCTGCGGTCAGGCGGGTACATTTCTACCCATAAACGGATGCGGCAATCTAAGGTCTTCAACAGCATGGGTCGGATTAAGTCTCCAACCTCTTGACGGAACTGTTTGCCATGCGCCTTGATAAAGACACGACCTGTTCTCGTTCTGCCGTAGTAGTTGTTTATTGAAGGTGGGTAAGGGAGGCGAAGGGACAGCAAATGTGTCCCCTCTGTATCGAAAAGCGGCGAGACCTTAATAATCGGCCCCGTCGTCGTCGTCTTCACCGGCACCGTCGTCGTCCTGATAGTTGTCAACACCAGAAGGAATTGACGACTCATAGCCGGAACCGTCGAAGCCGTCTTCATCATCGAAGCCGTTGGCCGCGCCGTTGAACTCGACCAGTTCAATCACCTGCACTGCAACCAGATCGTTAGTAATCAGCAGCTCTTTGCTGGAAGCGACAGCAGCTTTACGGTTGCGGAACTTGACGCGAACGATAGAGCCGCCGCTTGGCTTCAGACCGGCAACAGTTTTACGGCTTGCGTCCAGAGTTGGGATCGTATTCACGGTGTAGGACTTGCCGGTTTTCTTACTGTGCAGCTTGTGGTTCTGCTTGAACTTCATAATCAGGCGGCCAGTTTCATCGCCTTCTTCATCCAGCTCTTCAACCAAGCGTGAAGCGGTCTTCCACTTCTTACGCTTCTTATCTTCTTCAACCAGTTCAGCCCAAGCGGCTTCTTCCATTTCGCGGTAATCGGAAATGAACTCAGCGTGTTCAGGGTTGGCAGGATCAAGTGCAATGAAGGCGATGAACTCACCGTCAGTGTTGTACTTGAAATCAGGTGAATCTAAACGTGCAAACTGAAGTTCAACACGGGGAGTAATTTTGTCTTTGGATAATTCCATAATGCTCACTGGTGGTTTTGGTATTTGTGTCTGAGGGTTTCCACATCGAAGCCCAGCTCCAACAGCTGAACCTCAATATCAAGTGGAACGTCGTGACCGCGCCGCCATGACTCAATTGCTCGTGTCAGGACTGGCGGATCATCAGCGTGTTTTTTGTTGTCAGAAAAATTCATTCGGAAAACTTGAGAAAAATAATTTAAAGCTAAGTCGCACTCTTTTTAACAAGTCTTCCGATTTAGCGGATGTTTAGGCGAAAAAATAGGGGGAATTCTCCACTGCTGTAAGATCAAAGGAGCCGCGCAGAGGCAGGTCGGGTAGCTCAGTAATGACATCAGGGCCGATCTCATCTATTACCAAACTGCGGAGGTCTTTTAGTACATCATTTTCACTGTACATTTTTACGAACTCCTTTCTAAGCAATGACGCGAGGCCGTATTCCCCGCCCATTTTAGAAGCGTGGCAGCCGTAGGAGTCGTGAATCATTAAAAGATCAGTAATGCCGTTATCGTTCGCACTAAGAACCGTCATTGCAAGGGCGCTTGCATCCATCGAGTGTACAAAGTTGGCAGCGGTGGCTGAGCCTGACTTACGCACATCAATCTCATCCTGCTCAACGCTTAGGTTGAACATGATCATCTTACCTTCAAGGAACGTATGGACGCGTTTAGCTGTGGTCTTGTTGTACTGCTGATAGCATTGCCATCCCGATGGTGTGCGCCATTTGGCTGGGATATTGGCCTGAGCCAGAGGCTTTAAGACGGCCCGGATGTACGTCATTGCTTCACGCGCTGCACGGACGACATGGCCGATCTGTTCCCAAACAATAGGGGAAAGATAGTTTGCTGCCTTTCGGCGGTCGATTTCCATGCGCCATTTACAGGGAGTACCTGCTTCGTACTTCTCCATGATGTATTCATAGATATAGCTGGTGCATGAGTTAATCGTCCCGGCATACGGAACCACCATGACCGGTCGTTTGCATGTCTTACGGTTAACCCCAAAGTCAAGCCAATCTTGCGCGTCAGCGTCGCCTTCGGCGCTCAGCAGCTGCAACCGGGCGATTACCTTGTCTGCTACTTGTTGGTAAATATCAGCCGGTGGTGTATTCAGCTCACTGACAAGGTTTGTAGCCGCTGCCCCTACTTCGTCACGCAGCATTGCACTGAAGTGCTGAAGGCCGTTGTTGGAGCCGTCCACTTGAATAGGCAGCTGGGACATGAAACCGTAACCTTCTTCAGTGAATCGTCGCCATTCATCAGCGAACGCCATGAAGCAGATAGGATCATCAGCTTCCATCCAGAAAGTCTCAGCCCACGGGTCTTTAGCAGCGTTGCATATTTGCTCTGTGTGCTCCTGCACCCACTGGATACGCTCAGGGAATGTCACCTTGTCTACGCCGAAGCAGTTTGCACCTTGAATTGCCAGCCAGTCTGCCGCCTCTTTTGTAGCAATAGGCTCAGCATTGCGGAAGCGTAGCAGTCCTTTGGAGGTGTCGGAGCCTTGAGGTGATAACGCATCTGCTACTGCATAGAATCGGCCACGCCAGTCACATGAATAACCAAAGTACAGGCCGTCGGGATACTCTGCATATTGGTCTGCCAGCGCCAGTAGTCGGTTAAAAAGGAGGCGACGGCCAATGATGGAGTTATTTCGGATGTCGATCTCCCGGCACTCATTGCGCCATAAGTCGAACTCTGCTGTCTGTTCTTCGGTCATGTCCTCTTTTTTTAGGGAAGGGAAGGGGTTGGGCGGCAGGCTGTTCACTTCCGCTTGAGGGATTTTCCCGACAGAAAGCCCGGCCTCTTTAATTTCTTTTACTAAGCCGTGAGTGAACGGGTTAATCTCTAACGCGGTTTGCCCAAGAATGTTGGCAGCCTTAATGTGTTTCCACGATTCGCGGTCACTGTTAAGTAGCTCCTTATGTTTCCGATTGCGAGTACGTACAAGCTCTAAGCCGTAAGCTGTGTAGTCCTCCATGAAATAAAACACACCGTCACTTACCGATGTCCACGGACGGGGCGGAAGTGGAATAGCACCGAAAGTTGAATTCCGTGTAGATAGCTCATCATTAGTGCGTTCAATCAAATGCAGAAGCCGTAGAGAGGGCCGCAGCATTGGAATGTTCTGCGCTCGCATCTTCTGGTAGCCGACTTCCCATAAGCGTGTGTGTTGAATCACGACACTGATAAGGGCCATGCCTGCCTTGATATGGTCATCATTTGTCCAGCGGTCATCCTTGTTGAGAATTTTCATCGCTAAACCGCGCATCTTTTTTCGGGTGTAACTGGAGTGGTTTTTCTGCATCGCCAGACGGCGCTCAGTCGCCACTACCCACGCGGAGTTGACTTGCGCAGCGTTTGAAATCATCCATTCATCTTCAATGCGGATACCAATACGCCGGGCAACGGACAGTAGTTGCACCTCTGTACCTAAGACAAGCATTGTTTTCATGGCGATCATTGCCGCTTGTTCTGGGGTCACATACCCAGCCAGCTTTAGGCCGTTTGCACCTTTGACAGCTTTACCGATCAGGGCCTGCTCAAGCGCCTCTTCAAGTTTTTCAGCAACTCTGCCTACCGTAGTGCGGAGTATCCCGCGAGCGGCCTGAGTCTCAGCATCTCGGCCCAGCTCAACAGCTTTTTCAAAGTTACTGTAGAAGGCATCTCGTCCAGCTTGAACCATCTGCTGTTCAACATGACGTTGTAGTTCAAATAAATCAGTCATCGCTCTTACTTTGTAAAGTTTTGCGACATAGAGGGTCTTTTCTGAAAAATAAACGAAACCGGGTGGCACGTAAAACACCACTAAATCGCCATAGTGGCGGAGGATTCGAGAAAAGTGCCTCGATGTCGAAGAAGTGAAGGAAATGGCCGGGAGGCCAGTGTTCATGCGGGGCGGAGGGATCAATTGCGACTATGCGGCGGTTGGCAGGGGCTTTTGAATCCCCTGCGTCTACCAATTTCGCCACTCTGGCAAATCGGCATCTGCTGTGTCAGTGGCGGCGCATTCTACAGATGATATTTGGGGTGTCAACACTTTTTTTCTAATGATTTCCTTAACTTAGTGAAACTTATCCGGTAATCTTGCGCACTTCTTAATCAGAGTGTCAGGCAACCAAGGCTGCCACTCGTTTCGTGACGATTCCACGACTGCATCAGAAACATGAAAACCAGTGATTTTAATTTTGAATTGCCCGACGAGCTGATTGCCCGTTACCCCATGGCAGAGCGTAGTGCGTCGCGTCTGTTATGTTTGAATGGCGAAAACGGTGATGTAGCGCATCATATTTTCCGCGACATTGAGTCCATGTTGGAGTCGGGTGATCTATTGGTGTTTAACAACACCAAGGTGATTCCTGCACGCTTATATGGCGAGAAAGAAAGCGGCGGTAAGCTGGAAGCGCTGATTGAACGCGTTTTAGGTGAGCATGAGGCGCTAGCCCATATCAAATGCTCCCGTTCTCCTAAGCCCGGGCAGACGATTTATCTCGGTGGCTCTAAAGAAGACGGCACCGCAGTTGAAGTGCTGGGTCGTAAAGACGCCTTGTTTCACCTGAAGTTCTGCGGTGACAAGCCGTTGCTGGCATTGCTGGATGATGTTGGTCATATGCCATTGCCACCGTATATGGAACGTGATGATGCGGAAGAAGATAAAGAACGTTATCAAACCGTATACGCGGAAAAACCCGGTGCAGTAGCGGCACCAACCGCCGGATTACACTTTGATGATGCGTTGATGGCCCGCCTAAAAGATAAAGGCGTTAATTTCGCGTATGTCACCCTGCATGTCGGTGCTGGTACGTTTCAGCCGGTTAAGGTGGATGATGTCACTAATCATCAGATGCACTCGGAGTATATTGAGGTGTCAGCTGACGTGGTGAATGCCGTTAAAACCACTCGCACCAATGGCAAGCGCGTTGTTGCGGTAGGAACGACCTCAGTGCGCAGTCTCGAAAGTGCCAGTCAGCAGGGTGAGATTGCTGAGTTTTACGACGACAGCGAAATTTTTATTTACCCGGGTTATCAGTTCCGCAGTGTTGATGCCATGATCACCAACTTCCATCTGCCGGAATCAACGCTGATTATGCTGGTATCGGCATTTGCTGGCAAAAGCCATGTGATGGCGGCGTATGAGCAAGCCATTAACGATCAATACCGTTTTTACAGTTATGGGGATGCCATGTTTGTGACTCCCCAGCAGCACTCTCAACAAACCCAGAATTTATCAAGTACTAAGTAGCAAGGCACAGGTTATGACTCGCAAATGTTTTATGGATTTTGAGCTGCACTCGGAAATCACCGATGGCAGCAGTCACGCACGTCGTGGCACCTTGAAATTCCCGCGCGGCGACGTACAGACTCCTGCATTTATGCCGGTGGGTACTTATGGCACGGTAAAAGGTCTGAATCCGGATCAGATTAATGATCTGGGAGCCGATATTATTCTTGGCAATACCTTCCACCTGATGCTGCGTCCGGGAACGGAAATTATCAAGCAGCACGGTGACCTGCACGATTTTATTGGTTGGGATAAGCCAATTCTGACCGACTCCGGCGGTTTTCAGGTATTCAGTCTGGGAGATATGCGCAAAATTACCGAAGAAGGGGTGACCTTCCAGTCTCCGGTAAACGGTGAGAAGGTGTTGATGACACCGGAAAGCTCGATGCAGGTTCAGCGCGATCTGGGTTCCGATATCGTCATGATCTTTGACGAGTGCACACCGTATCCGGCCACGGAAAAAGAAGCCGCAGACTCCATGCGTATGTCATTACGCTGGGCTAAGCGTTCCAAAGATGCACATGGCGACAATCCATCTGCCTTGTTTGGCATTATCCAGGGCGGTATGTACGAAGAGTTGCGTGATGAATCTCTCGAAGGGCTGACCGATATTGGCTTTGACGGTTATGCCATTGGTGGCTTAAGTGTGGGTGAACCAAAGCCGGATATGATGCGTGTGCTGAAGCATACCGCACCGAAAATGCCGAAAGATAAACCGCGTTATCTGATGGGAGTAGGCAAGCCAGAAGATCTGGTGGAAGGTGTGCGTCGTGGTGTGGATATGTTTGACTGCGTTATGCCAACCCGTAATGCCCGTAACTCACACCTGTTTACCTCAACCGGAGTGCTTAAAATCCGTAATGCTGCAAACCGCACCAGCACTGAGCCAGTAGACAGTGAATGTGATTGCTACACCTGTAAAAACTTTACCCGTGCTTACCTGCATCACCTGGATAAATGTAAAGAAATTTTAGGCGCCACTTTAAATAGCATTCATAACCTCCATTATTACCAGACATTGATGGCTGGTTTGCGCCGCTCTCTGGAAGAAGGTACATTTGCCGACTTTGTTGATGAGTTCTATGCCAAACGAGGCATGGAAACGCCACCGCTGGAAGCCGCTGCTGAAGCGGAATAATTCAGAAATTTAATCAAATCGGTGCTGCTGTGGCACCGATACTATTGTGATCAATTTGGGGAAACTTGAATGAAATTATTGTTCGCCGTACTGGCATTAGCAACATCACCTCTGGCTTTAGCTGAAGCCGGTGCTGCACAACCGATGGGTGTTACCGGCCAGTTGATTTTTCTGGGCGGCTTCCTGTTAATCTTCTACTTCTTACTGTGGCGCCCACAAAGCAAGCGTCAGAAAGAGCATAAGAATCTTATTGGTGGTCTGGGCAAAGGCGATGAAGTCGTGACTGCTGGCGGTATCGTTGGCAAGGTAACCAAAGTCACTGATGACTTTATTGTGGTTGAAGTGGCAAGCGGAGTAGAGCTGCCGGTTCAGAAAGTTGCGGTAACCGCAGCCCTGCCAAAAGGCACCATTAAAGAAATCAAAGCGTAAACCGCTGAATTAAACCCGACTCTCATCCGACAGTCGGGTTTATTTTTATCAGACGCTCTCGAAATAAAGGAAAAGGGCAGTTGTATGCTCAATAAAACCCCCATCTGGAAACACATTCTGATTGTGCTGGTGTTGCTGATGTCAGCAATCTACGCCGCACCGAACCTGTATCCGCCCGATCCGGCCATTCAGGTGACGCCGGCACGCTCCGGTGCTGAAATGAGCGAAGCCACGCTGGAGCGTGTGCGCAGTGCTCTGGCTAATAATGAAATCGAATACTTCGGTGAAGAAGTGACCGGCGCGACAGCGCTGTTTCGTTTAACCCAGACTGATCATCAACTCCCTGCCAAAGCGGCTGTACAGCGCTTATTGGGCGACGAGTTTATTGTTGCTCTGAACCTGGCACCAACCACGCCGGATTGGTTGCTGGATCTGGGTGCCGGGCCAATGACACTGGGTCTGGATTTGAGTGGTGGTGTGCACTTCCTGATGGAAGTGGATATGGAAGACTACCTGGCCGGTAAGTTTAAGAACTACCGTAATGAATTGCGTAACAAGCTGCGTGAAGAAAAGCTGAAATATCGCCGCATTCAGGTAGAAGGTTCGATCTTGCGTATCAGCTTTAAAGACGAAGCGGTGCGTGACGAAGCGTCTGATTTTATTGCCCGTAACTACAACGAATTTATCCGCAACAGCGAAGACAATGGTGAGTTTTATGATCTGGTGCTGCGTGTTACCGAGCAGCGTATCAAGTCGTTTGAAGACTATGCCATCAAACAAAACCTGACGACTATTCGCAACCGGGTGAATGAGCTGGGTGTGGCTGAACCTCTGGTTCAGCGTCAGGGCCGTAACCGTATTGTGGTCGAACTGCCGGGTGTGCAAGACACTGCTGAAGCGAAGAAAATTCTGGGTAAAGCGGCGAATCTGGAATTCCGTTTGGAAGCTGAGCCGGGTGCCAGCCGTTTCTCGACCGAAGAATACCCGTTCCGTAATGATGAATTCCGTACCGCGCGCCTGCAGAAAACCATTATCACCACCGGTGATAGTGTGACCAATGCCCAGCCGTCGTTTGATGAGAATGGTTTCCCTCAGGTCAATATTGATCTGGATTCTAAGGGCGGGGCGCGCATGACTCAGGTAACGCGCAAAAACATCAAGCGTCGTATGGCAGTGCTGTTTGTTGAGCGTAAGCCTAAAACGACCTATGAGATGGTTGATGGCGTTGAGACGCCAAAAACCGTTCAGGTGGTCGAGAAGTCGATTATCTCTCTGGCAACCATTCAGAGCACACTGGGTTCCAGCTTCCGTATCACTGGTCTGGAAACTGCCGAAGCGACAGAGCTGGCGCTGTTACTGCGTGCCGGTGCTTTAGCTGCGCCGATGTTTTTTGTTGAAGAGCGGACGGTTGGCCCAAGCCTGGGTAAAGAAAACATTGAACTGGGTACTCAATCCGTTGTGCTGGGTCTGGCATTAGTGCTGGTTGCCATGGTGGTGTTCTACCGCTTGTTTGGCCTGGTGGCGAATATTGCGCTGGTGGCGAATCTGGTGATTCTGATTGCCCTGATGTCGATTATTGGTGCCACGCTGACCTTGCCGGGTATTGCCGGTATTGTGTTAACCGTGGGTATGGCGGTGGATGCTAATGTACTGATCTTCTCGCGTATCCGCGAAGAGTTGTTGGCAGGTCGCTCTCCACAACAGGCCATTCATGAAGGCTATAACCGTGCGTTTGTCACCATTCTCGATGCTAACTTAACCACCTTGCTGGTAGCCGTGATTCTGTTTGCTGCAGGTACCGGTCCGGTGAAAGGTTTCGCTGTGACCCTGTCGTTCGGCATCATCACTTCTATGTTTACTGCCATCGTACTGACCCGTGCGATTATCAATGCCATCTATGGTGGCCGTCGTATTGATTCACTGTCTATCGGAGGTCAGTCATGAGCAAAGTACCTTCCTACGATTTTATGAAGCTGCGCATGGCAGCATTGGCGCTGTCGGCGTTATTGATCATTGCCTCGATTGGTTCTCTGGTTACTCAGGGGTTAAACCTTGGCCTGGATTTCACCGGTGGCACACTGCTGGAAGTGGAATATGAGCAGCCGGAGAGTCTCGATAAAATTACTCAGGTGCTGAACGGCGCCGGTTATAAAGATGTGGTGGTGCAGAACTTTGGTTCTGAAACCGACTTGCTGGTGCGTATGTCTGAAGCATTCCGCGACGATCTGGGTAATGAAGTATTGCTGGTTCTGCAGCAGGCGGTTGAGGGTAATGAAATCACCCTGAAACGCTCTGAATTTGTGGGCGCCAATGTCGGTGAAGAATTGCGTGATCAGGGCGGCTTAGCTCTGTTGTTGGCGCTGTTTATTGTGATGATTTACGTTGCTGCGCGCTTCCAGTTTAAGTTCTCTGTGGGTGCGGTTGCGGCGTTATTTCACGATGTGGTGATTATTCTTGGCTTCTTCTCGTTGTTCCAGTGGGATTTCGATTTAACCGTATTGGCTGCCTTGCTGGCGGTGATTGGTTATTCCCTGAACGATACCATTGTGGTGGCAGACCGCATTCGTGAAAACTTCCGTATTGTGCGTAATGGTGGCCCGATAACCGTGATTAATGAGTCTCTTAATCAGACCCTGGGTCGTACCATTATGACCTCGTTAACCACGGCTCTGGTATTGGCGGCCCTGATGGTTGTCGGCGGCGAGCTGATTCACAATTTTGCGCTGGCCTTGATGATTGGTGTGGTTGTGGGTACCTATTCGTCGATTTATGTGGCGGCGAATATTCTGCTGATGATGAATATCAGTCGTGAAGATCTGATGCCACCTGAACTGGAAGAAGAGGAAGACGACCGTCCTTAAGCGGATTGTCTTGTTACCAGCAAAAAAGAGCCCCAGTGGTGTTACCGCTGGGGCTCTTTTGTTTTGTGGAGCTTATTTTGCTTCAGTTATTTTGCTGTACTTATACGATGTCGGACTTAAAGGTTTGGCAAAACTGTCGGAAATCATCAGCGGGCAAGGGTCTGCTGTATAAATACCCTTGAGCTTCATTGCAGCCAATGCTCTTCAGGTATTCAGCCTGTTCCTGAGTTTCCACCCCTTCAGCAATCACTTTTAAGTTCAGCGTATCCGCTAACGCCATAATAGTACGGGCAATTGCCATATCATCCTGATCATCGGGAATGTCGCGAACAAAGGATTTATCAATTTTTAATTTACGGATAGGGAGTTTTTTCAGATAACTCAGCGATGAATAGCCGGTACCAAAATCATCAATCGCCAGTTCAATCCCCATATTATCCAGGGCTGACAGCTGCTTGATGGACGCCTCATGCTGCATTACAAAGGTTTCTGTGACTTCCAGCGCCAGTTGTCTGGAAGTCAGATTAAAGGTTTGCAGTGCCTGCTCTACCTGATCAATCAGATTGTCGTGGGTGATTTGTGGCCCGGCAACATTAACGGCAATTGGGCCGATATCAATGCCTTCGTTGTTCCATTGTTGTATCTGACGTGCGGCTTCCTGTAATACCCAGGCACCAATGGAATGAATCAGCCCGGTTTCTTCAGTAATAGGAATAAACTGATCCGGAGGGACAAAGCCGAGCTTCTGACTGTTCCAGCGCAGCAGAGCTTCGGCACCAACCAGTTGCCCGGTTTTCAGATTGATTTGTGGCTGATAGTGCAGACTGAATTCATTACGGCGAATGGCGTGGCGTAACTCAGTTTCCATTTCGACACGTTTGATAACTTCCTGGGTGAATTGTTCGGTGTAGAACTGATAGGTATTACGTCCCTGTTTTTTGGCCCGATACATGGCTGTGTCGGCGTTTTTTAATAATTCATCCGCGGATTGACCATCTTGCGGATATAAGCAAATTCCGAGACTGGCGGAAATCTCAATCTGTCCGGTGTAAATTTCAATTGGTTGCTGCAGAGTCTCCAGAATTTTCTTCGCAAGCGAAGAGCATTTCTCTGCGTTACCAACATCATCAAAGAGCAGCACAAACTCATCGCCACCCACCCGTGCAACCGTGTCTTTTTCTCGCACAGTTTGTTTCAGCAGAATGGCAATTTTCTTTAACAAGTCATCCCCGGCAGTATGGCCCAGGCTGTCATTAATGTTTTTAAAATTGTCTAGATCCAGAAACATCAGGGCAAAAGCATGTTGGCTGCGGTCGGCATGACGAATAGCTTGTACAAGGCGCTCGGTTAGCAGTGAGCGATTCGGCAGGTTGGTCAGGGTGTCATGATAGGCTAGGTGAAGCACTTCCTGCTGGGATTGTTTGATTTCACTGATGTCCGAAAAAACAGACACGTAATGACTGATTTGATTGCTTTCGTTATAGACCGCACTGATGGTTTGCCATACTGGGTAGAAGCTACCGTCTTTACGTTTATTAACCAGCTCACCGCTCCAGCTGCCTTGTTCATTCAGCTTCTGCCATAATTCATGGTAAAACCCTTCATTTTGTTGGCCGGATTTCAGAAGAGAGGTGGGTTGTCCAAGCACTTCGTCATGGGTATAACCCGTGATATGGGTAAATGCCGGATTCACCTGAATGATATCGGTTTGAGGGTTGGTAATCACAACCCCTTCTGCAGTGTTGTCGACCACGCTGGCAGACAACCTTAAGGCTTCTTCGGATGCTTTACGCTTAGTGATGTCGCGGCCAACGCCCAATACCCCCAGGAGTGCTCCGCTCTCATGGTTATAGATGGGGGTCTTAATGGTCTCCAGTAAAATACTCCGGTCACTGAGTTGGACCCATTCTTCATTAACTAACGCCTGGTTGGCGTTGATGGCTTTTAAGTCGCGTTGCTGGAAGAAGTCAGCTAATTCCTTATCGACAAAATCGTGATCGGTTTTGCCAATAACATCTGCTGGTTTGACGCCATGCAGTTGCGCGAAGCTGTTGTTGCAAGTCAGAAAAACACCGGATGGATCTTTAATCCAGATCAGATCCGGAATGGTATCCATCAGCAGTCGGATCAGGCCGGAGCGGTCTTCGAGCTGTTTGCTGATAGCCCGGACTTTGACATTTTGGCGCGCCAGATAAATCGAGGAAGACAATAAAATAATAAACACAATGGCGGCTGTGATAATTAATTGTTTGTATTGTTCCCAGAAAGAGTCCGGCAAATTCACCCAGATGGCATGTTCCGGAGCCAGGTTTCGGGCAATCGAAAACCGTTGCAGCTGGCGGAAATTCAGCATGGTTGGATTAGGGCTGTTGCCCATTACCGGGATGTCTTTAGCTGCAGAGCCGGTCAGAATCGCTCTGGCCATTAACCCGGCTTGTCGGCCTTGCTCCTGATGGCTGACAACCACGCCGCCCAGCAAGCCGTTATCAATACCGTGCTCCCAGGGGTGGAAGACCGGCACCTGGGTGTGTTGTGTGATAAAGCTGAGACTGTCTTTAAAAGATAGATTCTGCTTCTCTGTATCTTCAAATGCTGAAATCAACAGCACGATATCGCGGTTGGATAGCTGCCCGAGTTGCTCTCCGAGTTGCTGCCAGCTGAGTTGCTTGAGTGACAGCTCCTGATGTCTCAGGCCCGGGAATGCATCCAGAGCGGTTTGTGCTGAGCGGATGTCGGCTTGTGCTGTAACGCGGTCATCAAATAATAAGTAAACGGTATCCCGTTCAGGCAGTAATTGTCTGCTCAGCGCGAATGTCTGTTCAAAAGAGGGTGCCTCAACAACGCCGGTTATCCATGGGTTATTTCCCAGAGAATGTGCTTTTTCGATGTCGTTAATTCCAAGAAACACAATCGGGGTCTGAGGGAATAACCCCTGCTGGTTGATGCTGGCGTAGTTCAGTGCGTTATCGTCGGCAGTGATAATCAGATCGTATGGTTCGCGCCTGCTGAGCTTATAGTGCAGCAGTTGGTGATAATAAGTTTGCGAGCGCGTGTCATTCAGGCGTTTGCTGTCCATAAACTCAATATCAATGATGGGACGCTGCTCAGAAAACGCGGACTGAAGGCCGCTCAGAATTTTGTCTGTGGTCGGAAAGTTAGGATGATAGGAATAGAGCAGCAGGATGCGTTTATTCGTTAACTCGGCTGAAATCGCCAGCGCTGGAATAAATAAGCACAAGGTGCTGAGAATAGTTATCAGAAATCTGGCCAACAGCTGCCTGCCTTAATGCTGCAAATGGGTTGCCAGGGCCTTTTTAGGCCCTGAGGCACGACAAATGTGCCTTGGCAAAAAGTATAGACAGAGTTTTCCGAAGTGCTAAATCAGCCTTTGCTAATAATGTTACCGGCATGTAAGCCACATTCTTTGTGGCCTGCGCCTTCCCACCACCAACGACCTTCGCGTTCGTGTTGGTTAGGAAGTGTGGCGCGTGTGCAGGGTTGGCAACCAATACTGACAAAACCCTGCTCATGCAGTTTATTGTAAGGTACATCGAATACCTTGATGTATTCCCATACCTGAGCAGAGGTCCATAACGCCAGCGGATTGTACTTAATTAATGTACCGTTACGGCCTGGAAAAGCACCATCTTCCTCGATCAGATTAACATCGCTTCGGGTTCCCGGGCTCTGGTCCCGTCGTTGCCCTGTAATCCAGGCATCCAGTGTTGCCAGCTTGTTGCGCAGTGGAGCAATTTTACGCACGCCACAACACTCCTGATGACCATCTTCATAGAAGCTGAACAGGCCTTTTTCACGAACAAAGTTCTGTAGTGCCTGTTGCTCTGGTGTCTGGATATCAATGGTGATGTTGTAGTGTTTACGGACCTGCTCGATAAACTCGTACGTTTCCGGATGTAAGCGGCCGGTATCAAGAGTAAACACTTTGACATCCGGGTTGATTTTAACCGCCATATCAATCAATACGACGTCTTCTGCGCCGCTGAAAGAAACCGCGATTGCATCATGATTTTCCAGAGCGTGGCGAATCAGTTCTTTCGGGCGTTTATCAGCGAATTGCTCATTCAATTCGGTCAGAGTGTCAGTCATGGGATGCTCATCTGCTGTTGGTTGGCCGCTGTTTAGTCATTAGTTGGTTTTTGGGCGGCAATATAACAGCGTAGGCTAACATGATCTTGATAGTTCATTTAATAATATAAAGTAATATTTGATAAGGGATTTTGTCATAAGTAAAAGTGCCGATTGTGGTTCGATGCACACTGTGAGTTGAGTATTGTTGGTCTAATCGCTAGAGTACGCGCCATTATCAACAACACACTACTAACAACAGAAATTATTTGGAGTTGTCATGGAAATCGCATGTCTTGATCTGGAAGGGGTATTGGTACCGGAAATTTGGATCGAATTTGCCAACAAAACCGGTATTGAAGAGCTTAAGGCAACGACCCGTGATATTCCCGATTACGATGTCCTGATGAAGCAGCGCCTGCGTATTCTGGATGAAAATAATCTGAAAATTCAGGATATCCAGGAAGTGATCGCCACGCTGGCACCGTTAGAAGGTGCGCGCGAATTTGTTGATTGGCTGCGTGAGCGCTTTCAGGTCATCATCCTGTCTGACACCTTTTATGAGTTTTCTCAGCCATTGATGCGCCAGTTGGGCTTCCCGACCTTGTTCTGTCACCGCCTGATTACTGATGACGAAGGCCGGGTAGTCGATTACAAACTGCGTCAGGCAGATCCGAAGCGCCAGTCCATTCGCGCGTTACAAACCATTTACTACCGCACTATTGCTGCGGGTGATTCCTACAATGACACCACCATGCTGGCGGAAGCGGATGCCGGCATTCTGTTCCATGCGCCACAAAATGTGATTGATGAGTTCCCGCAGTTCCCGGCGGTACATACCTATGAAGATCTGAAAAAAGAATTCATTAAAGCCAGTAACCGCGAACTGACGCTTTAAGTTAGTTGCACAGCCTGTGTGTTACACGCACAGGCTGCGTTCTGGCAGTGTTAGATTGGCGTTGCCAGAATTTTCCCAACTTTATTCATAATCTCCTGATATTCATCATCAGCGGTTGAGTCCACTGTAACGCCGCCGCCGCCCCAGCAGGTTGCCCCATCTTGGGCTGCCACAATGCTACGGATCAGAATATTAAAGTCTGCGTAGCCGGCATCATCAAAATAGCCTAATGAGCCACAATAAAGCCCACGTGGCTGACATTCGAGTTCTTCGATAATTTCCATCGCACGTCTTTTCGGCGCTCCGGTAATCGAACCGCCCGGGAATGCATCAAGAATCACGTCCGCCGCCGTTTTGTCCGGCCGTTTCTCAGCACTGATGGTGCTTACCAGATGATGCACATTGGCATGAGACTCTAATGCAAATAACTTCTCTGCTTTGACGCTATGTGGTGTGGCGTTAATGCTGAGGTCATTTCTCAGTAAATCAACAATCATCAGGTTCTCGGCCTGGTTCTTCAGACTGGATGATAATTGCTCAGCCAGTTGCTGATCTTCGGCCTGAGATTGTCCTCGTGGCAAGGTTCCTTTGATCGGACTGGTCTCGATGCGCTGGCCATCAACCCGGATAAAGCGCTCCGGACTGACGCTGAACAAGGTTTGCTGTTCGGTTTTGAAGTAGCCGCCAAATCTTGGATTAAATGATGTTAGTAATGGCAGAGGGGAGGCGTCGCGTAAATCACTATCGCAGTAAAATGGCATGGTCAGATTGATCTGATAACAATCGCCCGATTTCAGATATTCCTGCACCTGCTGAAAGGATTGCTGGTATTGATCTTTGTTCCATGCTGCCCGCCACTGGCGTGCATGTGGCTCCTCAGGAGGGAGTGGTTTGTCCAGCTGGTGCTGCAACGGCTGTAACCACTGCTTAATATCGTGCTCACTCAGGTTGTTCGGGTTTTGCAAAAAAACATCCCCGGAGTGAATATCCAATAATAGGCTGGCTGGATAGTAGTAGAACTCAGCGTCTAATGACTGACCAATATCCGGATAAGCAAAAGTGCCAGCCCAGCCGCTTTGAAAATGTTTATTGGGGTTAATTGCTGACTTAGTGTCAGTGGCTGAGTCGGGGCTAACAACTGAGCGAGCTGACAGCTTGTTCTTCAGGCTTTGTAGGTCAGACAGTCTCTCTGACGGCTGGTGACTCAATACCCATTGGTCGTTAAAGCAAAGTAATATTGGGTTATCCAACTGAGGGAGGGTGGATAGCACCTCAAGCGCCTGAAATTGTAACTTCTGATGTGACATTTTGAGCCAATAACTTAACTGGAATTTCTGTTTAACTATCTGAAAATAAAGGTTTTTTTCATCTACTGGGACGGTGGTCTTTGTTTTATCAGGGGCTTAACTCATCAACAACGTTAAGTTATGTAAAAAACTGCTGGACACCTAAAATAGGCCGTAATAGATTGTTTGCATTCTCCCACATCACTGGGAAAACAAAAATAATAAAAAGTGACTCTCAACGACCTCTGGTCGATCACTTTCTAAATCATGTAGTCAGATTCATCCGTCTTGCGGCTATTGCTAGCGTGGGGTGGTGATAGGGCAGGAAAAGCCCGACTTACTTAAGTAGAACAATAAAATTGGAGTGTACACTCACATGAAATTCTTAAAGAAAGCTACCCTCGCCGCGGCTATTGCAGCTGCTCCTTTTGCTGCGCAAGCAGAGCTGAAGGCTATGGATGATGCTGCTCTGTCAGCCACTACAGGTCAAGCTGGTGTGACCATTGAGATTGATATCGAAGGTGCCGGTGTCTCTGTTGGTGAAATTGAATACACCGATACTGGTTCTGGTGCTACGGGTGGTGGTTCTGTTCTGCTGCAAAACGTTAACATCAATAATGTTACGGGTCTGACTCAAACAATTGATATTAATGAAGAAGGCGATTTGCTGGTAACTCAGTCCGGTGTTACAGGTATGAGTGTTACCTTGGGTGATAATGCTGGTGCTGATAATCAATTTTCTGCTGTTGCTTTAAAAGGTACTAACGGCACTGCTGAATTGGTTGATAGTGTGTCTATCACCATGGATCTGGGTGATAGTGATATTACCATTCATAATATGGCGGATGGCTCAACACTGGGTGCAGCAGCGGGTGTAACCGGTACTAATGCAAACAACACATCCTCTGTAGCAATTCAGATGGCAACCAGTGTTCAGATTACCGATCTGGATGCCCAGCTGTTTGGTTATACTCAGGATCAGGCCAATAACCGTGTTGCTGCAGCTGCTGGTAAAGATCTTTCTGCTGGTGACACGTTAACTGCGGTTGAACAGGCTCAGGCAAATGCGTTGGCAGATGGTGGTGCTGTAACTATCGAAAATCTGACATTTGACAATAATGGTGCGGCGGCAACAATCAATCAGACAGTTTGGGCTGATAGTGATGGCGTGTACATCCAAATGGGCCAAATTCAGGGTGATTTGACTATTGGTAGTATTGGTATCGGTAACAATGCTGCAGGACAGCCGCTGTCCATTGGTTCGGTTGCTGTACGTGATATTAATCTGTCTGGTTTAACTCAACGGATTTCCGGTCACGACTGATTTTTATCCTTTCATAAAAACCCGCTGCGGCGGGTTTTTTGCGTTTCTAAAGGAAATGTAATCTTTAATGGAGTAAAGCCAATATGAAATTCTTAAACAAAGCTACCCTTGCCGCGGCTATTGCAGCTGCTCCTTTTGCTGCGCAAGCCGAGCTGAAGGCTATGGATGATGCTGCTCTGTCAGCCACTACTGGTCAAGCTGGTGTGACCATTGAGATTGATATCGAAGGTGCTGGTGTCTCTGTGGGTGAAATTGAATACACCGATACTGGTTCTGGCGCTACGGGTGGTGGTTCTGTTTTGCTGCAAAACGTAAACATCAATAATGTTACGGGTCTGACTCAAACA
This sequence comes from Bacterioplanoides sp., assembly GCF_965226395.1. GTDB lineage: Bacteria > Pseudomonadota > Gammaproteobacteria > Pseudomonadales > Oceanobacteraceae > Bacterioplanoides. Next base: position 3,808,779 of record NZ_OZ245358.1, on the reverse strand, counting down.
ATTGATATTAATGAAGAAGGCGATTTACTGGTAACCCAGTCCGGTGTCACAGGTATGAGTGTTACCTTGGGCGATGTTGCAGGCGTAGCTGATAATCAATACAGTGCAGTGGCGCTAAAAGGGGCTAATGGCACTGCTGAGTTGGTTGATAGTGTGTCTATCACTATGGATTTGGGCAATAGTGATATTGTTATCCATAATATGGCAGATGGCTCGACACTGGGCGCAGCAGCGGGTATAACCGGTACTAATGCAGGCAACACATCTTCTGTAGCAATTCAGATGGCGACCAGTGTTCAGATTACTGATATGGATGTTCAGATGTTTGGATATACAGCGGATCAGGCAATAGCACGCACGGGCTTGAGTTTGACTGGAGGAAATTCCTCGCTGGATCAAGAAGTTGCTACTAGAAATTCCGCAGTTGTTACAGCTCAAGGACAACTTGATGCTGCGAATGCAGATTTGATTACTGCAAATGCTGCTTTTGATTCGCAGCTTTATACGGTAGGTACTGATTCAAGTGGTCGAATAACTACGGTGACACTGAATTCTGATGGTTCTGATGCTACTGGTGCATTGGCTGCGGATATTGCTACTCAAAACACAGCAGTTGATGCTGTTTCTTCAGCCCAAGCTGCAAAGTCTGACGCTGATGCTGCAAAGTTGCAATCAGATAATACCGCTTCTCTTGCTGATGGTGGTGCTGTAACGATTGAAAACCTGACGTTTGATAACAATGGTGCGCCAGCAACAATTAATCAGACAATTTGGGCTGATAGTGATGGTGTGTATATCCAGATGGGGCAAATTCAGGGGGATTTGACTATTGGTAGTATTGGTATTGGCAATAATGCTCAAGGCCAAGCACTTTCAATTGGTTCTGTTGCTGTTCGGGATATCAATTTATCTGGTTTAACTCAGCGCATTTCTGGCCATGACTAATCTCGTCTGAGTTTTGGAAAAACCCGCTACGGCGGGTTTTTTTGTGTCTGCAGTAAATGTAAAGGTCAGATAAAACGCCTTAAATCACTGAAAAGTGACGTTTTTTAACTTGGTTGCTTGTGTGAATTTATGTAACATGATGATCAAACATAAATAAGAACAAATAATATGTTTATCATTCTCCTGGGGTCTATCATCGCCTTTGCGATGGTTAATGAGTTCTCTATTGTGCCTGATAGAGAACAGGGCGATACCTACATACGCGTTGCAGTTGGTCAGGATGGCCAGCATGATCAGCTAGTTAATGTAGAGCCTCTTTCTGTTCAGAAATTCAATAATGTTGTGCGTCAGGCATATGACTATTCCTGTGGCTCCGCTGCGTTAACGACTTTGCTTGATTATTACCTGGGTCGTAACTTTCAGGAGCGCCAGGTCATGGAAGGTTTACTGCGTTTTGGTGAGACAGAGCGTATCGTTCAACGTCGTGGATTTTCCTTGCTGGATATGAAGCGCCTGGTAACAGCACTGGGTCATCCATCCGGTGGGTTTAAAGCCGAAGCGTCAGACCTTGAAGAGCTGGATCACCCGGCTATTGCTCCCATCGAATACGCTGGTTTTAAACACTTTGTGGTTATTCGTACCGTTTATGAAGGTCGGGTTTATGTGGCCGATCCGGCGCTGGGCAATATCAGTTTCACTATGAGTCGCTTTCTTGAAGTCTGGGATAATAATGTTTTGTTTATTGTTTTCCCGAATGGACACAAGCCAGCCAGTGGCCTGGAGTTGCGCGAAGAAGATATGCGCTATGTTTCTGACTACATCATTGCCGAGAATACCTATAAAGAATTTCCTTTCTTCCAGATCCGGTATGAAGATCTGATTACCAATCAAATTGCCCAGTTATGGAATAACGCCCGCTCAACGCTACAGGTGGTGCGTGATGAAAATGGCGATGAAGTTTTAAATGAGGATGGTGATCCTGTTCTGGAATACAACATTGAGACTGAGGCGGATGGCCTGAGTCAGGAAGAATTTAACATTCGTTTTAACACCACAGTTCCTTATGAGCGCATCGAAAAAACCCTGCGCTTCAGAAGAAAATAATAATGATACAGGGTACGTTACATGTTTATTCGAACCACGCTGGTTTTACTGCCGTTGTTTTTAACGGCAGCTCAGATTCATGCTGAAAATTCGCGGGATTTATCAAAAGCCCGGGAAGCGCTAGCCAAGCAAGAGAGTGATGCGGATACAGAAAAAGCACTGGAGGAAGTGTTTGAAGCCGCCGAAAAAAACTATTCCTTGCTGAAACGCGGCGGTATGTCGCTGAATTATAATTTTGATTACAGCTATTTTGGCGATCAGCGTATCAATCTGGTTGTGGAAACGACCCTGGATGACAATAATCAGGCGACCGGGAGTCAGATTATCCGTAATGCCGACGTCACTCCGGTTGCGTCTCATACCTTTACTAATTCCATTACGCTGGATTATGGCTTATACGACAATATTACCCTGAGTGGTCGCTTGCCTTTAGTTGCTAAATTTGAAACCGGCGACGAAACCGAAGCTTTTTCGATTGGTGATTTAACTGGTACGACCCGCTGGCAGCCGTTTGAGTATATCCCCGGAAAAATGTCGTCGACGTTTTTTGGCACTATGCGTTTAAAAACCGGTGATAGTCCGTATGAAATTGATTTGTCGCGACGTCTTTCTACCGGTTCAGGAACCAATGGTTTAAGCGCTGGTATCAGTGCTTCCAAAGTACTGGATCCAGTGGTGTTATTCGGCTCTGGCACCTTTGGTTATAACTTCCCGGAAAAAGGTCTGAACCAGGTTCGCGGTGGTGCTGTTCTGGAAGAAGTGCATCCGGGGAATAACTTATCTTTCTCGATGGGTTTTGCTTATTCCCTGTCTTACGATGTGTCTCTCAGCGCATCTTTTCAGGGATCATTTAATGATGAAACACGCTTTGTCCTGAATCAGGGAGGGGAACAAGTAAGTTCAACTGTGGGTAGCCAGATGACCGGCATTATGAACTTTGCTCTGGGTATTCGTGTTTCGCCAAAAACCATTGCCAATATTAATGTGGGATACGGGGTTACTGAGTTAGCGCCGGATATTATTTTAGGCTTGTCGTTACCGATTGATATCGAAGGTGTTAAGCCTTCGGCCAGTAACTGATCAGTCACAGAAGAAAAATAACAATGACTATCACCACACGTTACCGTCAACGATGGATTAAAACGGGCGCTGCACTGATGTTCAGTGTGCTGGCGACCCAGACAAACGCTCAGTTATCACAGAATTTATTTCTTGATACCAAGGCGATGGCGCTGGGTAATGCAGTTACCGCAGACCCGGTTGGTATTATGGACATCCATTTTAATCCAGCTGGACTCACCAAGCTGGATGGGCGTCAGATTCAGTTTCAATTGATGAATGTTGTGTTGGCGGCTGAAGCTGAATTTTCTTTGCCGGAAGATTACAATGAAGATGATGCCGGGCTGTTAAATGTGGCAGACGACCCTATTTTAAACGAAGGAAAGAGTCGGGCGACAGCCGCGGCCTATATTCCGGGAATTGGGCTGCAGGAATTGTCCTTGCCGATATTGACGCTACCGACCGGTGGGATTTCTATCAAACCACCGGGTTCTAAATTTACCTTTGCCAATGCCGTTTACGCACCTATGGCTGCTGGTTTTTCTAAGGATGATAACGATCCGGGCCGTTATCAGGCTAAGCAAGTTGCCTTGCAGCGATTTACCTATTTATCACCATCCTTTGGCTATGAAGTCACCGATGAATTCTCGGTGGGTGCCAGTTTCTTATTTTCGCACCAGGCAGTGGCTGTGGTGCAGGATTTGCGTGCGCCAAACGTTTTATTGGGGGTTGTCAGTGAGCTGCAGGACGCTTTTGGCTGTTTTGATGACGATGGGAATAATACCGGCAACGACCCGTTAGCACCGTTAGTGACTCTGTGTGGTGGCCGGGTTGGTCCTTACGACGATATTGGTGAACTAAGTATCGTCACCGAAGAAAGCTTGTCGCCGTCATTTAATGTGGGTTTTTTATGGGAACCAACGGATTGGTTTGGTATTGGTGTTGGTTATCAGAGTGAAGCGACCAGTAATCTGAAAGGAACTTTTGAACTGAATTATGACCCCGAATTCTCTGACTTTTTCAGTAAATTCCGTTCATCTATTGTAGGGGCGATTGGTGGTGCTATTTTTGGTCTGCCGGATGGTCGTACCAAAGAGTCGGGTAATGTATCAATTGAGCTGACTTATCCGCAACACGTTCAGATTGGTACCAAATTTCGTTTTCTCGATCGTTTTCAGCTGAATGTTGACGCTGGCTGGACTGATTTTGATAAGTGGGATTCGTTATTAATCGAATTCGATCGGCCGGTTAGTTTTTTAAGTTCTGCCCGAACGCTGGCACCGGGGTTGGTGACCAATACCACACTAGAACAGCCAATGAACTTTCGCAGTGTCTGGAGTCTCGGATTTGGCTTTCAGTATGATCTGAACTCACGGGTGCAATTGCGTGCCGGTTATGAACCGCGACAAACCTCCATTCCCGATGACGCCCGCAGTCTTCAGGCGCCGTTAGGTTATGCTGAGCTTTATAGCCTGGGAATGGGGTATCAGTGGGATCTGGATACGGTCATTGATTTCTCTCTGAGTTTTATGCAGTCTAACGAAACCATTCTCGCTGACCCTCAGGATTCAACCGACTTTCCTAATTCCAGTGATTCCCTCAACCGGAATTGTTTAACCTGTACGGTCACCAGCCCTTACCCCGGGCTGGATGTGAAAACAAAATTAACCATTGGGGCAGCGGGTTTCAGTTTCAGAACGAAATTCTGATGAGGTATATCATGACTTTGCTGAGACGGGCTTGTTGGTTGTTGGCCTGCTGCTTTTGTTGGTCGTCGGCTTATGCCGAGCAGGAATATTTTACCTGGGTTGATGCTCAGGGCCGCATTCACAATACACCGGTTGAGCGTTCTGATAAGAGCGCTCAGAAAACTCCCCCAGTTTCTACTTCGGCCTCTGCTTCGAGCGGTGAAGTTCAAGCGGATCAGAACCCTGTTACCGACAATTTTTTAACCGAAGAAGAGTTCGAAAAAAAGACAGAGCAGTATGAAAGCGATAACCCGCCGTTTTATACCTTTGTCGATGAAACCGGGCGCTTGCGGTCACAGCCAATTATTGATTCTGATATTGTTGTTGAAGACACTTTCACGCCACAGACTTTTGATCATATTCTGGCGCCACCTTTTCGCGTATCAAAAGCCATGGGAGCTCAGTGCTGCCAGCGTTACCGTAATTACTTTAAAGAAAAAGTACCGCCAGCTAAGGTGGTTAACTTCGATGGTTTTCTCAATGTGATCCCGCTGGTGACCCGTACGGGAGCTAACAAGGCCTGGTATGTGGCGCTGGATCGTTCAGTAAATGCAACCACGCTTTTTATTGATTTGGGTTTAACATTTCGCGGGACTAATACTCGTTCGACCAATACGGCTGTTAGCGATCCTATCGCATTTATTGCGGTTAATCGGCAATTTCAGGCACTGCACTTTGTGCCGAACTTGATCCGAACCGGCCATGAAGAAAGCTGGGCGGGTGCTTCGTTTGAACGCTCTGAGCTTCGTATTGAAGACCCACAAGTAGCGGGCTTTGTCGTTTATTTTCCGCAGCCACCTGCTGATTCTGTATCAATGGATGTAGAATGGCACTATGGAAAAACATCAGATTAATTTTAAAACTGCCAGTTTTCATCAGCATGGTTGGCTGTATCAATATCCTTCATCGTCTTTAACGCCCGATCCGCGACGCCTGATTCTAGTTCATGGCGCCGGAGTCGCTGGTGAGCTGACCTGGACCTTTATCACCAACTATCTGACCGAGTGGGATGAAGTGCTGGTTGTTGATCTGGCTGATATGGGTGGCTCACGGTTTTTAATCCCTCCGTCACAACCTCAGGTGCGGGATTTTGCCCTGCAATTAGCAGAGCTGACCGAAGCGCTGGACTGGAGTGAGTTTGATATTGCCGGCTATTCATTTGGCGGCATGGTGGTGGTCGATTATCTGCAGCATTATTATTCTTTATTGGCTGGTAATGATTTCTCCGGACTGGTGTTTTTGCTTGAGCCAGCAATGCTGTTTTCTTCCCGGCTTGAACACCTGCAGCAAAAAGCGGCTGAATACGCCAATATTGCCGATGCCTTGTTAGAACGGCCAGATGATCTGGATGTTTATCGAATGTTCCTTGATTCGGTATCGCCGAATCGTAAGACAAATCCTCAGGCTGAGCAGCTGACTATGAAGCGTTTACAGGACCGGCCGGAATCTTTTGCCCGCGTCTTGCGCGCTGTTAATGCCTATCTGAATCAAAATCTGACAGTTTTTGTTGACTGGGTTTCACCCTGGCCGGGTGTCAGCTTTGTTGGTGGGCTTGCGCCAGAACCCATGAAACAACGCCACCAAAAACTGGCGGCCGATGCTTCCTGCTGGGATTATCACGAAGTGGCTGGGGCGGATCATAGCCTGGTGTTTACTAAGCCGCGTGGTATTGCGCGGAAGATGAATGAGAAGAAGCTGACTGTTGTAATCTAGTCAGCTCTGTAAGCGTCTTTTTAAACCCGTCTCGGCCAGAATCCGGGTGGAAATCTCTTCAATAGATTTATCCGTGGTGCTGACAAACGGAATGTTTTCACGCTCGAACAAAAACTCCACCTCATCGACTTCGTGATAACACTGCTTCAGCGATGAATAGCGGCTGTTGGCACGGCGTTCGGTGCGAATGGCGGCCAGGCGATCCGGGTCAATGGTTAAGCCAAACAGTTTAGAGCGATGCTGCGATAGGCTTTCTGGTAGTTTCAGGTCGTCCATATCTTCTTCGGTGAGCGGATAGTTCGCGGCCTTAATGCCAAACTGCATCGCCATGTACAGGCTGGTTGGTGTTTTGCCACAGCGTGACACGCCCACCAGAATGACATCGGCATCGTTATAGTGGCGGGTGCGGGCACCGTCGTCATTATCCAGTGCGAAGTTAACCGCTTCAATCCGTGCAACATAATTGTCGCTATCGGCTGGGGCGTGGGATTTACCCACCGTGTACGACGATTTAACCGCCAGCTCGCTTTCCAGCGGTGCCAGAAACGCAGAGAAAATATCAATTTTAAATACATCGGCTGAATCAATGATTTTGCGGATGTTTTTATTGACGATGGTATCGAACAAAATCACCGGGTGACCACTTTCGGCAGCCAGTTGGTTCATCTCATCTGCTGCTTGTTGAGCTTTGTCTTCCGAGTCGATGTAGGGCAGGGTGACCCGCTCAAATTTAATCTGATCAAATTGTGACAACAGGCTGTTACCCAGTGTTTCTGCGGTGATCCCGGTGCCGTCGGAGATGAAATAGGCGTAACGCTTCATGTGGAAATTTGTTCTTGCTGCACTTAGTATTAGCGGGCTGCCGCTATCGGGTTGTTAACGGTAGTCACTATCAATGAATTAATGGCCGTCACTATAGGCTAATTCACAGGAGATAAAAAGTTGACTGATTACGTGCTCTGGTTTGATCAGGTATCAATGGGTGATGTAGAACGAGTCGGTGGAAAAAACGCCTCTCTGGGTGAAATGATCAGCAACTTAACGGGTGCGGGCGTATCGGTACCGAATGGTTTTGCCACGACCGCTGACGCATACCGTGAATTTTTAAATTATGAGGGGTTGGATGCCCGCATTCAGGCAGAGCTGGATGCGCTGGATGTTGATAATATTCCAGCCCTCACGGAAACCGGCGCTCGTATTCGCAGCTGGATTTTAGAAGCACCGCTGCCACCGCAATTAGAGGCGGATGTCCGCAGCGCATTTGCGGAATTACAAAACAGCAACGCTAATATGGCGGTTGCAGTACGCTCATCGGCTACCGCCGAAGATCTGCCGGATGCCTCCTTTGCCGGACAGCAGGAAACACACCTGAATATTGTCGGCGTCGACAACGTATTACACGCGATTCGCGATGTCTTTGCCTCCCTGTTTAACGACCGTGCGATTGCCTACCGTGATCATCAGGGCTTTGACCATCATAAGGTGGCTCTGTCGGCGGGTATTCAGCGTATGGTGCGCAGTGAAACCGCTTCCAGTGGAGTGATGTTTACTCTGGATACCGAATCCGGTTTTGATCAAGTGGTGTTTGTAACTTCTTCTTATGGCCTGGGTGAAACCGTGGTGCAGGGTGCGGTTAACCCGGATGAATTCTACGTTCACAAAAAAAATCTGACAGAAGATCGCCCGGCCATTCTGCGCCGTAACCTCGGTGCTAAAGCCATTAAGATGGTCTACAATCCGGATGCGGCGGTTGGTAAATCGGTTGAAACCCAGCGGGTTGATCGCGATTTGCGCCGGGTATTCTCGGTCACTGATGCTGAAGTCGAAGCACTGGCGCGTCAGGCCATGATCATCGAGCAACACTATCAGCGCCCGATGGACATTGAGTGGGCCAAAGACGGTGACGATGGTCAGCTTTATATTGTTCAGGCACGCCCGGAAACGGTGAAAAGCCGGGCTAACAAGAACATCATGGAACGTTACCTGTTAAAAGAAACCGGCAAGGTGCTGGTGGAAGGGCGTTCGATTGGCCACCGGATTGGCAAAGGCAAAGTCCGCGTTGTGAACAGCGTTGATGAGATGGATCAGGTGCAGCCGGGTGATGTGCTGGTGGCCGATATGACCGACCCGGACTGGGAGCCGGTGATGAAGCGTTCATCAGCCATTGTTACCAACCGTGGCGGCCGTACTTGCCATGCAGCAATTATTGCCCGTGAGCTGGGTATTCCGGCGGTGGTTGGCTGTGAAGACGCTACTGAACACTTGCAGGATGGTCAGGAAGTAACGGTTTCCTGTGCTGAAGGCGATACCGGCTTTGTTTACGATGGCGCACTGGACTTCGACGTGAAGACCAACAGTGTCGATTCCATGCCGGATCTGCCATTCAAAATTATGATGAATGTTGGCAACCCGGACCGGGCATTTGATTTTCAGGGTTTACCAAACGAAGGTGTTGGTCTGGCACGACTGGAATTTATCATCAATCGTATGATTGGTGTGCACCCTAAAGCCTTACTGAATTTTGATACCTTACCGGATGAAGTGAAGCCGACGGTGGAACGTCGTATTTCAGGTTACTCCGGGCCAGTCGATTTCTACGTCGATAAGCTGGTGGAAGGCATTTCCACGCTGGCGGCAGCGTTCTGGCCGAAGCGGGTGATTGTTCGTTTGTCCGACTTTAAATCTAACGAATACGCCAACCTGATTGGTGGTCGTTTATACGAGCCGGAAGAAGAAAACCCAATGCTGGGCTTCCGTGGGGCGTCGCGTTATATCTCGAAAAACTTCCGTGATTGCTTTGAGCTGGAATGCCGGGCAATGCGCAAAGTCCGCAACGACATGGGATTCACTAACGTCGAAATCATGGTGCCGTTTGTGCGCACTCCGGGCGAGGCTGAGCAGGTGGTCAATCTGTTAGCTGAAAATGGTCTGAAACGTGGTGAAAACGACCTGCGCCTGATTATGATGTGTGAGCTGCCTGCCAATGCTGTACTGGCTGAACAGTTTCTGGAGCATTTTGATGGTTTCTCCGTTGGCTCTAACGACCTGACCCAGCTAACTCTGGGCCTGGATCGTGATTCCGGCATTATTGCGCACCTGTTTGATGAGCGTAATCCGGCCATTCTGGCGCTGCTCGAAAACGCTATTAATGCCTGTAAAAAAGCCGGTAAATACATTGGTATTTGTGGTCAGGGGCCATCCGATCACCCGGACTTTGCCAAATGGCTGATGGAGCACGGTATTGATAGCGTGTCGCTGAACCCGGATTCAGTGATGGATACCTGGTTCTTCCTGGCCGATAAGCCCGCGCAATAAACAGGGTGTATCAGAATTTCTATTTATGAAAAGTAGCAGTGCTTTATTCCCGGTGACTCTGTTGAATGCAGAGACACACGGGGACTTTAACGAAGACGTTTATCTGTTAAAACACAATCGTTGCAGCGATCCCAGTGTGCAGATTGCGTTAACTCATATCAGCAAGGCGGCTGATGTCCCGGGCGAAAAACCACCGCTGGTGCTGGTGCATGGCAGTTTTACCAATCGCAGTTTCTGGCTATCGGCCAAGGGCATTGGCTTGGCGCGCCACCTGCTGGATGAAGGGTTTGATGTCTGGTTGTTTGAGCACCGTGGGCATGGCTTGTCTCCCCGCAATCAGGCTTATCGCAAGAATACGCTGGAGCAATACGTGCACTCAGACGTCACGGCGGTGAATGACTTTGTACGTGAAAAAACCGGCCAGAAGCCGGGCTGGATTGGCCACTCTCTGGGTGGCGTGTTGATTGCCAGTGCCGCGGCTTGTGGAGTGTTGTCCAGTGAGAATACCCATAGCCTGGTGATGTTTGGCACCCAAGCCGTGCGTCGCCCCTGGTATTTGTGGTTACCACCCGTGGGTAGCCTGATGCGTTTGTTCGTGAGAGTGAAAGGTGAGCTGGAAGGCCGTAAATTAAAAATAGGACCGGAAAATGAATCCGCTGGCATCATCAATGAACACCTGGGGCGACAGGACTGGACGATCGGCTGGAAGTTTAAGGTACGCCGCCAACCCTTGTTGCGCCTCTGGCAGCAAACCGATTTACCGTTACTGGCCGTTGCTGCGATAGCTGATTCATCGGACCCGGAAAAGTACTGCCGCCGTTTTTATGATCTTTATGGTGGCAGTGATAAAAGTTATCTGGTTTTAGGTAAGGCTCAGGGCTTCAGTCGTGATTATGGCCACGTGGATATGGTGGCCAGCAAGCCGGCGGGTGACGATGTCTGGCCGAAAATCAGTGATTGGTTAAAACAACGGCATGTGGCGCAGCAGATAGCGGCCCATGCCGATTCAATTGTTCAATAATGTTCAGAAAATTTTTACAAGGAATACAACATGACTCAATACATAACGCCAGACCTGTGTGACGAATACCCGGAGTTGATTCAGGTGGTTGAACCTATGTTTAACAACTACGGTGGCCGCGACTCTTTTGGTGGTGAAATTGTTACCGTAAAGTGCTTTGAAGATAACTCTAAAGTGAAAGAGCTGGTCGATACCGATGGTAAAGGCAAGGTGATGGTGGTGGATGGTGGTGCGTCTATGCGTCACGCGCTGCTGGGCGATATGCTGGCTGAAAAAGCCGCAAAAAACGGCTGGGAAGGCATCATCATTTACGGCTGCATTCGTGATGTGGATGTCATTATGGAAACCGATTTAGGGGTTCAGGCACTGGCAACCAATCCGTTAAAAACTGACAAGCGCGGCCTGGGTGATGTGAATGTCACGGTAAAATTTGGTGGTGTCGAGTTTAAGCCGGGCGACTATGTGTATGCCGATAACAACGGTGTGATTGTTTCGCCACAAGCGCTGAGTATGCCGGAATAACAGCGACGGTAATACAAACCACAATAGAGAGGATCTATTGTGGTTTTTTATTACGATTTTTTTATAGTCCGCACACTTTTTCTTGTTAGCACATATCGGAATACTTCAGTGCCTGTTGAGTTGAGACGCAGCGCTTTGACGTTGTCGCCACCATAGCTTGGCAATCATCCCGAGAATACCAATGCCGGCATTAATGCTGCCTTTCACGGTACCGCTGATTTTTGACACACCAATACGCTGCTTTGAGTCGACCGGGTGTTCGCTGGTGATCAGCCCGGCCTGAATGCATTTGATCTGCATTTCAATGGTCCAGCCAAAGGTGGTATCAGCCATTTGAATCTGCTCAAGGCTGCGTTTGCGAATTGCCCGAAATGGCCCTAAATCCGTTACCTGATGTTTCCAGATACAACGAATCAAAAAGCTCGCCAGGGCATTGCCAAAGCGCTGTACCGGGGTCAGAGCGTGCTTTTCGATATGCCCCAGCACCCGTGAGCCAATTGCCAGATCGGAACCATTGCTGGTGGCTGCCAGAAGCGGCAGGCATTGTTCGGCGTAACAGGAGTCATCACCATCAACAAATAGCACTATGTCACATTGTGGCGCCAGCTGTTCCATTGCGGTCAGGCAAGCGATGCCATACCCCGGAATGGATTGTTGCACTACCTGAGCCCCAGAGGCGCGGGCGCGCTCGCTGGTGAGATCCTGAGAACCGTTATCACACACGATAATCTGATCACAAATGGCTGAGCCATCGGCGTTGGTGAGTGCCGTCAGTGATGAGACCACCTTGGCGATGGCTTCTTCCTCATCCAACGCAGGGATGATCACACTGACGTATTGCGAGTTATACATTACGTGCCTCAATAATCTGAACCGGGCTGGCAGCCAGACGATCGGTCGCGATGATGTTGTTGTTCTTATCAACCTGACCAAACTTCAGCGTGCCGGTTGGGCAAGTCTGAACACAGGCAGAGCAACGCACACACTCAGGATCTTCCATCGGGCGGCCTTTGTTGGCGAAATTCATAATGTCGATGCCCTGATGGCAAACACTGGTACAGGCATTACAGCTGATGCACTTGTTTTTGTCCGACAGGATACGGAAGCGGCTGAAACGGCCATAAATATGCATCAGTGCCGATAATGGGCAGGCAAAGCGGCACCATACCCGGCCTGAATATTTGAAGTACAAGCCTACCCCTAAAATACCGCCCAGCAGTACGTCGACAAACCATTTCCAGCTGACCGGGTTCACTAACTGATACTCTTTGTTTTCACCTTTCAGTAATAAATCAAAGGATTGATGCATCCAGCTTTCCGGGAACATCCAACCAAGGATGCGAATAACGAGCATGACAAACGCAGCCACCAGAATCACCTGACCAATCATGTTCAGCTTATTCCAGAACGGGCCATGAGGCATTTTGTGGCGTTGGGTATCACCCATGGTTTCAGCCAGTGCACCACAGGAACAAATCCAGCCGCAGTAAGCGCCCTTACCGTAGCGGTAGATTAACGCCGGAATAATGATAAAGGTCTGGATAAAGCTGATGATCAGCCAGCCCATCATCGGGGTAGGGGTAAAGACGTTATAGACGTTCAGCGGCCAGGCAAGAATAAACCCGTAAGCATGCCAGTAGGCGCGCGGGTGGCCCCATTCCGGCCATTCTTTATTGGCTAACGCTTCGGCTGAGATATAACTTGGGAATAAGCTGTCGGCGACACTCTTCAGGCTGCCAGCATCAAAGGCACCGAGGTAACCGGCCCACGGCAGAATGATTTCAGGCAGGACAAACAACGGAATAAACTGAATAAAGAATAAACTCAGAGTCTGCACTTTAACGTATGGCGTATTGCGGCGCTTGATGCGCTGCCAGCCAAACCAGCCAATCGCACTGGTATACATCAGGGTGTAATAAAAAGAGCGGCTTTTCATCGATACCGCGATGGTGCCAATCAGGGTCGAGCGGTCATCCACCTGAGCCTGCCACCAGCTACCTAAACCACCCACTAATGAGGGAGCATTGTCGGGGAAGGCACTCATGCCCCAGAACGAATTGAGGAAACCAAAGTTTTTCCAGTCGTACAATGCAATGGCGAACAGGAAAAACGCCGCAAAGGCAACCCAGCCAGACAGCGTGCTTTCACCGGCAATCTGAATTTTACTGCGGCGGAAAAAGTCGAGAGGGGCTTCACGACCCAGCATCGACAGTACGGCATCGTTCTGCAGGGTGACGGCTTCACCATTGTCCAGTTTCAGTACCACCTGATCATCACTGACGGCTTCCAGCTGGCTGCGCAGATGCAGGGTAATTGCTCCCTCAGCCACCAGCTGGTTCAGTCGCTCGATGTTTTCTTCTTTCGGACGGGAGAACTCAGCTTTACGATAGGATAAAACAACCTTGCCCTGTTGCTCAGCAACAGCAATGGCGGCTTCCAGCGCGCTGTCACCACCACCAACGACCAGAACTTCTTTACCCTTATAGGCTTTCGGGTCGTGTAAGCGGTTAACGACTTTGGGGTGATCTTTGCCTTTGGCTGTCAGTTCACGGAAGTTTCCGGAGCGGCCAATGGCAATCACCACTTTGTGGGCTTTAACTGTTTGGTTCTCGGTAACAACGTTAAGCTGCTTGCCTTTGCGTTCAATATGAGAGGCTTTGTCGCTCAGTGTGTTGATGTTTTTTTCAGCGATACTGAGTTTTAACGAATGTAATAACGACTCTTTATCACTGACATCATCGAGAGAGATTTCACCCTGATGCTCCAGTTCGGTTGGATAGGTGAAAATAGGTTTGCCTTCGGGGAAGTTTTCAATGGTTGAAAACGGTCGGCTGGATTCAATCAGTAAGGCATTTAAGCCTTCTTTCTCAGCTTCCAGCGCCGCGGAATAACCACTGACACCACCGCCAATAATCACCACGTCGTAAGTATCATCAGCGACTTTCCGGTCGCGAAAATCAACCGACTTCAGCAAGTGGTTAATGGCTTTGGCACCGGTGTCGGCGGCAAACTTTAACAGTGGAACGCCGGTTAAATCCCCAACTACATAAACACCCGGGATATTGGTGGTGCCATCGGCATTAACCAGCGGTAATTTTTCAACGGTACCCGAAGGCCACTGGCCGTGCAGCCAGTGCATATAACGTTTAAGCATGTGGGGAATATCTCTCTCATTTATTAGTATAACTTTGTCAAATATTCCCGCGTGTAGTTCTCCGTTGAGAGAAAAAAAGTGAAATTTTTATTAGAGCGGCAACAATGACTCCTGTCAGCATAGCCCAAAGTGGCCAGACGGCCGGTTGCCACTGGTTACAGCATAAAAACTGATCCAGTACTTCATACGTCAGAGGCGCTAAGGTTATCCAGCTGAGAATAATCAAATTGGGCTGCAGTGCGGTTAGTACCATCAGTGGCATCAAATACCAGGGAAACAATACCGGGCTTGAAAACAACGGCAGTGCCAGAATATATTGGCTGCTATCCAATAGTGCCTGATGCGAGTTGTCCTGGCGTTGAATAAACAACTTCAGACTGACTAATAACAACCCGATAATAAATAACGCCGCCAGTATGACCAGTAAAGACGATGTCGGAAATAACGATTCTAACGATGAGAACAGTGGTGAACCAAAACGCCATTTCTGAAAAAACACACCAATACTGCCAATAGGTTTAAAGCCCAGCCAAAAGGTCATTCCATAAATAACAACCAATGCGGCCAGAGCGCTTAAACCAATCTGAAAGCAAGGTTTTATCCGGCCGTTAAAAAAGTGGTGCAGTACCAGAGGCATCATCAGTGCCAGTGGTAATAGTTTGATGGCGGTGCCAAACGCAATAAACACACCGGTAATAGAATAGCGTTGGTTTAAATACGCCCAGATAATCAGCGTAATGACGGCAGCAGACAGGGTATCCAGGTGTGCGCCAACACCGGATTCCAGTATTAGCAGTGGAGATAAGGCCAATAGTGGTAAATGACGACTCTTATTCAGCTGCTTCAGGATTAACGCCCCTACGAATAAGGTGATCAGACTGAAGGTGGTGACGATTAGCTTCCAGCTCGGGGTTGCCATCTCGACGCCAGTACTGGCGCTGAGAGCAAAAAAAGCCAGTGCCACGGGCGGGTAGAGGGTCACGTATTTGGCGTGTTCTTCCGGTGGTGCCCACTGTGCTTTTAAGGCTTCCAGTTCGGGAGCGTCATGGGCAGTCTGGTAAGGGTCGAAACCTTCATAAGCCAGCTTGCCATCAAATAAATAACGCGACGTGTCACTGCTGCTGTAGCTGTCGACCGGAATTAAAATCAGGCGCAGTAGAACACCACAAGCCAGTAATAGGGTAATCTGTTTTTTGCTGATTTTTTCCGGTAGCGACCACCAGCTGAGCAGCATAAAGCCCGAGGCCAATAAAAACTGCAAAACTGTTGCTGTGCCAACAACCCCTGTACCAATAAGCCCGCTTGTTAAATTGGCGCTTGAGTGGCTGAGGGCAGCAATTAGGTGGCTGGCTAAAATGGTTAAGCTGAACCCGATCAGGCTCAGCTTAAATAGGGGTGCTTTTTTATTCATTGGTTTTTATTTGTCAGTTTTTTATTTATCAGAGGTTTTAAGATTTTAACCGTTGATAATGAATAAAACTGCTGACAGAGGTGGTGATATAACCAATGATTAAAAAGGTCATAAATGGCAGCATAAACCAGATTTCTTTTTCAACGCACCAGAACAATAATACGGTGAATACAACAGAAAGAATGGCTTCAATAATGGCGCCGCGTGGCGCTACCGCCTTATAACGTGGAATCTTTTTAATGGTTTTCTGCTTTTCATTTAACTCGCCACTTTTTGGAGTGCGCACAAATTCCGTTTTATGACCGAATAATGCTTCACAAGCGGCGCGGGCGTTATTAAATGAAATCTGAATGCCCAGTAAAAATAATCCGGGAATATTCGAAAAGGCTTTGCCCATCGGGCGCTGCAGAGCGTACTGGCCAAATACCAGATAAATAATATGACCCAGTGACGAGGCAATTAATAATGGCAGGTCCAGCCACCAGATGTATTCAATCTGATATTGCTCGCGAACCATAATGCTCGGAATCAGCAGGAAAATGGTATCGATTAATAACAGCAAATACGCCAGGTTGTTGGATAAATGAAACGTCGACTCAAGCTTGTGCTTTAAGCTGGCCGGAGATTTCCACACGGTACCCAGCATTTTCATCATCACTTCAACACCACCTTTGGCCCAGCGATGTTGCTGACTCTTAAAGGCATTGATGTCGGACGGCACTTCAGCCGGGCAGGGAACGTGGTTCAGGTACTGCATTTTCCAGCCTTTCAGCTGGGCACGATAGCTCAGATCCAGGTCTTCGGTCAGTGTATCGGCGCTCCAGTTGCCGGCATCATAAATGGTTTCTTTACGCCAGATACCTGCAGTACCGTTAAAGTTCAGGAATAAACCGCTACCGGAGCGAATGCGTTGTTCCAAACCAAAATGGGCATCCAGCATAATGGATTGCAATTCGGTCAGCTGGCTGTTTTTGCGATTCAGGTGCTCCCAGCGGAACTGCAACATACCTAACGACGGATCGGTAAAGTAATGCACGTTATCCATCAGAATGTCTGGGTCCGGGACAAAATCGGCATCAAAAATGGCAATAAATTCACCACTGGCATGTTCCATCGCTTCTTTTAACGCACCGGCTTTAAAGCCACTGCGATCGGTGCGATGTACATGCTGAATATTTACACCTTGTTGCTGGTGGTGTCTGACGCGCTCGGCAATAGCGTCGTAAGTTGAATCGGTGGAATCATCCACGATCTGAATTTGTAACTTGCCCTGTGGGTAACGCAATTGTGCAACGGCATCAATAATGCGCTGCGCCACATAGCGCTCGTTGTATACCGGAATCTGCACCGTCATGGCGGGAAGATCATTGTAACGGCTGAGCGGTGTTGCCTGATCATTCCGGTGGCTGAACCACCGGAATAACATGGACAAACGATGCAAGCCAAATAAACACAATGCTGATAACAGCAAAAAGTGCAACGCTAAAACAGCAACGTCATACCAGGCCATGGATTAATACTCTCTTGTTAAACCAATCTGAAAGCCGCCACCATTCAGGGTGTTGTCACCATACACATCATCGTTGTAGGTGGCTTCAATACCCCATTTGCTGTCAGACCCCGGGCGCTTATCAAAGGCCCAGCCAACGGTAAATTCAAATTTACCCAGATCAAACTCATTGGTGGCTGACAGGTTACTGCCGTCACTGATGGTTTCACCGTTGTTAACGCTTTCGGTGCCGTCCAGCTTGGTGCGGAAATAGAGATTATTACCGAAAGAGATGCCATATTCGACTAAATAACGATATTCATCGGACGGATCTTCGTCACGGAGGCGGTAACCGGCTTCAACACCCACGTAACCATAAGGGTACAGGCTGCGACCTAACGACAGGCGAGCTTCATAATCGGTCTGACCATTACCACGTGGTAATTCATCATCTTCGTCGTATAAATAAGGCAGTTTGACCAGGAAGCTGGCAGACACAACAGTTGGGCCATCAATTAAACGCTTACGGAAGCCCAGTTCCACATCACTGAAACCACTGCCATCGGTTTTGTTGCCTGCGGCGTCAGTTTGTTCCAGATCCTGATACAGGATGTTAGCAATCAGGGTAACGTCGTCGCGGATGCCGTGCTCGGCATAAAAGGAAATGTTGCGGCCTTTAAACTCGTCAAAGTTATCGTTGGGGCCAAAAAAATCAGTCGCCTGATAATCGCTGTAAGCCAGTTTGTTATAACCGGTGCCTTCGGCAGCCGTCCAGGCGCCGGCCAGTGCTGTCTGCGCTGATGCCGACAGGCATAACACTCCCAACAATTTTGCCGTGCGATTAACAACATGGTTTTTTTTGAGCTCAGAGTTTTTGAACTCAGTTTGATGCGTTGAAAGTGTACTCATGAAAGACCCTCAATGTCTGTCAGTAATAGTGTTTGTGTTTATGATTCATGTTGCGCGCAGCTAATAGACACAGCGCTCAACGGGAAGTTCATGAGAAATATCATCATTTCTTTTTAGTTAATGCTGCTTGGATAAAGTGGAAAATTTCACGGCGATTGTTAGGCAGAAGTGATCAATGAACTATTCACACTCTTGACCGAGCTCTATATGATCTTGCGTCAATTGGTATAAAAGATACGTTTTAAGTAAGCAGGCGATGACCGCATGACAATAACAAAAAAGAAGTCAGGCAAAGCGCTGGCGACTCTGATTAATCCATTTGATCAGAAGGCCGAAGTCGAGTTTGCCATCCCGGGACAAGCATCCTACAACCCGGGGCTGTATGAAGATAACCTGAAGAAAGGCTATGAGCTGATTCAACGCCCACGTAAGGCGGCCGGTGTCAGTGCCATTACCCGCCAGCATGCTAAAAAACGCATGACCATTTGGGAGCGCATAGCGGTACTGACGGATGAAACTCCTACAGTACTGTTCCAGAACTGGGGTAAAAACCTCGACGGTGCTTCCCTGGTTACCGCGGTTGTGAAAATTAATGGCCGCGATGTGGCTTTGTACGGTCATGACTTTACTGTGCGTGCGGGTTCGATGGATGCCACCAATGGTAAAAAGCTGGCGCGTCTGTTTGAGCTGGCGGGTAAACGCCGGATTCCGGTAGTGGGTCTGAATGACAGTGCCGGTGCTTATGTGCCCGCTGGCATGGGTGGGCTTGATGGCTATGCCGAAGCATTTACCGCACTGCGTAAGATCTCCGGCGTGGTGCCCTCCATTATGTGTATGTTTGGTTTCAATGCCGGGGGTGGTTCTTATTTACCGCGCCAGGGCAGTTTCCTGATTCAACCCAATGATACCTTTTTTGGTCTGACCGGGCCGGGGGTGGTGAAGTCGGTGCTGGGTGAGGATGTCACGCCGGAAGAGCTGGGTGGACCATCGGTTCACAGCCAGAGTGGCATCACCGACTTTGTGGTCAAAGACGAAGTCGCGGCGCTGAAAAAGGTTCGCCAATTACTGAACTATCTGCCAGGCAATAACAGCGAACTGGCCCCTCATCAGCCAACCTCCGATCCGTTGGATCGCAAGACCTGGGATGTAGATCTACTACTGAAAAAAGCGTTTAACTCACCCACCGGATTTAACACGCCGATTGATGTCACCATTATGATTCAACAGCTATGTGACCACGGTGACTTTTTAGAGATTCAGGCTGAGCGAGCGCGCAACACCATTACCGCGCTGGGTCGAATGGGTGGCAATGTGGTCGGTTTTGTCGCCAATAACTCCGCGGTATCCTCCGGGCAGATTGATATTGCTGCCGCCTATAAAAATGCCCGCTTTATCCGCTTCTGTAATCTTTACAACATTCCGGTGATCTTTATGGAAGACACCACCGGCTTCCTGCCGGGTAAAGAGCAGGAGCATCAGGGCATTGTCCAGGCCGGGCGAGCGATGCTGGATGCCATCATTGATCTGCGCACCCCGCGTTTTCTGGTCATTATCCGTAATGCCTTTGGTGGGGCGTATGCTTCTTATAACAACTATCCAACCGGTGCTGATTTTGTCGTGGCCTTGCCGTCTACCCGAGCTGCGGTAATGGGGCCTGCCGGGATTGAGTTTGTGTATAAAAAAGAATTACAGGAAATTCGTGCCGCGCTCAAAAGTGGTGCTCAGTCAGCGGATTGGGCAAAAGAGCAGGAGGCATTATTAGCCAGGCGCTATGAAGAGGAACTGATGAATCCCAATGAAGCGCTCAGCCTTGGCGCGGTATCACAAATTGTGATGCCACGCGATTTGCGCAAAGTTCTGTGTGAAAACATGGCCTTTCATCTGCGCCATTACACGCCGGAGCCATTTAACTCGGTGCAGAGAGAATTTCACTAGCCCAGCGGATATGTGTCAGCACACAGGATTATAAGCATGAGTAACGATTATTACCTGAACAACCCTCTGGTACATCAGGATCGCCAGTTGGCCAATGCCAGCCGTGATATTCCGGGCGGAGGAGAATGGACTCAGAGTTTCAGCTGCAGCCATATTCAGCCGCTGATTATTTGCCGTGGCCCGATCCGTAAAGAGGCTATGGATGTATTTGAGGAGATGGGCATTGAGCATTACGGCATTCTGTTGTCGGAAAAAGACTCCATCGTCTATCAAAACGCCTTAGCGCCAGAGCTGCGCAAACTGACCAATCCGGACAGGGTACACCGGGTACCGGACTACACCGGGGTCGATAAAGAAGAGCGTGACGTTCGCATCCAGCAGATCATCAATATCGCCAAAGACAATGGCTATAACGCCATTTACACCGGTTATGGCTTTATGGCCGAAGATGAGAACATGGTGTCAGCGATGGAGCAGGCCGGGCTGAACTTTATTGGCCCTTGCTCGCGCACCGTACACGATGCGGGTTTAAAAGATGAAGCTAAACGTACGGCGCTCAAAGTCGGTGTTAGCGTTACCCCGGGGATCGATAACGCTACCGCGTTGACCTTGCTGAAAAAACACAGCGATGAGGCGGCGTTGCTCGCTCTGGTTGAGCAACAGCAGTTACCACTCAATGGTGAAGCCTTCGAGGCGGCTGAAGAGCTAGTGGCTAAAGCCGATGTGGTTTTAGCGGCGTCGTATCACAAAGGTATTGACCTCTACAGTATTGACGAGCTGGCGGCGACCATCGCTGAGCAAGTGGTGGTGATGGGACGTGACTACCCAAAAAACCGCATTCGCCTAAAGTGCATCGGCGGCGGTGGCGGTAAAGGCCAGCGTATTCTGCCCAATCCATCGTCGTTTGATGGCGATCTGGAATCACAACTCGAACAGGTCGCAGCCTTAGCGCCGTCGCTGGTGCTGGAAATCCTGAATGAAGTCAAAGCGACCGGCCAGGGTGATAACAAAAACGTTCTGATTGAGCTGAACATCGAAACCACTCGTCACCAGGAAATTCAGGTGATTGGCAACGGCGACTGGACATTAGCCATGGGCGGCCGTGATTGCTCCTTGCAAATGCATGAGCAAAAGCTGCTGGAAGTGTCGGTCACGGTTGAAGACCTGGAATCGGCCCTGACGGAAGCAGTGAAAGACGGGCGTGACAGCGAGGCGCAGATTCTCAAGCAGGATATCGAAACCCTGCTGGAGATGGAGCGTCAATCGGAAGTGTTTGCAGAAGCTGTGGGTCTGGACAGTGTTTCTACTTTTGAGTGTATTGTTGATCGTGACAAACACTTCTTTATGGAGATGAATACCCGGATTCAGGTTGAACATCGGGTGACTGAGCTATGTTATGCGCTGAAATTCGTTAATCCAGACAATGACGATGACTATTTTGTGGTGAATTCGCTGGTCGAAGCCATGGTGCTGCTGGCGGCTCACGGTCCACGTTTGCCCAAGCCTCAGCGAGTGGTGCGCCATACTGCATCGGTGGAAGCGCGTTTAAACGCAACCAACCATGCTTTGGCGCCTCATGCTGGCGGTGTGATTGAGCATTGGTCCGATGCCCGCGAGGGTGAAATCCGCGATGATCAGGGCATCTCCCTGCACAATCCGGATACCGACGTATTTATGAAATACCATCTGGCCGGTGCCTACGACAGCAATATTGCCTTGCTGCTGACGGTGGGTGATAAGCGCCAGGACAGCTATGAGCGATTGGCTGAAATTCTGCGTACAACCGAGCTGCGTGGTAAAGATTTAGCCACTAATCTGGAATTTCACTATGGTCTGGTGAACTGGTTTTTGGGTAACAATATCAACGCCCGGCCAACCACCCGTTTTATCGTTCCTTACCTGACGGCAGTGGGGCTGTTAAAACAAAAAGCCAACAACTTCGATCTGAAACACGCCTATCAACAGGTATGTGCCAAAGCACTGGCAAGTGTGCGTTCAAACGATGAAAAAGCGGCCATGCAGCAGGTTCTGGCACGTAAAGAGCTGCTATTAACCCGTCCGATTGAGCGCTTATTTGCCGATCCGCATGTTTTAGCAGGCTGGTTAAGCATCAATCAGTACAACTTTGCTCAGACAGAAAAAGGCCAGATCATCTGGCTGAAAAATCCGGTTCAGGCGCTGAAAGACACCTATCACTTCCTCAATATGAATTACAACGCCGAGCATCCGGCGGCCAGTATGATCTGGGATCATGATCATGAGGTATTGAGTCAGGCGATTGCTTTCTACGATGAATTAGAACGCCGCCTGGAGATTACAGATTTTGCCGAATTATGTGCGGTTCTTAATGGCAAGTCAGCTCCCGAGGCCGTCGATGAGGAGCAATGGCTGGCGGTTCAGTCGGCGCACCTCGGTTATCAGGCCGGTTGTGACATTTTATCCTTGTTGCCATTTATTGGATTCAGCACCCGCTTTTTCGACCTGACCGTGAACGACGACCTGAGTATCCATATTCCGGAATGTCTGCTGGATGAAGCATTGCAGGCGAAGATGGCGAAGGTGCTGGTGCCACCACCAGTGGCGAAGAGTGATGAAATTCTGGCGCCTACCGGTGGTATGTTCTATTCCTGCGAAGCGCCGGGGCTGCCACCATTTGTTGAGGTTGGAAGCCACTTTGAAGCCGGTGAGCCGTTATACATCATCGAAGTGATGAAGATGTTTAATAAGGTGAATGCGCCGTTTGCGGGTACCATTAAAAAGATTCTGGTAGAAGACGACGGCACCATCATCAGTAAAGGACAACCGCTGTTTAAAATCACCCCGGATGAGGTGGTGATTGAAGAAACGGCCGAAGAAATTCAGGCGCGGATTGAACAGCAAACCGGTGAGTTTTTAGCCTGCATACAGTAGGGCTGACTCACCTTGTTGATGACGACTGTTTGTATAACTGATAAGCGAGAGCAGAAGCGAGAGAGTTATGATTGTTGCTTTAGACCATATCGCCATTGCTGTACCGGATCTGGACAAAGCCATCAAACGCTTTATGGAAGATTTTGGTCTGCCATACAAGGGGCGGGAAGATGTAGCGGCTGCTAAAACCAGCACGGCGTTTTTCCCGTTGCCAGAAACCAGTATTGAATTGGTCCATCCGTTAAATGGCGAAGGCCCGATTCAGGGCTACCTGGATAAGAAGGGCGGTGGTATTCACCATTTGTGTTTCCGCTCTGACGATCTGGAAGCCGATGTGGCGCACCTGAAAGCGAAGGGCTATCAGTTTTTATCCGATGAGCCTTCGATTGGTGCTCATAACTGCAAGGTGATTTTTATTCATCCGAAGAGTTGTGACGGGGTGTTGATTGAACTGAATCAGCCTCAGCTGGATTAAGCGGATAACAGATACTTTATCGCGACGCGCTGTAAACACATTCTTGTGCGCTGTCCTCGGCATCCATGCCTCCGATGCCGCTCACAAAGTATCTGATAACCGCCGATTAAACGTATAAATAGGAAGTGCGGGGGGAATGAATTATGGACAGACCCGATAATTTATTTGCCTCGCGCTGCCTGAAATTTTGTTGCTAAAAGTAGCGCATATCAGGAACGACCAATGACTGATAATAAAAAAGGCCCAACGTTAGAACAGTGGCAAGCACTGGCGACCAAGCAGATGAAAGGCATCACTCCTGAAGAAATGGAGTGGCATACGCCAGAAGATATTCCGATCAAAATCCTCTACACCCAGGATGATGTGAAAGATTTGGAATACGCCAATACCATGCCGGGCATGGCGCCGTATGTTCGTGGTCCGCAAGCGACTATGTATGCTGGCCGACCGTGGACCATTCGCCAATATGCCGGTTTCTCCACCGCCGAAGAATCCAATGCGTTTTATCGCAAAAACCTGGCTGCTGGTGCTCAGGGGGTTTCCGTTGCCTTTGATTTAGCGACCCACCGCGGCTACGACTCAGACCACCCTCGGGTAACCGGTGATGTCGGTAAAGCCGGTGTTGCGATTGACTCAGTGGAAGATTCAAAGATTCTGTTTGATGGTATTCCGCTGGATAAAGTGTCGGTGTCGATGACTATGAACGGCGCGGTACTGCCGATTCTGGCTAACTATATTGTTGCGGCAGAAGAGCAGGGCGTGTCTCAGGATAAGCTGAGTGGCACCATTCAGAACGATATTCTGAAAGAGTTTATGGTGCGTAACACCTATATTTACCCGCCAGCACCTTCGATGAAAATCATTGGCGATATTATTGCTTACACCTCTGAGCATATGCCGAAATTTAACTCGATTTCGATTTCCGGTTACCACATTCAGGAAGCCGGTGCCGATGCCGCGCTTGAACTGGCGTATACCTTGAGTGACGGCCGTGAATATGTGCGTACTGCTATCGCTGCTGGTTTGGATGTCGATGCCTTTGCGCCACGCTTGTCGTTCTTCTGGGGCATCTCCATGAACTTCTATATGGAAATTGCCAAGCTGCGCGCCGGACGGCTGTTGTGGGATCGGATAATGGCGGAGTTTAATCCTCAGAATCCAAAATCTTCTATGCTGCGTACTCACTCGCAGACCTCAGGTTGGTCTCTGACCGAACAAGATCCGTACAACAACGTTGTGCGCACCACGATTGAAGCCATGGCGGCGGTTTTTGGCGGCACTCAGTCTTTGCACACTAACGCATTGGATGAAGCAGTGGCGCTGCCAACCGAGTTCTCGGCCCGTATTGCCCGAAATACTCAGATTATTATTCAGGAAGAAACTGGTATTCGTCAGGTAGTCGACCCCTGGGGTGGCTCCTATATGATGGAAAGCCTGACTCAGCAAATTGCTGATAAAGCCTGGGAGCTGATCGAAGAGATCGAATCCAAAGGTGGTATGGCCAAAGCAATTGAAGAAGGCCTGCCAAAACTGCGCATTGAAGAATCCGCCGCCAAGAAACAAGCCCGTATCGACCGCGGTGAAGACGTGATTGTTGGCGTCAATAAATACGAGCTGGAGCAGGAAGACGAGCTGGAGATTCTTGAAGTCGATAATATGGCGGTGCGGGATTCTCAGATCAAACGCCTGGAAGAAATCCGCTCCGCACGTGACACTGATGCCGTTAATGCGGCATTAGCGGCGATCACTAAATGTGCAAAAACGGGTAAAGGCAATCTGCTCGACCTGTCGGTCAAAGCCGCGCGCTTACGTGCCACCGTGGGTGAAATCTCTGACGCTATGGAAGTCGAATTTGGTCGCTTCCAGGCCGAAGCCCGCACTATCTCGGGTGTGTATGGTGCACCGTATGAGAACGATGAAGATTGGCAGTCTATTAAGTCTGATATCGAGAGCTTTGAAAGTACCCATGGCCGCCGTCCACGGATGCTGGTGTGTAAGATGGGGCAAGATGGCCACGACCGTGGTGCCAAGGTCATTGCTACCGCATTCGCCGATGTTGGTTTTGATATCGATTTATCACCGATGTTCTCTACGCCGGAAGAAGTGGCGAAACAGGCGATTGAAAATGACGTGCACGTGGTGGGGGTTTCGTCTCAGGCGGCAGGCCATAAAACTCTGGTGCCAGCTTTGATTGAAGAACTGAAGAAGCAGGGTGCAGACGATATTGTGGTGGTCGCTGGCGGTGTGATTCCCAAGCAAGACTACGATTATTTGTGGAATGCCGGGGTGAAAGGCATCTTTGGGCCGGGAACCAAAATCCCGGTCAGTGCCCGTCAGGTGTTGGATGCGATTAACGATGTGCAGAGTTAATCTTCCTGTTTCTATAAAAACAACGCACCAATCGGTTACTTCTCGAAAGCAGCAGAAAAGTAATTGGTTGATTCGTTTTTAGTCAGTCGCAGTTATAGCTGGATTCTGGCTTTGTATTAAGTTATCGATGGCCATCGGGCGAGCAAAGTAATACCCCTGAATACAGTCACAGCCCAAAGCGTTGAGCTTGTCCTGCTGCGACTGTGTCTCAACGCCCTCAGCGATAACGCTAAGCTGCATGCTGCTGGCAATATTGATAATAGAGCAAATCAGTTTGCCATCTTTGTCACTGTCATCAAGTTGCGCGGTAAACGATTTGTCGATTTTTATTCGGCCAATCGCAAGGGCACTGAGTCGGGCAAGTGACGAATAACCAGTACCAAAATCATCAATGGCTATCGCAATGCCGGACTCATTTAACTGAGCGACCTTAGTTACGGTATCGTCAAAGTTATTGGCAATGGCCGATTCGGTAACCTCAAGCTCTAACTGATGAGAAGGAAAGTCATAGCGGGTCAGTATCTGTTGGACCATGGCTACCAGATTGCCCTGATGAAACTGGCGTGGCGAAATATTAATCGCCAGAGTCTGATCACTGCTCAGAATCGGCTTTATTTCTTTGATAGCCTGCTCCAGCACCCAGGCACCAAGCGCCTCAATTTGTCCGGTATCTTCACTAATAGGGATAAAGTCGAGGGGCTGGATCAGAATGCCGTTTTTACGCCAGCGTAATAAGGCTTCGTAGCCGGTAATCCGACCGGTTTTCAAACATTTTTGCGGCTGGTATTCGAGAAAAAACTCCTGATTCTCAATGGCTGTTGTCAACCCAATTTCCAATTGATGGCGCTTACTGGATTGCTCTCCCATTTCCGCGTTGTAATAGGTGATATCCCCCTTGCCGCTAAGCTTAGTGTGATACATGGCAGTATCTGCCGCTTTAGCAGTGATGGAACAGTTGCCGCGTCTTGAGGAAATAGCGCCACTCCGATACTAAAGGTCACACTGACTTCACCGGAACTTAGTACATAGGGGCGTTTACTGGCACGGGAAAATAGCTGATCCAGTTGAGACAGCGCCTGGTGATCGCTGAATTGCATCAGTACAAGAAACTCATCACCGCCCAGTCGTGCAACAAACCCCGGATCATTCAGTTCGCTGCTTAATCGTTGGCCAATTTGTTTTAATAATTCATCCCCCTGGCTATGACCAAAGGTATCGTTGATGGTCTTAAAGTTATCAAAGTCGATAAACGCCACCGCTACCTGGGTGCGTTTCCGTTTGCTGGTGCGCAGCATCTGCTTGAGTTGATCGATGGCAAAACTGCGATTCGGGAGTTGAGTAACGGTATCGTAATACGCCAGATGGGTTACTTTTTTATTCAGGCGTTTGATATCGCCGACGCGGCGGATGCTATACAGGGTCGAAACAATACCTGCATAAAACAGAAACAGTAAAATTTCGTCTAAGTCCCAACTTTCGTGGACTCGGGTAAACTCATACAGCAGTTCAAAGGCTTCGAAATCGGCCGCAATTGAACCAAAAGTTAATGCCACTACGCAGAATATGGCGAAATAAAACTCACGAGTTGAGCGTTTTTTTACTTGTTTACTCAGTGTTGTCTGTTCCATTGTTGTGTCGTTACCCTCCTTGTCAGGCAGCGTTCGGAAACGAGCAAAAACGGAATCGGCAAAGCATATAGAATTATTGTCAATTCTGATAGTAAATTATGAGTTGATGATGCTTTTGTCATCTTCCTGGGTCGAGTAACCAGTCTGTGTTTTTTTAATGACCAAGCCGTTACTATGACGGTTAATTTCACTCTTGCCTGGCCACAGCTGCTTTATGATCGATTTGGAACAATTAAAAACAGGCAATCGCCGGGCACTGGCAAAAGCCATTACCCTGGTCGAGAGCAAGCTCGACCAGCATCGCCAACAGGCCCAAAGCATTCTTAATCAACTCTTGCCGGATACCGGAAAGTCTATCCGGATTGGTATTACCGGTATCCCCGGAGTGGGTAAATCCACCTTTATTGAAGCCTTTGGCCTGCATTTGATTGAGCAGGGGAAAAAAGTGGCGGTACTGGCGGTTGACCCCAGTTCGCCGCTGCGTGGTGGCAGTATTCTGGGTGATAAAACCCGCATGGAATTATTATCCCGCGAAGAAAACGCCTTTATTCGCCCATCTCCCAGTGAGGGGGCGCTGGGCGGAGTGGCGCAGAAAACCCGCGAAACCATGCTGCTATGCGAAGCCGCTGGTTACGATGTGATTTTGGTGGAAACCGTCGGAGTTGGGCAGTCGGAATACGAAGTGGCGGCCATGGTCGATTTCTTTCTGGTGCTAATGCTTCCCAATGCCGGGGATGAGTTGCAGGGTATTAAACGCGGC
Source organism: Bacterioplanoides sp. (assembly GCF_965226395.1). Lineage (GTDB taxonomy): Bacteria > Pseudomonadota > Gammaproteobacteria > Pseudomonadales > Oceanobacteraceae > Bacterioplanoides. The sequence goes on along the minus strand of NZ_OZ245358.1, from coordinate 3,780,311 downwards.
ATTATGGAATTAGCGGATGCGCTGGTGATTAATAAAGCCGATGGTGAAAGCATTAATCTTGCTCAGCAAACACAAAGCCATTACCAGAATGCACTGCACCTGATAAAGAATGCCAGCTTCTGGACGCCTCAGGTGAAAACCTGTTCGGCACTCAAAAAAGAGCGCATTCAGGATGTCTGGCAAATGATTGAGGCTTATCAAGCTGCGGCTATTGAGTGTGTTAATGCCGGCATATCGGCTTTTGATGAAAAGCGCGCCCGACAAAACAGTGAATGGCTGAAGAAGCTGATTCACGAAATGCTGGAGTTGCGGCTGAAACAAAACCCTCAGGTGCAGCAGCAAATGCCAGAGCTGGAAAATCAGGTGTTGAATAATCAGACAACGCCGTACAATGCTGCGCAAAAAATCATCGATCTTCTATGAACACCTTTGGATTATTTAAGGTGTTTTTAAGTACAGCAAAGCTATTACGGTAGTTGCTGATGAGACCGTGTAATTCAGGGATGAATTACCCGAGCGTACAGGGATGTATTTATAGCGTGTCTCAGCGGTAACTACCGTAATGGCGAATTGAAAAGTTAGTTTAAAAATGAACTCAGATATTAGCCAAACATTAAAAGACTTCTTTGTAGAACACCTGCCAATCACCCAGTTTATGGGGCTGGAAGTTGACTCTTACGATGGTGAGCAGCTGATTTTACAAGCACCGCTGGAGCCGAATATCAACGACAAGCAAACCGCGTTTGGTGGCAGTTTATACAATGCTGCCGTTATGGCCTGCTGGGGGCTGGTGTATCTGAAAACCCAGGAAAAAGGTATTCAATGTAATCAGGTGGTGACAGGAGGAGAGGTGAAATACAAAGCGCCGGTTGCTGGCACCATTCGCGCCATTGCTCAGGCGCCCGATGCAGCGGAATTCGATCGCTTTTTTGCTGACTACGCCGAAACCGGCAAAGCCCGGATTTCGCTGGATGCCATTATCACTACCGATGGACAACCTGGCAGTAAGATTGCTGTTACTTTTAGCGGCAACTACGCCATTATTTCTGGCTGACTTTTATCTTAATAACCTGTTTCTGGATAACCCTGCCTGAGTAAACGCGGGAACATGGCAGATAGGTTATTTTGGGCCTATCGTACCACTTTGTTGTGCGTGGCAAGCGATGTTCACTTAAATCAGCTTATAGTGTTCGCCTCTGACCAGACTTTTGGAGTGCGGAATGAAAAAAATAACAATGGCAGCACTGTTGTTGCTGGCAACATCCACCACAAGCTTCACCCATGCACACAACGACGGTGCCTACTATCACGGAGAAGGTGCTGTCGCCAGTCACCCCCGCTGGATGCAGCGCCTGAGCGACGATACGCCGCTTAATAAGATGTCGCTGCCGGGTACACACGATACCTTGTCCTTTTTTGGCGGCGATATTGTTCAGACTCAGTCGATGTCATTGAAAGATCAGCTGGAATCCGGAATTCGGGCGTTGGATATCCGTAATCGCCATATCAATAATGAATTTGCCATCCATCACGGCATTGTTTTTCAGAATGCCTGGTTTGGTGAAGATGTGCTGAAACCGGTGGTTGAGTTTTTGAAGGAGAATCCGTCAGAAACCATTCTGATGAATATTCAGCCAGCGCATACCGAGGTAGGCAATACCCGTAAGTTTGAAGAAACGCTGGATCAATATGTCGCAGACTATAACGCGCCATTCTGGAATCCAACGTCTCTGAATCCAACCCTGGGTGAAATTCGCGGCAAAATCGTGATGCTGTACAAGTTCTTCACCCCGCGAAACGTACGGGGCATTCATGAATCTCAGTTGGCGGGCGGTGCCACCGATTACACCATGGCGAATAACTGGGAATTGCACGAGCAATGGGAAGGAGTAAAAGCACGCTTCGAACGCGCGGATAATGGCAATCATGCGGTGATTTATAACCATGGCCTGAATGCTTCAACGGGTGCTTTTCCGTATTTTGTTTCCAGTGGTCATAGTTCTCCGGGCACATCGGCTCCACGTCTGGCGACCGGGCTAACCACACCGGGCTGGAAGGATTCTTATCCTGACTTCCCGCGCGTAAACTGTTTTATTGGCATCTGTACCATCGCCTTTGAAGGCTTGAATACGCTGGCAGCGGATTATATTCAGAACGGTAATATCCAGAGCCGCGCTCTGGGTCTGGTGTGGTCAGACTTTCCGGGTAAGCGCCTGATTGAAAGTGTGATTAATCTGAATGTGCCTGAGTATCGTATGTTGGTGGACCAGCGCAGTGGCTTATGCCTCGATGTGAAACACGCTCAGACCCATAACGGCAATGATGTCTGGTTGTGGCCGTGTGATGGTAACGCCGCTCAGTTGTGGGCCTATGATGCTGCCAGTGGTTATGTGAAAAGCAAGCTGGGTAAATGTCTCGATAATCGCGGACAAACTTACAGTGATGGCAGCGTTGGTATTTGGGATTGTGTTGATAGCAATAACCTGAGATTTGATCGTGTTGGCAATACACTGCGCAGTCGTAATGACACTAATATTGTGCTGGACGCCATGTCGACACAGCAGGGTGGTCGTATTGGCCAGTGGCAACATCATGGTGGTGCCAACCAGCAATGGTTTTGGAGGGAGTAAGGTTTTTTACTCTGATTTCTACAATTAATACGTGGCTCCCACGCTCTGCGTGGGAGCCAGATGAGAAGGGAGTTAATCCCTTCTTAATTCATCTTTTACGGCAATTGGATTCGGGTAATTAAACACCACTATATAGCTGGAAATGGCAAAGGTGATAATTGCTGTAGCCTGAATCAGAGAAGATCCCTGTTCACTAAGCAAATTGCTCTGCAAAGCAACAAAGGCAATCAGCAGGGAGAATTCACTGATTTGCCCCAAACGAAACCCTACATCCCAGGCCAGTGCCCGGCGCTCACTAAAGCGTGCCAGTAGCAGGCGGAAGGTGACAGGTTTTATCGCCAGCACAATGGCTGCCAATATCGCCGCCGGAACAATAACATCTGATAACAAACCAATATTGAAGCTGGCGCCTAAGGCAAAGAAGAACATCACCAGGAAGAAATCCCGCAACGGTTTCAGGCTGATGGCAATAAACTGCGCAATTGGGCTGGTAGCCAGCGTGACTCCGGCAATAAATGCCCCAATTTCATGGGTTAAACCAACGGCTTTAGCGCCTTCAGCGACCGCTAAGCACCAGCCAATAGCAAGAATAAACAGGTATTCCTGATAGCGATCAAAGCGGGCAATAAGCGGCAGCAGCACGCCTTTCACCAACAGATAACAGCCGGTTGCCAGCAGTGGCAGGGCAACAAACGGCTGCCATACCGGCATTTTGCTTTCACCTGACATCACGCCCAGCAAAATCAGCGACACAATTGCCAGCATATCTTGAATCAGTAACAAGCCGATCATCAGCTCACCAATATGCTTGTGGTGCAGCACCGTGGTGGGCAGCAGCTTGAGGCCAATAATGGTGGAGGAGAACATCATGGCTAATCCAACAACCAAACTATCCATCTGGCTATAACCAAAGCTCTGCGTTAAACCGTAGCCGCTGGCAAAAAACACCAATGAGCTGACGAGCGCAACCAGTGTGGCCTTACGCAAAACCGCTGCCAGTGCCGAAGGCTGCATATCCAGCCCCAGCAAGAACAACAGGAAAATAATGCCGATATGGGCCATATCTGACAGATTTTCCGGGTGTTCAATCCAGCCGATGCCAAAAGGGCCGACTAATGCGCCCAGTGCGATATAGGCAATCAGCAGCGGTTGGCGGGTGAACAGTGCCAGCGTGGCAAAGATGGTTGCCCCGGAAAACACCAGGAAAAATGAAAAAACAATATCGTGATCCATGCCTTTTATCTTAGTCGATGTGCAGATGAAGAGTGTGATGGAAGCTTAAACAAAAAAACCGCCACAAGGGCGGTTTTATATCAACGGAGTGATCAATTATTCTGGCGATTAGCGGCGACGATAAAGCGGACGCTGATCGTTGGCGTCGTTCTGGTAGCACACCGAGAAGGTGTCGAATGCGGCAATCGCATCGTCCAGATCCTGATCGCCGCGCAGCGCAAAGCTGGTGAAGCCACAACGTTGCATAAAGAACAGCTGGTCGATCAGAACATCACCTACGGAGCGCAGCTCACCTTCGTAGCCATAACGCTCACGCAGTAAGCGGGCGGCTGAGTAGCCACGGCCGTCGGCGAACTTGGGAAAATCGATGGTAATCAGGGCAAAGTGGCTGGCTTCGTCGGCCAGTTGCTCTGCTGTCTCACCCGCTGCCAGATGAACAGCCAGCTTACCGGCTTGCGCCTGAGCTTTCAGTTCGTCTTTGTTCTCGCTCCAGCGGGTCAGGCTGATGATGGCGAAGTCCTGAATGGCTTCGTCATCAGCAATTACCTGCCATTGATCATCTGATACCAGCTGGCGGCCTTTGATTAAGTTTGCCTTATTCAGGTTTTCCATAAACGGCCTCCTTGAAAGTGGTGTGACCAACACGACGGTAAACTTCCAGGAAGCTTTCGCCGTCGCTGCGTTTTTCTACATAACAGTCCAGTACTTTGCCAATCACATCCGGAATAGCCTGGCGTGAGAAAGATGGGCCTAAAATTTTACCCAAAGAGGTGTCGTCGCCGGCGTTGCCGCCCAGAGATACCTGATAAAACTCTTCACCTTTCTTATCAACACCCAGAATACCGATGTTACCAACGTGGTGGTGACCACAAGCATTCATACAGCCAGAGATGTTCAGGTCGATTTCACCTAAGTCGTGCAGGTAATCCAGATTGTCGAAACGAATCTGCAGATCTTCTGCGATCGGAATAGACTTGGCATTTGCCAGCGCACAGAAGTCGCCACCCGGGCAGCAAATCATATCGGTCAGCAGGCCCAGAGTTGGGGTTGCCAGACCTTTGGCTTTGGCGGTTTGCCACAATTCGAACAGCTTGCTTTGTTCTACATCGGCTAACACCAGGTTTTGCTGGTGAGTCGAGCGGATTTCACCAAAGCTGTAGCTGTCGGCCAGCTCAGCGATGTCTTCCATTTGCTCGGCCGTCACATCACCCGGCGCATTGCCTTTTTGCTTCAGCGCAAAGCTGGCGATGGCGTAGCCAGGCTTTTTGTGGGTGCGCACATTGCGTTGTACCCAGCGAGCAAAAGCAACGTTATCAGCCAGTGCTTGCTGGTATTCCGCTGGATTGTCGTCCAGTGCTTTGTAATCCGGTTCGGTGAAGTGTGATTTAACACGCTCCAGCTCGCTGGCCGGCAGCTTGCCTTCACCGTCTTTCAGGCGAGCCCATTCTTCTTCAACCAGCTCACGCATACGCTCGATACCCAGTGCTTTTACCAGGATTTTAATACGCGCTTTGTACTTGTTATCACGACGACCAAACTGGTTGTAAACACGGATGATGGCATCCAGGTAGGTCAGCAGATCTTCTTCTGCCAGGAAGTCACGAATCTCAGTGCCAACGATTGGGGTACGACCCAGACCGCCACCCACCAGAATGCGGTAACCCACTTCACCGGCATCGTTTTTAACGATGTTTACACCAATGTCGTGTACCTGAATGGCCGCACGATCTGCGCCCGGTACTGCATTAACGGCAATCTTGAACTTACGCGGCAGGAAGGCGAATTCCGGGTGGAAGGTTGACCACTGACGGATGATTTCACAGTAAGGACGTGGATCAACCAGCTCTTCTTTAATCACGCCAGCGTATTCGTCGGTGGTGGTGTTACGGATACAGTTACCACTGGTTTGTACCGCATGCATCTGAACTTCAGCCAGTTTGGCTAAAATTTCAGGGCATTTTTCCAGCTCAGGCCAGTTGAATTGCAGGTTCTGACGGGTACTGAAATGCGCGTAACCTTTATCATAGTCGCGGGCAACTTCAGCTAAAGCACGCATCTGTTTGGAGTTAAACAAACCATAAGGAATGGCGACTCGTAACATAGGTGCATAGCGTTGAACATAAATACCGTTTTGCAGTCGCAGTGGCAGGAATTCCTCTTCCGGAATTTTGCCGGCGAGGTAGCGATCCATTTGCCCCTGGAATTGGGCAACGCGCTCATTCAGCAATTGCTGATCATACTCGTCGTAAACGTACATAGTGATCCGTTGTTCTCATCAAGCTAATCGGTTTTGTTAATCTTCTATGGCGGCGCACTTTAACAAAGCCTGCATATTCTTAAAATGAATATTTAACTATATCTAAATACCAGCAGGGCATATTGATGACGAGCTGATCTGGCGCACGCAGCGATTTTCGTTCAGTGATTATGCCATTGATTGGCTTTTCGGGCAGTCTGGATTAATCGATATGGGTAATCGGAAAAAACGGATAAGACTCCGGCCTGCCACAGCGTTTGCGCCAGCTCGGGCGAGTTCACGGTAAAGCAGGCCATTGGAACGCCGTGCTCGCTGAGTTGCTGAACCAGTCTGGCATCAAAGAAATCGGCACTGAAATGCAGTCCAAGTGCCTGGTATTCATCCAGACGCTCCTGCCAGTTATAAGGAATGGCGTCGACATTCAGCGCGCGAGCGATATCCGGCAAGTGCTGCTGACAAGCTTTCAGCGCATGATGGTTAAAGCTGCTGAGTAGCAGGCTGTTATCAAAAGGGACTTGTTGTAACGCGGTGCGAATGGCCCAGACGGTTTCGGTCTCCCGGCCAATAGTGGGTTTAACCTCCAGGTTCAGGTTCAGCCCCAGCTGATTACATAAGGTCAGCAACTCTGCGAGTGTCAGGATGTTTTCGCCGCGGTACTGAGGGGAAAACCAGCTGCCACAATCGAGCGCTTTAAGTTCTGACAGACGCAGTTGCGCCACATGACCGTCACCATTGGAGCAGCGCTTCAGTTCGGAGTCGTGAAAGATTACTGCAACACCTTCGGCGCTTATAGTAGCGTCAACTTCAATCCAGTGGGCACCTTGCTCGGCCGCTAAGCGAATGGCGGCAGCGGTATTTTCCGGCGCTTCACCACTGGCGCCACGATGGGCAATCACGGGTTCCATCTGCTGATAAGGATTGTTCAGGCTGTCCAGCGAGAAGGGACGATACGACGTCATACACAATCTCCATGGTGGTCAAGAATGAGTAGTCAGGAATGAATAGTCATTAATGATTCAAATACGAATGTCTGCCCAATGTCGGCTGCGCCAGATTACACCATAAACCAACGACAGCGAAACTCGCTGCACACCTTGCAGAATCCAGACGCCCGTTAGTCCGGCACCGGCAAACGGACCAACAAAATAAGCCAGTGGTAATAACACGGCCCATTGCATGATCAGATTAATTTTCATCACCTGCTTGCTGGCCCCAGCGCCTAACAAAGCTTGAGTCAGCACCATAGCCGTGACCTCCAGTGCAATGGCAAAGCCGGAGATGCGTAACGGCCAGGTGCCCAGTTCAATCAAATGAATATCCGGAGTGAATAAGCGCAGAATCTGCTGTGGGAATAGCCATAGTGGCATGCCAACCACCGCCATAATCAGTGCTGCTACGCGCACAACTTCCCAACCCCATTGATAGGCATCCTGCTTATCGCCACGCCCTAAAGCCTGACCCACCAGACTACTGGAGGCAATGCCCAGCCCTACGGCGGGCAGGATCAGCAGCAACGCCAGATTAATCAGGATGTGGCCAACCGCCTGTTCCTGGGTGCCGATCTGACCGATGATCCAGAACATCACACTGGTGCCCAAGGCAAACAACACTTGCTGGGTGGAGTTCGGAATGGCCAGGCGTGCGACGGAGAGTATGGTGTTGCGATTTGGCAGTGAGATGGCGTGGTTCAGGTGTCGCCTGAATGTCAGCCAGAAATACACCAGCGTACCAATCACCATGGAGGCAGCGGTACCCATGCCCGAGCCAACGGCACCATAGCCATAAATTCCTAAACTTGGCAGGCCAAAGATCAATAAGTAGCTCAGTACCACATTGGCCAGGTGCATAAAGAGCAGGACTTTGAGGTAGGTTTTGGAGTCGCCAATGCCACTCCAGAAACCACGAAACACGAAGTTCATACCAATAAAAGTGGCTGCCAGGGTGCGCCATTCGAAGTAGGGAATTGCAATGGCGGCAACATCGTCGCTGTTGTTAAACAGCGGGATAAAAAACGGCGCGCCGAAATAAAACAACAGGGTAAGAGGGATGCCGCAGAGTAGAGCCAGTAACAGCCCTGATAATAAAGGTTCAGCCAATTGGCCTTGAGGGTTGCCGCTACTTTTTTGTGAGCCGCCGCTTTTTTGCAGTTCTCTGGTTTTCTGTAGTTCGCCACTGCGCCTTGCGACCAGTGCCTGAACACCAGAAGATAAGCCCATCACGGCTGAGACCACAATAAAGCTGGCGTAGCTACCAACGCCAACCCCGGCAAGTGCCACATCCCCTAAGCGGCCCACCATGGCGGCATCCACCAGATTGATCAGGCTCTGCGATAACATACCACCAATAATAGGCACGCCAATCAGCAGGATGCGCTGTAGTCGCTCGGGTGAAATAGCGAGCAGCCTGGCTACTCGCTGTTGTAATAACATCATTTAAAACAATGTCTTAGTGTGCTTAATTCAGGTGAATTAGCGATCATAAGATAAGTTCGGCGACAGCCAGCGTTCCATATCGCTGACCTCACGACCTTTACGCTCAGAGATGCTTTCTACCTGATCCTTGCCAATCTTACCTAAGCCAAAGTACTTGGCTTGTGGGTGAGAGAAGTACCAGCCGCTGACCGATGCTGCCGGGAACATGGCGAAGTTTTCAGTCAGGGTTACGCCGGTGTGTTTCTCTGCATCCAGTAGTTTAAACAAGGTGGTTTTTTCGGTGTGATCCGGACAGGCCGGGTAACCCGGTGCTGGGCGAATGCCTTTGTACGCTTCTTTGATCAGAGCTTCGTTATCCAGCTGTTCATCGGCAGCGTAACCCCAGGTGTCTTTACGAACGATTTCGTGCATACGCTCAGCAAAGGCTTCAGCCAGACGATCTGCCAGCGCTTTGATCATGATGCTGTTGTAGTCGTCGTTGTTATCGTCGTATTGCTTCGCCAGAGTTTCGGTTTCCAGGCCCGTGGTGACCACAAAGCCACCAACGTAGTCGGTTACCGTGCCTTCCGGTGCAACAAAATCAGCCAGCGAGAAGTTTGGCTGATCATTTGGCTTATCGGTTTGCTGACGTAAATGATGTAACAGGGCGATTTCTTCCTGGTCATCATTTGAAAAAACAACTAAATCATCTGGGCCACGACGCTGTGCTGGCCATAGGCCCACCACGCCTTTGGCGGTGAATAGCTTCTCGTCTACGATACGCTTCAGCATGACTTGTGCATCTTTAAACAGATTGGTTGCGGCTTCGCCGACCACCTCATCTTCTAAGATGCGTGGGAATTTACCCGCCAGCTCCCAAGAGAAGAAGAATGGTGTCCAGTCGATGTAGTTCACCAGGTCAGCCAGATCGAAATCGTCGTAAACCGTGATGCCTAACTTGTTCGGTTTTGGTGGCGTGTAGCCATCCGGATTGTCGGCGCTGGCCCAGTCTGCCTTGAAGCTGTTAGCAATAGCATCATCGTAGTTCAATAATGCCTTGGCTTTACGATTAGCGCTGCGCTCACGTACCTTGATGTATTCTTCGCGGCGCTCGTTGATGTATTCCGCTTTGTCTTTAGGGTTCATCAGCTTCTGAGCAACACCTACGGCACGAGACGCATCGGCTACATAAGTAGCAATATCGTTCTGATATTGAGGCTCAATCTTCACTGCAGTATGTGCTTTGGAGGTGGTTGCGCCACCAATCAGCAGCGGCATCTGATAATCCAGACGTTGCATTTCACGTGCGACGTGCACCATTTCGTCCAGCGATGGGGTGATCAGGCCTGATAAGCCAATGATGTCGCAGTTTTCTTCTTTGGCAACTTTCAGGATTTTCTCCGCCGGAACCATCACTCCCAGGTCGATCACTTCAAAGTTGTTACATTGCAGTACCACGCCCACGATGTTTTTACCGATGTCGTGTACGTCGCCTTTTACCGTCGCCATCAGGATTTTGCCCTGACTTTGTGACGCGCCGTCTTTTTCTTCTTCAATAAACGGCAGCAAGTAGGCTACCGCTTGTTTCATTACGCGGGCGCTTTTCACCACCTGCGGCAGGAACATTTTACCGGAGCCGAATAAGTCACCCACCACGTTCATGCCGTCCATTAACGGGCCTTCGATCACCTCGATAGGGCGGTCGAACATCTGGCGTGCTTCTTCGGTGTCTTCTTCAACAAAGCCGTTGATGCCTTTTACCAATGCGTGAGTTAAACGCTCGCGCACCGGCAGCTCACGCCAGGCTTCGTTTTCTTTTTCCTGAACTGAACCGTCGCCACGGTATTTCTCGGCGATTTCTAATAAACGGTCGGTGCCGTCTGCACGTTTGTTGAGGATGACGTCTTCAACGCGGTCTTTCAGCTCTTCTGGCAAATCATCGTAAACGGCCAACTGACCGGCGTTGACGATACCCATGCTCATACCATTTTGGATGGCGTAATACAGGAATACCGAGTGGATTGCTTCACGCACCGGCTCGTTACCACGGAACGAGAAGGATACGTTGCTCACGCCGCCAGAGATTTTGGCGTAAGGCAAGTTCTTAGTAATAAACTCACACGACTCAATAAAGTCTACCGCGTAGTTGTTGTGCTCTTCGATGCCCGTAGCAACGGCAAAAATATTCGGGTCAAAGATGATGTCTTCTGGCGGGAAGCCGACTTTATCAACCAGAACGCGGTATGAACGCTCACAGATTTCATTTTTACGCGCAACAGTGTCAGCCTGACCGACTTCGTCAAACGCCATTACAACTACGGCCGCACCAAAACGCATGCAGCGCTTGGCTTTGTCAATAAACTCTTCTTCACCTTCTTTCAGGGAGATGGAGTTCACCACTGGCTTGCCCTGAATGCACTTCAGGCCCGCTTCAATGATTTCCCACTTAGAGGAGTCCACCATGATTGGCACGCGGGAAATATCCGGCTCAGAAGCAATCAGGTTGAGGTAGCGCACCATGGCCGCCTCAGAATCCAACATGCCTTCATCCATGTTGATATCGATGATCTGAGCGCCGTTTTCTACCTGTACGCGAGCGACTTCTAAGGCTTCGTCGTAGGCTTCTTCTTTGATCAAGCGCTTAAAGCGGGCAGAGCCGGTAACGTTGGCGCGTTCACCCACGTTCACAAACAAACTATCTTCATCGAAGTTAAACGGCTCAAGGCCAGACAAGCGACAAGCGCGTTTGATTTCTGGAATCTTGCGTGGCGGGTGTTTGGCCACGGCCTTGGCCACGGCTTCGATATGAGCCGGGCTGGTGCCGCAACAACCACCAACGATGTTTAAGAAGCCGCTGGCGGCAAATTCTTCTACGATCTCGGCCATTTCGCTGGCTGACTGATCGTACTCACCAAATTCGTTCGGTAGGCCCGCATTAGGGTGAGCCGAGACAAAGGTAGAAACCTTATTGGATAGCTCTTCAACGTGCGGGCGTAGTTCTTCCGCACCCAGTGCGCAGTTCAGGCCAACCGATAGTGGTTTAGCGTGAGCGACTGAGTTCCAGAACGCTTCTGCGGTTTGGCCAGACAAAGTACGGCCAGACGCATCGGTGATGGTGCCGGAGATCATGATGGGCAGCTCTTCACCTTTGCGCTCAAAAGCTTCCTGTACCGCAAAAATGGCCGCTTTAGCATTCAATGTGTCGAATACGGTTTCGATCAGAATGATGTCAGCGCCACCGTCCATTAACGATTCGGTTGCTTCAACGTACTCTTCCACCAATTGATCAAAGCTGATGTTACGGAAGCCCGGGTCGTTTACATCGGGAGAAATCGAGGCGGTTTTACTGGTTGGGCCTAATACACCCGCAACATAACGTGGTGTACCTGTTTCTGCTTCCACTTCGTCGGCAACACGACGCGCTAAGGCGGCGGCTTCGCAGTTCAGCTCAGGCACCAGCTCTTCCATGTCGTAGTCGGCCTGGGACACGCGAGTGGAGTTAAAGGTGTTGGTTTCGACGATATCGGCACCAGCCATAAAATACTGGCGGTGAATGCCGGCAATGATGTCTGGCTGCGTGATCACCAACAGGTCGTTATTGCCTTTTACATCCTGGGCAATATCGGCGAAGCGTTCACCACGGTAGTCTTTTTCTTCCAGTTGGTGCGACTGAATCAGGGTGCCCATGCCACCATCCAGAATATGGATGCGTTGCTCCATATTGGCTTTTAACCGGGCGATACGTTGCTGACGTAACTCAGTTAATTGGGCAGGAGATATTGATTCAGACATGAAAAACCTACAACGCTGATAAGTGAACGGGTTTGTAAAAATGGCGCGGGATTGTAGCAAAACTGAAGCTGGATCACATCCGCTGGGGGAATAAAACCTCAAGCTTGTCTGTGATCGACCGGCAATAGATTGTTTTACCCAACTATTTTACTTGGGTATTTCGTGGCGCGGGTGGATTAGGTAATATAGCGCCACTTGATTGAGGTAGAGATGATGACTGAATACGTAACCATTACCCCGGACGCCGAAAGTTACCTGGCAGAGCTGCTGGAAAAGCAGAATGTTGACGGGATGGCTGTTCGTATTTTTATTACCCAGCCGGGTACTAAATACGCCGAGACTTGTCTGGCTTATTGTCGCCCGGAAGAAGTGAGTGCCAATGATGAGCTTCAGGTGATGGAAAAACTCAAGGTCTATGTAGAGGCCATGAGCATTCCGTATCTGGAAGAGTCAAAAATCGACTTCGCCAAAGACCGTATGGGTGGCCAGCTGACCATCAAAGCACCAAACGCTAAAATGCCAAAAGTGAATGAAGATAGCCCGGTTCAGGATCGCATCAACTACTTGCTGTATACCGAGGTTAATCCGGGTTTGGCAGCGCATGGCGGTGAAGTTAGTCTGGTCGATTTCGATGAAGAAAGTGGTATTGCGGTACTGAAGTTCGGTGGTGGTTGTCAGGGCTGTAGCGCTGTTGATATGACCTTAAAAGACGGTGTAGAAGCGAGCCTGGTCGCCAAGATTCCGGAAGTAACCGGTGTGCGCGATGAGACCGATCACTCGCAAACTGAAAACGCGTATTTTAAATAAGCGCGAATCAGTCTCTGAACCCGAAGTGATGACTTCGGGTTTTATTTTGATAGTTTTGGAATGATTGGTTCAGAATGCTATTGTTAGCCACAGTAGTGCCATTAACGTAACGAGTAGATGTATGCGCCCGGTTGAATTTGAGCGTCAGGCGGTATTGGTTAAAGCGATGAATTGCTTCTGGCTTCATGGCTATCAGGCCAGCAGCATGGCGCTGCTGTTGAAAACTATGGGAATCAGTCGTAGCAGTTTTTACAACAGCTTTGCCGATAAACAGCAGCTTTATTGTGAGTGTCTTACGCTGTACGTGGATCAGATTCTGACGGTCTGGCAATTGCTGGAAAAGCAGCATTCAGGAATCAACCTGCTGCGTCAGTTTTTTTTATTTACTCTCACTGGGCAGTCGTTTGTTCCTTTGCAGCAGGGGTGCTTGCTGGTGAGCTCAGTGTCGGAGTTCAGCGGTGTTGACCAGGGCTTGCATCAGCAGGTGCTGCAACAATTCAACCGGGTTAAGCAGCAATGGCAGCGAGCCTTAGAAAATGCTGCTGTTAATGATCCTGAGGTGGCTGTGGAATGGTTGGCCAGCCTGTTAATGGGATGGCGCTTGCAAGGGCAGGCGGGGTTGTCGTCAGAATTGTTAGCCCGGCAAATTAATTGGTCGTTTGATCAGATGCAAATGACCTGAAAAATAACAAATACGGAATCAAATAAAACCTACCAGGAGAAAGATATGAAAATGATGTGGATTAAGTCGCTGTTTATCTCCGGCTATCTGACGCTGGCATTTGTCACTCTGATTTATGCCGGCTATCAGGGGTGGCTAACGTCGTCACCCGCTTTATGGCTGCTGTCTCTTACCGCGCTACCAATCAGTGCTTTTATGGGGTGGTTGTTTCTCGGTAATGTGCCACGCACATCGGCCAATATTCCACAGTTAACCGTGCCAACCATTGTTGTTTCCGTCGCAGCCGCTTATCAGGGAGTGGCAGAAGCCTTACCGGTTGTACCTGTGGTGGCCGCTTTGCTGGTGACGGGTGCGTTGTTGTATGTGTTCTGGTATAGCCGCTTTGGCGATCGCAGTCAGTCTGAGCTTAAGTTGGGCGAAAAGCTGCCACAGTTTGAGCTGCAATACCCGGATGGCACAAGGTTTAACTCCAATGACAGCCAGGGTCAGGCGGGGCTGTTTATTTTTTATCGCGGCAACTGGTGTCCCTTGTGTATGGCGCAAATCAAAGAAGTAGCAGCCCAGTATCAGCAGTTGGAGCAGCGGGGCGTAAAAACCTACCTGATCAGTTCCCAGTCCCATGCTAACAGTGAAGATCTGGCAAAACGTTTTGCGGTGAACTTTAACTTTATGGTCGATGTTGATAATGCAGCGGCTAAAACGCTGAAAATTGATGCTGTTGGTGGTACGCCAGCTGGCTTGCAGGGGCTTGGATACGATAGTGATACGGTGATGCCAACGGTATTAATGACCGATGCCACCGGTAACATTATTTTTCTGGATCAAACGGATAACTACCGCGTTCGTCCTGAGCCAGAAACCTTCCTGCAAATTCTTGACGGTAAGCTTGCCTGAGGTTTGTTGAGGCTGGATTCAGGGCTGGCCGGTTGGCTTTGGCCCTGAATCTCTATGATCTTGAATCTATGATCCTGGATTTATGGCCTTAGAAATCGCTGCTTAAGAAAAAATCGATTTATAAGAAAGAATCGATGCTTAAGCCAATGCGATATTCGCCGGACTGAATTTCCTGAATACGGCATACCGTAACACTGGCGTGTAGTGCCGGAGTCGTGCCACCACCACTGGCGACTTTCAGCTCACCTTTGCTATTGGCAGGAACAGTATCTTTACTTCTCAGCTGCACACCGCTTGAGCTGAGGTCAATACAGGTCATTTGATGCACCTCACCGTTTTCCAGAGTGAGTGTGGCGGGTGTATCCACCTGCATACGAATGTAATCCCTTTTTTCCTGAAAGTTACGTGCCGTATTGGACATAAACAGGCGCTCCTCGTACTGGTCTGTTGTGGTATGAGACGGTTGTTATATAAAACGTACCGCTATGTAAGAATCATTCAGCATAGCTCGTGCCATTACAATCACGGATTGTCTGATGATTAAGGATAGACAGGAATGTCCGAAAAAACCCGTTTTTAGTAATTGTTCAAAAGTGATCAGAAAATTATCAGGGAGCATTGCAACACAACGCACTAGGCGTTAGTGTTCGCAGCTTAATTTAGTTGGTTGGGAGGCACCGGTGGCCGCCAATTTGTTGGTCATTGACGAAGGTGTTCTGGAGCGTAGCGGCATTGCTGCTTACCTTGTAAAACATCATCATGCATTGGTATTTACCGATAATGCCCCGGATGCTTCGGCAGTCTTAGCTGAACAGGCGATTGACGCTGTTATTTGCGATCTCGACACGCCCGGGTTTGATGGCCTTGGGCTGTTACGCACAATAAAACAACACAGCTCACTGCCGGTTCTGGTGGTCTCTTCATCGGACGATATGGAAAACGTTGTTCAGGCATTGCGCTCGGGAGCGGATGATTTTCTGGCCAAGCCGCTTGAAAGTCCCGAAGTGCTGGAGTATTCATTATCTAAAGCACTGGAACGGGAGCGACTGGAAGCTGAAAATCGCGCCTATCGTGAGCATCTGGAAAAAACCAATACTGAGCTGCGCCGTGGCCTCGACGAATTACGCAGCGACCAGTTAGCCGGACGACATGCTCAGCAACGAATGCTGCCTGATCCCCTGACTTTTCGTGAACTGCGTTGTCAGCACCGGATTACTCCATCTTTACTGTTAAGCGGTGATTTCCTGGATTATTTTGAGCTGGATGATGATCGGCTGGTGTTTTATATAGCCGATGTTTCCGGCCATGGAGCTTCTTCAGCCTTTGTTACTGTGTTGTTGAAGAATCTGACTTATCGTCTTAAACGCAACTTTAATCGTGGCTCCAGTGATGATGTCATTCATCCGGCTCAGGTTTTGCAACGAGTGAATGCGGAAATGCATGCTTCGGAGCTGGATAAGCATCTGACCATGTTTTATGGCGTTATCTGTCTGAAAAGTAATGTGCTGCATTACAGTGTAGGAGGGCATTTTCCAATGCCTATTCTGCTCACCAATAACGGCTCACGCTACCTTGATGGTCGCGCGATGCCAGTGGGCTTATTCCCGGAAGCGCATTATCAGGAATACACAATGTCATTGGAATCGAACTTTTCTTTACTGATGTTTTCTGACGGGATACTGGAAATCATGCCGGAATCGACCTTGAATGATAAAGAAGAGGCATTATTGGCGATGGCAATAGAAAGCCGTGGTGATATTAATAGCATCGCTGAGGCACTGGGCATTCCGTATCGGGATGAAGTGCCGGATGATATTGCCATGGTGTCAGTTTCGAGAGGTGGCTTATGACATCCGGAGAGATATTTGTCGCATTTGTTGATGGCGCGCATGTTATTCGCCTGAAAGGCGATGTTCGCCTGAATCTCTGTTCGGCGCTGGAAAAATATCTGGATGATATTCTCACCAAGCCTGATTTCAGCAATATTGTGGTGGATTTATCCGAAGCCATCGGAGTGGATAGCACCACACTGGGACAAATTGCCAAGATTTCTATTCTTTGTCGTGATCGCTTTCATCTGACACCGACCATTGTTAGTCCTAACCCGAACATTACCAAAATCCTGTTGTCGATGGGGTTTGATCAGGTGTTCCATATTATTGATGAGACCTTACCGGATGACGCCGACTTTACCCAGTGGGCGGCAACGGCTGTGGATGAAGACGAAGCGCGTCAGCAAGTAATCGATGCTCATAAGGTGTTAATGGGCATGAATGAGAAAAATAAAGACACCTTTAAAGAGTTGGTCGACTGTCTGGAAGCCGACCTGCATAAGCACTCCTGATCCAACTCCCCCGGAGGGTATGTGAAGTTTTCTAAAGCCGCAGTTATTGGTGGCGGTAGTTTTGGCACAGTCGTCGCCAATATTTTAGCCGATAATCAGATTCAGACTTGTCAGTGGTTGCGCGACCCGGATATTGCTGAGTCAATCAATGTACAACATGCCAATCCCAAATACTTACCGGATACCGCACTGAACCCTGAGCTGTCCGCAACCACGGACCTGGAGCAGGCAATCATCGGGGCTGATGTGGTGTTTGTGTCAGTTCCCAGTCGTTCTGTGCGTGAGGTGGTCTCCACCTTTGCTCATAAGCTGACACCCAATCAGGCATTGGTCAGCACCACCAAGGGCATCGAGCCAGAGAAGTTCCTATTGATGAGTCAGGTGCTTGAAGAGCTGTGCCCGAACAACCCGGTTGGTGTACTGTCTGGCCCGAATCTGGCCAAAGAAATCGCACGCCGTGAACTGGCCGCTACTGTTATTGCCAGCAAAAACAGTGACTTGCGCCGTAACGTTCAGGAAGGTTTGAGTTGCTCTTATTTTCGGGTTTATGCCTCTGATGATCTGTTTGGGGTTGAACTCAGCGGTGCTCTGAAAAATATTTATGCCATCGTCTCTGGGTTTGTGGCGGCACTGGGTATGGGCGAAAACTCCCGCAGCATGATTATTACCCGCTCGTTGGCAGAAATGAGCCGCTTTGCCGTCGCCCTGGGTGCCAACCCATTGACCTTCCTGGGTCTGGCTGGAGTGGGTGATCTGGTGGTGACCTGCACCTCGCCTCTGAGTCGTAATTACCGTGTGGGTTATGCCATTGGTGAGGGGAAAACGCTCGATCAAGCGGTAGAATCTCTCGGCGAAGTGGCAGAAGGTGTTAATACCTTGCGTTATGTCAGGGCAAAAGCTGCTGAATTAGATATTTATATGCCTCTGGTGATGGGGGCTTATGAAGTCTTATTTAATGGTGCTGACCCGCGACGAGTGGCTCAGGGCTTAATGTCAGGAGATCATGCTTCTGATGTTGAATTTGCCTTACCAAAAAATAAAATCTGATCTTCTTATAATTTGACTCCGGAACTGACGAATGAGTGACCTGAAAGATAATGTGACATCCGATGCCTTTTGGCTGAAAACCCTGTACCTGATCGGCTTTTTTATTGTTTACCGGGTGCTTGACCTGGTGATTTTACTGCTTGGTGCGGTGCAATGGGGGTTTCGCCTGTTAACGGGTGAGGTTAATACTGAGCTAGCTGCTTTTGGTGGCTCTCTGGGTACCTATATTGGTGAGATTATTCACTATCTTTCCGGCGCTTCAGAAGAAAAGCCGTTCCCGTTTAAGGATTGGCCTGAAAAATAAGGCAACCAAGTGAAAATATGTATCGTTCGGCACGGCAGTGCTGAAACTGGCGCAGACGCTGATGAACTGCGCTCTTTAACTGAAAAGGGTTTTCAGCAGGCACAAGGTGCAGGGCGATGGATTCAGTCTCTGATTACAGAGCAGCAACTGGCTGATGACGTATTGATTTGTCACAGCCCCTACCTCAGAGCACAACAAACCGCAGACGCAGTGATTAATGCCACTGGCAAGCCAGGGCAGCAATGCGACCTGATTACGCCTCAGGGGGACGTCACGCAGATTCTCGATTGGCTGGTTGCTCAGGAGCGTGACATTGTGCTGGTATCACATTTGCCACTGGTAGGGCGCTTAGCAGCCAAGCTGGTTGAAGGGCAGGTGTTCGATCAGCCTTGGTCACCGGCAGAAGCCTGGTTACTGGAAGGTGATATTGCCGCATCCGGTTGCATGACAGTCACCGGCGTCTGGTATCCAGCGCTGGAAGAACTCTGATTGTTGATAGCTTAACCCTGACACTTTAACGGTACTTTTCGACCTGAGTGGCGACCTGGGTGTATTCGTCTTGGCAGCACTGAATTATTCGGGCTGCCCTTGATCTCTTGGGTTGGTGACGGTAGCGTTCATCTTTTTAAAATAATTAATAATAAAGATGACAGCACATATTACCGGTCACGATATCCTTCATTTCTCTCATGCCAATGGCTTTCCGGCAGGAAGTTACCGCGTTCTGACGGAGCGTTTATCCGCTCATTATGATGTCAGGACTATTGATCGTTTAGCGCATCAGCCAGACTATCCCGTTACGGATAACTGGCCATCTCTGGCGCACGAGTTGAAGCACTACTTTGAGCGGCATTACCATCAGCCGGTGATCGCGGTTGGTCATTCTCTCGGTGGGGTACTCAGTTATATGGTGGCGCAGCAGCGTCCGGATCTGGTTCGGGCGGTGGTCATGCTGGACTCTCCAATGCTGACGCCCATGCAAACCTTTGGTTTTCGTATCCTTAAGCGCCTGGGGATGAGTGATCGGGTGACACCTGCCGGGCGAACCGAAGGGCGACGTAGCCAGTGGTCGTCTCAGGAGGAAGCGCTGGCGTACTTTTCCGGAAAATCACTGATGAAACAGTTTGATCCGCGCTGCTTGAAAGACTATGTCAGCGCCGGGACTGAGCTGATTGATCCTGATCAGCCGGAAAAAGGCGTACAATTGCGCTTTGATCCGGAAATTGAAATGAAAATTTACCGCACCATTCCCCATAATGTTCGCAGCGATGTCCCGCTGGCGGTTCCTGCTGCTGTGATCGGCGGTAAAAGCAGCCAGGTATTTCTGCCGATGAATGGTGCAAGAATGCAGAGTAAAACCGGAATGAAAGTGAAGTGGTTGCCGGGTGGGCATATGTTCCCGCTGGAACACCCGGAAACAACTGCGGATCTGATCCATCAGTTATTAGCCGAGATGTTATAGATGCACGCAACGGATGTTTGTTTTCACACCCCGTTTGGAAAAGTAGCGGGGTTGTCCTGGCAGGATCCGCAACAAACGGATCAGCCAGTTATATTGGCATTACATGGCTGGCTGGATAATGCCGCTACCTTTAGTCAGCTGGCGCCGGTATTGAGTCAGAAATATCATGTGATTGCGATTGATTTACCCGGTCACGGACATTCTGACTGGCTGGCCGGAGGTGGTGATTATTACATCTGGGAGGCTGTCAGTTGGGTGGCTGAGGTCATTCGTCAGTTGGCGGGGCCGGTTCACTTGTTAGGGCACTCCATGGGAGCCGCTACCAGTATTATTTCGGCTTCCGCCTATCCGGATCTGGTTCGCTCCGTTGTATTGCTCGATGCTGCAGGCCCGCTATCAACCCCCGCTGATCAGGCGCCGGAACAACTGCGCAAGGGCATTGATGATGCCATTCGTCGTGCCAAAGCCGGTAGTCGCCTGAAAGTATATGGCAATACGGAGGCGGCATTGGCTGCCCGCATTCGACAAGATCCGTCATTATCGCCCGAGTGCATTGCTCCGGTAGTTGAACGTAACCTCGAAGCCGTTGCTGGTGGCGTCCAGTGGTGTACCGATCCACGTTTGCGTCATACCTCAAAATTACGCATGACCGAAGATCTGGTGCAATCCTTTATGGCGGCGGTTGAATGCCCGGTTCGTATCCTGAAAGCGGCCCAGACCTTTATTCCGGCGTCTTTTTTTGAGATGCGCTTAGGTTATCTTAAAACCGCTCAATTGCAGGAATTGCCTGGCCATCATCACTTTCATCTGGAGCCTGAAACGGCAACGGCCGTGGCAAACGACGTATTAGATTTTTATCAGGGGATTCATTGATGTTACCAAGGATAGTGTCGGTTGCCTGGTTTATTGCACTGTTGAGCAGCTTTGTTGTGTGTTTGTACCTTAGCTGGAATCTGTTGGCGAGCCAGAATTATGGCTATCGCTATTTTTATGACGTGTACGATGTTGGCGCTCATATTGAAAAATATGGTCCGCAAAACCGCCATATTCACGGCTTTGAAACCACTGAACGGGAACAGCATGAGCGGCTGTTCGCTGAAATAGTGGATGCTGTTCACCATCAGGGCGAAGGCTTGGCGGATATTCAGTTTTTACGCAACGGAGAAAAGGTCACACTGCTACGTGAAGCAGAAGTTATTCATTTACAGGATGTTGCCAATCTGATTGATGGCTTTCAGCTGCTGGGCCTGCTATCTACCCTGGTGATGCTGGGGTTCGGCGGCTGGTTGTTGATGGGCAGTACACAACCGGCCTGGAAGCATCAGTTATTGATCCTGTTAGGGCTGATTGCTGCGGCAACATTGGCGACACTGATCATTGGCCCGAAGGCCGTGTTTTATCAGTTTCACGTCTGGATGTTCCCGCCGGAGCACGAATGGTTCTTTTACTATCAGGATTCATTGATGACCACTCTGATGCATGCACCACAAATTTTTGGTGGTATTGCGGTGGCGATTCTTGTTGGTGCTTTACTGTTGTTTGCCGGGTTGCTGGGTTTAATTATCAGGCACCGTAAGCGCGATGGATTTGTGTAGCTGATCTGGTTGAATCAGCTACGTGTGGTTGTAAATCGGCGAGGTGGCAGGCCTGTTAAGTAGTTTTTCAAGAGCCTGCTAAAACGTTGGCGGACAAATAAATGTCATGCGCTCACCACTGGCCGGGTGGTTAAACGCCAGCTCCCGGGCGTGTAAACAAAGGCGGCCTTCCTGTTGTGCCCGTTCGCCTGCGTACAACGTATCACCAACAATTGCATGGCCAATCTGTTGCATATGAATGCGCAGCTGATGTGAACGGCCGGTTTTGGGGTAGAGCAGCACACGGGAGTAACTGTTCTTACAAGAGCTACCCTCAGCACTCTCATCAGAATCGATTTTATTCCAGCGAGTCAGGGCATAGCGGCCTTCAGTATGGCTGATTTTCTGTAATGGCCGATTGGGCCAGTCGACAATAATAGGCAGATTAATACAGCCCTGATTACCAGCAAGTTGGCCGTATAGCTTTGCTTCGTAAATCTTATGGGTGGTCTGCTTCTCAAATTGTTGCTGCACTGCCGTGAGTGCTGCCTTATGGCGGGCAAATACCAGAATTCCGGAGGTATCCATATCCAATCGGTGAATCACCAGAATGGTACCGAATTGTTGTTGCAGGCGGGTAACCGCAGAGTCTGGTTCATAACGGCCGGGAACGCTGAGCAGGCCGGACGGTTTATTAATCACAACAATGTCGTCATCGCTGTGAAGTACTTCAATATGGGTCATTGGTATCTGTTATTCAGGGGTTCTGTTATTAGTAGCTATGACTATTGAGCGTTTCTCTCAGGAGTCAGGGTACTGATGTTTCTTCAGCAGGCGTTGGTAATCACCATTATCTTTAAGACGGCGTAAACCAAGGTTAAAGGCGTTGACGAGGTCGTCGGCCTGAGTGCTGTTTTTGGCAATAGTCACATGCAGAGATCGGCTCGACAGTGTACCGGAGACTTGAGTCAGGTGGTCGGCAATGTGTTCTTTATCGTTCAGTTCCTGTTGCGCAATCCAGTGATCGACTAAGGCCAGATCCAGTTCTTTGCTGGCGACGTCGCGAAATAACTGAGAGCAATAGTTGCGGCTTTCAACCTGAAACAGCGGGCTGATTTGCTGAAATTCTTCACCGTAAGCGTAGTCTTCAAAAATACCCAGACGATAACTTCTGTTTTGCAGGTAGGCTTTGGCTTGAGCCGTTGACTCGAACTCAAACGGATCGTTGTCGCGTTTTACAAATACCAACTTGTTTTCGATATAAGCATCTGAAAACAGATTGTGCTCGCTGCGTTCTTCGGAATACCAGCTGGCAAGGGAGCCATCCAGTTCACCGCTATTGATGCCGTCACCAACCCGGTTCCATGGCATAAATTCAATGTTGACCTTATAGCCGGACTGGGCAAATGCAGCCGACACAATATCCGCTGCCAAACCATAATTTGGCAATGTTTTACCCAGATAAGGTCCCCATGAATGAGCGCCCAGACGAATTTCCGGAGCCTCATCTTTATATTCGCTGGCCAGCTTGGAAATAGTTTTTGCCAGTCCGTGCTGTTCGATGCTCTGGCCGACCTGATCGCGGAAGCTTTTAGTTAAACTGACGCCTTCAATAATGACATCAAACACCCGCCATTTTTCTTTATTCAGGTACAGCTTGTAGTCTACCCGAATGCTGGCTGCCCCCGGACGAATGATCTGACTTTTGACCAGCGCCTGATTGCCTTCGTCATTCAGGCGTGCAGGATCATAACGGATTTCTTCGCCGTTAAATGCCTTAAAGGCACCGGCATAAGTACGGATTACCTTATGTTTGAACGAAGCTGTAAAGCTCTTTTGTTGTGCTTTAGAAGCGCGCTTCCAGTGTTTTCCCAGAACCCGCTTGGCCATGCGGCGGTGATCAACAATGGGCAGGATAATCTCATCAATCAACTGCTCAAGATAATACTCCTGAGTCTGCACCCGCTCTTTGTCTGTGAGCAGTCGTTCGGTCATCTGAGTTGAGGTGTTTTCGACCAACTGACGAGGTGTGTCAGCAGCATGAGCGCTCAGAGCCAGTGTACAAACGAATACCAACCAGCTTTTCAGAAATACTGTCTTCATGCTTGCCTCTGTTATTTTCACTATGGCTGTATCGACTTTTTGTCAGACGATCATGGCACTATAGATAAGCGCCATGATCTTGCCAAGCGTACTGGTTCGCACAAATACGAAATCAGACAGATGCTTGCGGTAAATTACGAATTAACATCGCACGTTGCATGTCATGGCTCTTAGCTGCAGCAGGTATGGCCACTTTGACCACAAAGCCGGAGCCCGGTGCATCCTGGCGGGGTGTGTCGCCACTGTCGGTGAGGGCGTCTAAGGTGAAGGTTGTGTTGCCACTAACGGTCATTAGCTCCAGTGTGTCACCCACTTCAAAACGGTTTTTGACAACAATGGTCAGGTACTCACCGTCAGAATGCGTAACTTCGCCGACAAATTGCTGAGCCGTGCTCAGTGAGGTGCCGCGTTCGTAGTTCTGATATTCATCGTGCACATGGCGGCGGAAGAAACCTTCGGTGTAACCCCGGTTCGACATATGCTCCAGTGTGTCCATCAGGCCTTTGTCAAAGCGGTTGCCAGCAACGGCGTCGTCGATGGCTTTGCGATAAGCCTGAGCGGTGCGACCAACGTAATAATGTGATTTGGTACGGCCTTCAATTTTTAACGAATGAACGCCCAGCTCCACCAGCTTTTCAATATGCTGAATTGCACGCAGATCGCGAGAGTTCATGATGTAGGTGCCATGCTCGTCTTCGAACGCCGGCATGTATTCGTTGTCACGATTGCCTTCCTGCAGCAGGAAGATTTTATCCGTGGTACCACCTTCGCCCAGTGTTGATTCACCATCGGTGATGATTTGAGTGCTGGGCTGTGTATTGCTCTGCGCCGGATCAAACTCATTCACACCCGCGGGAATAATATCGCCACTGTCGGTTTCTTTGGCTTCATGGGCGTCGTATTTCCAGCGGCAGGCATTGGTGCAGGT
The DNA here is from genome assembly GCF_965226395.1 of Bacterioplanoides sp. GTDB lineage: Bacteria > Pseudomonadota > Gammaproteobacteria > Pseudomonadales > Oceanobacteraceae > Bacterioplanoides. The sequence continues at coordinate 3,755,843 of NZ_OZ245358.1, read as the reverse complement.
ACCCTGATTCGGATCGCGGTGGTTCATATACCCCGACAGTAAACAGCGACCGGAGTAGGCGATGCATAAGGCGCCGTGGACAAACACTTCAATTTCCATTTCCGGGCAGCGCTGACGGATTTCAGCAATTTCATCAATCGACAGCTCACGCGAGAGAATGATGCGGCTAACGCCCTGGCGTCGCCAGAATTCAACGGAAGCGTAGTTAACAACATTGGCTTGTACCGACAGGTGAATCACCTGATCTGGCCATTTGTCTTTTACCAGCATAATCAGGCCCGGATCTGACATGATCAGGGCATCCGGCTTCATGCCAATCACCGGCTCAATATCGCGCATGTAGGTGTCGACTTTGCTGTTGTGCGGCGCAATATTGCTGGCAACGTAAAACTGTTTGCCCAGAGAATGAGCATATTCGATGCCTTTGCTGAGATTCTCCAGCTGGAAGTCGTTATTGCGAACCCGCAGGCTGTAACGTGGCTGACCGGCATAAACGGCATCCGCGCCATAGGCAAAGGCATATTCCATGTTCTTGAATGTGCCTGCCGGTGAGAGCAGTTCAGGGGTAAATGCGGGTTTGGTAGTCACAGTGGTTTCGCCTTAACCTTACAAAAACGGCGGATTTTAAATTCCGCCGAGTGTAAGGTAAATGGCTATTTCAGGATTTAGCCGGGAATGTCAGTCATGGGCGGTGTTAAAGCCCGAATAAGCTGGTGTCACATTCTTTCAGGAAGTCGAAGTAATCCTTACTGAGCGGGGTTTGTTTCGCCTCACTCAGAATATCGGTTAACCCTTGCTGAATATCGGCTTTATACGCTTGTAACTCAGGTACGCTGTCGGTAAGTGATTCCATGGTGTGATAAATAGCGTCGATATCCTGAAGAATCAGCTCAACGTCGTTGCACTCCGGATCAAGAATGGATTCTGCGGCGCTGTACAAACAAGAGCAGGTCAGCTCTGCGATCTGATAAGCCAGCGCATCGTCCTGAGTCAGCTCTTCACGCCACTGGGCAAAAGCTTCGTGAAAACGCTCCAGATTCGGGAGTGATTTCAGCTCGCCGCGTAAATACGACAGCACCTTGTTGTTGAGTTTGGTAAAAGGAGAAAAGTCCTGTGTGTTGTGTTCACACCAAAGCTGGATATGGCCTTGGTTGATGTGAGCGAAAGCGGCACAGATGGCCGCTCGCTGGATTGGGTATTCAAAAGAAGGGGTCACTCGACCAGTTCTCCATTAGCTAAAAAGTGTTGGGTGCTGAACAGAGCCGGCAGCACCCAGGTGCTGTCCTCCGGCTTGGCGGCTTCCAGTCGTTCGATAAACTCATCCTGGTCCGTGAGGCGTAAGAACCGCTGAGGGCCGCTCAGGTCGTTAGCAAAAAAGTCTTCCCAATGACCCAGAATAAAATGTTTCGCCTGGGTGTTTTTAACAACCGATTCCGGGTAGTTATCGACCTGATGGAATGCCGCAGGGCACAGGATGGCAATATCAATGGCTTTATTGTCGCCCATGTCGGGCACTAATCCCAGCGGTTCCTGGCTGGCCGCATCCTGATAAAAGATCCGGTGGGCGACACTACTATCCGGGTTCAGGAAATCGATGATAAACGCCAGCGTCTGGCCTTCTTTCCAGCCAAAGCCGTGCCATGGCAACTCATCCAGATCTTCGTCATAGCTGCCACCCATAAACTTAAGCCCCATGATATGAGGCGCATGGTCGGCCTTGATCGGCATAATACGGACCTTACCGCTGCTGCTATAAACCCATTCGCCGGGTCTGCTGAGATCGCCCATCTTGTCATTTAAAGCGTGAATCCTTTCAGCAGCAATCGCCGGGGCCAATGTATGAGCGGTGGTATTAGAGCCATAAACATGCGCATTTGGAGCATGCTTTTGCATCACATAAGGGACATCCAGCAAATGATCGTAATGCGCATGACCAACCAGAACCATTTCCACCTTGCTGGCTTCTGGCATATAGGTATCAATTGCTTCTTTATCGGCTGACATCGGGAAAAAAGGCCCGGCAAACATAAAGTGAGGATTACTGAATGACGGGGCGGTCATAATCTGAGTGCCCTTATAAGACAATAAATGCCCGCCAACTCCCAAATATTGAATGGATAAATGATCATTATCCACTTGCTGCTGACTCTTTATTAATGATTGCCGTACGATTGGCTTCCGGTCCGAGCCACCATTTTCATATAAAGGCAGGTGGAGCTTGCTGGAGCAGGCGGCTAATAATCCAAGGCTTGAAATCAGTATGGTGCGTAAGAATGTTGTTTTTGTCATGGTTTGTTCTTTTTATTGTATAAGTCGGGCGTGAGTGAGAAAAAATTATTTTTTATTAGATTGGCGATTCTAGCGCTATTGTTTGCGCTCGGGAAAGCCTTTTGAATAAATATAACTGCCTGTTTTAAAACACATTGTCAGCCGCTGCGATATTGAGGTGAATAGCCCGGGTATTTTATATTCAGCCAGTATCTGGTTGATCAAATACGACCTGGTTCTCATAAAGCATTATTAATGCTTGGAAAAAAGTCGTTATATCGGCTATCGTCAGATTTATTACCAGCTTTGGGTGTATCTGATATGAAGATAACCTTAAATAATGAAGAGCAAGCTTTGTATAGCGGCGCTATTAGTGATTTATCACCGCTTGGCTTTTCTATTGAAGTCGGACTGGATGGCAGTGATTGTTTTCGCGATGATACCGGTCGTTTTATTTGTTTTGATATGGAACTGGATTTCTTTCCGGATAGCGCCAGTGAACCGGTATATGGTCAGGCCATGGTGAAATCGGTACGACGGATATCCCAACAGCAATGCGGTTTAACCATTCGTTTTATGAATCTGGAGCAGGGTGCTTATCGTCGTATTGCCGAATATTTATCGACTCCGGTAATCGCCTCTGAACAACGCCACTATCCTCAACAATTAGCCGGCTAAAACCTCCATCTATCCGACGTTATGCATACGATGTTATGTATGCGCGTTATGAATAGGTATAAGCCCTGATGCTGGGCAATATCGGCGCCTCTGAAATCTTATTGTCGCTGCGATTCAGACGACTCCTTCCTTGTGGCGCTTGTAACTCAATCTGATTGTAATCTGGCAATAAATGCTCTTTCCCTTCTGGCACAAACAGCGGCAGTGATACGTTCATGGCTTTGCGCTTAGTTGTTTGTTCCTTATTTTCATCCTGAGGGCTGAACACCAGATTGGCGCGCACAACCGGAGCTAATGTTTGCACTTGTGCCAGCTGAGTGTCTGCTGTTAGCTGTGCCAGGGTCTGAAGCTGGCTTTGAATGTGGGTTTTATGCTCACCCAGTGCCACTAATAAATCCTGAGCTTGCTGGTGGCTGATTTTCTTAATCGAGCGGCCATGGTTGTACCAACTGAACCCAATCTTCTTGACCGGTTTGTCTAATAGCGGAATATGGCGATAACACTGCTTCAGATGAACCCGGCCCAGGCCGCTGAGTCGCAGTTGTTCGCGTAAGGTTTGGCCATAAGTGCTCAGCTGTTCGTGTTGCTGCTGCCAGTCATCCCGGGACAGGCTTTGCTTGGCCCGATTGACTGCGGCTCTGAACGACTCTTTTTGTTGATTGATACGCTGAATTAGCTCCGCGGTTTGTTGATCAGCAACAATGATGCCGTGGCGGGAGCGGGTTTCACGCCCATCCTGATTGCCCTGATACCAGAGATCGCTCAGCAGGGTGCAGGCATGCTGCAACGCATCGTCGGCAATTACCTTTTCTTCGCCGGTAATCGGATAATAATGCGATGGGCGTTGCTGCAGAAGATGCTGGTGAAGTTGGGATAATAATTCGGTTAGCGCTGAAAATTGCTCGGCAATATCAGAGATGATCATGGGTCGTTTTTCTTTTGTGCTTTGACAATCGCTTTGGCGCGCATAAATTCACTGTGTGGAATATAGAGTAAGTCTGCAATTCGGCGGATCATATGCTCTTCGTATTTATCCAGCCCATCCGATTCGTAGGCTACTTTCCATAAGTTGCACAGCAGCTGGAATTTTTCATCCGGGTTGCACTTGTCGTGAATAACCCGGGTGAATTGTTGCAAATCGTTAGCTGCCTGAGCTGTGTTCAGCGCTTCATCGACTAAGGAGGAAGCTTCTTCCGAAGTGAGTTTAAGGCTGTGTTGCAGAGCGGTTTTCATTGCCGCTTTTTCAGCATCATCGACCTGGTGGTCGGCACGTACAATTTCGGCCAGTAATACCGCGGTTGCTAACGCCAGCGTATGCGGCTGGCGTTCTGGTGATGGTTGTTCAAATAAGGCAAAAAGTTGTTTCAGCATAACCGGGTGCTACACGTTCTGTTGAATCATATCTTCCAGCGTTTGCTGGTCAGCTGCAAAGCGGCGTATGCCATCGGCCAGCTTTTCTGCGGCCATCACATCCTGATTCATCGCCCAGCGGAAATCCGCTTCGCTCAGCGATAACTTCTCAATGCTGGTGTCGGCATGTTCGACTGAGAGTTTGCGGCTCAGTGGGCTGGCATCCTGTTGCAGTTGAGACAACAGATCCGGGCTGATGGTGAGCTTGTCGCAGCCTGCCAGCTGTTCAATTTCTCCGGTATTGCGGAAGCTGGCACCCATCACAACCGTGCTGTAACCATGTTGCTTATAGTAGTTATAAATCTGGGTTACCGATTGCACGCCCGGGTCGCGTGGGCCGCTGTAGTCTTCATCGGGTTGGCTGGCTTTATACCAGTCGAGTATTCGGCCAACAAAAGGAGAGATCAGGGTGACACCGGCTTCGGCACAAGCGACGGCCTGGCTGAAGTTAAACAACAAGGTCAGATTGCAGTGAATACCTTCTGACTCCAGCGCTTTGGCGGCCTGAATACCTTCCCAGGTGGCGGCAATTTTGATCAATACGCGATCTTTATCAATGCCGGCATCGTGATACATCTGAATCAGTTTGCGGGCTTTGGCAATGGTTGCCTCACGATCAAAGGACAAGCGAGCATCGACCTCGGTGGAAATTAACCCCGGGATGATTTGCAGAATCTCACAACCAATCGCCACCGCCAGCTTATCGCAGGCATTGCTCAGCAAGGATTCTGAATTCTTACATTGTTTGGCCCAGCTGATTGCATCGGCAATCAGTGGCTGGTAGGCATCAAGTTGTGCGGCTTTCAGAATCAGAGAAGGATTGGTGGTGGCATCAGCCGGTTGATGTTGACGAATGGCTTCGATATCGCCAGTGTCGGCAACAACAACCGTCATGTCTTTCAGGGCGTCCAGCTTATTCATGTCTTTTCCTGAGTGCAGGTTATGCAATAACTAAATTATCGTTAGACTCGCTTAACATGCGATTCAGGTCAATGCAGAATCGAATCTGTTTGGCTAAAAAGTCTAATTCTCAGAATAACTTGGAGACGAAATATGAAGCTGATTACTATCCTCGCAGCTATGTTGCTGAGCTTTTCGGCATGGGCATCTGAACCGGTCTGGATTGATGTTCGCAGCGCTGGTGAGTTTGCTGGCGAGCATCTGGAGGGTGCTCATAATATTCCGCATACGCAAATCTCAGTGGATATTGCTGCGCTTAATATTAATAAAGATGCCGAGATTTTACTGTACTGCCGCTCGGGCCGTCGTGCTGGTGTCGCTTTGCAAGCGCTGCAGGAATTAGGCTACACCAATGTGAAGAATGTAGGTGGTTTAGAGGATGCTCAGTCTTACTCAGTGAAAGAATAAGACTGAACACATGGGCTGCTGAATTCGGCAGCCCATAAGGCTTTGCTCAGGCTTCGACCAAGGATAAAGCCTGTTCCATCACCTCAATGCCCGATTCCTTTTTAAAGGCATTTTCACTCAGGTGGCGGCGGAATTGTCGGGCACCTTTCATACCGTTAAACAACCCCAGCATATGACGGCTGATATAGTGCAGCGTTGCGCCCTTGCTCAGCTCACTTTCGATATAGGGGTAAAAGTCGCGGACGGCCTGAATCCGCTGCGCTAACGAATCTGCATCGCTGTCGCTGCCGTCTTTGCTGCTGTCGGCATCAAAATACAGGGCATCCGCCTGCATCAGAATCCCCGGGTTATGGTAAGCCTCCCGACCCAGCATTACGCCGTCAACCTGACTCAGGTGTTCGGAACATTCGGCGTGCGTTTTAATACCGCCGTTAATAATGATTTCCAGCTCAGGAAATTCCTGCTTCAGGCGATACACCAACGGGTATTGCAGCGGCGGAATATCGCGATTTTCTTTGGGAGACAAGCCCTGAAGAATGGCTTTACGGGCATGTACGGTGAAACTCTTGCAGCCGGTTTTAGCCACCGTCGCGACAAAATCACGCATATGCTCATAGCTGTCGATATCATCAATGCCAATGCGATGCTTGATGGTGACTTCAATATTGCAGGCATCCTGCATCGCTTTAATACAATCGGCCACTAATTGTGGGTGTGCCATCAGGCAGGCGCCAATCATATTATTTTGCACCCGATCACTGGGACAGCCGACATTCAGGTTGACTTCATCGTAGCCCCACTGTTCAGCAAACTGGGCACACTGGGCCAGCTCTTCCGGGTTGGAGCCACCCAGCTGCAAGGCAACAGGATGTTCGATATCGTTGTATTGTAAAAAACGTTCGCGGTTGCCATGAATCAAAGCACCGGTGGTGACCATTTCGGTGTACAGCAAGGTGTTTTTGCTGAGCTGGCGCCAGAACGCCCGGCAATGGCGATCACTCCAATCCATCATTGGAGCGGTAGAAAAAGAGCGGTTAATTGCTTTCATCGCTTGATGTCACCACTCAGCAGCTCATCACATGCTTTCAGATAGCGGCCGCGACTCACTAATAACTGCCAGCGTTTACCACCAACCTGACGCCATAACATGGCTGCACGAATGCCGGCCAGCAGCAGGGTACGCACGCGATTGGCAGTGTGATTGGTCTGCAGGTAGGTCGGATTGCCGGTCACCCGAATGCGGAAACTCAGATTGCTCAGTGTTTGCTTGTACAGCCCGGCCAGTGAGGCAATGGTGTTTTCATGAGCAATACCGAAGTGATGCGCCTGACGCTCTGCATCCTGAATACCCTGACCTAAGGCGTTGAGCATATCCGGTGCTTTGCTGAGCTTTTTCTCCAGATGAAGCAGGCTAAGGGCATAGCGGGTAATGTCCGGGTTGATGCCTTGTGGCTCTTTGCCGGCAATTGCCTTGAGTTGCTTAAGGCCGATGGTTAGGCGGGTGCTGGCATCGCCGTAGATATCGCCAAAGTATTTTGGATTCTGGCTAAACAGGCTTTCTATCAGCGGCAGGGATGTTTCTTCCGGAACATCGCCACTGCGGGCCAGTTGCTCAACCAGAGTGGCAACCTGAAATACAGCCGCCAGCGCAATGGCTTGTTCGTGGTTTTTATGCAGTAGCGTTGGTTGTTCAGGGGTCATGCCTGGCTCCCCTTATTGTGGCTTTCGTCCAGATTGTTGTTGTCGCTCTCGGCGTTGTCGCTATGGTCGCCTGTGTGCTCGATAACTCCGCCACCTAAGCAGATTTCACCGGTATACAACACCAGAGACTGGCCGGGAGTGACGGCTCGTTGTGGCTGGTCAAACTCTACCCGATAACCTTCGGCCGTTTTATGAATAACACAATCCTGATCGGCTTGGCGGTAACGTACCTTGGCTTTACAGCGCAGCGGCAGTTCCGGCTCATTATTGACCCAATAAATCTCGGATGTCGTCAGCCAGTCTTTAAACAAGCGAGGGTGGTTTTTGCCCTGCACGGCTATCAGGATATTGCGCTCAAGATCTTTATCAGCAACAAACCAGGGGTCTTCAGAGAAGCCATTTAAACCACCAATACCAAGGCCCTGACGTTGTCCTAAGGTGTGATACATCAAACCCTGGTGTTCACCAATATCAACACCGTCTGCTGTTTCGATACGGCCGGGCTGAGCAGGGAGGTATTGCTGCAGAAAATCCTTAAAACGACGTTCGCCAATAAAACAAATGCCGGTGGAGTCTTTTTTGTTATGAGTAACCAGATTGTTTTCTTCCGCAATGCGGCGAACTTCCGGCTTTTCTAATTCACCAACCGGAAACAGAGTTTTCGCAATTTCACTGCCAGCAACAGCGTGCAGGAAGTAACTTTGATCTTTGTTGTTATCTAGACCTTTTAACAGCTGGGTTTCCGTCTCGGTATCGCCACGGCGGACATAGTGACCGGTGGCAATCAGATCGGCGCCAAGCACCTGAGCGTACTCCAGAAAGGCTTTAAATTTGATCTCACGGTTACAGAGAATGTCCGGGTTCGGAGTGCGGCCAGCTTTGTATTCTTCAAGGAAATGTTCAAAGACATTGTCCCAGTATTCGGCGGCAAAATTAGCCTGGTGCAGTTTGATACCAAGGGTGTCGCACACCTGTTGTGCATCGGCCAGGTCTTCTTTGGCCGTGCAGTATTCTGTGCCATCGTCTTCATCCCAGTTTTTCATAAACAGGCCTTCGACCTGATAGCCCTGCTGTAGCAGCAGATAGGCTGAAACGGATGAATCGACACCGCCGGACATGCCAACGATGACTTTGGTTTGGGCTGGGTTAAGGTCAGCTAACTGGGTCATATCGTTTGGGTACTTGTGTTTGCGTTATTAAGGGTGTTCAGTAATCAGGTCTAACGGGAATTGTTTGCCAGACAAATAGTCTTCAATGCAGGTTAGCACCATTTGGGATCTGAGATTGGGGCTGTTACGTAACTCTTCAATGGTCATCCAGCGTGGGCCGATGATGCCATCATCGAGAGTGGCATCTTTTACTTCTTCTATGGCTTTCGCGGCAAAACAGTAGCGGTGATAAGTCACACCATTGCTGGGAGCGGTATAGGTATACAGACCAATCAGTTGTTGAGGTTCTGCTGTCCAGCCGGTTTCTTCAAGTGTTTCACGGCGGGCGGCTTCGAGGATGGTTTCGCCTTGTTCAATATGGCCTGCTGGCTGATTGATCACCCGTTGACCGCCGCTGATTTCTTCTACCATCAAAAATTGGCCATCTTTCTCTATAACGGTGGCAACCGTTGCGTGTGGCGTCCAGCGGTCATTCATAAGTAAAGCGTGCCTGTCTGCAAGGGTGAGTACAAAGGATAAATGCAAAAGGGGCGCAGTCTACCTAAGTGATTTATCTGGCTCAAATCCAATCAGCGTTTTGGTTTCCTGTTTGCCGATGGTTTTGTGTGATGGTCTTTTCGCTGGCTGTTTTTGGGGTGTTGTCTTTTTTGATGTTGTTTTTTCTGGGATTGCCCTTTTTCAGAGGGTGCTGGCATATGGATATTGAGCGCTTTGCTTTCTCCGGGTGCCAGTGTCTTAACCGACCAGTTGCCGATTGCTGCACGAATCAGGCGCAGGGTAGGGTAGCCGATATGAGCGGTCATGCGTCGCACCTGACGATTGCGGCCTTCGCTGATTTTTATTTCCAGCCAACTGGTGATGTCATTGTTGCGCTGACGGATCGGTGGGTTGCGTGGCCAGACATCTGGTGCATTAATCAGACTGACCTTGGCGGGCCGGGTTGGGCCATCTTTAAGAACAACACCTTTGCGCAGCGCTTCCAGATCAGAATCCTGCGGCTTTCCTTCTACCTGCACCCAGTACGTTTTTTCCATCTTGTATTTGGGGTTGGCGATCTGAGCCTGTAATTGGCCATTATCCGTGAGTAGCAATAAGCCTTCGGAGTCGTAATCCAGTCGCCCGGCAGGATAAACATCGGTACGAGAAATGTGCTGCTTAAGCGTGCAGCGTCCTTCAGAGTCGCTAAACTGGGATAACACATTGAAGGGTTTGTTGAGAAGAATGAGTGTTGCCATAAGAATTTTGTAAGAAAACTACCTTATTCTTTCGTCTGACTTGCTTTTTTTGTAGAAAAACTACAAATTAGCGTCCGGACCAATCAGGTGAAGAAGAATTATGCTGTTTCTCATCTGTTTCTGACTCATCAGGGTATGCCAGCGATGAGTCCTTCCGGGCACCATCAATCAAACCTTGATTGCCAAAAGCAATCTGACTATTGAGCCCATGCGATACAGCACAAAGCAAAATGCTATAGGAGTAAAGATGTCGACACAAACACCAAAAATTATTTATACCGAGACCGACGAGGCGCCAGCACTGGCAACCTACTCTTTACTCCCCATTGTTAAAGCCTTTACCCAATCTGCGGGTATTGAAGTAGAAACCCGAGACATTTCCTTATCTGGTCGCCTGATTTCAACCCTGGGTGAATACCTGAACGAAGATCAGCGCATTGCCGATGCACTGGCTGAACTGGGTGATCTGGCGAAGCAGCCAGAAGCCAATATTATCAAGCTGCCAAACATTAGTGCTTCAATTCCACAAATGAAAGATGCACTGAAAGAACTGCGCGCCAAAGGTTACGCCTTCCCTAAATACCCGGATGAGCCGCAAAACGAAGAAGAAGCCAAAATCAAAGCCTTGTACGACAAAGTAAAAGGCAGTGCGGTTAACCCGGTGCTGCGTGAAGGCAACTCCGATCGTCGTGCTCCGGGTGCGGTAAAAGAATACGCCCGCAAACACCCACACTCAATGGGTGAATGGTCTGCAGATTCCAAAACACATGTTGCTCATATGGAGCACGGTGATTTCTATGGCAGCGAGCAGTCGGTGACTGTTGCAGCCGCTACCGATGTTCGTATTGAGTTTGAAAATGCGTCTGGTGAAAAGCAGGTTCTGAAAGAGAAAACTGCACTGTTGGCGGGTGAGGTTATTGACTCTTCCGTTATGAGCCGCAACGCATTGCGTGAGTTCCTGGCCGCTCAGATTGACGAGTGTAAAGAGCAGGGCTTATTACTGTCTCTGCACCTGAAAGCCACCATGATGAAGGTGTCTGACCCAATCATCTTCGGTCATGCCGTTGAAGTCTTCTTTGCCGAGTTATACGAAGAGTTTGCCGAAGACTTTGCCAGCGTCAGCATCAATCCAAACAACGGCTTTGGTGATGTGGTTAATAAAATGGATCGCCTGCCAGAAGATAAACAGCAAGCGATCAAAGCAAAGATCGATGCCATTTTTGCATCCCGCACCAAGGTTGCGATGGTAGATTCCGACAAGGGCATCACCAATCTGCACGTGCCAAACGATGTTATCGTTGATGCTTCTATGCCAGCGCTGATCCGTAACTCCGGTAAGGCCTGGGATGAGAACGGTGGTTTGGCAGATACCAAGGCCATCATTCCTGATCGTTGTTATGCTGGTGTTTATCAGGAAACCATTGAGTTCTGTAAGAAACACGGTGCATTCGACCCAACGACGATGGGCACCGTGCCTAATGTTGGTTTGATGGCTCAGAAAGCTGAAGAATACGGCTCTCACGATAAAACCTTTGAAGTACCAGACAATGGCAAAATCTCTGTGATTGATGCAGCAGGCACCGTGCTGATGCAGCATGAGGTTGAGCAGGGTGATATCTGGCGTATGTGTCAGGCCAAAGATGCGCCGATTCAGGATTGGGTGAAGCTGGCCGTTAAACGTGCTCGCTTAACGCAAACCCCGGCTGTGTTCTGGCTGGATAAAAACCGCGCCCACGATGCACAATTAATTGCCAAGGTTGAACAATACCTGCCGCAACACGATACAGCTGGCCTGGAAATTCACATCATGGCACCGGAAGAAGCAACTCGTTTCTCGCTGGAGCGCATTAAGAACGGTGAAGATACTATTTCCGTAACGGGCAACGTGCTGCGTGATTATCTGACTGACCTGTTCCCGATCATGGAGCTGGGTACCAGTGCCAAGATGCTGTCGATTGTGCCGTTGATGAATGGTGGTGGTTTATTCGAAACAGGCGCAGGTGGTTCTGCGCCTAAGCATGTTCAGCAATTGCTGGAAGAGGACTTCCTACGTTGGGATTCTCTGGGTGAGTTTATGGCATTGGCTGCTTCTCTGGAGCACCTGGCTGAAAGCACGGATAATGCTCGTGCTGCGGTTCTGGCCAAAGCACTGGATGTGGCAACGGGCGAGTTACTGGATGAGAACAAGTCTCCGGGCCGTAAAGTGGGTGCGCTGGACAATCGTGGTAGTCACTTCTTTATCGCTAAATACTGGGCTCAGGCACTGGCCGCTCAGAATGACGATGCAGAGTTGAAGGCTGCCTTTGCAGCGGTTGCTCAATCATTTGCCGACAATGAAGAGAAAATCATTGCTGAGCTGGCAGCTGTTCAGGGCAAAGATGCTGATATTGGTGGCTATTACCGCCCAGATCCGCAACTGGCTGAAAAGGTGATGCGCCCAAGCGCAACGCTGAATGAGTTGGTTGAAGGTATTCGCTGCTAAGCGAATGCCTCAATAATAGGAGTCTGTTCGCAGACTCTGAGCATAAAAAAACCGCCGATTGGTGGTTTTTTTATGGGTGCTGTTTTGTTTGTCTGCTGCTTAAAATCAGGCTTCAGCTAATTCAGCTTCTGGTTGAATGATTTGTGCTGGTTCGCTGGCAGGCTGTTCGGATATTTCACCGCCATCGTCAAGTGCACGAATATTGATGGCGTGTGTGCCTTTATCGCTGGGTTTGGTATCGAATTGAACGGATTGGCCCGCTTTGAGAGTGCGATAGCCATCCATCTGAATGGTGGAGTAGTGAGCAAAAAGATCTTCGTTGCTATCGTCCGCCAGAATGAAGCCGTAGCCTTTGGCGTTATTGAACCACTTAACTTTCCCTGTTTTCATTCTGAACCTCCTTCTCGAGCTTGAAAGCGGGAACTGCAAATCAGGAGGGGATGTATGCCGTCCTGACAATGACTTAACTACATTACGCTCCACTCATACATTCGTCAAGACAATGGAATGCATTGTTTTATCGGAAACCTCTTGTTTATTGGCTTGGAGGCCTTATTCAGGAAAGGTATGATGAACTTTTACTCTTACCTGATAATCTCAGATGCATCATATTTTTAAAACTCAACTAAACTCAAACCAAGATGAACCGGAATTTGATGGGGAAGGTGGTGTTGCTGTAGAGCCAGCAAAACCCGAGCTGAAACGACCATCCATGTACAGTGTGATCATGCTGAATGATGATTACACGCCGATGGAATTTGTTGTGGAAGTGCTCCAGAAGCTGTTTGGCAAAAATGCCGAAGAAGCAACGCAAATCATGTTGGCAGTACACACTAAGGGCAGTGCGGTCTGTGCAATTTACAGCCGCGATGTAGCAGAGACAAAAGCAGCTATGGTGAATCAGTATTCCCGTGACTGTAATCATCCGCTGATGTGTGAAATCGCACCGGTAGAAGACTAACGCTGAGGAGGCGACATGCTGAATAGAGAGCTTGAGCAAACACTGAATGAAGCGTTCAAGGAAGCTCGCTCGAAACGCCATGAGTTTATGACGGTAGAGCATCTGCTGCTGGCATTGCTGGATAATGATGCAGCCGGAAAAGTGCTGGAGGCATGCGGCGCAGACATGACCAAGCTGCGCAAAGATTTACAGGAATTTGTCGATTCAACCACACCTCTGATTCCGGATGCGGATGCCGAGCGTGAAACCCAGCCAACCTTGGGGTTTCAGCGGGTTTTGCAACGCGCTGTTTTTCACGTGCAGTCATCCGGTAAATCCGAAGTCACTGGCGCCAACGTGCTGGTTGCCATTTTCAGTGAGCAGGAAAGTCAGGCTGTCTATTTCCTTAAACAACAGAATATCGCCCGCATTGATGTGGTGAATTACATCTCGCACGGCATATCCAAGGTGTCAGGTTCGGATGAACCATCCGAGCAAATGGGTGAGCATGTTGATGAAGACGGTGAAGCGTCAGGTAAAAATGCTCTCGAAGGTTATGCCACCAACCTCAACAAAGTAGCCAAAGAAGGCAAAATTGATCCTCTGATTGGTCGTGACTTTGAAGTGGGTCGCCTGGTACAGATTCTGGCTCGCCGTCGTAAAAACAACCCGCTACTGGTGGGTGATTCCGGTGTTGGCAAAACCGCTATTATCGAAGGCTTGGCGAAACGCATTGTTGATAAAGACGTTCCGGAAGTGATCGAAGATGCCGTGGTCTACAGTCTCGATATGGGTGCCTTGCTAGCCGGTACCAAATACCGCGGTGACTTTGAAAAGCGCTTTAAAGCGCTATTGGCAGAGCTGAAAAAACAACCGCATGGCATTCTGTTTATTGACGAAATTCATACCATTATTGGTGCTGGTGCTGCCTCAGGTGGGGTGATGGACGCCAGTAATCTGCTGAAGCCTTTGCTTAGTTCCGGTGAAATTCGCTGTATTGGCTCAACAACCTTTACCGAATTCCGCGGCATCTTTGAAAAAGACAGTGCACTGACGCGCCGCTTCCCAGAAAATTGATGTAGCCCAGCCATCAGTTGATGACACTTATAAAATTCTGAAGGGTCTGAAATCACGCTTCGAAGAGCATCATGCTATTCGCTACACCGATAAGGCGTTAAAAGCGGCAGCTGAGCTGGCGGATCGCTATATCAATGATCGCAATCAGCCAGATAAGGCGATTGATGTGATTGACGAGGTTGGCGCTCAGCAGCACCTATTGCCGCAGAGTAAGCGTAAAAAAGTGATTGGTGTGCCTGAGGTTGAGCAGGTTGTGGCTGCTATTGCCCGTATTCCTCCCAAGTCCGTTTCGGCTTCGGATAAAGAACTGCTGTTTAAGCTGGAAGATAAACTGTCGATGGTGGTATTTGGCCAAGATGAAGCCATTCAGACGCTGTCTACGGCGGTGAAGATGTCGCGCGCCGGGTTAAATGCACCGGAAAAACCGATTGGCTCCTTCTTATTTGCTGGCCCAACCGGGGTTGGTAAAACCGAGGTGTCGAAACAGTTGGCGTCGGTGATGGGCATGGAACTGGTGCGCTTTGATATGTCGGAATACATGGAGCGTCATACCGTCTCCCGCCTGATTGGTGCACCTCCGGGTTACGTGGGGTATGACCAGGGTGGCTTACTGACGGAAGCCGTGAATAAAAACCCGCATTGTGTGTTGTTGCTGGATGAAATTGAGAAAGCTCATCCGGAAGTATTCAACATCCTGTTGCAGGTAATGGATCACGGCACGTTAACCGACAATAATGGCCGTAAGACGGACTTCCGTAATGTCATTCTGATTATGACCACCAATGCCGGGGCTCAGATGATGAGTCGCAACAGTATTGGCTTTACTCATCAGGATCACACAACCGATGGTGCAGAAGAGCTCAAAAAGGTATTCACGCCTGAGTTCCGCAATCGCCTTGATTCCGTGATTCAGTTTGCACCGCTATCAAAAGATACCATTCTGCATGTGGTTGATAAGTTTGTCGCTGAGCTGCAGGGCCAGCTGGACGAAAAACGAGTCAGCATTCTGGTGTCTGAAGAAGCGAAGCGCTGGCTGGGGGAGCATGGTTATGATGAAAAAATGGGTGCTCGTCCAATGAATCGTCTGGTTCAGGATAAGATCAAGAAGCCGCTGGCAGAGAAGATTCTGTTTGGTGAGTTAGCCAATAATGGTGGCGAGGTCGAGATTCTGGTTGAGGATGATGATATTGCGATTGAAGTGGTGGAAGAGGTTCCTGCATAGGAACCTCGTCATTCCGGCCAGGGAGGGCCGGAAGAGGCGCTGCTATTGATTAGCGCGCGCGGTAGGTGATGCGACCTTTGCTCAAGTCGTATGGAGTCAACTCCACTTTCACCTTGTCGCCGGTCAGGATGCGGATGTAGTTTTTACGCATCTTGCCTGAAATATGAGCAGTAACTACGTGTCCGTTTTCCAGTTTTACACGGAACATAGTGTTTGGAAGGGTATCAATTACTTCACCTTCCATTTCAATGTGATCATCTTTTGCCATTCGTCACCTGTTTAGACGCTGAGCTTATGCCCGCTTGGTTAGTACAACACCCACTTGGTTAGTACAGTGCGCGCGCATTCTGCCTCAAATTCCCGAAAAAGCAAAGGGCTATCTCGGTTTCGGTCGCCACTCGTCATCAATTAAGGTATCCAATGGCGAAAAACGGGTTTTATAAGCCATTTTCTGACAGCCATCCACCTGATAGCCCAGGTAGTTAAAAGGCAATTTAAGACCTTGTGCCAACAAGGTCAGGGATAGAATCAAAAACATAGCCGGAGAACGCCCGGATTGCTGCGGCTCAAAAAAACAATACACCGATGACAAGCCATCATCTAATACATCAAACACCAGGCTGCCGATCAGCTTGTCACCCAAGTAGGCCGATAAAAAACGGGTGTTGCCAAAGTCTTCCAGCAGAAATCCCTGGTATTGTTCAAAATGAGGCGGGTACATATCGCCATCCGAGTGTCGCTCACTGATGTAGCGTTTATAAGTCGGGTAGTGCAGTGCTCCATCAATTGGCAGTTCAACTTTCAGAGTCAGATCCTGATTCTTTTTCAGAATGCGTTTGTGAGAGCGCGAAAGTGTTAACTGCTGAGCCTGAATGCGCACCGACTGGCAAGCATTGCAGTCCGGGCATTCCGGACGATACACAACCCGCCCACTGCGGCGAAAGCCATTTTGACTGAGTAGGGTAAGCTCCTGTTGACCCAGCTCCAGGCGAGGGTCGACATACAGACTGCGGGAGCGCTGTTGTGGCAAATATGAGCAGGGCTGGGATTCATGAGGCAGATAAACGCGGATTTGTTTCATATCAGGCGCTCGCTGAAATCAATAGTGCGGACGGCAGCTGGAGTTGGGTTTTCTCTTGTATTGCCTGCTGTAATTGCGCTTCAAATTGAGAGCGCGGGATCTCCTGAGCGCCAAATTGAGCTAAATGCTCAGTGTGCATCTGGCAGTCAATCATCTGAATGCCATGCTCAAGCAGCAGTGGTGCGGTTACACCAAAGGCAATTTTTGACGCGTTGGATTCCCGGGAGAACATCGACTCGCCAAAAAACACCCGCCCTTTAAGCAGTCCATAGCAGCCGCCAATCAGCTCGCCATCGGGATTCCAGAGCTCAATACTTAGTGCCCGGCCACTGCGCAGCATACGCTGATAGCTGGTTATGATGTCATCATCAATCCAGGTGCCGGACTCCTCGGCCCGCGGAGCAGCACAGGCCTGAATCACACGTTCAAACGCCTGATTCAGGGTGACGGTGTAGTTTTTTGCACGATTAATCAGTTTTCTTACGGTTCGTGGGATTCGGAATGATTCTGCTGTAATCACAGCGCGTGGTGCGGGTGTCCACCATAAGCGCACTTCTTCCGGGTCATTCCAGGGGAAGATGCCCTGACGATAAGCCTGATCCAGCCACAAAGGCGATGTACAACCTCCGGCCGCCAGTAAGCCATTAGGTTCGTCCAGTGCCTGGTGGCTGGCGGGGAAAAAAGGTGGTTGTGCTGCATCAAGCCAGTCAATCATGTAAAACCCGTGGTAAACTCTCGTCTTTGCTTATTTAGTGTAACAGGAACACGATTTGTCCGAAGATAAGTCTTTGAAGGATTCAGATGTTTTATCGTCTTCGTTAGCGGCTGAAGCTGATGAATCTCAGCCGAAACAGAGTGGTCGAAACAAACGTCAGGACGTTGTTTTTCTTCTGATGGTGGTCGGTTCGCTGTTATTGCTGACCGCCTTGATTTCTTATTCGCCAGAACAGGGGGGCTGGAGTGCTATTGGCGCTGATGCCTCGCAAAATGCAGCCGGGAGGGTAGGTGCCTACCTGGCGGATTTCCTGTTTCACTCGCTGGGTCTGCTGGCTTTTGCTTTCCCGTTGTTGATTATTACCCGCATTGCATTGTTATTTCGCTCACGACGCGAGCCTTATGAGCCCTGGTATATCCGCAGCTTAGGGATCATTCTGATTATCATGACGCTGAGCGCGCTGGCGGAAGTGAGTATCTGGCAAGCGCCCTGGCTGCCAGCTGGAGCGGGTGGCGCATTAGGTAGCCGTCAGATTGAGCTATTGCTGCCGCTGTTTGGTTTTATTGGCTCAGTGATGATTCTGACTGCCGGACTGGCATTAGGGCTGGTTTTATATCTGGAATTTTCCTGGCTTGTGGTATTTGAGCGAATCGGTGGTTGGCTGATGTCATTGGTCACGCGACTTAAACAGAAGAGACATCAACAAAAACAACATCAGCAGAAGCAAGATGCCAAAAAAGAGGCTCCATCAGAGCCTGTTCGTGCGGAAGCTAATGATGAGCCAATAGAACCATTGTTCTCTGATATGGATGCGCTAACTGCCGCCGACGATATTCCACTGGTAACGGACACCTTAGAAGCAGAAACCTTCCCCGAACCTGCTGTTGTTGCAGAGCCTTTTATTGAACCGCCTCTTATTGCAGAACCCCTTGTAGAAAAAACGCTGCCGGAGATAAAGCCAAAACGGGCGCAAGCAAGGTCATCTGCCTCTACGCCAGCCAAGACTCAAGCAGCGCCAGCACCAACACTGCAACCAGAACCGCAATCCTCAGGTGATAAAGAAATCCCAATTCAGCCGCTGGAGAAAAAAGAGAATGGCGTGTCCGAGCGCGCAGCCCGGGAGTTGCAGGGCAGTTTATTTAAGGCCGATCAACCACTGCCGTCGATTGCCTTGCTGGACCCACCGCGCACCGATCAGGGCGCAGGATTCTCCCCTGAGCGATTGCAGGATATGTCACAAATGCTGGTGCAGAAGCTGGCCGACTTTGGTGTAAAAGTCGAAGTCACTGCCGTGGCGCCGGGGCCGGTGATTACCCGGTTTGAGATTCAGCCTGCTCCTGGTGTTAAGGCCAGTAAAATCTCGGGTCTAGCGCGAGATTTGGCCCGCTCCATGGCGATGGTTGCGGTGCGTGTGGTGGAAGTTATTCCGGGTAAATCTGTAATGGGCATTGAGGTGCCCAATGAAAATCGTGCCATGGTGTCGATCTCCGAAGTACTGGCTTCGAAGGAATACGACAAAGGCAAATCACCACTGACCATCGCCCTGGGCCATGATATTGGTGGCAACCCCATTGTTACTGATTTGGCCAAGGCGCCGCATATGCTGGTGGCCGGTACCACAGGATCGGGTAAATCGGTGGGCGTAAACGCCATGTTGCTGTCGCTACTATTCAAGGCCACGCCAGAAGAGCTGCGCCTGATTCTGGTTGACCCCAAGATGCTGGAGCTTTCGGTGTATGAAGGTATCCCACACCTGCTAACTCCGGTAATCACCGATATGAAAGAAGCGCACAATGGCTTGCGTTGGTCGGTGGAAGAGATGGAGCGTCGTTATCAGCTGATGGCGGCCATGGGCGTTCGTAATATTGCCGGCTTTAACAAAAAGGTTAAGGACGCGCTGGATGCTGGTCAGCCGATTGTTGATCCGACCTGGCAGATTGACCAATCCTTCGATACCACGCCACCAACGCTGGAACCTCTGCCTTATATCGTGATTGTGATCGACGAATTTGCCGACATGATGATGATGGTGGGCAAAAAGGTTGAAGAACTGATTGCTCGTATTGCCCAGAAAGCCCGGGCGGCGGGCATTCATATGATTCTGGCGACCCAGCGCCCGTCGGTGGATGTCATTACTGGCTTGATTAAAGCCAACGTGCCGACCCGGATTGCCTTTCAGGTGTCGTCCAAAATCGATTCTCGTACCATTCTGGATCAGGGTGGTGCAGAGCAGCTGCTGGGTCATGGTGATATGTTATTTATGCCGCCTGGTAGCGCTTTGCCCGAACGGGTTCATGGTGCCTTTGTGGATGATGATGAAGTTCACCGCTTGGTTGCCGAGTGGAAGCAACGTGGTGAGCCGGAATACATCGAAGAAATCACCCAGGGCGGCGAAGGTGATGGTGTGCCGGGCATGGAAGGCGGTGATGAAAAAGATGACTTGTACGATCAGGCGGTGGCATTTGTTACTGAATCCGGCAAATGTTCTATTTCGTCAGTTCAGCGTAAATTGCGCATCGGCTACAACCGCGCTGCACGTCTGGTAGAAACCATGGAAGCCTCGGGTGTGGTTTCGCCACCGGCTCATAATGGTGCTCGGGAAGTAATTGCCCGCGCTGCACCACAATAGAGTAGCGCTGCAATAAAACTGCACTGCAATAATATTTACTGTTAACTTTATTTTAATCAATCTGCTAGGAAAGTTCCGACAATGTTCTCTCGCGTGATATGGCTGTTCACTCTGTTAATTAACCTGTCCTGGTTTGGTGTTCCGGCCTATGCCGATACAAGCCAAGCTAATGACAAGAGCGTGACTAATGAAAAGGCGCTGGCGTCATTTTTATTGGCATTAGAGGGCATGGAAAACTTTCAGGCCAGCTTTGTTCAATCATCCAAAACACAAACCGGCGAAATCCTGCAGCAAATGGAAGGCTCGTTAAGCGTCGCTAAGCCCGGAAAGATGCGTTGGCAAACTGAAGATCCCTTTGCTCAGCTGGTGGTGTCGGATGGCCAGTTAATCTGGGTTTACGATATGGATCTGGAGCAGGTCACGATTCGTAATATGGATCAGCGTGTTCAGGAAACTCCGGCCTTACTGCTGAGTGGTAATACGCAGGAAATTGATGCCAGTTTTGTTGTCAGCAAAACCACTGCTGATGAAAACGTGATTTATCAGTTGATGCCAAAAGACTCCAGCCAGTTATTTCAGTCGCTGGAATTTCATTACCACGACCATATCCTGCAAGGCATGAAAATTTATGATGCGGCCGGTCAGATCACCGACATTGTCTTCACTCAGCAAAAGCAGAATCAGGTGGTTGATGAGCAAGCCTTTGTGTTTGATGTGCCTGAAGGTGTGGATGTAATAGACGGTCGCTCACTTTGAAAACTACCTGCGTTGCCATTACTGCGTTAAAAATAAGTTCTGAATGCTCATTTATTCCTTATAAATTGCGCGTTCTCACTTATTTTGTGCCTTGTGCTGGCTTCCTCGGAAACGTTTTCAATATTCAGTGCGATATATCTGTAGGTGGTTATGTCTGACGATTTATTTGGCTCGCCTCAGCCCGCTTACGAGCCACTGGCATCGCGGTTGCGACCACAAACCCTGGATGAATACGTCGGTCAGGGGCATGTGGTTGGCCCGGGTACCCCGTTGCGCCGTAGTCTCGATAATGGCGAATTACATTCGATTATCTTCTGGGGGCCGCCGGGGGTGGGGAAAACCACGCTGGCCCGACTGATTGCTCATTATGTTGATGCCAGCTTCTTGACCATCAGTGCGGTGATGTCAGGCGTAAAGGATATTCGTGATGCCGTGGTACGCGCTCAACAAAGCCGTGCTGCCGGGCGCAAAACCGTGCTGTTTATTGACGAAGTGCACCGCTTTAACAAGTCTCAGCAAGATGCGTTTTTGCCTTATGTGGAAGATGGCACCTTCTTGTTTGTTGGCGCGACCACGGAGAACCCTTCATTTGAGCTGAATAATGCACTGTTATCGCGGGCTCAGGTGTACATCCTTAAAAGCCTGCTGCCGGAGCAGATTGAGCAGGTTCTGCAGCAGGCGCTGGCTAAGCTGGACGATGCGCCACACGTTGAGCCGCAAGCGATTCAACGTATTGCTCAGGCCAGTGACGGTGATGCGCGCAAATCCCTTAACTTGCTTGAATTTGCTTTGCAATTGGCTAAAGCCGAGGGGCGGTTGGATCTTGATGTGGTTGACCAGTTGCTGGCCAATAACCTGCGTCGTTTTGATAAAGGCGGTGAGGCGTTTTACGATCAGATTTCCGCATTACACAAATCCGTGCGCGGTTCTGATCCGGATGCGGCCATGTACTGGTTTGTGCGTATGTTGGATGGCGGTTGTGATCCGCTTTACATCGCCCGGCGTGTGGTGCGTATGGCCTCGGAAGATATTGGCAACGCCGATCCACGTGCTTTAGCCTTGTGCACCAATGCCTGGGATGTACAAACCCGGCTGGGCAGTCCGGAGGGCGAATTGGCGATTGCTCAGGCGGTGATGTATCTGGCGTGTGCGCCAAAAAGCAACGCCGTATATATGGCGTACAATAATGCCCGGACCATGATTGCGGAACAGCCCAGTTATGAGGTGCCGCTGCATCTGCGTAATGCGCCAACCAAGCTGATGAAAGAGTCAGGTTATGGTGAAGAATATCGCTACGCCCATAACGAACCAGAAGCTTTTGCCGCCGGTGAAAACTATTTTCCGCCGGAGCTGAAAGACACACGCCTGTATGAACCAACACCGCGTGGGCTGGAAGGTAAGATCGGTCAGAAGCTGGAGTATTTGCGGCAGCTGAATCAGCAATCGCCGCAGCAGCGTTATCCGAAAGAGGAGCACTGATATGGCGCTGATATGGATCGGTCTTGGCGGTGCGTTAGGGGCTATCTCCCGCTATCTGGTTGCAACCGCCGTGTTTAAATGGCTGGAGAAGCCATTTCCTTATGGCACCCTGTCGGTGAACCTGCTAGGCTCCTTCGCCATTGGCGTGGCCTACATCTGGTTAGTACAACACCAGTGGGGCGGAGATCACCACAAGCAACTGGCGATGGTGGGTTTCCTGGGCGCGTTTACAACATTTTCCACCTTCTCTTTAGAAAGTATTACCCTGATACAGCAAGAACGCTGGATGGCAGCGTTAAGCTATATGGGAATCAGCCTGATGGGATGTTTGCTGGCGACATTGTCCGGAATGTGGCTGGCCCGGTGGTTATCAGAATCGATTGGTTAACAATTATTATTTTTTTGGAAAAAGTAGAAGCAGACGAATGCTGGACATCAAATTTATTCGCGACAATCTGGATCAGGTAAAAGCAGGCCTGGCGAAAAAGGGATTCACCTTTGACGATATCGAATTTAAGCGTCTGGACGAAGCACGTAAATCGTCGCTGACCAAGGCTCAGGCGTTGCAGGCTGAGAAGAAGAAGGCCTCGAAACAGATTGGTGCATTAATCGGTCAGGGCATGTCGCCTGAAGATGCCAAAGCTCAGGTGATGGGCAGCATTGATGCGGATATTACTGAAGCGGAAGCGGCGGCTAAGCAAGCTGAACAGGCACTGCAGAGCCTGCTGATGAGTATTCCGAATGTGCCGCGTGATGAAGTACCACATGGTAATGATGAAGAAGACAACGTTGAAGTTGCAGTTTGGGGTGAACCAACACAGTTTGAGTTTGAAGCCAAAGATCACGTTGATCTGGGTGAGCCGCTGGGTCTGAGCTTTGATGCTGGCGCAACGGTTGCCGGTTCTCGCTTTGTTGCTATGTCCGGCAAGATGGCCCGTCTGCACCGCGCGTTAGCTCAGTTTATGCTGGACACCCACAGCGAAGCACACGGTTATGAAGAAACCTATACGCCGTATCTGGTGAATAAAGATGCGCTGGAAGGTACCGGTCAGTTGCCTAAATTTGAAGAAGATCTGTTTAAGATTCCTAACGCCCAGGGCGATAAAGATCTGTATCTGATTCCAACCGCTGAAGTGCCGGTTACCAACTTGCTGCGTGAAAATATTTCAACGCAGGAATTACCGATTAAGAAAGTTGCCCATACGCCGTGTTTCCGTTCTGAAGCGGGCAGTTATGGTCGTGACACCCGCGGCATGATTCGCCAGCATCAGTTTGACAAGGTTGAGCTGGTTCAGTTTGTTAAAGCCGGGGATTCCGATGCCGCATTAGAAGAACTGACAGGCCATGCTGAAGCGATTCTGCAGAAGCTGAATCTGCCGTACCGCAAAGTGATTTTGTGTGGTGGCGATCTGGGCTTTTCTGCGGCCAAAACTTACGATCTGGAAGTATGGCTGCCGGGTCAGCAGAAGTACCGTGAAATCTCTTCCTGCTCTAACTTTGAAGATTATCAGGCACGTCGCATGGGTGCTCGCTGGCGCAATCCCGAAACCAATAAGCCGGAATTGCTGCATACTCTGAACGGTTCGGGTCTGGCGGTTGGTCGTACCATGGTAGCGGTACTGGAAAACTACCAGCAAGCCGACGGTTCTATTGTTGTGCCGGAAGCCTTGCGCCCATATATGGGTGGCTTAGAACTAATTAACTAATTGTTCTTATAATTAGCCAGCGGCTCTTATCATTATTAATAAGTTAATGGGCCGACTGGCCTGAGTTTGATAAGAGATAGACAATCATGATGAATTTACCCCTCGTGTTCCGGGGGGATCATTCCTCCTTTGTTGTGGTGGGTGGTGGCAATATCGCCCAGCGCAAAATCCGCACGCTGCTACAGGCAGATTGCACTTTGCAGGTGGTTGCCCCTGAGCTGCCGCACGACCTGCAACAACACATCCTTAATAGCCCACAAGCCAATTGGCAGGCCCAGTTAGCGGATGAGTCGCTGGATTTTGCCGACGCTGGGTTTGTAGTATTGGCGACCGATAACGGCGAGCTGAATCAGGCGTTGGCGACAAAGGCCCGAAGCGAAGGGCGTAAAGTCTGCCGGGTTGACCAGACAACCGACAACGACTTTATCTTTCCGGCGGTGATTGATCGCTCTCCGGTGCTGGTGGCGGTATCTACCAGTGGTGGTTCTCCGGCACTGACGCGTTATCTGAAAGAGCGGCTGGAAGCCTTTTTGCCGCTGGAGTACGCCGACCTGGGCAAGCTGATGCAGTCTTTGCGCGAGCGTATTAAACAAAAGCTGCCAGCCAAGGAACGAGCGGCGTTCTGGCGCCTCTGGATACACTCGAATGTGCCGGAGCTGGTGATATCACGTCAGCCCGAGCGTGCTGAGGTGTTAAGTGAAGCACTGATTGCCGGTTCCGAAGAAACTCGTGGTGAAGCGTATCTGGTGGGTGCCGGGCCTGGTGATCCGGACCTGTTAACGTTTCGCGCGCTGCGCCTGATTCAGAGTGCGGATGTGGTGTATTACGATCGGCTGGTTAACCCAAGAATCCTGGAGTTTATCTCGCCGGATGCAGAAAAATTTTATGTTGGTAAAGCCAAAAGTGACCATGCGGTTCCTCAGGAAGGCATTAACCAACTGCTGGTTAAATCCGCTCAGGAAGGTAAACGGGTGTTGCGCTTAAAAGGCGGCGATCCGTTTATTTTTGGCCGTGGTGGTGAAGAAATTGAAGAGCTGGCCGAAGCCGGAGTGCCATTTCAGGTGGTGCCGGGTATTACCGCAGCCAGTGGTTGTGCCTCGTATTCCGGCATTCCGTTAACTCACCGAGATCATGCGCAAAGTGTTCGTTTTGTGACCGGCCATTTAAAAGATGGCACGTGCAACTTGCCCTGGCATGAATTGATACACCCACACCAGACACTGGTGATTTATATGGGGTTAACCGGAATCCCGGTGATTTGTCAGCAATTGATGGATCATGGCATGTCTGCCAGCACTCCAATTGCTTTGATCGAGAAAGGCACCTTGCCAGATCAGAAAGTACATATATCAACGATTGCGGATATGCCTGCGTATGTCGCTGAGCATACCTTGCAGGCGCCAACATTAACGGTGATTGGCTCTGTTGTGTCTTTACACGACAAATTATCCTGGAAAAATGATTCGTGATTGTATTGCCCTTTTTTGTGGCACTTCTTGTGAAACTTTGCTCTGAAGTGCCTGAAAGGGCAGCATTTCTACGTATTTAGTCTAGGCTTATTCCTGATAGGTCATTAATTACCTGGGAATAACCATGAGTCTTCTGAACTCCTTAAGCATCAAAGCAAAAATCTTTGCTCTGGCGGGTGTCGCGATATTGGGCTTTATCATCAACCTGATGATGAGTGCCAATATCAATAATGCAAACTCTGAACGACTGCAGATGATTCAGGAGACTTTTTTTCCTGTCGTGCAGGACTCCAAAGCCAACCTGGTTCGGCTGGAACAGATTAAGGAACTATTTTCGACGGCCGTCAGTACGGGCGAAATGGATTTTGTAAACAATGCTGAAAAAATCAAAGAGCAGGTCAATCTCAGTCTGAATATGCTGGAGCGTATCTGGCAACAGCGCAGCCCTGAGATTCAGGCAATACGCTCGACTTTTGAAAGTTACTTTTCGTCTGCAAAAAAACTATCGGTGGGCATGCTGGATGGCTCACTTGACCCTTCTTTGATTCCGACGACAGTGGATGAAATGAATGCCAGCCTATCAAAGACCAAAGAATTGATGGAAGTGTATTCTGAAGAAGGCCTGACGGCATTTAACGAAACGGTTGATGCCTCTAATCAGGCAGCCAAAAACGTGCTGTCGGTAGGGCTGACGATTACTCTGGTTGCCATTGTAATGATCTCTTTTGTCGCCTGGACCACCAGCTCGGTGATTGGTAAAGCGGTTAAGAATCTGGTGCGTTCATTGCGGGGTATTGCAACCGGTGATGGCGACCTGACGCAGCGAATTGAGAAAACCTCGAATGATGAGCTGGGTGAAGTTGTTGATTGGTTTAACCAGTTCATTGATAAACTGCATCAAAATATTGGTGATGTGGTGAACTCCACCCGACCGCTAAGTGGAGTGTCGAATGACCTTGGCAGCCTGACCAGCCAGACATCCACCATTGCTGAAAGTCAGAATCACGCCACGGAAGTTGTGTCTGGCGTGGTGGAAGAAATGGTAGGCAGTGTGAAAGAGGTATCTGCCAATGCCAGCTCAGCTGCACAAGCGGCAACGGAAGCTGACAGCGCCGCCAAGCAAGGCCGGGAGATTGTGTCTGAGACGGTTAAAAGTATTAATGGCCTGGCTTCAGAGGTGGAGCGAGCCAGTGATGTGATCAAACAGCTGGAAGCAGACACCTCTAATGTTGGTAGCATTCTGGATGTGATTAAAGGCATTGCTGAGCAGACTAACCTGCTGGCTCTGAATGCTGCAATTGAGGCAGCTCGTGCTGGTGAGCAGGGGCGTGGTTTTGCCGTGGTTGCTGATGAGGTACGCACGCTGGCGTCACGCACTCAGGATTCAACCCAGGAAATCCAGTCGGTGATTGAGCAGTTGCAGAGTGCGGCGCAATCAGCCGTTTCTGTGATGAGCGAAAGCCAGGAGCGCGCTCAGAATAGTGTTGATCAGGCGGCCCGCACAGACGAAAGCTTACAGGCGATTACCGATAAGGTTGGTTCGATCAATCAAATGAATTCACAAATTGCCACTGCAACCGAGCGCCAAGAGCGCGCGGCGTTCAGCATTAAGGACAACGTGGTTGAAATTAAACAGCGCTCGGAAGAAGCGATGAGCGCAGTCAGTCAGGTAGAAGCCGCCAGCCGATCACTGACGGACATCTCTCGTAGCCTGCAGCGCGTAACCGACCAGTTTAAAGTGTAAGCTGGTCAGTTACGGTGTTGTGGTCTTTGCTTCGTGCATCCCAGGCCGTCTTGCAACGATCAAAAGCAGCGTCATAATCGCTGCTTTTTTCGATGGCACACAATGCCAACGCGGCTGTCTTAACCACCGCCTGTTCAGCATATTCACTGTGTAAGCGACCGTGCCACACATCACTCAGGTGTTGTGGTGAGGTGTCTTTTGGCTTGTCTTCAAACAAGCTTTGGTCGTTTTGAATAACAATTTCACCTTGCTCGCCGTTAAAGCAATACTGAGCAACGCATTTGCGTTCCGGATTGACCTCAAATTCACCACCTTCGCCTTTAATTACCAGGGCATCGTGATTCAATAGTGCAGCAGCACCGCAGTGCATGGCTTTGTAATTGGGGTGAAAAATACCCTGAACACTGGGGACGTGCTGGGGTGAAATGGTTTTCAGCACCGTGTTGATCGGAGAGCGTACCCCCAGTACCGATTTTAATAACAACCATTCCTGCAGCTGAGGGTTAATGGCGGAGCAGGGCAGGTAGGCCAGCGAATGGTGGCGCATCTCGCTGGCTTGCGTGAGTTGTGGCAGGTTAAATTGCTCAAATACCTCATGCAGATAAATCCGCCCTTCGGTGTGTGACAAGCTGCCATGAAACAGAATTTTATAGCCCATGTCTTTCAGTAATAATGCCGACAACAAACACCAGAACGGCTGGCGACGCTTGCCGGCATAACTGGCCCATAACAGATCGGCATCCAGATCCTGTGGCAGATACTCACTGATGGCTTTGGCAAATCCGGCAATCTCCTGCTCGTCTTCTTCCAGCACTCGCATCAGCATAAAAATCGCACCCAGTTGCTCAGGGCGATAATTCCCTTTCAGCATATTGCTCATGGTGTAGTGCGCTTCATCAAGCGTCATATGGCGGCTGGCGTTTTTGCCGCGCGCCAGAATGCGTACGTATTCGGCAAGATCGTGTTTTTCCTGAGTGCTCATCAGAGGCAGTTCTCCGGTCGGGGTAGTCCGGCAATTTTGGCGGCAATTTTGGCCGGACTGCCGGGAAATAGGGTTAACAGATAGATGCTGGAGGATTTCTCCGCGCCCAGTGTTTGTTTCAGATATTTGCTTAGTGGCCGCATGGCCGGTGAGATATCAAATTCCTGATAAAAGGCCCGCAACGCGTCAATGACTTCCCAGTGCTCGGGAGTCAGTTCTATCTGTTCAGAATCAGCGAGCTGCTTGGCAACGTCAGGGTTCCAGTCGCTAAGGTCGGCTAAAAAGCCATCTTTGTCGGTATTTAACGGCATCATAATGATCAGAAAAGAAGTTGGTGTTTGCTGTTTTGTTGCAGTGACAAATAGGCGTCTGACGAGATAGGTGCAGCCGTACTCAGCTCAGTGGCATCATTATTGTCTTCGGCTAGATAATAGACCTGATCACAATCGTACATCGCCAGGGCACTGATCAGCTTACTGGCCGATTTGCCTCCGGGGCGCAGGGCGGGTAAATCCTTCTGTAGCCAGCGCTTGCCGTCACCGCTGAAAACAAAAGCTACCTTTTGTTCGAATGCGGCGCACGCCATGCCAAGCTCCAGCGGCTCCAGATCCAGTGTGGGTGGAGTTTTAATATGGATCAGCAGGTCGATTGTAATGTCACTGGCGTTAGAAACGCCTGAAATGCTAGTGGTCTGAGCATGTGTTGTCTGGGTGTGTTCGCCAAACTGTATCAATTGATCGGATTCAGCAACGGCCTCGGCCATTTCACCCAGCCCGGTCAGGGCAAAACTATCAGCCAGATTCGCCGTGCTGTTGTAACGTGCCGCCTCTGTTTCATCAAAAAGACCCCGACGCAGACTGTTGGCGATGCAAGCCTGCAATGGAAAACCAACTTCCTTTGCCAGTGTTTGCCATAACTCAACAATGCTGGGCTGGCCCTGAATAGGCTGCTGATTGTTAAGCCCCGCCAGTACCGCATCCTGGTAGAAGAAAACCCGCAATATCTGGTGCTCGCGGGATGCTTCGCGAATGTAGTCCATTGCCTGTAAATGGCTGCTAAAAGTGAAGGGGCTTTGGTTCAAAAAGATGGAGATTCGGGCCATAACGCAGACTCTGTAGATAAGGCGATAATGATAAGTGCCAATGCTTTGAATGAAAAGAATCGGCTATCACATTGATTTAATAGAAAAATTTTAAAAAAAGAGTTGCACTCGAATAAAAAGAGGGTATTATACGCCTCGCGTCGGAGGGATGGCTGAGCGGTTGAAAGCACCGGTCTTGAAAACCGGCATAGGTTAATAGCCTATCTAGGGTTCAAATCCCTATCCCTCCGCCACTTATTTTAAAGCCCCGCTTACTGTTAGTGAGCGGGGCTTTTTCGTTTCTGGCGCTCAGGCCACATGACTCCCATGCCAGAGAGAATGCTCAGTTTGCTCTTAAGTCAGCCTGCTTGCTTTAACTGCTTCCTTTAATCAGTTGCTCTCATCGCTCCAATATAAGCCACTACTGAACGCGATAGGGCATTCAGGTCATAACCACCTTCAAGCGCGGATAGCACCGGGGTGTTACGTTTCCCGGCCAATTCAGCGATCCATTCACCCAACCAGCGATAGTCATCATCCTGAAGGTTTAACTCCGCCATCGGATCAGCTTCGTGGGCATCGAATCCAGCCGATACTAAAATCAGCTCCGGAGAAAAAGAACTCAGTGCTTCATGCCAGCCATCATAGGTGGCGCTGCGAAAGGTCTGACTGTCGGTTCCAGCTAATAACGGAATATTAATCACATTATTATAGAAGCCGACCTGATAATGAGAATTAGGGTAAAACGGGTGCTGAAAGCTGGAGCAGATCAAAAAACGAGGGTCATTCGCCAGAATATCTATGGTGCCGTTGCCCTGGTGTGCATCAAAATCAATGATCGCAATGCGCTGTAGGTGATGAACCTCAGCTGCTCTTAAGGCGGCAATCGCCAGGTTATTAAAAAAGCAAAAACCCATGCTTTTATTATGTTCGGCATGATGACCCGGAGGGCGGACGCCAACAAAAGCGTTATTGTGAAGGCTCTTTTTGAGTAAAACATCATCCAGTGCCTGAGTGGTCGTGCCAACCGAGTATAAGGCGGCTTCCAGTGTGCCCGGTGCCATTGGCGTGTCTTCGTCGACGTAAATATGACCTTGTTCAGGCTGGATCAGCTGCAATTGCTGGAAATAACCATGGCTATGAGCGCGGACAATATCCGGCGTATGCGCCATACTCCCCTGAATGATATCGAGCTGATCCCACAGGCCGGATTGCTTAAGACCCTGCTCAATCGCCAATAAACGAAGAGCATGTTCCGGGTGGTCATCCCCGGTGTGGTGGGCAAAGTGTTGCTCGAAGGTGTAATAAGCCGTCGTCATAATGCGCCAGAATTGGTATTTTCTGGCAGTGTACCATGCTGACATGGTGCGCAACTAACAGAGACCCTGTACAACTCGCTAATGGCTGACATAACTCATAGGTTGTCAGCATGGCCAGCTAATAGTGCATGACTGAACTTATGGAATTCCTGATATGGGTACACGCTCGCTCGAACTTTTTTTTCAACCTGCCAGCATTGCGGTTATCGGGGCGTCTGAGCGACAGGGAAGCCTGGGCGGTGCCATCGTCCGCAATCTGCTGAGCAGCGAATACAGTGGCACCATTATTCCGATTAATAGTCGTGGCTATAAAACAATTTACAGCCTGCCTGCGTTAACGCGTATTGGTGAGTTAAAGCAGGTGCCGGATCTGGCAATTATCTGCACGCCGGCTGAAACAGTCCCTAAAATCATCAAGCAGCTACATAAGCAGGGCATTGGTGCTGCCATGCTGCTGACCGGCGGGATTGCCCGGGCGCGCTCCTGGCAGTTCCGACCGTCATCCGATCGCCTTGATCAGGTGGTTGAGCAAACCCGGATGCGGATTTTGGGGCCGGATTGTCTTGGTATTGTGATGCCTTGGCGTAATCTGAACGCCAGCTTTCTGCATGTGCCGGTGCGCAAAGGCAATATCGCCTATATCGGACAATCCGGCACATTGGCTTCGGGCGTCATGGACTGGGCTTATAGCCGCAACATTGGTTTCTCTCACGTGCTGACACTGGGCAAGAGTCAGGATGTCAGCTTGCCAGATCTGATCGACTACATTGTGCAGGAGCCCCATGTTCGGACTTTGCTGATTCAGCTGGATGAAATTGGTTCGGGCAAAGCCTTGTTACGCTCATTGCGGGCAGCGTCCCGTCATAAGCTGGTGCTGGCGGTTAAAAGCAATCGCTTCCCACAAAGTCCACTTAGCCGCATTGAAACTCCAAAAGGGCTGCGCAGTCGTGATGCACTGATTGATGAAACACTGGCGCGCGCCGGTATTTTGCGTGTGTCAGCGACCGATGAGCTGTTTGATTGTGTTGATGCGCTCAGTCCGAGAAAGAAAACCTTTGGCCCACGACTGGCCATTGTGGCAAATGGACGTGGCCCGGCCATTCTGGCAATGGATCGACTGATTCATGATAACGGCCGACTGGCTGAGTTGTCCGAAGAAACCCGCTCTCATTTACGGGGGCTGTTGCCGGAATACGTTAAAACCAGCAATCCGGTGTTACTGAACCCGGAGCTGAAAGCCCATCAATTAGCGGCAGTGGTTAATACTCTGGTATCGGATCGCCAGGTGGATGCCGTGCTGGTGATCAATATCCCGAGCCTGGGTAATAACAGTATGGAGAATGCCAAGGCACTGGGAGAGCTAACGCGTAAAACCCAGAAAACCATTCTGACCAGCTGGATGGGAGAGCACACCGCCGAAGATGCTCGTGAGTATTTTGATCAGCAGGGCATCCCGACGTTTGATACGCCGGACAACGCCATTAAATCCTATATGTATATGGTGCAACATCAGCGCACTCAGGCGTTATTGCGCGAGACGCCGGAGAGTCTGGAAGTGCCGGTTTCACTGGCGCACAAAGAAGTCGATCGTCAGATTCTGGAGACGCACCGCCCCGGCGATTATCTGTTGCCAACCCATGCCTGGAGTCTGCTGGAAGCCTATGGCTTTGCCATTTGTGAAAACTATTACTGCGAGACCGTATCTGATATGCAGTCTCAGGCGCTGCGCATCGAAAAACCCTGGGTGATTCGCGTGCATCACCGCGACTATTTGTATCCTTTTGCTTATGGCGACAACCCGCGTGAGCGGCTGCGTTCGGTGGCGCGGGAAATCTATAAAGAAAGCAGCCTGGCTCCGGCGGCAGCACGACTTGAGCGAGAAATTGCTGCTGCGTTCCCGCACAGTCCGGTATTGGGCTACACCGTTCAGAAGCAGTATCGGGCCCTGGACAATCTGCAGTTTTCATTCGGTATTGGCCGCGATGAAGAGCTTGGGCCGTATATTTTCTTTGGTGGCGGCGGTTCAACGGCCGATATTCTGGTTGATCGCGAAGTAGCGTTGCCACCACTGAACGCCAATCTGGCGGAAAAACTGATCAAGCGCACCCATTTTTATAAGGTATTAAGCGAACGCTCAGACAACCTGCTGCGCGAGTTAATTACGTTGGAGCGCTGGCTGGTGGCGTTATCGCATATGGTGCTGAATCACCCCTGGATTGCCGGATTTGAAGCCAATGCCATTCGTCAGCAAGTTGGTCGTTATCGGGTGATTGGTGTGGCGGGTGAAGTTGGACTGCCGGTTAAATCCGCGATGCAGCCATATCCACTGGAGCTGGAGAATCACTACCAGAGCAAGAATGATAATTTTTACCGCATTCGTCCGATTCGCGGTGAAGATGAGCCCCTGCTGGAGCAGTTTTATCAGCGCCTGAGTCAGGAATCATTACGCTTACGCTTCTTCACTGCCCGGCGGCAGTTCGACCATAAAGAGCTGGCACGCTTTACCCAGATTGATTACGACCGGGAGATGGCCTTTGTGGCCATGCGCGACAACAAGTTATATGGCGTTGTCCGCGCCTGGATTGATCCGGATGATGTGACAGCAGAATATTCAGTGATCATTGATGACAAATGCCGTGGCGAGGGATTGGGTCATCATTTAATGATCCGGATTATTGAATACCTCACTGAGCGTGGCGTGCTGCAGGTTTTTGGTACTGTGTTGCCACATAACTCTGGTATGCTCGGCCTGTGTGAGCATCTGGGCTTTAGTTTGCATAAGAATGTGGCCGAGGGGGTGGTGGACGTCGTCAAAAACCTCAACCCCATGCAGCATGGCTGGCAACGAAAGAAAATGCTGTCGTTTGGCCGGAATCTGTGAATTTGATCCGGATCATAGCGTTAAGCGACGCTCATATTTTCCTGAAGTTGGTTGTCAGGTCTGACGCATCACGGCATGATTCAGTTTTTAGAAATTTTGCTCGCCTGGCGCCTAAATTCAGGTGAGTAAATTAACAGAGGTACCTCTCTTTGATTAAGGTTTTGGTCGTTGATGATCATGAATTGGTTCGCTCAGGAATATCGCGAATCCTTGCTGATCAGAATGGCATTGAAGTGATTGGGGAAGCCGCCAGTGGAGAGGAAGCGGTCCAGTTTGCTAAAGATACGCCACCCGATATCATCCTGATGGATGTTCATATGCCTGGCATTGGTGGTCTTGAGGCCACCCGTAAAATTACCCGCCAGAATTCAGAGATTCACGTTATTGCGGTATCCGCCTGCGACGACAACCCGTTTGCTTCGCGCTTATTGCAAGCTGGTGCCAGTGGTTACATTACTAAGGGCGCGGACGCGGCCGAGATGTACAGTGCCATTCTGAAGGTAAAAACCGGGCAGAAATACATCAGCTCCGAAATTGCTCAGCGCATGGCATTAAAGCCATTCCAACAGGAGCAGGCATCTCCGTTTGATGAGTTGTCTGAGCGTGAAATGCAGATTGCGCTGATGATCGTTGGTTGTCAGAAGGTGCAGTCCATCAGCGAGAAGTTGTTTCTAAGCCCTAAAACGGTCAACAGCTATCGTTATCGTATTTTCGACAAGATGAATATTGAAAGTGATGTTCAGCTGACCTTGCTCGCCATTCGCCATGGCCTGGTTGATCCTGCGGTAGATCCGGGCGTTTCCGCCTGATGGCGGCATTTGATATCCCGGCATTTCTGAACACCCTGAGCCAGCGTGCCGGGGTGTATCGTATGTTCTCCGCCGACGATGAATTACTGTACGTCGGCAAAGCCAAAAATCTTAAAAACCGGGTCTCCAGCTATTTTCGCGCGCGTGGGCTGAATACCAAAACCGTTGCTCTGGTCGGTCGCATTGATCATATTGAAGTAACGGTTACGGCTAATGAAGCGGAAGCGCTGCTGCTAGAGCAGACATTAATCAAACAGCACAAGCCGCCTTACAATATCCTGCTGAAAGACGGCAAGTCCTACCCGTTTTTACACCTTTCGGATCATGATTACCCGCTACTGGCCTATCGACGCGGTAAGCGCAAAAAAGACGGTCGTTATTTCGGCCCTTACCCTAACAGCGGAGCCGTGCGCGAAGCGCTGAACCATCTGCAGCGTTTGTTTTTGCTGCGCTCCTGTGAAGATTCCTACTTTAAGCACCGTAGCCGCCCATGCCTGCAATATGAGATCAAACGCTGCTCAGCTCCCTGTGTTGGCAAAATCTCGCAGGCGGATTATCAACGCGATATCGACCACGCGCGGTTATTTTTGCAAGGCAAAAGCCGTGAGTTGATTGAGTTATTGCAAACAGAGATGCAACAGGCTTCGGAGCAGCTGCAATTTGAGCGTGCGGCTGAGTTGCGCGACCAAATCGAGATGATGCGCCGCATTCAGGAGAAACAGTTTGTCGATGGCGGCACCGGTAATGCAGATGCCTGGGCGATTGTCGATTGGCAGGGCGTACTGTGTATTCATCGCCTTACGTTTCGTAATGGCCGCCTGACCTCCAGTCAGAATTTTTATCCGGATAATAAAGCCGGTGAAACGCTGCCTGAGTTGCTGGTCGACTTTATTAGTCAGTTTTATCTGGCGGATCACGCCGTTGATGGCTTACCGCGCGATCTGATTGTTGAGGTGGATAAAGCGCTACTGGAGCCCTTGTTAGAGGCGATTCAGCTGCAGTTTCAGAAAAAAGTGCAGCATTCAGCCGGAGTGCGTGGTTCAAATCGCCAATGGCTGCACATGGCTCAGGAAAATGCTCAAACCGGAGCGCAGACAAAAATTTCAGGCCGTCAGGCGGCGCTAAATAAGCTGGAGAAGGTCGCTGATCTGTTGACGCTGCCCATCGTGCCTAAACGGATCGAGTGTTTTGATATTTCCCATTCAAAAGGCGAAGCAACCTATGCCTCTTGTGTGGTGTA
Organism: Bacterioplanoides sp.; assembly: GCF_965226395.1. Taxonomy (GTDB): domain Bacteria; phylum Pseudomonadota; class Gammaproteobacteria; order Pseudomonadales; family Oceanobacteraceae; genus Bacterioplanoides. Next base: position 3,720,402 of record NZ_OZ245358.1, on the reverse strand, counting down.
TGGCGAAGAAGAAGGATTAACCAAATCCCGCTATCGCCGCTTCTCGATCAAAGGCGTGGCGGCGGGAGATGACTATGCCGCATTGGAACAGGCGGTTACCCGCCATCTGACGCGCTTAAAAGAACAGCAGGATCTGCCGGACTTATTGTTGATTGATGGTGGCAAAGGGCAGATTAATCGTATTGATGATGTGTTAAATGCTCTGGAGCTGGCCGACCAGGTGCAGGCGTTTGGTATATCGAAAGGGGAGACCCGCAAATCTGGTTGGGAATTCTTATGGGAAGCCAATGCGACTCGCCCTATAATGCCCGACGCTCACGACGAAGGTTTTCGGTTGTTACAACTGGTGCGCGATGAGGCACACCGCTTTGCCATTACCGGGCATCGCAAAGAACGTGCTAAAAGCCGGGGTGAATCCGGCCTTGAGAAGCTTCAGGGGGTTGGCCCCAAGCGTCGGCGCGATCTGCTGCTGCACTTTGGCAGCTTAAAAAACATGCGCAGTGCGCGCAAAGAGGAACTGGAGAAGGTTCCGGGAATCAGTAAAAAGCTGGCCGGGCAGATATTTGCTCAGCTGCATGGCGAGCAATAGCGACACCTGCCGCCCTGATTCATTCAGACATATTGAGGAGTACCCGTTACATGAATTTGCCAAACATTCTCACCCTTGCCCGTATCATTATGATTCCGTTGATGGTGGTGTGTTTTTACTGGCTCGGCGACGAAGGCAAACTTTGGGCGGCGTTTATTTTCTGGCTGGCCGGAGTAACCGACTGGTTTGATGGCTATCTGGCGCGGAAACTGAATCAGAGCACGCCGCTGGGGGCGTTCCTTGATCCGGTGGCCGACAAACTGATTGTTGCGGTTGCCTTTGTGTTACTGGTTGAACAATACAGCAGCATCTGGGTCACGATACCGGCTTGTATCATTATTGGTCGTGAGATTGTAATTTCCGCGCTGCGGGAATGGATGGCGGAACTGGGTAAGCGTGCCAGCGTTGCCGTTAGTTATGTTGGCAAGGTGAAAACCTTTCTGCAGATGTCAGCGATTTTCTTCCTGATGGCCGGGCAGGTTCATATTGTGGTTGAGTGGATTGGCTGGTTCTCCCTGTTTGTGGCGGCTGTTCTGACGATCTGGTCAATGCTGATTTACCTGAAAGCGGCCTGGCCAGAACTGATGGGGAAGCCCGAGGTCACTGATCAAAATTAAAAAAATCGGCTAAGTGCTTAAAAAGTAAGAAAAAACAGTTGACTTCATGAGCGCAATCTCTAAAATGCGCTCCATCGTTTAGCGGGAATAGCTCAGTTGGTAGAGCACAACCTTGCCAAGGTTGGGGTCGCGAGTTCGAATCTCGTTTCCCGCTCCAAATTTTCTTTTAAAGAAAGTTTAAAAACTGATAATGGCGCGATAGCAAAGAGGCCATGCCGCGGATTGCAAATCCGCTGACGCCGGTTCGAATCCGGCTCGCGCCTCCACTTAGCTTTCATAAGCAATCAGTAAAAACGATAGATTCCTGGCAGCATTCACGCTGCATCGACTTTTCAGTCGACCCCGATGCCCGGGTGGTGGAATTGGTAGACACAGGAGACTTAAAATCTCCCGTACTTAGTACGTGCCGGTTCAAGTCCGGCCCCGGGCACCATTTAAAAATCCTTTAAAATCAACAGCTTATCAATTCTGCATTCCTGCAGGAATTTATTCAGCTTTTTCCTGTGTCCACATTTTGTCCACTCTGTTTTAGTCTGCGCAGTCGTGCCAGTGGTGAATGGCGCGGTGCATTGCCCAGATGATCCGGTGCAAGGTGGGCGTAAGTCATGGTCATTTGAATGGTTAGGTGGCCGAGAATCTTGTTCAGCTCCAGTAGGTCGCCGCCGTCTATCATAAAGTGGCTGGCGTAGGTGTGGCGCAGTACGTGGGTCATGGTTCCTTTGGGTAATTCGATGCTGGTGCGGTCAATGGCTGACTCGAAAGCTTCCCATGCTGATTGAAACAGTGGTCCGCGTTCTGGTCGTCCGGATAAAATCTCTTTGGTTAATTCGTCGTCGATGGGTACTGACCGTGCCAGTTCGTTTTTGGTTTCCTGAAAATGCACCTTGCCATTGTGGATGTTCTCAGCATCCAGGTATTGCGCCTCTCCCCAGCGGCAGCCCGTCGATAGGCAGATATTGGCTATGGTCAGTGCGTCCGGGTTTTTGCTGTTTGCTAACTCGGTTTGTAGTTCTACGACCTGCTCCAGCGATAGGAAGAAAGGGTGTCGCTTTTTCAGGGTTAGCTTTTTGACTTTCTCTAGTGGTTTGCTGCCATTCCATTCATCCATGTCAGACAGCGTGTTAAACACGGCTTTCAGGTAGGTCAGTTCGTGGTTCAGGTGGTTTTTACTGGTGCCGCCATCTAATCGCTGGTCACGGTACTTTAGCCAGTCTTTTGGGCTGATTAACCGGGCGATTGGGTCATTCATATCCCGGCTGGTTGCCAGCAACTGCTGCAGGCGCTTTTCGCCACTGGCTAACGTGTTGCCATGGTATTTAAACCAGAGCTGGCACAACTCCGATAAACGTCGGTTGTCGTCGGGTTTGGGGTTCCATTCGCCTTTGTCGGCCTGCGATTTGGTGTGTGCTTCAAAGCGCAGTGCTTCGGCTTTGCTGGGGAAGGTGCGACGGATCCGCCGGCCATTACGGCCATCGGGTCTCATATCAACCAGCCAGCCTTTTTCGGTCTTTTTTGCCATTGCAGGAAGTTACATGTTTGTTAATTGACTACTGGTTATCCATCCAGTAAATTTACTGGATGGATATACATACTTACCTCAGAACATGGAATGCGCAGCCAGCCGCTAATCAGCAGCTGGAGGCTCAACGTATCCGGGCATTGATTTCAGACGCTCGTAAGAGTCAAGAATCTGCTCTTTCGTCAGAATCTGACCAACCAATAACGCCGCGTAAGGAGCAAAGCGGTCATTTCCTAAAATCGCCTCAATAACATCAAATCCGGTCGACTGATTACGACCACTTTCAATGTGTGCCAGCACCGAAGGGCTGAAGTTGAGAATTTCACAAAAAGCCCTTTGGCTGAGTCCTTCTTGCTTTCTTATCCACTTTAACTTGTTAGCGAGTGGGTCATTAATCGAAATTTCCAATATATAAATCCCTTGTCTTTGAATCCATTTGGAAGCAATAATTTGCTTCATTACTTCCAATTGGAAGCAAAAAGTAGTTTTAAGTCGATTTAAGGGGTGAATATAACATGTACGGAAACCTACCGCCTGTATACCCGCCAGCCGTTCTGGCTGAGCAGTGGAGTACCGAAGATAAGAAGGTCAATGAGACCGCCATCACCAACATGATGGATAACGGTGATATGCCTGCTTTCAAGTTCAAAGCCGATCAGGGTGGCCGCGCCAAGCGTTATATCAATGGCGTGCTGTTACAGCGTCTGGCTGAAGAACACGCTGATGAATTCTTTGCAATGCGTGCACAAGCGCGTTCTTACGTTCGGTAGGAGTGGTGGCTATGGGTCGTGAACGATTAATCGCCGATATGAAAGCCTTGCTTGCTGAAGTTGAGCAGGCGAAGGCTGATGAAGGTAACGATTACGCACTGGGCTACTTACAGGGCGGCATTAAGTCGCTCACTCGTGATGTGGCGGCGGGTGAATACGATGATTGAGATGTCGCCGGGTACTTTGTACATGGTGTGGGTGTTGGGTGCTGTTGTTGGCGGTGCCTGTGTTCGTGCTATTCAGAATACGCGGGGCTGATATGCGTAACCAGTTAATCAGTGATCTGCATTCAATGCGAGCTGAAGCAGTTAAACAGCTGAATGCTGTTGACCTGTTTCAGCCGTTTGCTCGTATCCAGTTAAGAGAGCTGGAAATGCGGATAAAGATGATTGATTACACGCTGGCTACACACGGCTGGAATCCTAAGAAGCTGTTAAGAAAGGCGCTGGCTAATGGCTGACGCTTTTGCTATTGATCAACGTAAATTTGTACAGGGCATTGCTGAGCGACATACGCCAGAGAATGCCCTTGTGCTGCTGGCTGGTTACGACTGGCGGGCGGCTGATTGCGTTGTATCGGCGAATAAGTGGCTACGCAAAGCGTCGGCACGGTATCAGGCACGTTCCAGTGCCAAAAAAGCATTAAAGCGCGCCTGTAATAATCATGGTCGGCTGTCTGGTTATCTGACCAATTTCCATAAGAAGAATCTGAAGAACAAAGGCGCTGAGTTCGCGTTAAAAGAGATTGAGCGAATTAATACCCGGCTTCGGCTGTGTCGTGGTGTATCAGCGGCATTGGATGAAAGCGAAGTAAAAGATATGGCTAAGGCCAAAGCGTTTCGCTGTGAAACGCTGGTGCGGTTGTCTGGCAAAAAACACGCTGGTGATCTGTCGGAAATGTTCGCCGATGTTAAAGCGTTCTGTGCTGAGTTCGGCATTGAACTAACGCCAAAGGCCGATACAGCAGCGGCGGTAATGGGCTGCATTGCTCGTGCTCAGTGTGACAAGTGGTGGCGTCGTCAGTTGCGAAAAGTAGCGGGTCGTAAGACTGAAGCGGCAATCCGTGAAGTGGGCGGCGTCCGGTTTGGGGTGTCGCCTTATATTAGTGAGTACAGTTATAAAAAATGGCAGCAGCGCCAGATTAGTAACGCGGAAATGATGGGCGATTATGAGGCTGTATCCGGTGAGGGTTTGGATTGCGTAAAGGTGCCTCTGGCTGATGCTATTGCGGCGTCCGTGTCTAACCCGATTAACCGTCGTAATGAATTGATGACTCGTATGCGGGGTTATGAAGAAGTCGCCACCGCCATGGGCTTTGTCGGTCAGTTCTACACACTGACGGCCCCTTCTAAGTATCACGCCCAAATCAAAGCAGGCCGCGCTAATTCCAAATTTAATGGTTCAACACCAGTAGACACCATGGCTTATCTGAATGGTGTTTGGTCGCGCATCCGGGCGCACTGGGCGCGTGAAGATATCCGGGGGTTCGGTTTCCGTGTAGCGGAACCCCATCACGATGGAACACCCCACTTTCACTTAATGATTTTCTTACCTGAAGACGTGGCGGCTCGTGCTGCTGCAGTCTTCGGTAAGCATGCACTTAAAGAGGACGGTAACGAAAATGGCGCTCAGAAAAATCGGTGGAATGTTAAGCAAATCGATCCGGCGCTGGGATCAGCAGCCGGATACATGTCCAAGTATGTCGCCAAAAACATCGACGGATTCTCAGTCGATTACGACCACGAAGGCGGTACGGATGGAAACAGTGGTTCTCTTAGGGTTCGGGCTTGGGCTTCTTTATGGGGGATTCGCCAGTTCCAGCAGATTGGGACGGCCTCTGTCTCCGTTTGGCGTGAGCTGCGACGAAAAGGATTCGATGAATTGGGGCTTGATTCAGAAGAGCTTAGAGAAGTGCATTCAGCAGCAGACCGGGGCGAATGGGCAAGATTCGTAGAGGCTCTGGGCGGTGCACTGGCTAAGCGTGAGGAGCTGTTATTGCGCCCTGAGTATCTGGAAGGTGATGCAGAAAACACCTACGCAGAAAAGATAAAGAAGTTGGTTGGCCTGCTGGTGAATTTGGACGGAATGGCAGTAGCCAGACGAGTTTTGGTGACTCGTGATCGTATTTGGACGGTACAGCGGCGGGACGCCGAAAATAAGGCGGCGCAGCCGCCGCCTAGGACTTGTGACAATAACTGTACGCGGTAGCGGACAGGTCACAAAAAGGGTGGCTGCAGCCACGGTTTTTTAGATTGAGAGGTGGATATGGAAGGAATTACAGAGGTTATCGAAGAATCGCGTCGTCTGGTGAATGAAGTTACCGGTACCGTCGCGCATTTAAACCAGATACAGCAAAAAGCCGCGGGGTTAAGTGGCTTTCAGATCGCGGAAAAAGCGCGGTTAGCAGAACAGGCCGTCGCTGAATCATTGGCCATGATTCAGCGAATGAATGAGGCGTTAGGCCATGTCCTTTGTGTCGTGGAGGTGATCGCCAATGGCGAAAGTAAATAACCCGGTAGTGGCAACCTTGCCGTGCTCAGTGTGTAACACCGCGGCAACGTTGCACGAAACCCGCCGGGGTAAAGGCAAAGGGTTGTTATATAAGCGCTGTGAATGTGGTTGTGACCAGCGCACCGGGGCCAAAATCCAAACCGAATGGCGGCAGGCATTAACGCCCCGTCCCGGTTATGAGCATTTGGCAGAACCGAAACCAGAACCGGAACAACCGAAAGAACCCGCGCCAATGCTGGAATCCGTACAACCGGAGCCAGTACCGGAACAACCGAAAAAAGAACCGAAACAACCGGAGCCAAAACAACCTAAAGGCTTTGGCGGCTTCGTCGTCGCGGCGCTAGGTTTTGGTATCGCAATCATCACAATGGGCCGCGCTGGCGGCTAAGAGGTAACTATGGCTGAAGAAGTACAAGTAGAGCTGGAAGAACTGACCGAACTGGACGCATTGAAAGAACCGGAATCACCAGGTGGTGAATCCGGTGATTATGATCCGGCAGCGGATATGGCAGCGGAAGAAATGGCCGCTAAAGAAGCGGAGCAACTGGAGCAGGCCGCCCAGATGGCCGCTGATTTTGGTATTGCCACCTTCTGTGGGTCGGTTAAGACGTTTAAGCCGCACTTTGATGTGCCTGCTGAAAAGCAATCTGAGCTGGCAAAGGCACTGATGCCTGTTATCAAAAAATACGGTATGGAACTGCCGCCATGGTTGCAGCCATACATTGAAGAACTGATCTTCTTGTTTAAGTTCTCGGCGGTAGTTGGTGTGGCGTGGTCTACAGCGAACCGGATTGAGCGTGAAGAAAAGGCAAAAGAGGAAGCGGAAGATGGCAAAAAATCCGAATCCGTCCCTGCCTAATCGGCACACATTTTATTCGGGTGTGTCTGGCTCTGGTAAGAGTCAGGCATTAAAACAAAACCCGGATTTCCCTAAGACTGGCGTTCGCTGTTTGATCTGGGATCATTCAAACGACCACGCCAAAGGCACTCGGTATTACAGCAATAAGAATCAGTTTATTGATGCAGTGAAGAAGGCCGTTAAAAGCGGCAAAGGGTTTCGTATTGGGTGGAATGGTGAAAGTGATCCGGCGGCGATGGAGTGGTTCTGTGCTGTTGCATGGGCCATTCTGGATGGCGGAAAGCCAACCTATATCATTCTGGAAGAGTTGGCGGCAGCGGTCGAAACAGTGGGTCGTGCTTCGCCCAATATGCGCCGGTTGTTTAATGAGGGCCGGAAGTATGGCGCGGTGCTGCATCCGGTTACTCAGCGTCCGCAGGAAATACCTAAAACCGTCTACGATATGTGCGCTATTTTCTGGGTTGGTATGCAGAAAAATACCAATATCAAGAAGTTTTCCGGGGTGATTGATGTGCCAGAATCGGACATTAAGAGCCTGACGAATCTGGAGTTTTATCACTACGATGAGACGTCCGGACAGCCTGCAAGGCGTGTGCAGCTCAAGTATAAAAAGTAATTTGAACCTATAGGTTCTGACAACCGAAAAGCCGTTGCCAAAAGCAGCGGCTTTTCTCTTACTGATGGGGTCATTTTGTTAAATAACTTCGTGAGTAAGACGATGAATAAAACTACTTTAAAAGCAGTGGCATTCTCTGCCGCTGTTTCTCTGGTTGTGACTTGGGCCGCTAATAACGTGAGCCTTGTCAAAGATCTGACCAATAAAAAATTCTTCTAAGGGGGCGGTATGCAACGTTATATCGAACTCGACTCTTTTACCGCTGTTGGTGCTGGTGAAACCGCTAACTTAGTGCTGGCTAATGGCCCGCGCTATGACGAGATTTATCTGGAAACCAATCAGGCGGCAAAAATCGAAAAAGTCGTACTGAAGCTGAATGCTGTCGAAGTTTTCAGTCTGTCTCATGCAGAACTGGAAATGATGCGTGGTTATGACGCTCTGCCGGGTGAAGCTGAATTTATCACGCTGCCAATGGCAATGATGAATGCCGTGCTGCTGGATAGCCGCGAATACACCGGCTTGGCAACCGGGCCGGGTGATAACGTGGTTCTGGAAGTCACCTTTAAGGACGATGCAGTAAACCCGCGCCTGAAGGCGTTTGCCAATGTATCGGCTCACGCGGGGGTGCGTATGTGGACGCGCCGTTTTGTGCGTAACACCATCCCGGTGGCGGCAGAGGGTGAAGTGGATTTCACCTCAATGCTGAAGGGGCCGGATATCAAAGTGCTCCGCATGTTCTTTAAGAACCCGAATATCGACAAGCTGGAAATTAAGCAGGATCTGCGCACGGTATTCGAGCTGACAGATAAGCGTAATGATTTCCTGTTGAAAACCGAAGGTAAGAACGTTCCGGCGGGCTATTTCGTGTTTGATACCACCAAGCGCGGCTTCCCTCTGCGTGATGCGATGGAAACAGCGTTTCAGAATCTGAATTTCCGTCTGACCGTGGGTGCCGGTGGTTCTCAGAATATCCCGGTATTGATTGAACAGCTGGAAGCGGTAGAGCCACGCGACTGGCGTAATCGCTAGGGGGTTGTTATGTCGCTGTGGCGTTCAATTTCAGATGGTGCCAGTGATCTCTGGGATAGTGCTCAGGGTCAGGCCATTGGTGCATGGGAAACCATGACAGAGTTCCAGATGACACCAAAAGCCCAGGCAGAAGAAACCGTGGCGGCGATTCCAAACGCCCGCCCGGCTTCGGATGTGGGTGATAACCGTGTGGTGGCTCAGAGCGTGAAGGCTCAGGGCATGGACGGTATTGACTGGCAAATTGTCGGTGTAGGTGTCGGTGTTCTGGGTCTGGTTATTGCGGTTCTGAAGTAGGGGGAAATATGCCGATTCCATTGATTGCGTGGGGTATCGCTGGCCTTGTGGGTGGCGGTGCTGCTGCAAAGATGACCGGTGATGGTATTGACTCTGCGGGTTCTGGCTTAACCAAGCTGGCCGTTGCGGTCGCCATTGCCGGTGGCACTTTTTACGTGCTGAAAAAGAACAAGGTGATCTGATATGAGTATGCCAGGTGGTGGTGGCGGTAAGTATTCGTTGCAAACACAATCAACGGCGGTTGCCGGTGGTAACGACAAGTTTAGTTTTGGTGGTGTGAATTATCGCACTGGCGGTTCTAACGGTCTGGCTATCTCTACGCCGGTTTTATTGGGTCTGGCTGCTGCCGCTGCTGTGGTTGCTATTGCTGTGATTAAGGGGAAGTAGAATGGGTCTTTTTGGCGGTTCTAAATCCAAAAAATCAACGACTAATAACATTGATAACTCTATTTTTGATGCGTCAAATTTAGAGGGTATCGCTGTTAATGGGGATGGTAATCGTGTCACGACAACAGACCATGGTGCCGTTGATGGTGCGTTTGATTTTGGTGCTGATGCTCTGGATGTCGTCAGTGACGCTCTGGATGGTTCGCTGGGGTTTGCGGATGACGCTCTGGATGGTTCGCTGGGGTTTGCGGATGACGCTCTGGATAATTCACTGGGGTTTGCCGATGACGCTCTGGATGGTTCGCTGAGATTTGCTGATGCTGCTTTGGATGGTTCGCTGGGGTTTGCGGATGACGCTCTGGGTACCGTCAGTGGAGCTCTGGGTAGTTCTCTGAAATTTGCTGATAGTGCTCTGGGTAAAGTCGGGGCGTCGTCGTCGGGTGCAATGGCATTGGCATTAGAATCTAGTAAGTCAGCGCTGGAGTATGGCGCGGGTTCACAAATGGCGGCTTATGAATTCTCGTCTACAACTCAGGGCCGTGCTTTTGATGCTATGCAAGGGTCGTATGATACCGCTCTATCTGCCATTGATAACGCGACAGACCGTTCGTATGAGTTTATGGGTCAGGCGTTTACTCGTGCGTTGGAAACCAGTGATGCAGCAAGGGCTGAGTCGTTCTCGGCTGTCTCTGAAAGTAATAAGCGTATGGATGAGTGGCAAAAGAACAATGGCCGTCAGTCTGAGGCTCAGGGAATGGAAATGATCAAGGTGCTGGCTATGGTGGCTGGTGCTGGGATGGTGATTATGGGGGTGGTTGCTCGTGCAAGATAGAACGCTAACGCTCCAGCCCGAAGGCGGTGTGCGGATTGACGGTGATGTTAAACGCATTGTTATTCGTGCTGCCAATGGGCCTGTCCGTATCACCACTGAAAAAGCAGAAATTATTGAAATGCGGGCGGGTGATAACGTCCGTTTTGAGAAGGTTTCCAAGTTTTACACCATTGAAAATCTGAGTAGTCAGGCCAACCGGGTAACGCTGATTACTGCGTCAACGTCGGAGGGTGACATTGACTCAACCAGTGACAGTGTAGTTGTGGCGAATGCAGCAGATATTTCCGGCGGTGCTCGTACCTATTCTGTGCGCAACTATACAGCCACTGCGGCGGGAGTGCGTGTACTGACAGATACGGTGCAGCGTCGTACAGCCCTGATTTCAACCGGAGGGTCGGTACAGGTGCGCAAGACTCAAAATGCTGCTGATTACTTCACGGTAGATGGTGTTATTGAGCATCCGGCTAATGGTGAGGTGTGGGTATCTGGCGATAACGTCCGTGTAGAGGTGCTGGAGTATCTAATCTGATGGCATTTTACCAAAAACGCTTAAGGCAGGATGATGTGGTTGCCGTTTTACCTGCTGATATTACGGGTGCTATGGGCCGTGCTGATGCTGCGTATAGTCGTGCTGATGAGGCATATGCTCGCGGTGATGATGGTCGTGCTCGGGCGATTAATGCACGTAATGCTGCGGCCAATGCTCATAGCCGGGCTGATGAGGCATATGCTCGCGGTGATGATGGTCGTACTCGTGCAATAAATGCTCAGAATCGTGCTGATGCTGCATACGCTCGCGGTGATGATGGTCGTACTCGTGCAATAAATGCTCAGAATCGTGCTGATGCTGCATACACTCGCGGTGATGATGGTCGTACTCGTGCAATAAATGCTCAGAATCGTGCTGATGCTGCATACACTCGCGGTGATGATGGTCGTACTCGTGCGATTAATGCTCATAGTCGGGCTGATGAGGCATATGCTCACGGTGATGATGGTCGTACTCGTGCGATTAACGCACATAGCCGTGCGGATTCGGCATATAGCAGAGCTGGGAGTAATTCGGCTCATACTCACTCTGTTAGCCAAATTGCAAACATTATTAAAGGTATTGTTGGCAATAGTATTGGTAGTACCGTATTCGCTCAGGTTATTTCTGGTGGGGATTTATCGCTTAATAGCACTGTTTCGGGGTCAAGGCTTCGCATTGCTGGCGGCTCAGGGAATTTTAATGGTCGGACGCTATCTGGTACGTGGCGACTGCATGGAGATATTCATGGTGGTGCTATTGGGCCAGGTGGCTCTGCTGCATCGGCGTCGTCTTTCGTGAGAATTTCATAATGTTTAACACTGAAAACGTGAAGAGTCCTGTTTTTACAGAGTCTGGTGCTATTGATCTGGAAATTAACCACCCTGATTTTGGATGGATTCCGTTCACTGCGACCCCTGATGATGTAGAAGCGCATGGCTGTGGTTTGTATGAAATGGCAAAGGCTGGCGAGTTCGGTGAGGTGGCGGAGTACGTTGCACCACCTGAGCCGGAGTCAGTGTTGGATGATCAATAAATATTTAGTGATGGGTGGAATAATGGCAACAATTCTGATCGCTGCGGGAGCGTTCACGCTATCCGGAACAGTTCGAGGTATTCGCAATAACAACCCGGGTAATATCCGCAAAGGTGCTGACTGGGACGGTGCTGCTGGTGATGACGGTGCATTCGTTATCTTTGACTCGCCAGAATTCGGTATTCGTGCTCTGTCTAAACTGCTGCTTAATTATGAGCGTTTGTATGGGCTGAATACGGTGTCAGGCATTATCAACCGCTACGCTCCTACTAACGAAAACAACACGCTGGCATATGTTGAATCGGTCGCGGGTAAGTTGGGTGTTAATCCGCACGAACAAATCACGGTAGCTGATCGCCTGCCGGAGCTGGTAAAGGCAATCATCTATCACGAAAACGGCCAGCAGCCGTACAGTGATGATCTGATTGGCCGTGGAATTGGAATGGCTGTGGAGTATCGTTATGCGTAATGTCTGGAAACGAATTGTCGGCGTCGGCCGTAAAAAGCTGATTAGCGGCGCTCTGATCGTCGGACTGGCTGCGGTAGGTGTTAGTCTGCCGGAACCTGCTGTAACAGCGCTGGCGGTTGGTTTGGATGCACTGGTGGAAGTAATCTGATGGAATCAATGATGTTGGAATATCTCGCGGCGGGCGGTGGCGTTGGTATTTGGGTGCTGGCTGTTGGTATGTGGCGTCTGGAAAAGCGAGTTACGATTCTGGAAGTTAAAACAGAGTAATGGTGTCCACATAGTGTCCACATTAGATATGTTAATACGGGCTTAGGCGTGCCTTGATCGGTGTCTAGGCCCTTATTTTATGCGGAGTTCCTTGAAATTACTGGTGTTTTTAGAGGGCTTAAAATCTCCCGTACTTAGTACGTGCCGGTTCAAGTCCGGCCCCGGGCACCATTTAATTTTTATCTTAATAATTAATTCACTATTAATGCTTTGCGTAATTGTTTGTCACACTCCAAACTCTCGGAATGCTGCTGGCCCATAGGCTTCCCTAAGGCCGGGTATTTGACTCAGTTCTGAATAGTCGAAGTCGTAAAAGAAGCCGGTTTCTTCAAATATTTGCTTTAAGTCATTATTGCTAGGTACAAGTGCGTAAAAATACAATGCTTGTAATTCGAGATTGCTAAACTGCGATCTAAATATATCAAAATATAAATCAGGGCCTCCCAAATCAGAGTCTGACAGTTTGATAAATTCCAAAACCCGGTAGACCGTCGAAAAATAGCCAGAGCTTGTAAATTTTGCCTGCCTGCTGGCAATCTTAAATATTTCAGCATAATTTACTTCGCGCGAATTCAGGTAATGTTTTACTAAGAATCTATTTAGTCGAGCAAAACTCATTAAGCCTGTAACTTTACCCTCATGCTGTAGATCTGAGGGAACCGAGGCATTGTTCAAATTGGAAATATGCAGCTCAATAAGTCGAAAGAATGTATTCTCAAAGTTCTGAAGCTTTAAAGATGCTTCCTGCCCTTCAAGCGCTTTTGTTGATTGTGCAATTTCATATCGCGAGAGCTCCAGCTCCTTTCTTGTGTAGGAAAGTTCTTTGACTTGGTATGCAATTGTAATCAGCAGGGCAATGAGTGAAATAAACGAGAAGGTAGGATTGAGTACTCCTCCGAAAAAATCTCCCATTTGTCCCCATGCTGCCGACTGCTCCTCAGGCATAGAAGGGCCTTTATGGACTAAGAAGTAGGTGGTAATGGCAACGAGTGCGGCAATGGTTGCGATCACTATTAATAAGATTAGGGTTCTTGCTAGTCCGTCACTCTGTTTTTTATCGGCTTGATCTAATTGCTTTCTCACTTTATTCCCTGTGTCTTGGCCTGTTGATAAGACGAAATTTTATTTCTATTACACTAAATATCAATAGTAACGAGTTTCCTTCCGTGTATGATGATTCACCCTTTTGCTCTAGTTGGAGCAGCGGTAAAATTACGGAAATTACTACAAAAGCATCCGTGATGAGTCTTTTCGATTATATTGAACCCGTTTTTCGCCCACCTTCCGAAGGTAAGTCCCTGATTCTTCAGGTAACCAATGGTTGTTCCTGGAACAACTGCACCTTCTGCGATATGTACACCCAGCCGCAGAAAAAATTCCGCGCCAAGAAAGAAGACGAGATTATCGAGGAGTTAAAAGAAGCAGCAGTTCTCGGACCGCGTTTCGAAAAAATATTCCTGGCAGATGGCGATGCTATGGTGCTGTCATCCCGCAAGCTGATCACCATTCTGGAAGCCATCAGGCAATACACGCCCTGGGTTAAACGTGTTGGCGCCTACTGCCTGCCACGCAATATCCGTAAGAAGTCCGTCGAAGAGCTGCAGCAGATGCGCGAGCTTGGCTTAGGCATTCTGTATGTCGGCGCAGAAAGTGGTGACGATGAAGTGCTGGAGTTCATCAAGAAGGGCGAAAGCTATCAGTCCACTCTGGATGCGCTGGTTAAAATCAAGCAAGCCGGTATTAAATCCTCCGTCATGATCCTGAACGGCATGGGTGGTGTGAAGTACAGCGAGCAGCATGCGCGTAACTCTGCGTTGCTGATGAACGAAGCCCAGCCGGATTTCCTCTCCACTCTGGTGGTGAGCTATCCAATCGGCGATGAGCGGGTAAAAGAAGGCTTTAATGGCGAATATCAGTTGCCGGATCAAATGCAGCTTTTTAAAGAGCTACGCTTACTGATTGATACGCTTGAGCTCGAAAATACCGTGTTCCGCAGCGATCATGCGTCTAACTATCTGCCATTAAAAGGCAATCTTGGTGAGGATAAGGCAATGATGCTGGCGCAGTTGGATGAAGCAATGGCGGGGCGTATTGCCTTGCGGCAAGAGTGGCAGCGAGGTCTGTAATATGAACTTGTCTAACCTTGAACAGCAGATTGGCTTAGAGAGCGAAAATCAGCTCCCGCCGGTCGAAAAATGGCACCCAGAGCTCAGCGGTGGCATGGATATGGTAATCCGCAAAGATGGTTCCTGGTGGCATGAGGGTGTGAAGATTGAGAGGGAAAAGCTCACACGTCTATTTGCCAGTATTTTGCGCAAGGAAGGTGAGGAATTCTTTATTCTGACGCCGGTCGAAAAATGGCGAATTCAGGTGGAAGATCACCCCTTTGTCATCACCATGATTGAGTCAAAAGACAATCATATTGAAGCCATCACCAATACCGGTGATCTGCTGACTATTGATGCGCAGCATCCATTATTGCTATCACAACTGGATGGCGAATCCATCCCTGAGATGGAAGTGCGTAATGGCTTAATGGCGCGTTTCTCTCGCAATGCGTTTTACGATCTGGCGGAACTTGCGACTGAAAAGAATGATGGGTTTTACATCAGCTCCGCCGGTGCTGAATTTAAAATTGGCTGAGCTGCAATCAAGTCAGGGTGTTTTTAGTCATCGCATCTGTGCCACATCCCTGTGGCTAGATGCTAGCGCGACGTCCTGTCGCTGTTAA
Source organism: Bacterioplanoides sp. (assembly GCF_965226395.1). Lineage (GTDB taxonomy): Bacteria > Pseudomonadota > Gammaproteobacteria > Pseudomonadales > Oceanobacteraceae > Bacterioplanoides. Next base: position 3,705,348 of record NZ_OZ245358.1, on the reverse strand, counting down.
AAAAACACCCTAGTTTGATTGTTAGGAGTGCAGTTCACTTGCAGGGAATTAAGTGGTGGGAATATTCAAGCCTTTCTCAACCGCAGGGCGCTGCAAAAAGCGCTCAACATACGCCACAACATTTTTAAAGCTGGCAAACTCCACTTCATTAGCAGCCTTGTACGAATGTGTAATGGCTCGCAGCCAAGGGCCAATTGCAATATCAGCAATTGAAAACTCTCCGGCGATCCATTGTTCGTTGGCAACTTGCTGATCAATCACATTGAGCAAGCGTTTTACCTCGTTGTAATAACGCTCGCGTGGGCGAGGGTCTTCAATCTCTTTGCCGCCATAAGCGTGGAAAAAGCCCAGCTGTCCAGTCATTGGCCCCAAGCCGCCAACCTGAAAAAACACCCACTGCATAACTGCAGCGCGCTCTGCGGCGTTATTGCCTAGCAATTTACCGGTTTTTTCCGCCAGGTAGAGCAAGATAGCGCCCGATTCAAACAGCGCGAGCGGTTTTCCGTCCGGGCCATTAGGATCAATGATGGCTGGAATTTTATTGTTTGGATTCAGGGATAAAAATTCAGGGGTGCGTACATCACCTGATAAGCCAATTAAATGCGGTTCGTATTTCAGGCCCAGTTCTTCCAAGGCAATCGAGATTTTGACGCCATTGGGAGTGGGGTAGGAATACAGCTGAATAATATCTGGATTAGTGGCAGGCCATTTTTGAGTAATCGGATACTCGCTCAGGGAATGATAGTTTTGCTGCGCGCTCATTATTGCTCCACTTATAAAATGTATCTGATCAGTATAGTGGTGGCTGAGGTTTATTTCAGAAGTGCCTGAAATAAAAAAATTTGTTTTAGCGTCCGTTGTTTAAAAACTTGCGGCAATAAAAAAGGCGCTTCCTTCCGGAAGCGCCTTTTGAAATCGCGATAGCGCGATTACATGTTCGGATAGTTAGGACCGCCGCCACCTTCTGGTGTTACCCAGGTGATGTTCTGCGATGGGTCTTTGATATCACAGGTTTTACAGTGAACACAGTTCTGAGAGTTGATCTGGAAACGCTGACCGTTTTCATCTTCAACAATCTCGTACACGCCAGCCGGGCAGTAACGCTGCGCAGGCTCATCCCATTTTGGCAGGTTGGTTGCCAGTGGAATGCTGTTGTCTTTTAAGCGTAAGTGGCACAGCTGATCTTCAGCGTGGTTTACGTTACCGATAAATACCGAATCCAGCTTGGCAAAGCTGATCACGCCATCCGGCTTAGGATAGTCGATCTTCGGACACTCAGATGCAGGCTTCAGTGTTGCATGATCTGGTGTGGTGTCGTGCAGGGTAACCGGCAGAGGGAGGATGTTCTGATCAACAAAGTTGAATGCACCACCCAGGAAGGTACCGAATTTGTGCATCGCAGGGCCAAAGTTACGGCTGCGGTGCAGCTCTTCCCATGCCCAGCTTTCTTCAAATGCTTTGGTGAACTCAGTGATTTCATCGTTAGCACGATCTGCTTTCATTGCTGCAACTACTTGCTCTGCTGCAACGATACCGCTCTTCATGGCGGTATGGGTGCCTTTAATCTTCGAGAAGTTCAGCGTGCCAGCGTCACAACCAACAACCAGTCCGCCCGGGAAGGTCATCTTAGGCAGGCAGTTCAGACCGCCCTTGGTGATCGCACGTGCACCATAAGATACGCGCTTGCCGCCTTCCAGGTACTTCTTAATAACCGGGTGGTGCTTCATGCGCTGGAATTCGTCAAACGGACTCAGGTGTGGGTTCTCGTAAGACAAGTCAGTGATCAGGCCAACAACCACCTGGTTATTTTCAGCGTGATACAGGAAGAAACCGCCTGAAGAGCCAGACTCGCTCAGCGGCCAGCCTGCACCGTGCAGTACCAGGCCTTCTTCGTGCAGGTCAGGGTTGATGTCCCACAGCTCTTTAATGCCGATGCCGTAGTGCTGAGGGTCTTTGCCTTCGTCCAGTTTGAATTCAGAGATCAGCTGCTTGCCCAGGTGGCCACGACAGCCTTCAGCAAAGATGGTGTACTTAGCGCGCAATTCCATACCTGGCATATAGGTATCTTTTTGCTCGCCTTCTTCGCTGATGCCCATGTCGCCGGTAACGATGCCTTTAACGGCGCCATCTTCAACGATGTATTCAGCAGCAGGGAAACCCGGGTAGATTTCTACGCCCAGGTTTTCAGCCTGCTCGCCTAACCAGCGGGCAACGTTGCCCAGAGAAACGATGTAGTTGCCATCGTTGTGCATTGGCTTTGGAATCATCCAGTGTGGCGTCTTGATCGACTTTTCATCACTGGTCAGGAAGTAAACTTCATCACCTTTAACCGGGGTGTTCAGTGGAGCACCCAGCTCTTTCCAGTTAGGGAATAGCTCAGCCAGAGCACGATCTTCAATAACAGCACCGGATAAAATATGGGCGCCGACTTCAGAACCTTTTTCTACCAGACAAACGGCAATTTCATCACCAGCTTCTTCAGCGAGCTGTTTAATGCGAATTGCGGTAGACAGGCCTGCTGGGCCACCGCCGACGATAACTACGTCGTATTCCATAACTTCACGTTGCATGGTGTTCTCCTCAGACTCAAACCCAGCCCCAAAACGGGGCAGAGCGGCTCACGGTGCCAGCTCATGTGGGTGTTAGTACTTTATATTAGCCCATTCATCATTAAATCGAGTAGACTTAAACGGGCGTTTGAATTCCGGCATTATACGTCGGTGTTTTTACCAAGCAACTGATTTCATAGGGAAATCGTGCAAAAAGTGCCACTGAAGCGTTAAAACGGGGCATAAATACGACTCACTATTGACGCTTACGTTAAACATCCCAATAATGTGGCGCGCTGGAAAGGGGCTATTCCGGTTTCATCTTATGGTGTGGCATCGGCCTCTTTATTCATCCACCAAGATAATTACGAGGAATCTATGAAGGTTCTTGTCGCTGTTAAACGCGTAATCGATTACAACGTAAAAGTACGCGTAAAGCCTGATAATTCAGACGTTGATCTGACCAACGTTAAAATGGCTATGAACCCATTCTGTGAAATCGCTGTTGAAGAAGCGGTTCGCTTAAAAGAAAAGGGTGTTGCTTCTGAAGTTGTGGTTGTTTCTATTGGTCCTAAAGTGGCTCAGGAGCAAATCCGTACTGCTCTGGCACTGGGTGCTGATCGCGGTATTCTGATTGAAACTGAAGAGAAACTGGAATCTCTGTCTGTTGCCAAGCTGCTGAAAGCCGTTGTTGAAAAAGAACAGCCTCAAATCGTTCTGATGGGTAAGCAAACCATCGACAGCGATAACAACCAGACCGGCCAGATGCTGGGCGCTCTGACTGGCATGCCTCAGGGTACGTTCGCTTCTGAAGTTGCTGTAGATGGCGACAAAGTAAACGTAACTCGTGAAATTGATGGCGGCCTGCGTACTGTTGCTCTGAACCTGCCAGCAATCGTTACTACTGACCTGCGTCTGAACGAACCTCGTTACGCTTCTCTGCCAAACATCATGAAAGCTAAGCGTAAGCCGCTGGATATGACTTCTCCGGCAGATCTGGGTGTTGAAGTTGCTTCCACTCAATCACTGGTTAAAGTGGCTCCGCCTGCAGAACGTTCAGCTGGCATCAAGGTAGCTGACGTTGCCGAGCTGGTCGACAAACTGAAAAACGACGCGAAAGTGCTTTAAGGAGACTATGTAATGACTATCTTAGTAATCGCTGAGCACAACAATGCTGCATTAGGTGCAGCCACTCTGAATACTATCACTGCGGCTAAAGCCATTGGTGGTGACGTTGAAGTTCTGGTTGCAGGTTCTAACTGTGGCGCAGCAGCTGAAGCGGCAGCCAAAGTTGATGGCGTTGCTAAAGTACTGGTTGCTGATAATGCAGTATATGAGTACCAGCTGGCTGAGAACATGGGTGAACTGGTTGCTGAACTGGGTAAAGGCTACAGCCACATCCTGGCAGCTGCGACCACAACTGGTAAAGACTTCCTGCCACGCGCTGCAGCTCTGTTAGACGTTAACATGCTGTCTGAAGTGATTGGTGTTGAAGCAGAAGATACTTTCTCTCGCCCAATCTACGCGGGTAACGCTATTGCGACTGTTAAGTCTGCTGACAGCATTAAAGTAATGACTGTTCGTGGTACTGCATTTGATGCTGCAGCTGCTGAAGGCGGTTCTGCTGCTGTTGAAGCGGTTGACGTTGTAAAAGACGCTGGCATCTCTGGTTTTGCTGGTGAAGAGCTGGCTAAGTCTGACCGTCCTGACCTGACTGCTGCTGATATCGTTATTTCCGGTGGTCGTGGTATGCAGAACGGCGACAACTTCGAAATGCTGTACAAAGTAGCTGATAAGCTGGGTGCTGCTGTTGGCGCATCTCGTGCGGCAGTTGATGCTGGCTTTGTTCCTAACGATATGCAGGTTGGTCAAACCGGTAAAATCGTTGCCCCAGGACTGTACGTTGCGGTTGGTATTTCCGGCGCAATCCAGCACCTGGCTGGTATGAAAGACTCTAAAGTTATTGTTGCGATCAACAAAGACGAAGAAGCACCTATCTTCCAGGTTGCTGATTACGGTCTGGTTGCTGATCTGTTCGAAGCAGTTCCAGAATTGGAAAATGCTCTGTAATATCAGTAGCTTAGAAAAAACCCGGCTTATGCCGGGTTTTTTTATGTCATCGAGTTGTCATTTTTTGGTAATAAGGTAACGTACCTCTCCAATTGCTCTATCTGAAGGAATATCTTTTGAATATTACAGTCGTAGGAACCGGCTACGTCGGCCTTGTGACAGGCGCTTGCTTTGCGGAAATGGGAAACACCGTAACCTGTCTTGATGCTGATCAGGAACGAATCACTGCTCTGAACGCAGGGGAAGTTCCGGTATTTGAACCCGGGCTGGATGCCATCATACAAAACAACACCAAAGCCGGGCGTCTATCCTTTTCGGCGACCATGCCAGAACCTGACAATGAGCCACAGGTTTACTTTATTGCCATTGATTCTCAGCCAGACACCGATGACCTGGACTGTGTGCTGCAATGTGCGCGCGAGATTGGTCGCACCATTCGCGACTACTCAGTTATTGTTAATAAATCCAGCGCCCCAGTGGGTGCCGGTGAGCAAATTACCCGCGCAATCACTGAAGAGCTGGCGACACGTAATGCGCAAATCGAATTTGACGTGGTATCAAACCCGGAATTCCTGAAAGAGGGCGTTGCGATTGATGACTTTATGCGCCCGGACCGTATTGTCATCGGCGTTGAAAATCTGCGCGCCCGTAATGTGATGTCAGAACTGTATCAGAGTTTTTCACGCAATCACGATAAGCTGATGTTTATGGGTGTTCGCGATGCGGAGATGACCAAGCATGCCGCCAGCGCCATGCTGGCAACTAAAATTTCGTTTATGAATGAAATTGCAAATCTGGCCGAATGCATGGGCGTTGATATCGAGCAGGTGCGCAAAGGCATTGGTTCCGACAGCCGGATTGGCTACTCCTATATTTACCCCGGCTGTGGCTATGGCGGCTCCTTTGTACCGAAGGATATGAAAGCACTGATTCGCATGGGTCAGGAGCATGGCTATGAAACTGAGATTCTGAACAGTGTTGAGCGCCGTAATCAATCCCAGAAGCATCGCTTATTTGAAAAATTAGCCGATCGTTTTGGTCAGGATATGAGCGGACGAACCATTGCGGTTTGGGGCTTAGCCTTTAAACCCGGCTCTGATGATATGCATGAATCCAGCGCGCTAGAGCTGATTAACCGCCTGCTGCAAGCGGGTGCCCGGGTGCGTGCCTACGATCCGCTGGCTATGAATGAGAGTAAATTGCATTTTCCTGACACTGTTTTCGATGAACAGCAGCTGGTTTTATGCGAGCATCAGTACGACGCATTAGCCGATGCCGATGCGATGGTGCTGGTCACAGAATGGAAGCCATTCCGTCAGCCGGATTTCAACGCCATTAAAAAATTATTGAAACAACCTGTGATTATCGATGGTCGTAACCAGTACGATCCGTACAGCTTAAAATCACAAGGGTTTGATTACACCGGTATTGGCCGGGATCAATTAGGATAATCATGACCGCCATCACAAGTGCTACTCCCGTTTCTGAAGATGTCAGCCTGCCACAGAGCGAGACGGCAACTGAAGCAACAGTAACAGAAGGCAGTGACGTTCAAAGTACGCACATCAGCCACCGTATCCCGTTTGGTTTTGCCAAGCGTTTTGGGGTGCTGGTCGAAGGCAATGCCGATCAATTTGTGGTCATTCATAAAGAAGGGCTGCGTGGTGATGTGCTGATGGAAGTGCAGCGCTTCTTATCGGCGCCCTTTCGTCTGGATGTGGTTGCCGATGAAGAATTTGAGCGCCGCCTGGGGCTGGCTTATCAAAGTGACAGTTCGGAAGCCATGGAGATGGTCGAAGGACTGGGCGATGAAATGGATCTGGCCAGTCTGGCCGACTCAGTTCCTGAAACTGAAGACTTATTAGAGCAGGAGGGTGATGCCCCCATCATCCGCCTGATCAACGCCTTGTTAACCGAAGCGGTAAAAGAAAGCGCCTCGGATATCCATGTTGAAACCTATGAGAAACGCCTGGTTGTGCGTTTTCGTGTGGATGGTGTGTTGCGCGAAGTGGTTCAGCCTAAGCGTGCACTGGCGGCATTGCTGATTTCGCGTATTAAGGTCATGGCAAAACTGGATATTGCTGAAAAACGTGTTCCCCAGGATGGCCGGATTGCGCTGCGTATCGGCGGTCGCGAAGTGGATGTGCGGGTATCAACCATGCCATCCCAGCACGGTGAGCGCATTGTAATGCGTTTGCTGGATAAGCAGGCCGGGCGCTTGGGCCTGGCTCAGTTAGGTCTGGCCGATCGTGATTTGCGTACCCTGCGTAATATTATCTCCAAGCCCCACGGCATTATTCTGGTTACCGGCCCAACCGGCTCGGGTAAAACCACCACCTTGTACGGCGCGCTGTCGGATTTAAATGAAACCAGTCGTAATATTCTGACGGTAGAAGACCCGGTGGAATACAGCCTGCCGGGTATTGGCCAGACTCAGGTGAACACTAAGGTTGATATGACGTTCGCCAAAGGCTTACGCGCTATTCTGCGTCAGGACCCGGATGTGGTGATGATTGGTGAAATCCGGGATTTAGAAACCGTTGAAATCGCCATTCAAGCGTCATTAACCGGCCACTTAGTGTTATCAACACTGCACACCAATACTGCTGTTGGCGCTATCACCCGATTACAGGATATGGGCGTTGAACCCTTCCTGTTGTCATCGTCTATGGTCGGTGTCATTGCTCAGCGACTGGTGAGAGTGTTGTGTGATGACTGTAAGGTGGCGGCACCCGCAGATGAATCCGAATGTGAATTACTGGGAGCCGACCCTGCAACACCGCCGATTATTTATCACCCCAAAGGTTGTGATAAGTGTAATCAGCTGGGCTATCGCGGTCGTCAGGGTATCTATGAAATCATCGAAGTGGATGAGCGCATGAAAACTCTGATCCACGATAAAGCTGGCGAGCAGGAATTAGACGAATACGCTCGTGAGTCCGGGCCAAGCATCCGTCAGGATGGTATTCGCAAGGTGCTGGCTGGCAGTACGACTATCGAAGAATTATTACGGGTAGCCAAAGGGTAAGACACGAATTATGGCTGCTTTTGAATATCAGGCGCTGGATGCCAAAGGCAAACAGCAAAAAGGCGTAATGGAGGCGGACAGCGCCCGCCAGATTCGCCAACAACTGCGCGATAAAGGCTGGATGCCGCTCTCGGTCGAGATTACCGCCAGCAAACAAAAAGACAGTGGCGAAGGTTTTTTCGCCGGGCTGTTTAATCAGGGGCCTTCTCTTTCTGTACCGGAGCTGGCACTGATCACTCGTCAACTGGCAACTCTGATTCAGGCTGGCCTGCCGATTGATGAATCCCTGCGGGCGTTATCAGAGCAAACCGGCAAACAAAAAATCAAAGCCATGATCCTGGCAATTCGCTCCAAGGTGCTGGAAGGTTATACCTTAGCCAAGGCACTGGAGGAGTATCCACGAGCATTTCCTCATTTATATCGCTCAACGGTTGCTGCTGGCGAGCATGCCGGCCATCTGGATGGTGTATTAAATCGTCTGGCCGATTACACCGAGTCACGTCAGGAGTCAGACCAGAAAATCAAACTGGCAGCTATGTACCCGATTATTCTGACCATCGTGGCGATAGGTATTGTGGTTGGACTGCTGACTTATGTGGTTCCGGATATTGTTGAAGTGTTCGTTAAAAACGGTCAGGAGCTGCCGGGTTTAACCCAATTTATGCTGAATCTTAGCCATCTGATCAGCAGTGCCGGGCTGTATATCCTTGCCGGTCTGGTGATTGGCTTTATCGTATTTAAACGCGCGCTGAAACAAGATGGCTTTCGCCGTAAATATCATCGTTTTTTGTTAACGATGCCCGGGCTGGGTGGTTTTGTGCGCGATGCCAATACCGCTCGCTTTGGCAGCACGCTGGCGATTCTGACCTCCAGTGGCGTACCTCTGGTGGAAGCCATGCGCATTGCCAGCCAGGTGGTCACCAATATGCCAATACAGTCGTCGTTAACTCAAGCCACCGTCACGGTGAGCGAGGGTGGCAGCCTGAATCAGGCGTTGGCCGAAACCAAATACTTTTCACCCATTATGCTGCATATGATTGCCAGTGGTGAAAACAGTGGTGAGCTGGATGCCATGCTGGCACGCACCGCCAAACAGCAGGAAACCACGCTGGAGAACACGGTTTCGGCGCTGGTGAAAATTTTTGAGCCCATGATGCTGTTATCCATGGGCGCTATCGTTGCGCTGATTGTCGCAGCAATTATGTTACCGATTTTAGAATTGCAACAAATGGTTCAGTAGGAGCAATTGAACGTGAAAAAAGTACCAACAATGAAAAACACACGCGGTTTCACCCTGTTAGAAGTGATGGTGGTATTGGCCATTATTGGCGGCATTATGGCCTTAGTAGGGGCCAATATTCTGGGTTCAGCCAGCGACGCAAATATCAAAACCACCAAGAGTCAGATGAAGCTGATTGAAAGTGCTCTGGATATGTACAAGCTGGATAACTTCCAGTACCCAACCACGGAACAAGGTCTGGAAGCTCTGATTTCCAAGCCATCAGGCTCGCCGGAACCGAAAAACTACCGCTCTGGCGGCTACCTGAAAGGCAATAATGTACCAACCGATGCCTGGGGTAATGAGTTTGTTTACTTCCGTGAAAAAGCCAATAGCTATGAAATTTTATCGCTGGGCGCTGATGGCGTCGAAGGCGGTGAGGAAGATGGTGCCGATATCAGCAGTAACGACTGATTTAGCATGAAAGGTATGGGCAGCAAACGCGGGTTCACACTGCTGGAAGTGTTGGTGGTACTGGCGATTATTGGCGGCTTAATGTCAATGGCGACGCTAACCTCCAGCAGCAATCCGGCACTGGATGAAACGGAACAGTTTGCCCGCCAACTAACGGTTTTGCTGGATGCCTACCGTGAGGATGCCGTTTTCCAGAATGTCGATTTTGGCATTGCCATGGATATTCAGGAGCTGGTACTGCTGTCCTACCTTGATCCGAACAGCCTGCAAGCCCGGGCGTTGGATGGCAAAGAGCAGGCCAAGCTGGCAGAAAACCCCTGGCAACCCTATGCCGAAGGCCCGCTTAAAAAAGAACTGCTAACGCCGGAATCCGTCGAGATGCGCTTGTTTGTCGAAGACACTGAGGTGGATTTTGACGAGTTACTGGGGGATGAGGAAGGGCCAAAGCCAGCGCTGCTGTTTTTGTCTTCCGATGAATACACGCCTTTTCGCCTGGAGCTGAGTCATCAGCAGGACAATAGCTTTGTTGTTCAGCTGAGTGGCGATGGTTTTAGCCAATTACAGATGCAGACCGAGCGTTATGAAGGCTAATGCGATGACTGGCAAGCAGCTTTCTATAACTAAACAACGAGGCTTTACCCTGCTGGAGGTGATGATTGCCGTCACCATCTTTGCCGTAATTGCCACCACCATCAGCCAAACCACCAGTCAGAGCGTTGGCAATTTATTGTACCTGCAAGATAAAACATTGGCGGCGTTTGTTGCTGAGAATCAGCTGGCTGAAGTCCGCTTAGCGCCTTTCCCGAATGTCGGCGATGCCAACGATGTGATTGATATGGCTGGCCGTGAGTGGCGGGTGAATACCAAGATAGAAAACACCCAATTGCCAGATACCCGTCGGGTCACCGTGTCTGTCGCCGACTTGAACGACAAAGACGCTAACCTGGCAACTCTGGTTACCATTGTTGGGAAATATTAGGATGAGGAAGTCTCAGATGGCACGCTCTTTATCCGGATTTACCCTGCTTGAAGTTATGGTGGCCATTGCTATTACGGCGACGCTGGGTGTAGGTGCCAGTCAGTTATTACGCAGTGTGATTGACGCCAAAAGTGCAACGGAAGTGACCTCGGAGCAGCTGATCAGTCTGCAACGCTTTAATCAGGTGGTCAGTCGCGATCTGGAGCAATACATCAATCGCAGCGTGCGTGATAACTATGGTGATGAACAAGCCTCATTATTGTTAGATAGCGGTGATTACCCGTTAGAGTTTACCCGCGCTGGCTGGCGTAATTCGCCGGTCGCCCAGGATCCGCGCAGCACTTTGCAACGGGTCGCTTATCGGTTGGAATCCATTGATGATGAAGTCTGCGAAAGCGCCAAAGCGCGCTTATTATCCTGGGGCATTGCCGAGCCTGAAGCCGATTGCCTGGTACGTTATTACTGGCAGGTATTAGATCGGGCATCCGATTCAGAACCGGTTGCTCAAGTAGTGTTGGAGCAGATTGAAACGCTGGATATTGAATTGTTAGTCGAACAGCAAAGCCAACAGCAGGGCGAAAGCGCTCAGGCTCAGGGGCGTGACTGGCAGACCAGTTGGCCGTCCACCAGTCAAAGCAGTGACATCAGTGTTCCGCTGGCCGTTCGCTGGCGCTTTGAGCTGCCACGTCTGGGAGAAATAGAACGTATCTGGCTGATTGCGCACGATGGTGAACCCGATGCCGGCAATTAATGCTCAGCGCCAGCAAGGTCTGGCATTAATTACGGTGTTACTGGTGTTTGCCGTGGTGTCGGTACTGGCGGTTGCCATTATTGATCGTCAGGCTATTAATATTCAGCGCAGTGCCAATATGTTCACTCTGCAGCAGAGCCGGGCCTTTACCGATGCGGCAGAACAGGCGGTGCGTGTGGGTTTGTATCTGGATTGGGACGCCGATAAAGAAAAAGATCACGCCAACGAAGAGTGGACCCAGCCGCGTACGTTTCCCTTAGAACCCGGCAAAATTTATCTGAAAATTACCGATGCTCAGGGGCGTTTTAATCTCAATAGTCTTTCTGCAGGCGCAGCAAATAAAACACTGCAAACTCAGCGCTTTGCGAATCTGTTAAACCTGCTTGGCTTGGATACACAACTGGCTAATGCAACCGCCCGCTGGATGGATAAAAGCAGCCAGATTGATGATGTGTATGAATCGCTGGATGTGCCTTATCGCCCGGCTTATCAGGCCTGTAAGCATGTGTCGGAATTATTGCTGATCGAAAACTTCGATCAGGCTACCTATCAGGCCTTATTGCCTTATATTTCCTGTCTGCCGGTTGAAGTGCAGCTTAATGTAAATACCGCCAGCGCCGTGGTTCTGGCCTCGCTGGATTCCGGCTTGTCGTTACAGGACGGCCAGTCGCTGGTCAGTGCCCGCGGCGAGGAAGGCTATGCCAGTGTTGATGATTTCTGGAATCAGAGTTTACTGGAGCGATATACTCAGCCGCAGACAAACGATAATGATGACGCTGACAACGGCGGCAACAGTAATAATGGTAACAATAATTCGGAAAACGCCCAGCCCAGATGGGAAAAGAGCGATTTCAGTATCAATAGTGAATATTTTGAAATGTTTGCCCGGGTTGATCTTAATGAGCGCTACGCCACCAGTGAAGCCTTGATTAAACGCGACAAGGCGGATGCGCGGATGACCACATTGTATCGTGACTATTCCCGCCGGGAAGAGAAGCCATCCGAGCAATCGTTCGAGACCAATACAGACATTAACACCAATAGCAATTAACAGTAGTGACCAGTCGATAATGGTTCGACCTGATCAGAGAATGTGACATGGAAACAAAAAAGGTACAGTGGCAAGCAGCTGAAGGCCGCTGGTTAATTGGCGATATCCATGCGGACTTTGACCGCGACGCCCGCCCGCTTGAAGACTGGGCCAGTGAACAGCCAGACCTGAGTCAGGTACGCCTGGTGCTGTCGGCAACCAACTATTCAACCCACTGGGTCGCCATGCCCGGGGTCAGTAATCGCAATCTGGCGAAAGCGCTGCCGTTTGCGTTAGAAGAGTGCCTGATCAGTGATGTCGACGACTATCTGGTCGTGCCTGCGGGTAAGCAGGGTAAAAAGGTGCGCGCCTATGTGGTTGCCATTGATCTACTGGAGCGTCTGATTCAGGAGTGCGAACTGCACCATCTGCAGGTGCGCGACATCATTCCCGAAACCCAGCTATTGCCACAGCAGAATCTGTTGCGCCAGCAATTTAACGGCTGGCAATTGTTATTGCCCGGGGTGTTCGAAGGCTGGATTCCTGCGGCGGCATTAACTCCGGTACTGGAAAGTCAACTAACTGACTTTAATGCCGAGCAGCTCGATATCTGGGCGGCAGGGCTGGATCAGGCGCAGATGGTGAAAACCAATCTGGAAACCGGCTTTGCCGAGACGTTTGCCCGCATTGATGTTCAGGCCAGCACCCGCAATGCCGAATTAGACGCGACGTTAGAAACCAAACTGGTCAGCCTGATGGTCGGCGATTATCAGGTTCGTGAAGCGAAAGAAGATAAACCTGCGGCCTGGTGGCGTCCGTTGGCAACCATTGCTGCCGTTTGGGCAGTGATGATGGCCGGATATCTGTTTATCGACAATATCGCCCTGAAGCAGCAGGAAACTCAGGTACGCCAGGCCGCAGTTGATTTATACAAGCAGCTGTTCCCGGGGGAGCGGGTGCGCAGTCTGGATCGCCAGATGCGCGAGAAACTTTCCGGTGGTGGCAGTAGTGAAGGCGTTGGTTTTATTCAGTTGGTGAATAAAGCCTCAAAGGTATACGCCGCCAACAACAGCAAAAAAACACTGCATTTTCAGTCCATGCGTTTTAATGATCGCCTGAATGAACTGGTGGTTGAGGTGAAAGCCGGATCATTGTCAGAGCTGCAAACCCTGAAGCAGGCACTGGAGCAGGAAGGTCTGACGGCGGAAGTGGCGTCAGCAACCAACGACAAAGACGGTGTTAAAGGCCGGTTAAAAATCGGAGGTGCCGCATGAGTCAGTTTGATCAGATAAAAGACCAGTTGGTAAATCATCCGCAGGTAAAAGCCGCACAATCCTGGTACCAGTCTCTGCCGGGGCGGGACCAGCTGATTGTGCGCGGAGTGGCGATCTTTGTGGCTCTGGCGCTGGTGTTTCTGTTGATATACGCACCCTTGATCAAAGATCAGCAGAGACTGGAGAGTAAACTGGAGCGGGCGGTTGCCAGCTATAACCGTATTGCTGATAACGCTCACAAATTTGGTGGCGCCACGGGAACTTCTTCAGGCCCAATACTGTCAGTGGTTACCCAGCAGGCAAGAAAAAGCGGGATTACGCTGAGTCGTTATGAGCAGGATGGCAAAGGTCTGCGCGTCTGGCTGGAAAAAGTGGCCTTTGATGAGGCTATTGAATGGTTGGAAAATTTACAATCCAGTAATGGTATCCGGGTCAGTCAGATCAATGTTGATCGTCAAGAAAATCCGGGCTGGGTTGATATTCGGGCTACACTGACACCATAACATCGCCATTTCCGGCGGTTGGATTTACGAGTGTCATATCAGATAAAGAGTGAGTTATATGAGTCGAGATTATGAGCTGTTAGTCATTGGTGCTGGTTCTGGTGGCGTGCGCGCCTCCCGCATGGCTGCAGCCAAAGGTGTTAAAGTGGCCGTGGTTGAAAACCGCTACCTGGGCGGTACCTGTGTCAACGTTGGTTGTGTTCCTAAGAAGCTGTTTGTCTACGCCTCCGAGTACTCAGAGAAATTCAAAGAAGCCAAGGGTTTTGGTGTAGAAGGGCAGTTAAATCATTTTGACTGGCCAACACTGCGTGACAATAAAACCGCTGAAATCGGCCGTTTAAATGGTATTTACAACAACCTGCTGGATAACTCAGGCGTTGAGATCCTGAATGGTACCGCCAGCCTGAAAGACGCCAATACCGTTGTTGTAAGTGGCGAATCCGGCGAGCAGGAATACACCGCTGATAAGATCCTGATTGCCACCGGTGGCTGGCCGTTTAAGCCGGAAATTCCGGGCGCAGAACATGCCATTACCTCCAACGAAGCTTTCTATCTGGAAACCTTCCCTAAACGTGTAGTTGTCGTTGGCGGTGGTTACATTGCGGTTGAATTTGCCGGCATCTTTAATGGCCTGGGTTCAGACACAACGTTGATGTATCGCGGTGAGCAGGTGTTGCGTGGTTTTGACGAAGGTGTACGCCAGTTCGCCGCAGAGCAGATTGCTGCCAAGGGCATCGATATTCGCACCAACTCCGATATTGCCAGCATTGAAAAACAAGCCGATGGCACATTAGTGTGTCAGCTGAAATCCGGCGAAGCCATCGAGGCCGACGCTGTGATGTACGCAACGGGTCGTCGTCCAATGACCGATGGTCTGAATCTGGAGCATGTGGGCGTAAAAGTGCGCGACAATGGCACCATTATCGCCGATGACTTCTTCCAGACTTCCGTGCCAAGTGTCTATGCGCTGGGTGATGTAATTGGTACACCAGCCTTAACGCCGGTGGCATTGGCTCAGGGCATGAAGCTGGTTGCTAATTTCTACGACGGCGACACCACGCCGATGGATTACAGCAATATTCCAACTGCGGTATTCTGTCAGCCAAACATTGCTACCGTTGGCCTCACGGAAGAAGAAGCGGTGAAAGAGTTTGGTGATGATCTGTCGGTATTTGAATCCAGCTTTAAGCCAATGAAGCACACCATCAGTGGCATGCCTGAGCGCAGCATGATGAAGCTACTGGTGCAAACCAGTACCGATAAAGTGATTGGTGCGCATATGGTTGGGCCGGATGCTGGTGAAATTGTTCAGGGTCTGGCGGTTGCCATTAAAGCAGGTGCAACTAAGGCCGTGTTTGACAGCACCATTGGCATTCACCCAACGGCGGCTGAAGAATTTGTGACCATGCGTACAGCGCGCGCTTAATTTGTATTAGTTCAAGCGCTTCTGAGCTAGGCGCTTAGAACATTACAAAGCCAGAACGGATTTATTCTGTTCTGGCTTTTTTATTGGAGTCGAGCAGCCGCTCCAGCATCTCATCCTTACTCGTCACCTGTGCTTTTAGCGCGGTGATTTCCAGCTGTGCTTGCTGTAGGCGGCTAACTTTCTCATCGATTCTTGCGCTTAGTGTTTGACTGTCGTTAGCGGCCTTAAGCTGCTGATCCTCGAACTCCTGCTTTAGCTGCTGATTGTTGTTGTGTAGTTGATCGTGCTCTAGCTGTAACTGGCTATACGATTGCTGGGTGCTGGTCAGCTGCTGAGTGGTTTGCTCGCTCGACTGCTGCAGTGTTTCCAGTTGTTGCTGAAGGTCCGTTATTCGCTGCTGAGCGTGACTATAATCTGCCTGTAGCTGCCCATTCTGATTATTCAGTTGCGACAAGCTGGTTTGCTGTACGCTGATGGTCTGCTGTAGCGCTCGAATCTCCACCTGTAGCTGCTGGCGCTGCTGCTCATGCTGGCGAATATCCTGCTCACGCTGCTGCTGTACCGAATCCCGGTAGTGATTCAGTGCCTCCCGGCTATGGCGGTGTTTTTCTTCTAACGATTCAATCTGTTTTTGCTGCTCGATCTCGACGGCCGCCAAGCGAGCTTGGTGCTGCTGACTAGTGTTCAGCTCTTGTTGCATGGCCTGTTTATCTTCCAGTGCCTGATCTCTCTCTTGTTGGGTGTGAGCGAGCTGTTCCTGGCAGGCCTGTAATTGCTGCTGTAGCTGCTGATTCTCTTTATTTAAATCCCCAAGACGCTGGCTAAACGCCAGTTGTTCCTGTTGGTGTTGCTGGTCGGCTAGTTCCATGGTTTGTCTGGCTTCTTGCTGCAGGGTGTCTGCTAATCGGCTAACCAGCTCTGTTAATGGCTGACTCAGTCGAGTGGTGCCGGATGGATCCTGACTGACCTCCAGCTCCTGCTCAATTTCCCGTAGATAACGATGAATGGTGGACTTGGAGCCGGTATTTCCCAGCACGACCCGTACGGCATCAATTGAGGGGTGTTTGCCCTGGCTGAGCAAGGTTTCCCGCGCCTGCATTACCCGCTGCTTATTTATTCCGCCTCTGGCCATGATGTTCACCGTTTTTCTGAATGGTTTTTCTGTTCATTTCGTACTGTATTACATACTACGTATTTACATTCTAAAAATCATAATAAATTTAAAATTGAATTTAATAAATTAACTTAAGATAATTACACATTATTAAATGTGAACAGCAAAAAGGCTCACCTAGGCCAGTGAAAAAGCTCAGCAATACAGGCACTAAGACAGCCGCTAATACAACAAATGGCTCAGTGGATATCACCCTGGATGACTATCTGCATGCTGCCACCCGGGAAAACACCCGGAAAAGCTATCGCTCAGCGGTAGAGCACTTTGAAACAGCGTGGGGAGGTATGCTGCCAACCACCTCGGAGGAGATAGCTCGCTACCTGGTCGCTTTTGCCGACAAGCATTCCGCTGCAACCTTGCGCCAACGCCTGGCTGGCCTTGCGGCCTGGCATCAGCAACAGGGTTTTGCCGACCCCACCAAAACGCCTTACGTAAAAAAGGTACTCAAGGGTATTGCTGAGCTTCATCCTGCCATCCAAAAACAGGCGAAGCCGATTGAGTTGCAGCAGTTGCAGTTGATTGTGAATAGTCTGGAGCAACCAGAAAGTGAGGCGGCCTCATCACTGACAGCACTTAGAAACCGATCTCTGTTGCTAATGGGCTTCTGGCGAGCCTTCCGCAGTGATGAGCTGTCACGGGTCAGGGTTGAGCATATTCAGGTTGAACACGGCAGAGGAATGACAATTAACATTCCGAGAAACAAAGGGGATCGGGGAATCGCAGGCCAGCAGGGCAGGCAATATTTTGTTCCGGCGCTCAGGCAGCTTTGTCCGGTGGCGGCCTATCAGGACTGGCAACAAGCTTCTGGAGTGACCAGTGGCCCGGTGTTCCGCAAGATAGATCGCTGGGGAAATATTGGTAGTCAGGAGCTACACCCCTCCAGTATTACCCATATTTTGCGCCAATGCTGCCGCGTTGCCGACATTAATAACGCCGAAGCGTTTAGCAGCCACTCTTTACGACGAGGCTTTGCTAATTGGGCCAACAGGCAAGGGTGGGATATTAAATCTTTGATGGAGTATGTTGGTTGGCGCGATGTGAAATCGGCGCTGCGCTATGTGGATAGCACAACGCCGTTTGCGCCCGAGATGCTGCTTGAGCAGTCTCAAGCAGAGCTTGATTGAGCGTCGATGGAAGCATTGATCTCTGATTTCGGAATGCACGCTTAATGCGTTATATTGTAAGTATATCTCTTACATAATGAGGTGCTCATATGGCGCGCACAATTACATTTCAGCCCGGGGAGCGAATGGGAAGCTTTATTGAAGGCTTGGTCAATTCAGGAGATTACAACAATCAGAGCGAGGTTATCAGGGCGGCAGTTCGATTGCTGGAAGAACAAACCGCTGAATCAGCATTATCCAAATTAAGGAATCTGATTGAAGAGGGTGATAGCAGTCCTGATGTTGAGAATTGGTCGATGAGAAGCCTTCAGGATAGGCTCGATAGTCGAGATGACTGATCTCAGGATTTCCAAAAAGGCCGATGAGGATCTTTATGAAATTGGTCTTTATACGGAAGATAAATGGGGTCGAGAACAGCGCCGTCACTACCTTGATGAAATCAATCATCGCCTTCATTTACTGGCGCAAGACCCAGACAATCCCTTCTCAAAAGATATTGGTCATATCAAAGCAGGTTGTTTTGCTTTACCCATTCATAAGCACTTCATTATCTACCGAAAATTAAGCCATGGCGTGAGAGTGATACGCGTGCTGGGGCAGGTCATGGATTTAGAGCGACATCTGTAGTTTGGTGTAGTTCGGCGTGGCTTGGGATAGCTTGGCGAGTCGCTGAACGCCACAAGCCAGGGATGCCTCCCTGGCTTGTGAGTTTGACCCTCAGCCACAAAACACCAGGCGCACGCTATCGAGAATCAGTTGTGAATCACGAATCGCAGACAACACCTGATCACGCTCTTGCTTAACGGCATCAACCAGCTGCGCCGGAATATTCGGGTTTTGTTGAGATAACGCCTGCAGACGCTCCAGTCGCGAGTCAAAAGCTTCTTCCGCTTTTGCTTCAGCGCGTGCCACCATCTTGCTTAATTGACCCGCACCCAGCTTCTCCAGTCTATGGATTAACGGTTGAACTTCATCCGTTTTTTGCTCAACCAGACCACGAGCGGTGCCTTTTTTCAGTGGCAGGGCGAAGCCAGGTAAGGATTCAGGCTCGTTCACCGCCAGATCACCTTTGGGTGTCATCATCAAGTGCATGGCATTCGGTGGCAGATAACGCTCAACTTGTAGTGCCTTTGGTGCTGCGCATTGGGCAACAAACTGCAGCTGAATAAAACAATCGCCGGTTTTATGCCCGTGGTCTTCGATATAACCCACGGCCGCATTGCCTGAAGGGCTGCTGACAATCAACTCCAGCGCCTGATCGATAAACGGGTGCTCCCAACTCAGGAATTGCACGTCGTCGCGTGACAGAGCCACGTCGCGATTGGTGGTCGCCATAAAACCATCTTCCGGCAGGTGTGGCATATCCGGTACCAGCATGTGATCACCCGGTGCAATGGTGATGCACTCGCCACCCAGATCGACCAGATCCAGACCAAAAGCATCCGCGAACAACTCAATAAAGTCGTTTAATTCGGCTTCATCTTCAATATGGGTGATGGTCATTTCCTGAGCCAGCTGACGCGCCTGGGTCGGATGGCAGGAGTGCAATTCAAGCAGACGGTCACGGCCATCTTCCAGTGCCTGCAATAATTCATCACGTTCGCTACTGAGCTGATCCAATAATGGAGCAAGATCATCCTGGCTCAGCAGAGCTTGCTCAATCGCTACCTTGTGTTTTTCCAGCAGCGGCTGAGCGGCCGGATTCGGGCGTGAGAAGCTGTCTAAGCCATCATTCAACAGCTGCGCCCAACGACCACTGGTGTGGTTTTCAAATGCCGGAATATGGATCTGAATATCGTGTTTCTGACCAATACGATCCAGTCGACCAATGCGCTGCTCCAGCAGGTCGCAGTTAAATGGCAGATCAAATAACACCAGATGATGGGCGAACTGGAAGTTACGGCCTTCACTGCCAATCTCAGAACACAGCAGAATGCGTGCGCCCTGGTCGTGATCAGCAAAGTAGGCGGCGGCGCGGTCGCGCTCAACCAGGTCCATATTTTCGTGGAATACCGCAGCTGGCGTGGCGTGCTTCTCCCATAATAATTTTTCCAGATCGAGTACGGTCTGCGCCGAGTGGCAGATCAGTACGATCTTGTCTTTTTTGTGCTGAGCCAGAATATCCATCAGCCAATCGCAGCGCGGGTCATTGTTTTCCCAGCCATTAATGCCCAGCTCAGGGAATAGCCCCTGTTCAACACTGGCCGGCAAATCATCAACAAAAGACGGAGTGGGCAGGTAGCTGATTGCTGGCAGGCGCTGCGGGAAGCCGCTGACACCGTGGCGAGTATTACGGTACAGGGCACGACCCGGGCCGCGACGGTCAATCAGGGTTTCCAGCTGTTTGGTGCGATCATCGCTATCAGCCAAGTCTGGCAGCAGGGCGGTCAGGGCATTTTGTTGCTCTGCTGTTAAAGCCGCGTCGCCGGTCAAGGCAGACGCCAGCTCAGCAACCGGTTGATACTGTTGCTGCTCATTCAGAAACTGCTCCAGGCTTGGATAGCGTTCCGGGTCCAGCAGGCGCAGGCGAGCAAAGTGACCATTGATGCCCAGCTGCTCTGGTGTTGCAGTCAACAGCAACAAGCCCGCTGTTTTAGCCGACAGCTGATCAACTAAGCCATAAGCGTCATCGTGACCGTCTTCATTCCATTCCAGGTGGTGAGCCTCATCAACAACCAACATATCCCAATCAACCGACAACATTTGTGCCGCCACTTCCGTTTGTGTCGCAATCGACAGTGGGCACAGGAATAACTGGCTATCAGAGAACATATTGCTGGCTTCACCTTCCATCGCCATCAATTTGTTTTCAGCCACCATGGCGCGATCAACAATGGTAAAGCGCAGGTTAAAGCGGCGAATCATTTCGACCAGCCACTGGTGCAGCAGGTGATCCGGCACCATGATCATGACCCGCGAGATGCGCTGTTGCAGCATCAGGCGGTGCAGAATCAGGCCAGCTTCGATGGTTTTACCCAAGCCCACCTCATCCGCCAGTAAAACGCGGGGAATGGCATCCTGAGTGACTTGCTCAGCAATATACAGCTGGTGTGCCAGTAGCGACGTCCGGCCACCCAGCAGGCCATAAAAAGGGCGCTTACGCAGTTTGCTGAGTTGCTGCAGAGCGATTTGGCGCAATTCATAGAGGTTGTTGTTGTCAATCTGACCAGAGAACAGGCGCTCGGTTGGCTGATTCAGCTGGATTTGGCCGCTCAGGTGTGTCTCAGGTACAAAACGGTCTTCATCACCGTAGAAGATGATGTCGTTTTGCTCCTGGATTTCACTGATGGTAATGCTGGTGCCGTCTTGCAGTGGGATAACATCGCCCACTTTAAAACGCACACGGGTCAGCGGGGCACCTTGCTTGGAGTAGGTGCGGACATCGTCGATAACCGGGAAATACACGGTCACCATTCTGAAATCAACATCCTGAATTAACCCTAAGCCCAAATCCGTCTCGGCTTCACTAATCCAACGCTGACCTACTGAATACATGGTGTCACGATACCTGCTTGCTGCTGAATGAAAAGGGCGCGAAGTCTACCGTAATCTGACAAAAAAACCACTGGCAAGACTACCGATTAAAATCAGAATTCAAATCAATTAAGTGAACTAAGTCATTGAAAGTTATATTGATTGTTTTCTTGAGCTGCAATCCGGAATTCAGGACGATGTCCGCCTGAGGCAATGCCTGTCCTTAACAGTCATTTGCAGGGTGTGGTTAATACTCTAATATTTCCGATAATTGTTATTATCGGAATAAATGAAATATTGCGAAATAGTGCTAATGCTTCCTGCATTCTTGTCTTTCGATACGGTTTGCACCAGACTCGCCGCATGATCTGTTTACGCCTTTTGTTTATTGTTTTTCTGTTTGTTATCAGCCCGCTGGCTCGCTCGGCCGAAATCTCTGTCGCCGTGGCGTCTAACTTTGTGGCAACGGCAAAACAACTCGCCAAAGATTTTGAAGCGATGTCCGGGCATTCAGTGCGCATCACCACTGGATCATCCGGAAAGCTATTTGCTCAAATTCAACATGGCGCGCCTTATGATGTGTTTCTGTCAGCGGATCAGGATAAACCTGCCAGGTTGATTCAGCTGGGATTCGCCGCTCCCGAATCGCAGCAAACCTATGCTGTTGGCCGCTTAGTACTGGCCAGCCGCAATCATGGCTCCGAGCCTTTGTCTTTATCGCTTTTCACCAATCAATCAATCAAGACTCTGTCAGTTGCCAACCCCAAACTGGCACCCTATGGGCTGGCCGCGCAGCAAGCCTTGGCCGAGCTAACGGATTTTTCACCACGACTGATTAAAGGTGAAAATATCTCCCAGGCGTATCAGTTTTTAGCCGCTGGCTCCGTCGATTACGCTCTGGTGGCACTTTCTCAGGTTATCCAGTCTTCTGGTTTGCCGATTCAGTATCGACTGATTCCCCAGGCGCTGCATCAACCCATCCGTCAGGATCTGGTGCTGCTGGGCCATTCATCACAACGGTCGCCCCATAACAGCTCTGATATTTCCGATAATTTATCTGTTGCTGATCAAGCCTCTCAGGCTTTTATTGCCTTTATTCTCTCCGAACGCGGTCAAACAATTATTCAGGCCCATGGTTATGTGACACAAAAGTCGTCAGAAAAAGCCCTGCCAGCAAACGATCCGGTAGGCGCTTATGACTGAGTCATTCAACACGCTACTGCCGTTTGTGTTGCTTCCGGAAGACTGGCAAGCCATCTGGCTGACGCTGAAGCTAGCCGCCCTATCCACTCTGTTGTTATTGCTGATATCCACGCCTCTGGCGTTATGGCTGGCTGGCGGTCAAAGCCGTTTGCGCGGCATAGTAACGGCACTGGTTTCCATGCCGCTGGTACTGCCGCCAACCGTGTTGGGGTTCTATTTACTGATTGCCATGGGCCCGGAAGGCTTCATCGGCCAGCTGACCCACTCTTTGGGGCTGGGCTACCTGCCATTTACCTTCACTGGACTGGTGGTAGCTTCCGTTATCTATTCGTTACCATTCGTGGTGCAGCCGCTGCAAAATGCCTTTGAGGCCATTGGCCCGAAACCTATTGAGGCAGCAAAAATGCTGGGTGCCGGCCCTTGGGATCGGTTTTTCAGTATTGTATTGCCACTCGCTAAACCCGGCTTTATCAGCGCTGCCATTCTTGGCTTTGCCCATACCTTGGGGGAGTTTGGTGTGGTGCTGATGATTGGCGGCAATATTCCCGGAGAAACTCAGGTGTTGTCGGTGCAGATTTACGAACAGGTTGAATCTCTGCAATATGGTCGGGCGCACTGGCTGTCAGGCTTGCTGGTTGGTTTTTCCCTGATCATCTTGTTGGGTCTGTATGCATTGCGCCCCTCCAGCCGAACTACAATCTGGCGCTGAGATTTATGTTAACTCTGGATATTCATCACTCACCATCGCCAGATTTTCAGCTGGCATTAACGGCACAGATTCCCTGCCAGGGCGTTACGGCGGTTTGTGGCCACTCCGGGTCTGGTAAAACCTCATTGCTGCGCTTAATTGCGGGCCTGGATCGCTCGGATAACATCAAAATCTCGCTTAATCAGCGAGTACTGCAAGATGCTCAGCAGTTTGTTGCACCGGAACGACGGCGTATTGGTTATGTGTTTCAGGATGCGCGTTTATTCAGCCATTTAACGGTTGAGCAAAATATTCAGTACGGCCTGAAGCGCAGCCAAACTCCGATGAGCGCAGAGCAGCAAGAGTCCCTGTTTGCCGTGCTTGGGCTGCCGCCCTTGCTGTCACGTCGGGTAGAAAAACTCTCCGGTGGAGAGCAACAGCGTGTGGCGATTGCCCGGGCATTGGTCACTAATCCGGACTTATTACTGATGGATGAGCCGCTCGCCGCCATTGATGCTGCACACAAAGCAGAGTTATTGATCTACCTGCAGCAGTTGTTTCGCTGGCTGGAAATCCCGGTACTGTATGTCACGCACGCCTTGGCTGAAGTTGCGCAACTGGCTGATCATCTGTTGGTTCTCGAACATGGCAAGCTGATCTACCACGGTGCCCCGGAATCCTGGGTGTCGGCGCAGTATTCAGCCGACGATACTGAACAGAATCCGGCAGTGATCTGGCGTGGTGCCGTGGTTGGCATTGAACCTGAGTGGCAGATGATCCAACTGGAGATCGGCGAAGCCAATATAAGCGGGACAGATGCAAGTAGCCCAAATACAGGCAGGCCCAGATTATCTCTGGTTACTGATTCGATTTCTGATACCACGCCAATAGGGTCGATTCAGCGGGTGCTAATCAAAGCCCGGGATGTCAGCATCAGCTTGGATACCGCCTCAACACCAGGCGCAAGTAGCATTCAAAACCGGCTGCCAATGACAATCAGCCAGATCGAAGATCAAGCACCCTACAGTCTGCTCACCTTACAAGCCGAAGACTTAACCCTGTATTCCATGATAACCCGCAAAAGCTGTTATCAGCTGCAGCTAACCCCGGGCATGACTGTTATGGCGCAGATTAAAGCGACGGCCATTGTTGGATAGTCACCCGTCCTTACATTGCCTTGCATTACGACGGCAGAATCCGTACCTTATTTCCGATAATTTAACGACTCTTTAATTGCCCTCGGAACCACTGCAGTGCCCGTTTCTCCAGATTCTTCCCATCAGGTTGCATCAGCTTCACCGCATGCACCAAGTTCATCATCAGCCCCGTCGCCAAGGCCACTGTTGGATCAGGCTGAACATATTGGTAATCCACTGCGCTATGCCCAGGCGATGATGGTGCGTTTACCTGAGCTACGTGAAGTTAACGGAGCCTATGAAGACCTGATTAACACCCTGAATTTTTTATCCAGCTACAGTGGTACCAGCGCTACCTTTAACAGCTATCGCCGCGAAGTTGAGCGTTTGTTGCAGTGGACCTGGCTGGTGCGTTCAATGAGCCTGACTGAATTGCGGCGTCAGGATATGGAAGACTTTCTCGCTTTTTGTCAGCAGCCGCCGTCCAGCTGGATTGGCGACAAACAAGCCGCCCGCTTTCGTCTGCATCAGGGTGAGCGCGTGGTCAATCCGGACTGGCGGCCATTTGTGGCGCAGCACAATAAACGCACACATTCCGCTGAGTTCAACTTGTCTCAGAAAAGTCTGCAGGCGATTTTCTCCATTCTATCGACCTACTTTAATTACCTGCAGCAGGAAGACTACGTCGAGATCAACCCAGTTAAACTGATTCGCCAGCGCAGTCGGTATCTGCAGAAACATGCCTATCAGGAGCCGATTCGGCGTATTTCCAACCTGCAGTGGGACTTTATTCTGGAAACCACCGAACAGCAGGCCGATGCCAATCCACGCGAGCATGAACGCTCATTGTTTGTGATGAAGATTTTGTTTGGCATGTACCTGCGAATCTCCGAATTGGTGGCGGACGAGCGTGGCACACCGGTTATGGGGGATTTTCAGCAAGATCGTGATCAACACTGGTGGCTGAAAGTGATTGGCAAAGGCAATAAGGTGCGTATGGTGACTGTGTCTGACGACATGCTACAGGCACTGAAACGCTACCGCTCTTACCTGGGACTGACTCCCCTTCCGACTGTGGGTGAGCAAACCCCACTGATCAATAAAATCAAAGGGCGCGGCCCGGTGACCAGCACCCGCCAGATTCGCTACCTGGTACAGCACTGCTTTGATGCGGCTTATGAACGGATGCGATCTCAGGGAATGGCAGACGACGCTCAGGAGCTGAAAGTGGCGACGGTTCACTGGCTCAGGCACACCGGTATTTCTGAAGACGTGAAATTTCGCCCGAAAGAGCACGTTAAGGAAGATGCCGGACACGCCAGCATGGCAACCACCGATCGCTATATCGATACTGAAATGCGTGAACGGCATGCCAGTGCACGATATAAGAAGCTAAAACCGGACTATTCATAAGGAAAAACTGACGAACAAAGTCAGCAATTGGGCTGACAGCAAGGTTTCGGGAACTTTTCTTGCTCTCTGTTGAAGCTGTTGTTGAGTAACAAACCTTCCGGAGGGATTATGTTCCGTTTCCTACCCTTTCTTGCCTTATTCGTCTCGTTTGCCAGCTTTGCTGAAAACAATGAGGCTCATACCCGTGCAGCGTCGACCAGCACGCCAGCCAATATCACACCACTCAGCGATGGCGCCGCGCTTAACCAGGCCGGTCGCCAGCGAATGCTTAGCGAGCGGATGGTGAAAGCCTATATTCAGATCAACTCTGAAATCGACTCGATGAAGGCTGAAAAACAACTGGTTCACGCTCAGCAATTGTTTGCCGCACAACTCAGAAATCTGAAACATTACGCACCAACACCGCTCATTCAGGACAATCTTGGCACTGTCGAAGTGCGCTGGGCCAAGTTACAGGCGGCTTTATCAGCCGAGCAGCCAGCCGACACGATTGAACTGATTGCCATTGGTGAAGAGCTCGTTGCGGCCTGCCATCAAGTGGTGTTGGATATTGAGCAATACGCCAATACCGACAGCGCCGTATTGGTCAATGTTTCTGGCCGTCAACGGATGCTGAGTCAGCGGATGGCAAAGTATTATTTTGCTCACGCCTCCGGACAACGCCAGCAAAAAGTGATTGATGGCTTTTATCGCGCTCTGGGTGAATTTGAAAAGGGCTTAAATACCTTGCTGATTGCCCCACAGAACAGCGAGGAAATTCATTTTGCGTTGTCTGGGGTTGAAGCTCAGCTGAACTTCTCCAAGGCCGGCTTTAATCGCATCAAGTCGGGGCAGTATGCCACTCATGTCATTTCCCGTACTACCGAGAGTATGTTGAAGCGCATGAATGAAATCACCGGAATGTATGAGCGCCTGCATGACTCCGGCGAGTTAAACTCATCCTTCCTGCTGGATGATCACCGCCAGATGGTGGCTGCACTTTAAATTTCTGCCCATCATAAAAAACCGGAATGTCCTCTGTCAGTTTGCGACCAGGTATTCCGGTTTTTTCTTGTTCCTATGCCTACATAACCTACATAGACACGAATGCTTAAGGGGTTAGTGCATATATTGGCCGCCATTGGCTGAAATGTTCGCACCAGTGATAAAGCCGCCATCTTCAGCGGTCAGGAAACTGACAACCCGGGCAATATCCTGCGGTTCACCAAAGCGCCCCACCGGAATGCCCATGCGGATTTGCTCACGAATTTCCTCCGGTACATCCATGATCATTGATGTCGCAATATAACCTGGCGATACCGTGTTCACGGTAATGCCTTTGCTGGCCACTTCCTGAGCCACGGCCTTGGTGAAACCGTACATACCCGCCTTAGCAGCCGAATAGTTGGCCTGGCCAAACTGACCTTTTTCACCATTAATGGAGGAAATATTCACGATGCGGCCCCATTTCTGAGCCAGCATATCGTTAATGACTAAGCGGGTCATATAGAAAACCGAGGTCAGATTGGTGGCAATTACGTCATCCCAGTGTTCCGGCGACATTTTGCGCAAGGTGGTATCACGGGTAATACCACCGTTATTCACCAGAATATCAATGCTGCCAAAGTCCTTTTTAATACCTTCGATGCAGGCGGCACACGAGTCATAGTCACGAATATTGCCGTAAGCAAGCGCAATGTCATAACCCTCCTCTTTTAGCTGGCTCTGCCATTGCTGTGCCTTTTCGTGATTGCCACCGGAATAGTATCCGGCAATAACCTGATAGCCATCGTCGTGCAAATGCTTGCAAATAGCGGTACCAATGCCACCGGTGCCACCCGTTACTAATGCGATACGTTTAGTCATGCTCTACTCCGTCAGTGCGTTTTATTGTTTTTTGCCATATCAATATCATGTTGAGCCGTGTTTAACAGGCTCTGGCAGCATTACTGCCTGTTATGACACTAATATGAAGCTCAGAAATGCGACGCAGAAAAAGAGGCATGTCTAATAGTTAACTCTCAGGCAGTTTTCTTACAAAGCTGCCACTGACCCAGAGCTTGCTATATAATCCGCGCCTTTATGCATCACCCGGTTGTCTGAAAATGAAATTCGTCATCAAACTGTTCCCTGAAATCACGATTAAGTCGCGCCCGGTGCGTAAGCAGATCACCAAGATTCTGCGCCAGAACCTGCAGACCTTATTCCGCAAGCACGATCTGTCTGTGGATGTGCAGAATCGCTGGGACAGTCTGGTGGTAGTGATGAATCATGATGACGATATTTCACACCGTAAAGCCATTCAGATCCTCACCCATACACCGGGCATTGGCTCTGCATTGGAGATTGTTGAATACGAATTCACCACCTTAGATGAAGCTTATCAACGTGTGCGTGATGCTTATGCAGCAGAGCTGGCCGGCAAAACCTTTTGTGTTCGTATTAAGCGTGCTGGTCAGCATGATTTCACCTCCCATCAGGCTGAGATCTATATGGGTGGTGGGTTATTAAAAGAAACCGAAGCAACCGGGGTTTCACTGAAGAACCCTGAGGTTGTGGTAAAAGCAGAAATCCGCAACGACAAAGTTCAGGTGGTGCGTCAACAGGTAATGGGCGTAGGCGGCTACCCTCTGGGTTCTCAGGGCGAGGTTTTATCGCTGATTTCCGGCGGCTTTGATTCCACCGTTGCCAGTTATCTGATGACTCGTCGCGGCATTAAAACCCACTTCTGCTTCTTTAATTTAGGTGGCAGCGCCCATGAAATTGGTGTTAAGCAGGTATCCCACTATCTGTGGTCTAACTACAGTGAAAGCCACCGGGTGAAGTTCATTACTGTACCGTTTGAAGGTGTGGTGGAAGAGATCCTGAAAAATATTGATGTATCCCAGATGGGTGTTGTCCTTAAGCGTATGATGTTGCGTGCTGCGTCACGCGTTGCAGATGAATTAAAGCTGCCAGCGCTGGTTACCGGCGAAGCGGTGGCGCAGGTTGCCAGTCAGACCATTACCAATCTGGCAGTAATTGATCAGGTGTGTGATCACATGGTATTGCGTCCGCTGGCCTCGATGGGCAAGCCGGAAATTATTGATATCTCGCGTCGCATTGGTACTGAGGCGTTTGCCGCAACTATGCCGGAGTATTGCGGGGTTATTTCGGTCAAGCCAACCACAGTGGGTGATCGCAAGAAAGTCGAGTCTACGGAGGCTGACTTTAACTTTGATGTACTGGAAGAGGCACTCCGTAACGCCAAGTACGAACGTATTGATGATGTATTAAGCGGCGATGAGAGCGGGCTTGAGAGTATTGAGCTGATCAGCACGCCGGCACTGGATGATGTGATTATTGATATCCGTCATCCGAATGAAGCAGCAGATGCCCCGCTGACTTTCACTAACAATACCGTACTGACCATTCCGTTTTATGAAGTGGACAGTCGCGTGGCGGAATTTGATAGCAATACCCGCTATCTGATGTATTGCCAGAAAGGCACCATGAGTAAGATTCACGCTCACCATCTGAATGAGCAAGGCAAGGGGCGGTTTGCGGTATACGTGGAAAGCTAAAAACAACAAAAAGCCCGCAATAAAGCGGGCTTTTTGTTGTTCTAAAACTATTAACTACCAATCCACTTGTAATGCTGCCTTGGCAACATCGTTTACTGGTCGGGCAATCAGGCCTTTCGGGGCCAGGTGGATAGAGAAAACTGCACCGTTGCTCATTGGCATATAAACCGCACTGCCAAATTGAGCGTCCAGCCAGAGTCCGGATTCATACAGGGCCTGCCATAAGTCCAGCCAGCGAGAACCGGATAATTCATACAGGGTTCGCTCAGAGGTGCGCTCCTGCTCCAGTGATAAATAACGCCCGGATAAACGATCCAGCCGATACAGAGGTTTTACTCCGGCGGCGGCAAAAGGTCCGGACCAGGTAATCAGGCGAGCATCGAGCTGCCATTGATCACCGGTTAGTTTAAAGCGACGCTCACCACCGGTGGCGTCCGCCAAAGTGATGTCGTAACTCTGATCGCCCAACTGATAAATGCTCAGAGTCGCCAACGGCTCTTCGCTCTGCAGCTGTCGGTAGCTCCATAAATCCACCAGAGTAAATGCCGCCAGAATGCAACCAGTTAGCATCAGCATGCCAACGCTGCCTTTGATCCAATAGACAAACCACTCCTTTCCCCGCCACATCATTGCAATCACAATGATGCCGATCAGAATAAATACTGCGGCAAAGACTGTCAGACCCGTTTGCAACATATTAGTCCCTTAATATCTGAAGGCTCTCTTGTGCCAGTTTGAGTGCATCATCCGAGCCATTACCCTGGCCACTTAATGAGTCGAGGAAATATTCAATGGCGGTTACACCATCAGCAAAAGCTTCAAGCTGCTTCTCAGTCGGCTGAACCTCATTCCCCAGCAGTCGCAGTGACACAAAGGCTTCAAGGTCGTGTAGCAGAGACGCCACGGAGTGCTTTTCAAGGAAAATCAGTGAACCGGCAACATCGTGCAGGCTTTTACCAATGTTCTTAATGTGCAATCGATCGCCATTGGAATCCACAAACGAGCCAATCGAGCGCTTGATCAGTGTCATGGCAGTCATGGATTCCGACAGCACCGCAATTTTTGCTTCGGCCAGACTCACCGGGTCCACCAGGCTGTCACGATCCAGGCCTGTCTGCGACATGCCACGCATTTCTTGTTCGATATGAATAATGCCATCCGCCACAGAAGCAATCTGAGACTGCATGCCATTCACACCATTGGCTTTTAAAGCAACGCACAAGCGGCGGGTTTTTTCTGAAGCGTCAAACAGGTTGGCAATCTGCAGGGTGTCAGCAATGCGACTCAGGCTAACAATCAGTTCATTAAAGTTTTCTTCGCTGGTGTCTGTGCGCTCCAACAGATCCACCAGATCCTTCACCGATTGCAGCTCTTCCTGAAGCGCTTCGGATAAGGAGTCAATGGCCGCCTGATCCGGGCCGGAAAGACGCTGCCGGGCCTCAGCAAGGTTGGTCTCCTTAACTCCTTCGCCAATGCGGAAATCACGCTGAATGCGTGTGATATTGTCACCGTCGTCGCTAGCTAGGGCGACCAGATACAGCAGTTCTTTTAATAACCAGTCCGGCATTTTTTCATTAAAAGCACGCCCTTCCGTCTCCTGAACCTTGCGCACCTGACGATCCAGAGCCCCCAACAGACTCAAGCGTTGCGGGCCAATTTCAAAGGCATCCTGAGACAAGGCATCCAATGCTCCGCTGGCGACACTCCACAGTGGCCAGGATGCTCCGCCCCGGCTGGCTTTTTCAAAACGAGTGATGGCGCGTTGCATGACTTGCAGTGGTCCACGTCGCCCCTGTTGCTTCATCAGACCAATCAGGCCGAGCTGATACAACTGTCGGGCTCTGCGGTAAGGAAAGCTGCCAGCTTCCGGATCAGTGGCTGGAATATCGAGCTTAGGGCGCAGATTAACCAGAAAGAAATAGGCTTCCGGCAGCGGCTTTTCAGCACGCTGCTTACGGATTTGATTAATGGTAGGAATTAGCAAGCTCGGAGAAACAATATCGCCGCTGGCGACACATTCGATATAACGATTCAGATACACAATGGCTTGCGTGAATGCTTGCAGGGTGGCTTCGCTAACCCGTTTGGAACGGGCAATACGTCCGGTTTCAGCCAACTCTTCACATACCCGTTCCCCGGCACGGAAATCCAGCATTTTAAAGGTGCCACGTAACTGCTGAATTTCTTCCAGAAATAAGGTCAGGCTGTCATCACTGCCACTGTCTGAGTAAGCATCCAATTGCACTGCTGCCTGATCCAGTGCATTAGCTATTTCTGCCTGAACCAGAGCCAGAGATGATGCAAAGTGTGATACTTCACTTCCTGTTGTTATATCCGCCATACTCGCGTCGTTCTTTGTTGTATTTGTTGTCATTCTACCCACTAACAGCTGCTACGCGAAACGTTTACTTGAGGTAATACAGCAATATACGCCGGTTTTTTGGCCAGGAGTGAGAAAAATCTCACACCCGCGGATACTGATTTTCACGATCGTAAGGCATCAAAACCCTGTCGTATTTCTTAGATCCTGTTGGCAACGCTTAACTGCGACGCCAGATGGCGCCGTCACTTTTTTTGTCCACCAGATTAAGAAATTGCTCATGTGCTTCCAGCTCAGAACCTGACGCCCGGATAACAGGCAGCTCAACATTCATCAAGGCGTCATCCAGCGCAATATCAACCAGACCATTCTGCTGGCCATCTTCAACCGCCAGCGCCAGATCAGTCTGGCCACCCGTCATCATCAGGTACACATCCGCCAGAATCTCGGCATCCAGCAATGCGCCGTGTAACTCACGATGGCTGTTGTCAATGTCGTAACGCTTACATAAGGCATCAAGACTGACACGAGAACCCGGGAACATTTCACGAGCCAGCAACAGGGTATCCATAACACCGCAAAACTCGCGGGTATTGGTCATATTCAGGCGATTAAACTCAGCATCCATCATGCCAACGTCGAACGCCGCATTGTGAATAACCAATTCAGCCCCAGCGATAAATTCACGGAACTCATCGGCAACCTGGGCAAAAACCGGAGCACCGGTCCCGATCAGCCACTCATTGGAAATGCCATGCACTTCCTGAGCTTCGGCATCAATATCGCGCTGTGGATTGATGTATTTATGATAATGACGCCCGGTCAACTTGCGTTCGATTACCTCAACACAACCGATTTCAATGATCCGGTGCCCTTCGCCAATACCCGTGGTTTCAGTATCCAGTACAATTTGTCTCATAAGATGTGCTCCGGCTTGTATTTAGGGTATTGCATAATCAGGTGTTGCATAAAAGGCGCTGTGCTCAAAGATGTGTATCTAGGTGTTGCAGTCGTCGCGCAGCTGGGGCTGGCGAACGGCCGGGGCCGGCATGGTAAAACCAGGATGCGTATGGCGCCAGCGTTTTTCACG
The DNA here is from genome assembly GCF_965226395.1 of Bacterioplanoides sp. GTDB lineage: Bacteria > Pseudomonadota > Gammaproteobacteria > Pseudomonadales > Oceanobacteraceae > Bacterioplanoides. The sequence continues at coordinate 3,672,881 of NZ_OZ245358.1, read as the reverse complement.
AATCGGCGTCATTCCGGCGATGGTTTTACGGGAAATCAACAGATAGCCATTGCCCGGCAGCCAGCTACGATTGGCAGCTACCCGATCAAAACGGCGGGATAAGCGCTCCGAAAACAAACGTAACGGCCATAAGTGCTCAACGTGCCGGACTTGTTCCACCTGACTATCCAATAAAATCAGCCAATCCTTCAGGCGATTATAAGCGACCGGATTAGCGACCCAGGGAAGTTCGGACGAAAAAGCATGTGCCAAACGGCCAACACCCCACAAACTCCACGGATTAAACCCCACGACCACCAGATAACCATTTGGCACCAGGCAGCGACAGGCTTCACGAATCAGCTGATGTGGGCGACGCGTCATATCCAGGCAGTGCTGCAGCACCACCACATCCAGACTTTCATCCGCCAGCGGCCAGTGCGAGTCTTTGCAATCAAGCGCCCGGCTGACACGGCCCTTCTGCCAGGGAAAGGCCATCCGGAACACATGATGACAACGGCTGGCTTCAAGAAAATGTGGCGTTGGGTCAATACCAGCATAAGCCAGATGCAAGCCTCGGAAAGCGGAGATCGTATCCCTAAGCCAATCAGCCTCCAAAGCCAGCAAACGCTCGGTAGCCGGACGTTTAAGCCAGTTCTGGTAGGTGTCAGGTTTGATTTTATTACCGCTGCGATTCATGGTTTGTGATCAGATTCCCTTGCGAGCCTACAGGGCTGTCTTTAGACTTGAGAGGTTTTTATTCATTGCGTTATTTAACCTACATAGTAATCAGATGCTTCGTTTTACACCATTATTGATTCTCTGCGGCCTTGCCTGCCTTTCTGGCTGTGCCGCCACCCCGGCTGCAACACCCGACATTACACCCAGTAAAAAATCCGAGCAGCAGCTGACCGTCAGCGATACCGGGCAGCCCTCAACTGACAAAACAGCCAATGATCAATCTCTTGATCATAACAATGTCTGGAATCGTATTATTGATGCTTATCGCCTGAACATTGATATCGACAATCCGCGCATCACCTCACAATTAAACTGGTACAAATCGCACCAGTCGTACCTCGATCGGGTGGCCGATCGTGGAGTGCGTTACCTGCATTTTATTGCTGAGCAGATAGAGGTTCGCGAAATTCCGGGCGAGATTGCCCTGTTACCCATTGTTGAAAGCGCCTTTGATCCATTTGCCTATTCGCATGGACGTGCGTCCGGGGTATGGCAGTTTATCCCGTCAACCGGCCGCGATTTTGGACTGCAACAGGATTGGTGGCACGACGGGCGCCGTGATATTCGTGCCTCTACCGAAGCTGCATTACGTTACCTGCATGCGCTGCAGCGTGAATTTAAAGGTGACTGGTTACTGGCGCTCGCTGCCTATAACTCCGGTGCCGGAACGGTTCGCAAAGCCATTCGCAAGAACCGCAAAAAAGGCAAGCCAACCGACTTCTGGTCGCTGAGCCTGCCAAGAGAAACCCGTGCTTACGTGCCTAAGTTAATTGCGCTGGCAAAATTATTACGCGACGCCGAACAATACGGCGTCACCATTAAGCCAGTTGCTAACCAGCCATATTTTGCTATTGTCGATACCGGCGGTCAGATCGATTTATCCCAGGCGGCTGAACTGGCTGATACCGATCTGGAAGAGATCTATAAACTCAACCCGGAATACAATCGCTGGGCAACTCACCCCCAAGGACCTCATGAGCTACTGATCCCTTACCAAAAGAAAGCGGTATTTGATCAGCAATTAGCCGCCTTGCCGGCCAACTCCCGGGTGAAATGGCAGCGCTACAAGGTTAAACCGGGTGATAATCTGTTAACCATTGCTCGCCGGTTTCACACCACACCCAATGCGCTGAAACAATCCAACAGCTTGCGTGGCAATATTATCCACGCCGGAGATCAATTATTGATTCCCAGTGCATTTAAAGGCCAGCAAGCTTATTCACACAGCGCACCGCAGCGTTTGGCACGTCTGAAAACCGCTCGCCAGCCCTCCAACACACAAAAGTCAGAATACAGTGTACGTAGTGGTGACAGCTTCTGGCAAATTGCCCGCAACCACGATGTTAAAGTATCTGAGCTGGCGCGCTGGAATGGCATGGCACCGGGTGATCCACTGAAAGCCGGTCAAAAACTGGTGATTTGGAGCAAAAAAGCCAAGCCTTCACAACGGGAAGTGATTCGAAAAGTGAACTACAAAGTTCGCAATGGTGATTCACTGGCGCGTATTGCACAAAAATTCGGGGTTCGGGTATCGGATATTCGTCGCTGGAACAGCAATAAAACCAACAATAAGTACCTTCAGCCCGGCCAGCGGCTGACGCTGTACATTGATGTTACCCGTTAATTGACAACCATGATTAGCCGGAGCCTGCTATTAATCCTGATGCTGTTTTCATTGCCAGTGTCAGCGGCTGTCCCGGTTGCCTATGACTATGGCGGTATTCCGGATATCGCCTGGCGCAGCTATCACCCTCCTGCCTTGTTTAAACAACCGTCTCAGTCCGGCGGGGTTTACCGTCAGGCCGTAACTGCTACGCCAGATACCTTACGCCGCTTTGGACCGAACACCGACACTTATGTGGCCTACCTGATTGAACGACTGCAAATGCCCTTGCTGGCACGTCACCCCAATAGCGGTGAATGGATGTCGATGTTATGCCATGCCTGGCACGTTAACTTTGCGGACAATCGCTTTTATTGTCAGCTGGATAACGATGCCCGCTGGTCGGATGGTGTACCACTGACCACCCGGGATATTCGCTTTACGCTGGAGTTTCTGAGCGCCGAAACAACCGGCGCCATCACGCAACGTCAGGCAATCCAATCATCATTAAAACGGCTGATTGTGTATTCGGATAAAGTGTTTGCGTTTGAGTTACTGCCCCAGGTAGCTGTAGGCAAGTTGGATGCTGTTTTTGCATTTCGCCCAGCAGCGGAGCATTTTTATACTTCCCGTGATGGCTGGCCAGAGGCTTTTGATTACCTGGCGGAACCAACAACATCCGCTTACCATCTGGAAACCCTGATTACCCGCGACCAGATTAATTTACGAAAAACAGATAACTGGTGGGCCCAGAAGCGCTCTTTTTTCAGCAACCGCTTTAATATTGATCGGATCGTTTACCACAAACTGGACTCAGCAGCACAACTACTAAAACGCTTTCGCTCAGGAGAAATTGACAGTATTTCCCTGCAGAAGGAACACAACTGGAATCACCTGGCCATACAGCAGCTGAACAGCGACTATCAGATTACCCGCCTGGAGTATCACACCACAGATAAGATTTCCCGTTATGCGATCTGGGAATGGTTACAACTGCCTGCTGAGCTGGGAACGTCCAGTTCAGCCGATATCCTTAACCCCTATGAGGTGACGTATGGTGGCGGTTTCTGGATCAGCCAGCAGCAACGTATTGATGTATTAGCAGCACCACATAGAAAGGATAAAGTGCCGCAATTGATTCGTAATATTAAGCCGCAAGCGGAAGCGTTACCGTAAAAGTCGACCCTTGCCCCGGCTGGCTACTGACTTCAATGCGGCCATTTAATCCCTGAATAATACCCTGGGAAATACTGAGACCCAGCCCGGTGCCAACCCCGACTTCTTTATCGGTATAAAAAGGCTCAAAAATGCGCTGTAGCGTTTTATCATCCATGCCTTTGCCGTTGTCGCTAATCAGGATATCGACTGAGGGTTTGTCGACGGAAGTGCTGCCAACAGAGGAATGATTCAGCCGCATTGCGACCGAAATATGTCCCTGCTCCTGAATCGCGTGACTGGCATTAATCAATAAATTGGCGAACACCTGCGACAACTGCCCTTCGTTCGCTTCAACCTGAATATCGTCCAGTAAGTCGGTGGTTAATTCAGCGACGTATTTAATTTCATTCCAGATCAGCTTCAGAGTGAATTCGATACAGGATTTCAGATCGACGAGCTCCGTTTTTTCAGAATCGGCATGGGCAAATTTTTTCAGGCTGGCGACAATATCACGCACGCGAATCAGGCCTTCTTGTGACTCTGACAGAATATCCCGGCTATCACTGATCAGTTCCGGGATATCGTATTGACGACAGAGTTCCGCAGCCTGCTGCCAGTCCTGTTTTTTAATGGTGTCCACCAGTTCGGAGAACTCGTCGATGTATTCCTTCAGCGTATGTGTATTGCTTAATACAAACGCAACCGGGTTGTTAATTTCGTGCGCCACACCGGCGGCCATGGTGCCAACACTGGCCATTTTTTCAGACTGCAGCAGTTGCTGCTGATTTTCGATCAGCTGGCGATTGGTTTGTTTAAGCTGGTCTTCACGTTGCAACACGTTGGCAGCCATACGATTAAACTGTCGGATCAGACCAGCCATTTCTTTGGAGGCATTGTCAGGGGTGCTGATCTCTTGCTGATCACCGTTTTCCAACAGATGAATATGCTGCCGGAGGTTTTCCAGTGGCATTACAAACAAACGCTGCCCGCGGGATACTACAAACAAGGTAATAACAATTGCCATCACCACAAAAACGGCAAACAGAATCAGCAAGTGGCGATAAATTAACGAATCAATACGGGATTCATCCAATTGGAAATAAACCGGTAAAGTTAAAAAGGATTGGTTCAGAGTCAGCCATTCACCCAGTTTTTCATGACGAGACGAATCAGGCGATAAAACTAATGCCGCATCATTCACCCGAATATGGCCTTGGCCACCAGGCTCGCCAAGAGATAACGCAATGCCCTGTAAGGCGCTTTTCAGTTGTGTCTCCCGCAATATTTTTTGCCAGCCGATGGCCGTCAACAGAAACCCTTCGGTTTGGCCGTTATAGATCAGAGGCACAACCAGCTCCAGGTAAGGCTGATTGCCTTTATCAGCATCAACGTCATTAGAGCCAGTAATCAGCACCGCAGCGGTTTTTTCGGGGGAGTGGCTTAATAAATCGAACCAATCACGCACCGAGTAATCCTTTATTTCACTGGGGTAGCGTTCATACAAAACCGTACCTGAAAAATCGAGTAACTTTTGCTGATAAAGCTGTTGCTGCAAGTACAGTTCATTGAGCAAATCTTCGGCACTGGGCAATAAATTGTCCGGTTGCAGCACCGCCTGAGTTAACAGCGGAATGGAGCGCTGATCGGCCAGCTGATTAGCACGCACCTGAACGTACTGCTGCAGCGAAGCCACCGCCTCCTGCACACGCATGTTTTGCTCGGTTCTGATGCTCTCAAGCAATAATAAGCGCACACTGCCACCGGCGATCAGCAGCACCAGTATTGTCATTACCGTCATGCTAACGATTACAAAGCGGGTGAAAGTTTTTTTGATTTCCGGGTGTGGTAACGCCACTGTAAATAAACTCCGCTTATTTCAGCTTAATGGTGCCACTCGGGGTGAAATACCCCATGGTGTAATCCGACTTGTCCAACGCTTCATGACCATCCCATCCCTCTTTGGAGAAAGGCAACTGATACGTTTTAATTAATCCGGGTAACGGCTGTTTCAGTTGGTACATAGCATCACGAATACGACGTCGATCTTGCGCAATATCCCCCGTAAACGTGATGGACTCAGCAGAGGTTAAAAACAGATTCATCAAATCAAAGCCATGAATAAAGCCAGAGGCCGCTTTGATATCGTTTTCGTTGTGAATTTCTTCAAAGTAGCGTTGGGCTTCATCAAACACCTGCTTTGAATAGCGAGTCTGAGGGCCAGTAAATGAAAAGCGGGTCTGGATAAACTGCAGATCCAGATTGGCCAACCCTTCCTTACCAATGGATTCTGCAAAATCACCACCGGTAATTCCCCAGTGACTGCGTAGCGGCAATCGTTGCTCGGGCGGCAATGACAGCAGCGCGCGGGAAATTGTCTTCCCTTCAGGTGCATTAGCCACCATAAAAATAACGTCGGCACCACTGAGGCTGATGTCACGTAATATAATGCGTGCTGATTCCTCGCTTAACCCCCAGTGAAACCAGTGAATACCCACCGCTTCAACCCCTTTATTTTTCAGCGACAGCATCATGGTTTTATTATTGGAGCGCCCCCAACCGGTATCTTCCAGCAATAAAAACGGTGCGCTAAAACCTTCCTGCAAAGCACTTTCGGCGATCACCTCACCCGCTTTACTGTCATCAATCGACAATCGAAAAATCCAGCGTTCGTCATCAGCACTGTTGTGACCACGACGGGTAATAGGCCCGGCTGCGGCCCACGGGTTCAGCGTTAAAATACCGTTTTGATTGATAAATTCTTTATTAGCCAATAGAGGTGGCGAATGCAGTCCCGACACCACCGCTAATCCCTGCGGATCGTTCAGGAATGCTTGTAAATGTGCCTTGCTGCGACGCGAGTTGCCGCGGTGATCTTTGCTTAGCACCTTGAGCGGAATATCCTGAATCTGATGATGATGTCGCGCCAACGCGAGGGAGATTCCCTGATAAATAGATTTCCCGGAGCTGGCGGCACCGGTTTGGTCGGCATCCAGATAAATATTTAACTCCGCATAAGGTGCTGCCTTTGCCAGCACAGGCAGCAGCAATATCAATAGCAAGCAATAATGTCGCATGATCACTGTTCCGTAATGATTCTTAGGTAACTAAAGACCAGAGCCGGTTTGATGGCAACTTTTCAGCGACGGATGCAGTCGGTATCATCGCGTCTGTTTTATTCACAACCACCAATTCACAACCATCAGGAACCAGCATGGCCAAAATCATCAGCTTTAACATCAATGGTATTCGTGCTCGTCAGCACCAGCTTGAGGCTATCCGTGACACGCTCGATCCGGATGTCATGGGCCTACAGGAAACCAAAGTTCACGATGAGCAGTTCCCGCTGGCGGATGTTGAGGGCCTTGGCTATCACGTGGAATATTTTGGCCAGAAAAGCCATTACGGTGTCGCCTTGGTCAGTAAAACAGCCCCAATTTTTGTGCAAAAAGGTTGGCCCTGGGACGATGAGGAAGCACAAAAACGCCTGATTCATGCCCGCTACGAGATTGATGGCAAGGTGTATGACGTACTGAACGGTTATTTCCCCCAGGGAGAAAGCCGTGAACACGAAACCAAGTTCCCGGCCAAACAGAAATTTTATGCTGATCTGATGCGCTACCTGTCTGAAAATTTCACTACCGATGACAATGTGGTGGTAATGGGTGATATGAATATCTCACCGGAAGATACGGATATTGGCATTGGTGAACCCAACCGCAAGCGCTGGTTAAAAACCGGTAAATGCAGCTTCCTGCCGGAAGAACGTGAATGGTATCAGACGCTGCTGAACTGGGGTCTGCAAGACACCTATCGCAAGCATTATCCTGAATCCGCTGATACCTTCAGCTGGTTTGATTACCGCTCTAAAGGCTTTAATGATGAGCCTAAACGTGGCCTGCGGATTGACCATATCCTGACAACACCGGGATTATATGAGAGCTGTACCGCAGCGGGTGTTAGTTATGATATTCGTGGCATGGAGAAGCCGTCGGATCATGCGCCAATTTGGTCTGAATTCTCCAAGTAAAGTGTGAAAAACTACTTACGTTGCCATAACTGCGTTAAAAATCAGCTCAAATGCTCATTTATTATCTATAAACTGCGCGTTTTCGCTGATTTTTGCCCGGGCGGCGTTCCGCTTGTTCTGGCTACCTCAGAAACATTTTCAATAATCTACAGGCAGTCAAAGAGCCTCAGAACAACTGAGGCTCAGGCTCCAGTGTTACGCCAAACTTTCCCGAAACATCCTCCTGCACTGCTTTATAGGCACCTTCAACATCATCCAACGTGGCATGACCGTTGGTGGTCAGTACCAGCGCCTGTTGTGCGTGCATGGTGATATTTCCTGATGCTTTGCCCTTCCAGCCCGCTTGTTCAATCAACCAGCCGGCGGCCAGTTTCATTGAACCGTCCTGCTGCGGATAGCCCGGCATGCTATTAAACCGTTGCTTTAATTCAGCCGCCTGTCCGGCACTAACCACCGGATTTTTAAAAAACGAACCGGCATTGGCGATTTCGTTCGGGTCCGGCAATTTTGACGAACGAATGTCGCACACCTGCTGAATCAGTTGTTGGGCAGTGAACCCAGGAAGCTGCTCCGCCCAGCTGGCCAGTGGCCCGTAGCTGACATTAGGCTGAAATTGTTTCTGCAAACGAAACGTCACCGACGTGACAATAAAATCTCCGTTTAACTCGCGTTTAAAAACAGAATCGCGATAACCAAAACGGCAATCATGGTTAGACAGCGTCACCAGCTGCAGGCTACTGAGGCAAATGCCCTGAACGCTGTCGATCACATCGGCCACCTCAACGCCATAAGCACCGATATTCTGAATGGGTGATGCACCAACCGTGCCCGGGATTAACGCCAGGTTTTCAATACCATGACCATATTCCAGACTTTCCAGCACCCAATCATGCCATTTTTTACCGGCATCGACTTTCAGCCAGACAGAATCCTGATCCTGGCGCAGCAGCGTTACACCTGCCATGCCGGATTGCAGTACCAGACCTTCGACCCTTGGCGGCATCAATACATTGCTACCACCACCCAGTACTTTCACCTTGAGCTGCTGACGACGGGCATCATGCAGCAGAAAAATCAGCTCAGACAGCGAGTTAAAGCGCGCAAACTGTCGTGCGCAGCCAGGTAGGCGCAAGGTATTAAAGGATTTGAGGTCTTTATCGAATTCGTATTTAAGGTTGGAACCGGAAGAAGGCGTCATATCAGAGTTGTTGGTCAGAGTTGCTGGCGGACATCGGTTAACAGATTGCTGCAGGCGTCTTCCAGCAAATCCAGCACATGTTCAAATCCGGCATCGCCACCGTAATACGGATCCGGCACTTCGATTTCAGAGAAGGCTTGGCCAAAATCATACAGAAATAACTGCGGAGCTGAGCGGCTGCCGGGCGGACAAATGGCCTGCAAATTGGTCAGGTTTTCTTTATCCATCGCCAGCACATAATCGAATTGATCAAAGTCGGCCGCTACTGCCTGACGCGCTCTCAGTGGCGACAGGTCATAACCACGTTTTGCGGCGGCGCTGGCAGAACGGGAATCTGGTGATTTACCGATGTGCCAGGCCGCAGTGCCGGCAGAATCTACCTCAATCTGATCACTCAGACCGGCATCATCCACCATTTTCTGAAACACACCGTGAGCGGTTGGTGAGCGGCAGATATTCCCCAGACAAACAAACAGCACCCGCTTCATGGTTATTCGCTGTCCGTAGAGGTTTTAGCGGCCTGAGAAGCCTGGGCTTTTTCCAGCTTTTCTTCTTCGCTCATTTTACGCGCTTCACCGTCCAGCATCACCGGTACGCCATCGTTAATCGGATATGCCAAACCATCAAACGTGCATAACAATTCGTTGGCGTCGTTATCCAGTTTTAATTTGCCCTGACACAAAGGGCATACCAGCATGGCGACTAATTGTTTATCCATGGAGCTCTCACTACTTTTATTCACTATTAATTTTTAATCACGATTCATTTTAATCGCAAATGATCGCCTGCTTAATCAGAAACAACTGGCTTATCAGAACCACTAAGCAGGCGTTGCAACAGTTGATGAACCTGCTGCTGAGCCGTTGTTGTTAACCGTGCATCAACCGCCAGATACCACATATTCTCTTGTGCAAAACGGGTACATTTCACCCAGTCCTTCTCGGTCATAATCACCGGCAGATCATCATTAAATTGCAGATCTGTCGCAACAAATTGGTGATGATCAACAAAACTGTGTTCGATAATATCAGCCCCGAGCTGCTGCAGGGTATCGTAAAAGCGCTGCGGATTACCGATACCGGCCACCGCATGACAACGCTGGCCGGACAGACGAGTCAGCGCCTGTTGTTCACCGGTTTTGGCATTAATCAGTTGAGTCGCTTCAACACAAAAATCTTCACCATTTTGCAGTACCAGATCGACTGCTGCTGCACGTGAGCGCGGCTCACGTAACGGCCCAACAGGCAACAACCAACCATTGCCAAATTGGCGCTTGGCATCAACAACCAGGATTTCAGCATCACGCCCCAGCCGATAATGCTGCAGGCCATCGTCGCTGAAAATAATATCCACCTGACCATCCAGTGCTTCAGCCGCCTGTCGCCGGTTTGGATCCACCGCAACCGGACAACCTAATCGTTGCTGCAGTAATTTGGGCTCATCACCACACACCTCAGCACTTGTGTCGGCCTCCACACGGAGCGGGTAATCTGAACTATGGCCGCCATAACCACGGCTGATGACACCGGCGCGAAACCCCAGCGTCTGAGTGTATTCCACGAGCTGGATAATCAATGGGGTTTTACCGGTTCCGCCAACGGAGAGATTGCCAACTACCACAACCGGCGTGGCTAAGGTCGCGCTGGGATTATTGAGTGCACGGTAGCGTTTCAGCCAGACCAGCGGCCAAACGATCAGCCACAGTGGCAGCAATAACCAGTTCCACCCCGGCCGGGCCTGATACCAGTTATGCTCAATGGTGCGTGTCAGCCAGTTCAGCATCCGGCTTAATCCAGATCCTGAAGCTGATGCAGCTGGGCGTATAAGCCCTGCTGCTGCAATAACTCGTCGTGGCTGCCATCTTCTTTGATTTCACCTTTATCGACCACAATAATGCGATCAACGCTTTCGATGGTACTCAGGCGGTGGGCAATCACAAAGGTCGTACGTCCTTTCATAACTTCTTCCATCGCGGCCTGAATATGACGCTCTGACTGGGTATCCAGCGCGGAGGTGGCTTCATCAAGAATCAGAATCGGTGCATCTTTCAGCAATGCCCGGGCAATAGCAATACGCTGGCGCTGTCCGCCGGAAAGTAATACGCCGCTCTCGCCCACTTCGGTATCAAAGCCGTCTTCCAGTTTCTCAACAAACTCGTCAACGTGAGCCGCTTTAGCCGCAGCAAAAATTTCATCATCGCTTTTAGTGCTTAAGGCACCGTAAGCGATATTGTCTTTAATAGAACCGTTAAACAGAGTGACATTCTGACTGACGATAGCCACCTGCTGGCGCAGGTTATCAAGGGTAAGATCACGGATGTCGATACCGTCCAGGCAAATGCGCCCTTCACTCACGTCATAGAAACGTGGAATCAAGTTGGCCAGAGTTGACTTACCACTGCCGGATTTACCCACAAAAGCCACCGACGTACCCGCTTTTACATCCAGCTTGATGTTATTCAGTGCGTTAGTTTCGGCATTTTCGTAACGGAAGCTAACAGCGTCAAAGCACAAATCGCCACGACAACGATCAAGCTGCTGATCACCCTTGTCGACTTCCTGATCGGTATCCAGAATGGTGAAAACGGATTCTGCTGCAACCACCCCTTTCTGAATCACCGAGTTGATATTGGTCAGCGCCCGAATTGGCTTGGCAATTAAAGAAGCTGCGGTGATAAACACCATAAACTCTTCACTGCTCATGCTGCCAGCGGATACCCGTTGGAACATAAAGTACACCATGGCTCCCAGACCCAGTGCCACAATCTGCTGATTCAGCGGTACATTTACGGCGTTGGTCAGGGCGAATTTCAGCGCCTGTTTGCGGTTGTATTCACTGGTTTTCAGGAAACGTTGCTCTTCATACTCCCGACCACCAAATGTACGCACTTCACGAAAACCATTAATGGTTTCGTTGGCCACCTGAGTCACATTACCGATGGATTTCTGAATCCGGCGGCTGTATTTGCGGAAAAAGCGACTGGCCAGCCCAACTAAGGCACCAATCACGGGCACCAACGCAAGAAAAATAAAGGTCAGGGTGTAATCGAGGTAAATCAGGTATCCCATCAGGAAAATCACCGTCATACCTTCCTGAACCAGAATCGTCAGTGCCTTGGTTGAAGCACCGGTTACCTGTTCAATATCAAAAGTAATACGCGAAATCAGACGGCCACGGGATTCTTTGTCGTAGTAGCTGGTGGGCAGGCGCATCATCTGTTCAAACAGTTCTGTACGTAAGGTATGCACCACGCTACGACCAACAATCGCGGTAAAGTATTTACCCAAAAAGGTCGCTACTCCGCGATACATAAAAATACCTACCAGAGTGGCAATCAGCAGCAAAATGCGCTGTTGCTGAGGGTCATTAAGCGTGGCCTGAACTTCCCCCATCATCCACGCCATTGCTGGCGCGGCGGTGGCAAATAACATAAAGCCAAAAATGCTTACCGCAAAGGCAAATTTATGTGGCCACACATACGAAAGCAGGCGCTTGTATAAGCGCCCGGTGGTGTAATTTTCAGCCATATCGTTGGCAGTGGTTGTGTTCGCGGGTTTAGCCGTGTTTTTCAAAGGGTCGGACATCTCAAATGGTCGGATATTTCAAATTATGGAGCTTCAGCAGGCTGACGCGTGGTAATGCTCAGATTTACCAGGCCTAACTGGCCGGCCGCATCCATCGCTCTGACCACCGCTTCGTGCGGCGTTTTGGCATCCGCAGTGATAATAACCGGTGCCGTTTCGCGATCACCCAGCAGCTTTTGCAAACCACGCTTGAGTGTATCCAGCTGAGAGTTAATCAACGCCTGATCGTTCACCGAGTATTCACCGGAGGCTGAAATCAGAATTTCAAGCGCCTGCAGCGGTGCATCGCTTGCTTCGGCGCTGGCTTCTGGCAGATCAATACTCAGGTGGTTTTCTTTAGTAAAGGTGGTCGACACCATAAAGAAAATCAGCAGCAGAAACACAATATCAATCAGCGGTGTCAGATTAACCGCTATTTCTTCCCGGTTCTGACGTTTAAAATTCACTTAAGCGGCCTCATCGTTATCGACAACTTCACGCTCGCCGTGCAACACATCCACCAGTTTAATGGCTTCCTGTTCCATAAAGACAACCACCTCATCAACACGACGCTGCAGCATGCGGTGTGCAATCAGTGCCGGAATCGCAACCACCATACCGGCAGCGGTGGTGATTAATGCTTCCGAGATGCCACCTGCCAGCAAGTTAGCCTGACCGGTACCAGCAATCACAATCTCTGAGAACACCTTGATCATACCAATCACGGTACCCAGCAAGCCCATTAATGGCGCAACCGCGGCAATGGTACCCAGTGCATTCAGGTAACGCTCCATCTCATGCACTTCATGGGAAGCCACTTCCTCAATGCTTTCTTTCATGATGGTGCGGCCATGACGGGAGTTCAGCAAGCCAGCGGCTAATACCCGACCCAGAGGAGAGGAGCCACGCAGTTCTTTGATACGCGAGCTGTCGAGTTGATTGTTCTTCATCCAACCCCAAACCCGGGCCAATAGATCATTGGGGGCAATTTGTTGCGGGCGTAATGTCCAGAAACGTTCAACGGTAATTGCCAGGGCTAAAATTGAGGAAATGATGATTGGAACCATCATCCAACCACCGCTCTGGATAATCTCCAGCATAAAGGCTACTCCTGCCAGTCAGTTTGCGCGCTACTGTATCACAGCGTTTAAAAATTCTTAACAAAATCAACACCGCCCCAGCTCAGGGAGACAACCAACGCGGCTGCCAGCGCTGACGTTGCACAACCAACCGGGCGGACTCATCGAGCCACACTGCTCCCGACTCAGCGGTATTCAGCATCTCAACTCCGGTCTGCTGGTAACGGGCAACTACCTGTTTGTGAGGATGTCCAAAACGATGATTAAATCCGGCCGAGACCCACACCTGCTGCGGTTGAACGGTATTAATAAATAAAGCAGACGAGCTGGTGGCTGAACCGTGATGGGGAGCAATCAGGATATCGGCCTTTAGTGCTTGGCCATGGCGCTCCACCAACTGTTTCTCTACCTGAACATCAATATCACCGGGCAACAATATACGCTTATTTAGCCATTGCAGCTGAACTACGCAAGACTGGTTGTTATCACTGTCCGGGCTGATGTCGTAATGCAGAAAGCGAAAACGCAGAACATCGCTCAACACCTGCCAACCCTCCATATTGTGGCAATTGCTTTGAGCGCTGCTTTCTTGAAAATTAGCCTGAGAGCTGTCGGGCTGACCGTAATAACCAATAACATGAGAGAAGGCCGCCAGCAAAGCAGCCTCCCCGCCTGAATGATCATTATCCGAATGGCTGACGATCAGTACATCCGGCGATATCGCCTTTTGCCTCAACAAGGGCACCACAATGCTACTGCCCGCATCAAAGCGCGATGAATATCTTGGGCCGGTATCGTAAACCAGAGTCTGTTGACCATCACTGGCGATCAAAGCTAACCCCTGGCCAACATCTGCCATCATAAAGAATGGTTTACTGTCGCTCGGTCTGATCGAACCAACCAGCAACATTAGTGGCAACAACGCCAGCAGGGTATTAACCGGAAAGCTGAGTTTGCGCAATCCCATTAACATTAACAGCAGCCAAAGCAGGATAAACAATGGCGTAGGTTCTGCCTGCAGCAATGGCAAATCCAGCGACGCCTGCCACTCCAGCCAATACCAGAACCACTGGCCTGTTGAGGCAATAATGGAATTGAGTAATCCGATTAATTCAGTATTTTCGCCAAAAGCTGGAATCAGCACGGCCACTAGGCAGGCCGGTAACAACACAAAAGTTACCAGTGGAATAGCGATCAGATTCGCCACAATATGAGAGAAGCTGAGTGGCGCCAACCACCACAACACCAAAGGAACCAGGGCAAAGAAAACAACCAGCTGCGGCCAGATCAAGGTCGATAACCAACCTGTTTTACGCCCGGAAAATGCCAGCAGCAGACCCCCTACCGATAGAACCGAATACTGAAATCCGGCTTGGGTAAAGATCAGCGGCATGGTAAACAACAATCCTGCCACAACCAGCGAATAGATCTGCCAACCATTCAGCCGACGCACGGAAAACCACAACAACCAAACACCCAGCAGCATCAGAAAAGCCCGGTATACGGCAATTCCACCGCCAGATAGCAGTGCATATCCAGAACACGCCATTACAACCCAAATCAGATACCAGTATTTTTGCAGCCGAACCGCACTGATTGAGGTGCTTTGCTCAGAAGCGTATTGCTGCATAACCTGAGCTCTCAGCAGCGCCATAATGCGCCATCCGAAACCTGCCAGCAGCAACGCCAGCGCAGCCACCATGCCCATATGCAAGCCACTGACAACCAGTAGATGCAAGGTGCCGGTATTAGCGGCCAAACGCCATTGCTCTGCACTGAATGCATTCCCCTCACCCAATACCAGCCCTTTTAACCAGGCCGCTGCGGCTGGAGTGTAATACTCATCAATTTTCTGTAATTGCTGATGGCGGAATGACAGCAGCCTGTTCGGTGAGTGGTTTTCGGAAAGCAGAGTTAGTTGGCGGATATAGCCAATGGCATCGATTCCCTGGATCAATAAGTAAGCTTCGTAATCGTAGGGCAAAGGATTGGCAAAACGTCGTGGTGCACGCAAGACAAGATCAGCACGAATCCTGGCTCCCAGCAAAGATTCTGCGGATATCTGGCCCTTTTTAGATACCGACCCTGCTCCGGATATCTGACCTCGCCTGGCAAGGCGAGAATCACGGGGATACCAGTTCAGGCGCATTTTTCGCAGATTTGATAGCTCAGGCTGCGCTTGCTCAGAAGAGTCACTAAAATTCAGCACCGTAACGGATAATCGCCAGCCATGATCCGCTTGTTCGACGTCCTCTACTGTTAACTCAAGTGTTGCCCGGCTGCGATCCAGTGTCGTTGGCAGGCGATGCGACAAGGCGTCATTGAGCCAAAGATGGCCGCGCATCAGGCCTAACAACACAACCACTAAACAAAATAACGCCGAGCGTGGTTGCACGATTTTTAAATAGATCAGGCAGGCCAGCCCCAGCAACATCACTATTATCATGATGATCATGGCCACAGTTGGCAGAAATACACCAACCACCACCGCCACGCTGAGCAACCAGGCCGCGACCAGCAGAGATGCCCTCATCCGTTTGGTACTCTCTTTTTTAAATCCATTTACAGCCCTCCCTTATCCTTATGTCCTGTTGACAGGACATAAGTCAGTCACTGGTATTTTGATACTTAACTCGGCATAATCCGCGCTCAGAATCCGGCCCCTGCCGGTAGGTTGTTTTTGAGCCGCGGGTCATGCCAAAAAAGTTACTTAAAAAGTTTTTTCCAACGCCGGAGCAGGTACAAGCCAATCCGTCCCTGGGCTTTTTGCGGCCACTGTTCAGCAAGCCTAACCTGTGGCACCTGAATCGTCGATCGGTAGCCCGGGCATTTCTGGTGGGTTTATTTGCGGCTTTTCTGCCACTGCCGTTTCAGATGGTGATTGCTGCCTTCCTAGCGTTCTACATCAATGGCAATGTGCCGATTTCGGTTGGCCTGGTGTGGATCAGCAACCCATTCACCATTCCTCCGCTGTTTTATGGCACTTACATCTTCGGCACCTGGCTGCTCGATAGCCCGGTACGAGAGTTCAGCATTGAATTATCACTGGATTGGGTATTAACCGAATTAAACGCCATCTGGAAGCCATTGTTTGTTGGCTCGCTAACAGTCGGTATCTTTCTTGGCGTATTGGGGTTTTTCGGCATTCATATCGCGTGGCGAATGCATGTATTGAGCAATTGGCAGAAGCGCCGCATCAATCGCGAGCGACGCTCCTGATCAGGATTTTTGAGGTCAGAAATGCTCAGAGGAGTGTTCGGGGCTCTCCCCCTGACTTTTAGTCGTCTTCACTCATCAGTTGCAGTGTCTGATCAGACAACAGATAACGGCGCTTCATACGCTTTGCCAGTTCAACATCGTGCGTCACCATCACAAAGGCGGTATCTGACGCATTCGCCAGTTCCAGCATGGCATTTTCTACCTGCTGCGCAGTTTGTTGATCCAGATTGCCTGTTGGTTCATCCATCAACACCAGTCGTGGCTTATTCACCAATGCCCGGGCAATGGCCGTACGCTGACGCTCACCGCCGGAAAGCTCTGCTGGCTTATGACTCAAGCGATGTGACAGCCCCATCTGCACCAGGCTGGCTTCTGCCTGAACAGTGGCAGCCTTACGATTCATACCGCCAAGTAGCAAAGGCATCATGACATTTTCCAGCGCCGAAAATTCCGGCAACAGGTGATGGAACTGATACACGAAGCCAATATGCTGATTACGCAGACGCGTGCGCTCTTTCTCTGGCAAATCACTGATGGACTGCCCGGCGATGGCAACCTGCCCATCATCCATTTCATCCAGCCCACCCAACACGTTCAGCAAGGTAGTCTTGCCGGAGCCGGAAGCCCCAACAATGGCAATGCTTTCACCAGCAGCAACCTGCAAATTAACATCCTGCCATACAGTGACCTGCTGCGGACCGGACTCATAGGTTTTACGTAATCCCTGCGCGTCCAGAGCCAGATTATTCTCATTAAAATCACTCATAACGTAACGCCTCTGCTGGCTGAACCCGGGACGCCCGGTAAGATGGGTACAAGGTCGCTAAAAAACTCAGCGTCAGAGAAGCTGACGTCACAATCGCCACATCCGACCACAACAGCTGTGATGGCAGGTAAGAAATAAAGTAGACATCAGCGCTGAGAATCTGGAAGCCAAAGGCCTGTTCGATCCAGGCAATTAATTCAGAAATGGATAACGCCCCGGCAACTCCTAACACGGTGCCAAGCACCACTCCAACCAGGCCAATCGAAATTCCCTGCACCATAAAGATCGCCATCACCGTTGATGGCTTGGCGCCCATGGTGCGCAGGATAGCAATATCAGCCTGCTTATCGGTCACCACCATCACCAATGTCGAAATAATATTGAACGCGGCAACCGCCACAATAATCAGCAACAACAGGCCAATCATGGTTTTTTCAAGCTTGATCGCCTGAAATAAATTGCCATGAGTTCGGGTCCAGTCACTGCCGGTAAAATAGCCATCCAGCTTGCTGGCAATTGACCAGATTCCCCGCGGGGCATCAAACAGATTGTCGAATTTTACCCGTAGTGCCTGCGCTTCAGATTTCAGGCGTGCTAGTTTGGCGGCATCGGCCAGATGAATCACCGCCAGATTGGCGTCCAGCTCTGCACCGACCGAGAAAATACCCACGACATTCAGACGTTTGATGCGTGGAATCACCCCCGCCGGAGATAGCGTTGCTTCAGGTAGCATCAGCGTGATTTTGTCGCCGACAACCACATTCAGACGCCGGGCCAACAGTTCACCCAGCAACACACCGTAACTGCGGGGTTGTAATGCCTCGAGTTCACCGTCAGTAATATGATCCGGCAGGATGGACACCCGGCTTTCTGCCGCCGGATCAATCCCTGTCACCATTACACCTTGCACCCGGCCCGCGTAACCCAACATTCCCTGCAACCGGGTTAATGGTGCTGCAGCTACCACACCGGGCTGCTCTTCAACCTGTTGCGCCAGCGCCTGCCAGTCATTAATGCCGCCACGCTCGTACAACACACCATGAGGCACCATGCCAAGAATGCGTTCGCGCAATTCGCGGTCGAAGCCGTTCATCACCGACAACACCAGAATCAGTACGGCCACCCCCAGAGTCATACCGACCATGGAAGACGCTGAAATAAACGAAATAAAATGATTGCGCCGTTTGGCAGCAAGATAGCGGAGCCCTATCCATAAGGGCAAAGACTGGAAAACCTTCATTGATAATAAGCGATCGCTGAATATTAAAAGGGCGCAGTTTGCCCGACATCGTCAACGATAGCGACACCTGAGATCAGCATTCGACAAAAATTTGCACAAAGCGCTACTCGACAACACATTTCAGCACTAAAATTCGCGCTATAACGATATCCAACTGCAAAGAGATCCGATTCTTGAACGACACGCTATCCGCGACTTCTGTAATGAACAGCCCAGCAATTAATAGCCCAGCAACGAACACCTCGGCATCCTCTCGACGTATGCCAGCGGAATGGGAGCCTCAGGTTGCGGTACAACTGACCTGGCCACAGCAACAAAGCGACTGGGGAGAAATCCTGCCCCAAGTTGAACCGGTGTTTCATGCCATTGTTGCTGCCATCAGCAATCATCAGAATGTGATCATTGCCTGCGGTAATGATGAGGATACAGAGCGTCTGAGCAACTATTACAAACAGCAGCCGCAAGTCACCATTTATCGGGTGGATAACAATGACACCTGGGCCAGAGATCACGGCCCTATCAGTTGTTATCAAAACCAACAACTGACGCTAGTCGATTTTCAGTTCAACGGCTGGGGCAATAAATACGCTCATGATCTCGACAATCAAATTACCGCCACTTTGCATCAGCAAGGAGCTTTTGTGGCCGACAGTCTGATTCCGTCTGACTGGGTGCTGGAAGGTGGCAGCCTGGAAAGTGATGGCGCTGGAACGCTGTTAACCACCCAGCAATGCCTGTTGAACCCAAACCGCAACCCACAGCTGAGTCAGCAGCAGATCGAGCAAAAACTAGCTCAGGAGCTGGGGTTTAACCGCATTCTCTGGTTGCAGCACGGCCATCTCGACGGTGACGATACCGACGCTCACATCGACACCCTGGCCCGCTTCTGCTCAGCAGATACCATTGCTTACTGCCAGGCTGACGAGGAAGATGCCCACTTTGCTTCACTGCATGCGATGGAGCAGGAACTGCAGCAGTTGCGTCAGCATAATGGCGAGCCTTATCGCCTGATTCCACTGCCCCTGCCTGCCCCACAATTTAATGAGGACGGCGAACGTCTGCCAGCCACTTACGCTAACTTTCTGATCATTAACGATGCTGTGCTGCTGCCGGTTTATGGTTGCGATCAAGACCAGCAGGCGCTGGATCAAATCGTCAAAGCCTTTCCGCAGCGTAAGATTTATCCCATCAACTGTCGCCCGGTTATTGAACAGTTCGGATCATTGCACTGCCTGACCATGCAAATTCATACAGAGACATCTCTTTTCGAAGCACCGACGTCTCTTATCCAAACACCTGCTGAGAACGCCTGACTTATGACTTATACCGCACGTAACATCCGAGTGGCCGCATTGCAGCAGGCATTTATTCAGGACAAGACCACCACACTGAACAAAACCGCTCAGCTGGTTCGCCAGGCAGCCGACCAGGGCGCTGAGCTCATTTGCCTGCAAGAGCTGCATGCCGGGCCGTACTTTTGCCAGCATCAGGCTGCTGACTTGTTTGATCTGGCCGAAACCTTAGACGGTAAAACCGCACAATTACTTGGAAAACTGGCCGCTGAGCTGAACATTGTGATTGTTGGCTCTATTTTTGAGCGCCGTGGCAAAGGGGTGTATCACAACACCGCCATCGTCTTCGACCGCAGCACAGAGCTGGCTGGTTTTTACCGCAAGATGCACATTCCGGACGACCCGGGATTTTATGAAAAGTACTATTTTATTCCGGGCGATGCTGAAGAACCGGGCTTTCAGCCCATCGAGACATCCATTGGTAAACTGGGTGTTCTGGTTTGCTGGGATCAATGGTATCCCGAAGCAGCACGCCTGATGGCATTAGCGGATGCCGACATTCTGATTTACCCAACCGCGATTGGCTGGGAGCCAGAGGAAGAAGCCGCCGAAAATGAGCGTCAGAAGGAAGCCTGGATCACGGTTCAGCGCGGCCATGCGGTTGCGAATAACCTGCCGGTTGTTGCAATCAATCGCATCGGCTATGAAGCAGACCCAAGCCAGGTAACCGCTGGTATCGACTTCTGGGGCAGCAGCTTTATCTGCGGCGGCCAGGGTGAATTTCTGGCACACGCCAATCACCAACAAGAAGCCGTACTGGTGGCTGACGTTGATTTAAACCGCAGCGAGCAATTGCGTCGTATCTGGCCTTATTTCCGTGATCGTCGCATTGATGCCTATGCGGATTTACTGAAGCGTTACCGCTGAAAACGTCAAGCGCAGTAAAGAGCCGGAATTGGCGTGAAAGAGCCTTGTGATCACCCCATAGCGAGCTAGGATAAAAACAATATCCTAGCGAGTAATCACCATGAAACACACACTGGCTCTCAGCGCATTACTTGGCGTCGCATTATCACCCTCCACCTGGGCTGATATTCGTGAAATTCCCAGCGAAGAACTGACCGATTCTTACATCGAAAATACCACGGTGATTATTCGTAAGCGGGAAGCCGCACAACCTTCGAGCGACCAAAAACGTGTTATTAAAGTATCACCACTGGAAGACGATTTTTCAGAGGGTGAACAACTGGCAACACAGACTCAGGAGCCACTCGATAGCCTGCCGATTAGCGATGAATACCTTGGTGAGCGACTTAATAACGAGCTGGCCAATCAGGCGATTTACAACTTCCAGTCACCGGCGCTTGATCCGTTACAGGCCAGTCGCAATGAAGCCCTGCAAGCGGCTTCCATTGAACTACAGGCTCTGACCGGCGAAAGCATTGATCTGAACAACCCGGCCTTTCCTTCCCTGATTCCTGAATCTATTGTTCCTCCCATTGGCACTGGCATCAGCAGCTCTCCGGGAAGTTTTGTTTTCTCAATCCCAAACAACAATGGCTACCCAAGCGACAGTTTTTCAACCCCAGGTGGTGAGTATCAAATCAATATCACCCCGGATCGTATTGATTTTCAGCTAAACGCCCCACAATAAATTGGAACGAAAGAACCAATTTATTGCAAAAACCTCATCGTTTCACCTTAAAAAAGATGGCTCAAACTGATACATAAGTAATTTTAATCCTTTAATTTCAATAGCTTAAACCGATTTCTGCATTTCTCTCTGGGCCGTACTACGTCTGGTCATTTGCCGTAAAATCCAGTAAGGTCGATAGCACAATAACTATAAACATGACTCACCAGAGAACCCAAAGTATGCAGTTTTCCAACTTTGCAGCACCGGATCTCCGTACGCCACCCAACATTCAGCAACTGGGTAATTACCGGGTTGAATATAAAGCGTTCAGTCTTCCGCAACATCGCCACAAAACGCCGGTTGTTTTTTTGGGAGGCGCTTTTCAGAGCTTTACTTCATTTCAGAATGAGGTCGAGCTGGCTTACACCACCCACCCGGTTATCCTGGCCGACTTTCCTTCCCAGGGCAGCAATGAACAGCTGGCCCCGGAGTTGTCACTTGCCGATTATGGCGATCTGATTGCTCAGTTCTTAGATGCTCAGCACATAAACAAAGTTATCTTATTGGGCGTCAGTTACGGCTCGGCGATGGCAACCCTGTTCGCCACGCAATACCCGGAAAAAATTGAACGCCTGCTACTGTCTGGCATCACCTGCTTTCGTCGCGAGAGCCTGATTACCTTACTGGAAGACAGCCTATCGTTACTCGGCAAAGGCGATATGAAAGCCTTTGCCGCAACGGCTGTTTGTAACCTGATCAATCATAACCGGCTATCAGAAACAGAAGTCAGCCCAACCTATCGCAAAGCGATGTATCGCCAGATTGCGCGACTAAATCCAAACGAGCAACAGCGCTACATTCAGAACACCCAGCGATTATTGAATTTCTCCGGGTTTGAACGATTCCCTCAGTGTCCGACACTGATTGCGACCGGCGAATTCGATAATTTCACCCTACCCTCTGAAAATGCTGCGGTTGCCAGACAGTGTCAGGCAGCGACCTTTGCCGTAATCCACAACGCCGACCATCTGGCGCAGTTCGAACGCCAGCAAGCCGCTTGCACCTTGTTCCACAATTATATGCTGGGAGAAGAGATTGAGAGCATTGATGGCGTCTCTGTCTATAATCCACTGGCTTATGACCCGGGTGAACAGCGACTACAATCACGTCAGCGCCCGCTGGAACAGCCATTTGAGCTGCACGACCGGGAAACCGATCTGAGTTATACCGTGCGAATCCGCAATATTAATTTTTCCGGGTGTGAGTTGGAGTTGGTCACAAGTGATCTGACACTGAACGAAAATTGCCAGTCGTTATATCTTGCTCTTCCTGAAACCGCTAACGACTACCATGTGCGGATTATGGAACGGGATAAACGCCATTTGCGCTGCCTGATTATCCAGCGTGACCTGAAAGCAGCGGACGCCCTACTGACTTACTTACAAGAACACCTGCTGATGGTGTGTGATAAACCATTGGATTCAGACCATGAATCCCTGATCGAGAGTCAGCTGGCCTGAGCCGCTGACCTTCCCCGCTTATTTGCTACGAACGTCAAATCCCGCTGCAGTCAGGCGGTTTTGTAGTTCGTGGCATTTAGACGGAACCTGAACCTTTAACTGAGGGATATCGCGTCGTAACGGATAATGCTTACGTAAGCGATCAAAGGTTTCGCGCAAGCTGCCAGCGGCCGCTTTCACCATGGCTGAGCGCATCACACCATCGTCCACCCGAATCTCATACGCTGCCCGTATGGCCGTTCGTAATGCCTGATATTTAGGCACCTGATCGCTGAACGACACCATTTTAATGCCCGGCTCCGGTAAGAACTGAGCCAGCTTACGACGTACCGGCAAACCAAAGAATTCGCACAATCCCTGGTAAACAAACTCGGTACCGCGCATCTTGCCATCCAGCGAATACCCGGCAATGTGTGGCGTTGCCAACATACAGCGATGCATCAGATTAAGATCAAGTTCAGGCTCGTTTTCCCAAACATCCAATACCGACTCAAATTCCGGGTGACTTTTCATATGAGCCAGCAATGCCTGATTATCAACCACGCCACCACGACAACTGTTAATCAGGCAAGCATTCGGATTCATTTCAGCCAGGCGCTCAGCATTGATCAAATGATGTGTGGCATGCTCACCGTCACGAGTCAGCGGCGTATGCAGCGAGATCACATCGGCCTTTAATGCTTCTTCAAGAGGAACCAGCTCACCAACCTCTTGCGGGTCTTTAAACGGATCAACAGCCAGCACAGTTAATCCCATTTCTTCCAAGCGACGACGCAGCAATAAACCAACATTGCCAACACCAACCACGGCAACGGTTAAGTCTGTAAACGCAATACCGCGCGCGTCGGTCAGCACACTTAATGCACTTAATACGTAATCGACAACGGCCTGAGCGTTACAACCCGGCGCACTTTCAAAGCCAATCCCTTGCTGCTGCAGATAGCTCTGATCAATATGATCGGTTCCGATCGTTGCGGTACCAACAAATTTCACTGGCGTACCGTCCAATAAAGCTTCATTCACCTGGGTGACGGAACGAACCAGCAATACATCGGCGTCACTCAACTCGTCAGCCGTCAGAGTGCGTCCGGCAACCCGGGTAATAGAGCCAATATCGGCAAAGAATTCTTCAATCAGAGGGATATTTTCGTCAGCAACGATGTGCACGGCGGCAAGCCTTTGTCTTTATGGGAGGCGTATTGTTGCAGGAGGATTGCAGGGAGGCAAATTTTGCTGCCATTTCAAAATCAGTCCGGCCACTTCTTTAAAAGCAGCAACAGGATGTTGCGATAGCGCGGCAGGTACATGGATGTACCTTCGGCGCGGGCGGCTAAAGAGGTGGTCGGGCTGATTCCGATATGCATTAGGTACAAAAACAGATCTCTACATTCTGTTTCTGCCACCGGATCGAAGGCACATCCTTGTGCCTTCGATCCTTCCGCGACATCCTGTCGCTGTTCTCGAAACAGAATCCAGAGACCTGCCGAGATTCCCGAGCATTAAGCCAGCTTATCAGTGGCTACGCGGTAATTAGGATCCTCAATCACATTCACGTCACACAAATTACCGGCTTTATTCAGCAGCACACGACACTCTTCCGATAAGTGGCGCAAGTGCACTTCTTTACCCGCGGCAATATAACGCTCAGCAATGGTATCAATGGCTTCAATCGCAGAGGAGTCAGCCACGCGTGAGTTTTTGAACTCAATAATTACAACCTCAGGGTCATTCTCCGGATCAAAAATATCCTTAAACGCCGATACCGAGCCAAAGAATAACGGGCCAAACAGGTCATAAACTTTCGCGCCATCTTCCTGGATCAAAGTGCGCGCACTGATGTGTTTTGCGTGTTCCCAGGCAAATACCAGCGCTGCCACAATCACACCCACAATCACTGCAATCGCCAGATCAGTCGCCACGGTCACACCGGATACTAATACAATGATAAAAGCATCTTGTTTCGGTATTTTGCCCAGCATACGGAAGCTTGACCACTCAAAAGTGCCAATCACAACCATAAACATCACGCCAGTTAATGCCGCAATCGGAATCTGCTCGATCAGCGGCGAGGCAAACAGAATAAAGCTCAGCAGGAACAGCGCCGCAGCGATACCCGACCAGCGACCACGACCACCCGAGCTGACATTAATCATGCTCTGACCAATCATGGCACAACCGCCCATGCCACCAAAGAAGCCCGTTACCAGGTTGGCACTGCCCTGAGCGACACACTCTTTGTTGCCACGACCACGGGTGTTGGTCATCTCATCAATCACGGTGACCGTTAATAACGACTCAATCAAACCAATAGCGGCAAAAATGACCGAATACGGCAGAATAAACCAGAAGGTTTCCATGTTCAGCGGCACATTCGGAATACCAAAATCCGGTAAACCGCCAGCGATTGAGGCCAGATCACCAACGGTTTTGGTATCCAGATCGGCAAATAAAGCAATACCGGATACCGCCAGAATCCCCGCCAGCGCCGATGGGAACGCCGAAGTGATCTTAGGCAGGAAGTGCGTAATCGCCATGGTCAGGCCAATCAGGCCCAGCATAATAAGAAGTTCAGAACCGGCCAGCCAGGTGCCCTCTGTCCAGCCCCATTTACCAACCGGGGTTGCCGATTGTAACTGCGGTAATTGCGCCAGAAAGATCACAATCGCCAGACCGTTCACAAAACCCAGCATCACCGGGTATGGCACGATACGAATAAACTTACCCAGCTTAAAGGCCCCGGCCACAATCTGGATAATGCCCATCAGCACCACTGCTGCAAACAGATACTGAGGGCCGGTACCTGAGCCCCCGCCACTCACACCAAAGCTCCTCTCGGCCTCAGCCACAAGAGACACCATAACAACCGCCAGTGCACCGGTAGCACCAGAAATCATACCCGGACGACCGCCCATTACAGCAGTAATCAACCCCACCATAAAGGCGGCATATAAACCCGTTAACGGATGCACACCGGCAACAAAAGCAAAAGCAACCGCTTCCGGCACTAACGCCAGTGCAACGGTCAAACCTGACAGGGTATCGTTCTTCAGGTTGGGAGAAAAAGTCTGCATAAATTCGCGCAGCAATAACATCAGAGAAGTTCCCTTCTGTTGGAGTATTTTGCAAGGGCCAGCGCCCCGCCATCAAGGGGCGCGACTATACCAGCAAGGTCGCTCAATCGGAAATGATCGTTATTCACTCAAAACTGGATAACCCTTCCTTAAGACATCCAGTTTCTGCTGAAGATCCGGGCGTTTGGCCGCCGCTTTTTCCAGATCACTCACCAGAAGCTTCAGCGTTGTTTTGCTATTGCTGTTTAATGATTCACGCTTCAGTGACAGTTGTTCAAGCAGCTGATTCAGGGCTTGGTCAGCAGCAGGCAGCAACTCATTTTGGTTGTTTTTAACCACATAGCGGTAATAGCGGGTTACAGGTTTCAGCAGATAAAGCGGCTTATCCAGCTGAGCCCCCTGCTTGTTGTAGTAATCCACCATCAATTCTGGTTGGCGCACTGCAATAGCCTTTAACATCATTCCAAGCCAATCCGCTTTATTGAGTGGTGGTGTACCCAAACGCTCAGAGCCTGCCAACCCTGCCAGCTCATCCAACTGGCGGGTCAGTGTTTCCGCGGCTTGTTTTCCATGGCTGTCTTTTTCATTCTTAGCTGGCTGCTGCTCGGTATGTTGAGACAGCGCCGCTGGCAAGGCAGCAACATCCTGCGCTGGCATTCTGGCAACCGCCTGAAGAATTTTCGGCCACTCGCTTGAGGCAATAGCTTGTCCTTGTTGCTGGTCAGCAAATACATAATCCAGTGTTTTAGGTATTAAGGTGTCGAGCTCCTGCGCTTCAACCACATCCAGTTGAGCGAATAACCAACGACGATAATCCCCCGTCGGGAACTGACTGCCAGAAAGCCCATAAAGAATATTGTATTGCCAGTGATTACAGTCACTATTGATGGCTGAGCCTTTCGCCAGGGTGATCAACTCCTGATTCCAGGCGGCGGATGGTGTTCCCTTGTTGATGATTTCGAGAACGGCTTTGCTTTTTTGTTGGCACGGCGTCAGGTCATGAGCCAATACATTAGAGGTGATAAACAGGCCAACCAGAGTCAGGCAGCGCAGAAGAGCTGACATAAAACATCCTTATTTTAATCAGAAAGACGGCTGATATTAATAACTCCCTTTGTTATCCGCAATGGATATTTGATCCTTTGATCAAACTAGACTAGATAACGGTATAATTTTTTGCAAGCCACATCAAATTAAAGGAACTGAGTTTATCGAGCGGCGTCTCAACCCAAAGCACGGCATAATCAGCCGACATTATTTGGAGAATCACCCTATGTCAGCACAAAGCAAACTCTTTTCCCGCTATGTAAACCACCTTCCGCCTGGTGAGCTGAGCTGGATTGGCGTTCGTCCGGGTCGCCGGATGGCGATGCGCGCGCTTGAGCAGACCCGGGCTGTTGAAAGCCTGGGGCTTGAGGGTGATCATCGGATGGAGAAAACACCGGGCAGCGCTCGTCAGGTCACGCTGATAAGTGAAGAGTTTATTCAGCAGATTGGTCATTATCTGGGTGGCATACCAGTGGCACCGGCGCAATTACGGCGCAATCTGGTGGTGAAAAACATCAACCTGAACGCCCTGCGCTATCAGATTTTTCAGATTGGTGATGCCGTGTTTGAGGCCACCGCCCTCTGCCATCCCTGTAGCCGCATGGAACAGGAGTTAGGCAAAGGTGGCTTAAGTGCCATGCTGGGGCATGGCGGCTTATGTTGTAAGGTGCTGGTATCCGGCGACATCCGGCTGGGCGATGAAATCCGCCTCTATACACCGCAACAGTCTTTGTTATAACGGTTTATTCAGCGGTTCATCTGCCGGGTCAGCATCTGACAAATCCTTATTCGCTAACCCCAGCGCTTGTTGAATATTATCCAACAGCACATAGATGGCAGGCAGCACCAGCAAGCAGACAAAGGTGGTAAACAAGATACCAAAGCCCAGCGACACGGCCATTGGCGTAATAAACTGCGCCTGACGAGAGCCTTCAAATACCATCGGAGCCAAACCGCCAAAAGTAGTGAGTGTAGTCAGCAAAATCGGACGGAAACGCCGCACCCCCGCCGCTCTGACCGCCTGCAAAGCGTTCAGGCCTTTTTGGCGCTGCTCATTGGCGTAGGTCACCAGAATCAAAGAATCATTCACCACCACCCCAGCCAGCGCAACAATGCCCATAATACTCATGATCGACATGCCCATATTGCGCCCGGCCAGATCCAGCAGGATATGGCCAATCACCGCCCCCACCGCACCAAACGGAATCACCAGCATGATCAGCAGCGGCTGGGCATAGCTGCGGAAAGGGATCGCCAGTAGCACGTAAATCAGCAACATCGAGAAGAAGCCATACAACTGCAGGCTGCTGACACTCTCCTGCGTGTTGGCCTGACGTCCTTTAAAGCTGAATTCAACCGATGGATAAAGGGATTCAAGTTGGTTGAAGGTGTCTTCCCGGAGCACATTGATGACCGCCGGAATCTGCGAGCGTGGTTCTACTTCGGAGGTTACCCGGATAATCTGTTGACCATCACGACGGGTAATATTGGCCGGAGCACGTTCTTTCACCAGCGTGGCAATATCCCCTAGGAACACATAGCCACCTGCTGGCGTCTGAATTTGCAGGCGCTCGATATCCGCTGCATAGGAGCGCTCCTCCAGCGGCAAGCGCACCAGCACCGTGACTTCATTACGTTCACGTTGTTGGCGCAAGGCCCGTGCACCATACAAGGCGGCACGCACCTGCGAAGCAACATCACTGGCATCGAGATTCAGACTGCGCCCTAGCGCATTCAGCTTGATATCCCACTGCGGAGAGCCAGATTCAAAACTGTTGGCGACGTCTTTTACGCCCGATAACTGAACCAGCTCTTGTGCCAGAGCGGCCGACGCTTGTTTCAGCTCATCGGTGTTACTGCCGCGCAATTCAACCGTCAAACCAGAGCCGCCAGATGGACCGCCACCACGTTCGGCATCAAAGGTCAGACTTCGGATACCCGGTATCTCACCAATAATATCGCGCCAGCGTTGTACCGTTTCATTGGCCGTAATCGGGCGCTCTTCAACGTCCACCAGCCGCGCCTCAATCTCAACACTGGAATCGGTAATGTTTCCCTCCACGCTGAGCACCAACGGCACTCCTGCGGCATCAAACGGTTCGGCCACCTGATACAGGCTTTGCTCCAGATGCGTTCTCACCGCCTCAGCCTGACTCAGCGGCGCATTACTGGGCAGCTCCACCGAGGCAACCGCAAACTCCCCTTCCAGGCGTGGAAACATACTGAAGCCCATGCGCCCACTCATTGGATAAGAGAGCACAATCGCGCCAATCGCAAGGGCAACTGCAAGGGTTTTTCCGGGGTTATGTAATACTTTATCTAATACAGGTAAGTATTTGAAATTAATGAAATTATGTAATTTTTCATCTACCTTACCCTGGGCCTTATCAAGCTTCAGGCCAATACCGGTTTTGGGTGTTTTTTTCAGGTTCGCCAGGTGTGTTGGCAGGATAAACAGTGCTTCAATCCAGGAGATCATAAAACAGCTGATTACCACAATCGGAATGGCAACAAACAACTTGCCGGAAAAACCAGGCAGACTTAACAACGGCAAAAAGGCCGCGACATTGGTCAGAATGGCAAAGGCCAGCGGCATGGATACTTCCCGTGCGCCAACAATAGCCGCGTCATGAAATGGCATCCCCTGCTGCATATGCTCGTAGATATTTTCACCGGCAATAATGGCGTCATCCACCACAATACCCAGCGCCACAATAAAGGCGAACATCGACACCATATTGATGGACACATCCCACAATGGCAGCAATAACAACGCGCCTAAGAAAGCTGTAGGAATGCCCATAGTGACCCAGAATGCCAGACGGTATTCAAGAAACAGGCTCAGCAACAGCATGACCAGAATCAGACCGATGGCCGCATTTTTAAGCAACAGGCCAACCCGCTGACGATAGGTCTCGCCATCATCATCGGTAACAATCAGTTCAATGCCGGGGGGAAGTTCTGCACGAATCAGATCCAACTGTTCATAGGCCGCTTCAACAACGGTCAGTGGTGTCTGATTTTCAGCCCGATGAATATCAAACCGCACTGAGGTTTTGCCGTTGTAAGTCACCAGCCGGTTGGCATCGGCAAAGCCCTCCTGAACCCGGGCAATATCACCCAGCCGCAACTGAACGCCCTGATCATCGGTAATCAGTGGCAGCTGCTGAAAATCAGCGGCCCAATAAGCACGGTCATTTAATGTCACCAGAATATCACCGGCTTCGGTCTTAACCGCTCCAGCGCTCTGCTCCAGTGCATTATCAGAAATAATCCGCGCCACCTGAGTCAGGGTCAGGTCATAGCGCTGCAAGTCCAACTGGCGGATTTCAATCTGAATCTCTTCATCTGGCACACCGCGTAATTCCACCTTGCTGATCTGGGTGGAGGTTAACAGCTGCTCTTTGATTCGCTCGGCCAGTCGTTTTAACTCAAACCGATCCAATGGCCCGAACAGTGCCAGCTCCATAACCTCAATGGAACCGCTGACCAGGCTGACAATCGGCCGCTCGATTTGCGCCGGAAAGGTACTGATGCGGTTAACCGCTTGCTGAATATCCTGATAGGCTTGTTGTTTATCAACGCCGTTTTCCAACTCAAGGGTAACCCGGGCGGAACCACGACTAATATTGGAGGTTACTTCCTTAAAGCCATCCAGTGACGCCAGTTCGTTTTCGATGGGCAGCACGACGCCTTGTTCCATTTCCGAGGGTGTCGCACCTGGGTAAGCGACGGACACCCGCACGGCATCCGCTTCGTAGGGTGGGATAAATTCCTTACGAATTGTCAGCGACATCAGAAAGCCGCCGATAATCAGAAAGGCCATTAATAAGTTAGGTGCAATCCGGTGTTCAGACATCCAGGCAACCGGGCCACGGCGCGATGCCAGCTTATGATTATTACTCATCATTTGCCTCTACTAGCACCCGAACCGGAGCACCGGCAACGGCGGCATCGATTTTACTCAGCAATAACTGATCACCGTCCTTAAAGCCTTTATCGGACATAACACGCCGGGCAATCCAGCTGTCTTCCCGACCGCGGTATAACACCTCCAGCTGACGCTGTTGCAACTCACCATTATTGACTACCCAAACCCGGTTCTGAGCATCCATAAAACGACTGGCGACCTGATAGCTCTCTGCACTCAGTTGGCCAAACAAACGTACTTCAACAAAGTCATTGAGCAGAACCTTAGGCTGACTCGGGTCACTGAGTGCCAGCGGATCCGATAATGACAACAGCACTCGCACTTGCCGATCGGCACTATCAACGGCGGGCAGAATATTTAGCACCCGGGCCTGACGCTGCTGCCCATCAGGCCATCCAGCTTGCTGAATCAGAGCCGGTTGTTGCACATCCAGCAAAGCCAGAAAGGCTGCTGGTATTTTTACTTCAATCCAAAATTCATCAGTGTTCACCAGCTCAAACGCATTAGTGGAAACAGACACCTGGCTGCCAACTGAGATATGGCGCTGGTTAATCTGGCCATCAAACGGCATCTTAATCTGAGTACGGGCCAGATTCAGTTGTGCTTGCTCCAGATTCGCCTTGGCGGTTTGCACTTCGGCCCGTGCCTGAGCAATCTGCGGTTCACGCAACACCAGGGCTTTATCTTCGGCAGAGAAGGTCGCAGCCGATAATTCGTATTCCTCACGCGCCAGTGACGCCTGACCTTTTTCGATATCCAGCGCCGCCAATGCCTGAGCATAAGCTGCCTGGCGCTGGGTCAGCTGTAGCCGATAATCGCTGGCATCAATGGCAGCCAGCAGATCACCTTTGGCTAATCGTGTACCCGGCACGGCGGGCGCGGCGATACTCTGAATGCGGCCTGACACTTCCGGCATCAGGTCCACTTGTTGCGATGCCATCACACGACCGCCCGCTTGCCAATACGGAGGACGAACAGCCAGCTTGATATCCGCCACTTCAACCAGCCGGGATTTTGCCTCCGGGGCCACTCTTTCAGGTCGCGGCGCACTTTTAATAATAAAAGCCGCAATGCCAACACCAAGCAGCAGGATAACAATCACAATGGCGGCAGATTTTACCGGGCTTTGCTTCGGACTCTGTTTGGTTGGGGCTTGCTGTAAAGCACTCATGATGAAACATTGTCCTCTGACTGAGACTTTAAGGATGTAGACATAGACGGTTTAGGCCTGGAAGTGGAAGGCTTAGGGGTTAAAGAATCGGAGGTTAAAGAATCGAGCAGAAAACGACCATGACTCACGGCCTGATATAAACCAATACGCGACTGCACCGCCGACAGCTGGTTTTCCAGCACCTGACGCTCCAGTGACAATACATCGCGCTGGGATGTTAACAGCGATAAGAAATCGCCAACGCCCTTGGCATAACGACTGGCCTGAAACGATTGGGTTTTGCGCTCCAGTTCCAGTTGTTTGTTCAAGCTGGCATCCAGGCCCAGATATTCTTGCTCACGAATCAATTGCTGCTGAACTTCATCGGCGGCATCTAATAATGTTTGTTGATAGTCAGCCAGAGTTTGCTGTAACAAGGCTTGTTGTGCCGCCACACGGGCACGCCGCTCGCCACCGTCAATCAAAGGCAGCACCAGGTTGGCAGCAACATTTGATACCCAATCATCAAACACATTACCGAAATCCGGGTCCTGACCGCTATAGCTGGCAGTCAGCGTAAAGCGTGGGTAGCGGTTCGCTTCGGCAATGGCTACCCCGGCATTGGCAGCCAGTACATCAAACCAGGCCTGCTGCACATCCGGGCGCTCACTAATGGCCTGCAGGGAAACAGCAGTTCGGTGTTCAGGTAGAACGACCGGCAACAGTGTTTGATCGGCGCGGTTAAGCGCCGCTTGTAATGCATCAGCCACCTGATCAGCCGAAACAGCAGCACCAAGCCAAAGCTGTAACTGATTACGGAAAATATCGCGACGCGATTTGGTACGGAACACATCGGCTTCTATCGACTCCAGCAGCGATTGTTGCTGCCAGACATCAGATACCTGAGAACGGCCGCGCTGAAAACGGGCATTAATGGCTTTTAAACCCGATTCAACCCGTTGTTTTTGTTGCATCAGCAGCTCCAGCTGCCGGCTTTCTTTGAGGTAGCCATACCAGGCATTACTGACCTGGCTGGCAACGGTATTAGCCTGGATGCGAGCGGCAGATTGAGTTGCTGACAGCTCAAACTCACCCTGATCGCGCGCAGCGGCGACCGAACCCCAGAAATCAATTTCGTACGAGGCATTCAATCCGGCCGACCAGTTATTACTGACCCGCCCTGATGACAATGCACTGTTTTCAACCCGACTGCGGCCAGCCTGAAGGTTTAATTCCGGGTACTGACCACTGGCATCTACCCGTAATAACGCCGCACTTTGTTCGATACGCGCCAGCGAAGCTTGCAGAGAAAAGTTATTCGTTAGCGCCAGCTCAACCAGCTCATTCAGCACCGGATCGTTAAACGATTGCCACCAGCGTGCTGTCAACGACTCTTCCGCACCGGTCACATTAAGAAGCCGTTCCGTGATGTCAGCTAACAGCGGGTGGTTTTCCAGATTATTGTCATTCCCCGGTGGGTGAATAACATCCAGCTGACTACACGCCATCAAGGGCAATACAATCAGTCCGGCAACCCATCGTCTTTTATACATACATACATCTCAACCTGCTGAAGGCAAAGATGATAAGCAGCGACAAAGCGAGTGTTTAAGGGTTTTACGGTACTTTACTGAAGTTGTACAAGCCTTTCATTCAGGCATTCACTGCACTTTCAACAATCACCCAATAACGCTTGATAATCATTTGCAATTCATTACTATTCGCAGCAAACAACACTATCAGAACCATTTATCGCCATGCCTGCAGCCCTCTCATCAACCGTGCCCGTCGCTGTATTTTTACTCTGGCCGGCACTGCACCTTATGTACGGTGTTAGCCAACATCGCAGTGACAAAATCAATATCCGCCGTCGTATCAGCGGGCGCATTCTGCTGGCCTTCGCATTTGCCGTTGCTTTTATTCCCTATGGCTGGGAGAAAGGTGTGTTTTATGTCTTGTTCAGCCTGATGGGGGTTGCGGCATTATTCACACAATTGCGGATCTGGCGACCGGTCGCTGTTCCATTTTTGACCGCCGCCAGCCTGGTTACTGGTGGATTGGTGCTGGCAGGGTTAGCTATGGGAGGCATTTATGAACCGGCTTAAACAGCGCCTGGACTCAACCACCAGCCGAGTGATTGCAGCGATTCTGGGTGCCTTTCTGACAACCATCACCCTCACCATTGCCATCACGCTTTCGTGGCCTTTTGGTGACAAGGTGGAACAAATTTTTGCCGGCGGCGTGTTCTTCTTTGTCTTCTGGGCAAGCTTGTTTTACTGGGCACTGTTGGCCAGCGGCGGCCTTAAAGCCTGGGCCAGAATTGGCAGCTTGTTCGTTGTCTTTGGTCTGTACGACCTTTTATCTCTGACTGTTTTCCATTAATACAGGATTTGCCCATGGAACAACGTACACATAAGGTGTATTACAACACCCACACCTGGCTAGGCATCTTGTCAGGAATCCTGTTATTTGTTGTGACTTTTTCCGGCTTCCCGGCGATGTTTGCTCACGAGCTGGAAAACTGGCAATCCCCCACGCTCAACCAATTACAGCCCGCCGACGATATTGACCTTGATCGCCTGCTGAGCGCAGCCAGGGTGCAGGATTTTGGCACTGAAACCTTCTTTATTGTTCCGGAGACCGATCATGGCTATGCCATGGTGGCGTACTTCAATGATAGCGAAACGGATATCCGCCATATCGAGCTGGGCAATTACCAGCCGATTGACATTGGTGAGTCCGAAGTGGCTCATATTTTTGAGCACCTGCACACCGATTTACACCTGCCACGACCTTTCGGTCGTTATCTTGTGGGTCTGGCTGGCATGGTTATGCTGCTTTCCATCATTGCTGGCATTGTGATTCACAATAAATGGCGCAAAGAGTTTGTGATGTTACGCCCAAAGCGCAGCTGGCGCTTGTTACTCACCGACCAACACAAACTGCTTGGCCTCTGGACCCTGCCTTTTTCTTTTGTGCTGGCATTTACCGGCACCATTTTAGGCCTTTTAGGGATAATCTCCCCCATTCTTGCGCTGGCAAAATTTGATGGCAATGTAGAACAAGCCACGATTGCCGTGCTGGGCCCTCGTGCTGAAGTCGTGCATGAAGCTGCTCCTGCTGTCTCACTCAATATGCTGTACCTTGAAGCCCAGGCGGCTCAGCCAAAACTGGAAACCACCTTTATTCAGGTAGACGGCTATGGTGATGCTGGTGGTGTGGTGAAATTCAGCGGCAATCATCAGATTGGCCTGAGCAATCTGCAAAGCGTCACCTACTCACTAAAAGACGGCCGTCAGATCCATGAACTGAATGGTGTTGAGCGTGGTCCGTTTCAGCGCATCTTTGCCGCAGTCACTCCGTTACATTACGTGTTGTTTGGCGATATCGTTCTGAAGTTTTTTTACGCCATTTCCACCCTGGCGCTCTGCGCTCTGATCGTCAGTGGCAATATGATCTGGCTGGAGAAAAAGAAACAAGGTCAAACAAAGCACCAGCAAGCAGTTCCAGCTGATGAAAAGCCACATATACTGGCGCGCCTGACGCTGGGAATTTGTGCTGGCCTGGTATTCAGCTGCGCCGCTACGCTGAGCGCCAGCCAGTGGCTGCATGGCATCACACTTTCTACAGATATTCACCAACATGATCTTGAGGAAGGCATCTTCTGGCTCAGCTGGATTGCCGCAGCGGTGTATGCCTTTATCGGCTCAGATATACACCATAAAATTCGCCTGTATCTGGCAGTAACCGCTCTGACACTATTATCGGTTTTATTGGCCGACGGTCTGATTAATAGCCGTCACCTGCTTAACGGCAACGAAATCACCCAGGGTGTGCACCTGACCCTAACAGCACTGGCTCTGGTGTGTGGTTATTTCAGCTGGAAGCTGCCCAAACCTCAGATGAAGCAACGGACAAAACATCGGTCAAAATCCGAGCAAGCCAGCGATGCAGAAGCCCCGCCCTTAAGCGAGCGACAAACGGCCTGAACCAGAAATACATCTTCAGAAGTACACTCACAAAGCTCCCGAAACAAAAAACGCCCACCTGTTACCAGGTGGGCGTTTTTAAAAATCACATGGGGAGAAAGTGAAGTTTACAGGTCTCTTTTACAGGCCTTTCACTGCATAGATCCCCGGCGCATTACGCCAGAAGCCACGGTAATCCATACCACAACCAAAGACATAACGATCTTCGACGTCCATACCAATAATGTCGATGCACAGGTCGGTGTTTTTGCGATCGTGTACTTTGTTTACCAATACGGCGGTAATCACTTCTTTAGCACCCTGCTGCTTACAGGAACGAACCACCTCACACAGGGTATTGCCTTCGTCGAAAATATCATCAACGATCAGCACGGTACGATCGGTCATATCAATCGACGGTGGCGCTTGCCACTGCAAATCGGTAGAACCAGTGGTTTCACCACGGTAACGTGTGGCGTGCATATAACCCTGTTCCAGCGGGAAACTCAACTTTGGCAATAAGCGGCCAGCGGTAACCAATCCACCATTCATAATGCCGTACACCACAGGCATCGAATCTTTTAAACGCTCAGTAATGGCTTCGGCCATCGAGGTCAGTGCGGCCTCAACTTCCTGTTCGGATTTCAGCAGGTCAGCTTCTTCCATTACCTTGTTTAATTCTTCCAGAGTCAGCGGCTGGCTCATCGCGTTACTACCTATGGTATTGATCAGGGAAATATAAAGGGCGCGTATGTTACCACCGCTAAACCGTGACGCAATTGATTCCCCGACTATTTGCAGCATTTAGCGCCCGATCTCGCTGTGATATTATCGCGCGCTCTGAAAAATCGCCCAGAAACGCACTCTTTTACGCAGCAAGGTAATCTCATGACCGCCGATTCACGCAACACGCCGTCTTTAACACCCACACTGGAACTGGCCTTTGATCTGATCCGCCGCCACTCAGTGACCCCGGAAGACGAAGGTTGTCAGCCTCTGATGATGGAGCGCTTAGCCGCCGCGGGCTTCACCAATGAGCCGCTGCGTTTTGGAGAAGTCGATAACTTCTGGTCGCGTCGTGGCAGCGAAGCGCCGGTTGTGTGTTTTGCCGGACATACCGACGTGGTACCAACAGGACCTGAATCAAACTGGGATAACCCGCCGTTTGAACCAGCCATTATTGACGGCATGTTACACGGCCGTGGCGCTGCCGATATGAAAGGTTCACTGGCGGCGTTTTTAGTCGCCACCGAGAATTTTGTAAAAAAACACCCGAATCACAAAGGCTCCATCGCTTATCTGATTACCAGCGATGAAGAAGGCCCGGCCAAAAATGGCACCGTAAAAGTGGTTGAAACACTGGAAGCGCGTAACGAAAAAATCGATATGTGTATCGTTGGCGAGCCATCATCCACCAGCGCCGTCGGTGACACGGTTAAAAACGGTCGTCGTGGCTCACTTGGCTGCGTATTAAAGGTACACGGCAAGCAAGGTCACGTGGCGTACCCTCATCTGGCAGAGAACCCGGTACACACAGCGGCCTCTGCACTGACAGAACTGGCAGCCGAGCACTGGGATGAAGGCAATGATTTCTTCCCGGCCACCAGCTTCCAGATTTCCAATATCAACGCCGGCACCGGAGCCACCAACGTTATCCCAGGCGAACTGGAAGTTGTTTTTAACTTCCGCTTCTCCACTGAACTGACGGCTGAGATTCTGCAACAACGTACTCAGGCCATTCTCGATAAGCACGGCCTGAAGTACGATATCGAATGGAATCTGAGTGGCCAGCCATTCCTGACCGACTGCGGCCCATTGGTGGATGCCAGCGTACAAGCCATCAAAGAAATCACTGGCCGCGATACTGAGCTATCGACAGCTGGCGGTACGTCCGATGGTCGCTTTATTGCTCCTACCGGCGCTCAGGTGCTGGAGCTGGGCCCTATTAACGCCACGATTCACCAGGTCAACGAACACGTATCCGCTGATGATCTCAACACCCTGACCACCATCTATGAGCGCATGCTGGAGCTGCTGCTAGCGGCTGATTGATATGACGGATAGTTTAGCTTCTCTTCTGATCTGCCCGGTGTGCCAGGCACCACTGAGCAGTGACGATCACAAACACTGGCGCTGCACCAACAATCATAGCTTTGACCGTGCTCGCCAGGGGTACCTAAATCTCTTGCTGGCGCATAAGAAGCGTTCAAAAGCCCCGGGGGATGATGCCGAGATGGTGGCAGCGCGCCAGCGGTTGTTGGACTCCGGGGTGTATCAACCCATCTCAGATCTGCTCAACAACGCTGTTCAGCAAGCAAGCGCGAGCAACCCCATTCAACAGCATGACTTCATGCAGCTGTGCGACGTCGGCTGCGGCGAAGGTTATTACACCGAACGCCTGACTCAATCCCTTTCGACAAATAACATCAACAATCGCTGCTATGGTGTTGATATATCTAAAGAAGCTGTCAAAAGTGCTGCTCGCCGCGGCAAGCAATCCGGGATTGATAACAACCAGTTAGAGTGGCTGGTTGCTTCCGGTGCCGAACTGCCCTTTCAGCCTCAATCACTGGATATCATCACCTGCCTGTTCACCCGCTTGATGCCAGAAGGCTTCCAAAAGGTTCTCAAGTCGTCCGGCACCGTATTCACCATTAATACCGGCCTGACCCATTTGCGGGAAATGCGCGAAATTCTCTACCCGGAAGTAAAAGACAGCTGCTTCAACCCAACCCGGGTTATGGAGCAACATGAATTTACCTGCGTGGATGAACAACCGCTGAGCTACAGCATTCAGCTGACTTCCAGCCAGCAGATACACGACCTGCTGCTAATGACTCCGCATGTATGGAAAGCCACTGCTGAAGCGCGCCAGCGCCTGTTGGCACTTGATTCCCTAACGGTGACCATTGATGTTGTATTACATCAGTTCAGAGTCCAATCTCCAACCAATAAGGCCGCGTTATGACTCAGGTGTACTTTTACATCCTTGGCGGTCAGCAGATAGCCGATCAATGGCTGTTTGCCTGCCGTCTGACCCAAAAAGCGGTACGCAAAGGCAACAACATCCTGCTGCAGGTGGATAACGAACAACAAGCCAAAGAGCTGAGTGATTTATTGTGGTGCCATCAGCCGGAAGCCTTTATTCCGCATTCTTTGAGCTCAGACAACCAGCCAAGCCCTGACAATAGCCAAAGCCAGGTGTGCATTAACTGGCAAACTGACCCTGAGCATGAAGACTTCCCAAAACATCAACATGATGTTCTGATCAACCTGAGTCGGAAAATGCCTGACTTTTTTGGACGCTTTCATCGTTTCATTGAAGTCGTGGTACAACATGACGACGTACTGGACTACACTCGTAAGCATTACAAATTTCTGAAAGATCGTGGCTACCCAATTACCCACGAAGATATGAGACTGCGTTGATGAGCACCACAAACAAGCCGCGCGACTTATTAGACGAACTGGAAACTCTGCAGCAAGTACTGGACGATGCTGCCAGCGATCAGGTGAATCAGGATAAGTTAATTCCGACACTCGACCCAATGACCGACATCCCGGTACTGGATGATTTATTCGGCATTGACGAAAACGCAGATCTGACCCTGCCGGATGAGCTCACTTCAAACGAC
The DNA here is from genome assembly GCF_965226395.1 of Bacterioplanoides sp. Classification (GTDB taxonomy): domain Bacteria; phylum Pseudomonadota; class Gammaproteobacteria; order Pseudomonadales; family Oceanobacteraceae; genus Bacterioplanoides. The sequence continues at coordinate 3,633,058 of NZ_OZ245358.1, read as the reverse complement.
CTATCTTCAGACAGTCTTTCATCAGAGCCTAGCCCGCTTCAGGCTTCACCACTCAGTGCCGTCCCGCCTGCTGGCAATCCACTTGAAAAACCAGCCTTGCGGGCGGTTTCTGCAGCGCAACCAACAGCGCTGCAATCAGCACCGCCAGCGGAGCCACAATCCCCGATCCCGGATAATTTTTCACGCAGCAGTGTCAGCATCCCGGCCGACAGCCTGAAATCATCACCATCCAGCAACCCGTTTTTACCGAAAGCGATCCTGGAAAAGCTAGCCCAGGAACGCGAGGCTGCGCAGTACAGTGCTGAACAAGCGCAGGCCACCATGGCCAAAATCATGAGCAATGCACCGGAAGAGCCGTTTCGCTTTGACCATGAGAAAACCAAAGCATCAACTGACAGCAACGGCATCAGCTCACTGGAGAAAGCCGCTTTGATTGATGAGCTGGTGAAAGAAATGCTGCCCGAGATTGAAGCCAGACTGCGCAAGGCCTTACACGAAAAGCTGTAACGCTTTTCCTTTTTGCCACAAGCAGCAATTCGCTCCGCGCAGCACGTACACCTCCTTTTTAACAGCCTGCATTTTGCAGGCTGTTCCGTTATAATGCGGCCCATTTTTTGACAACACCAATTCGATTAAACGAACGAGTAGCAAACGAGCACTATGGATAAGACGTATCAACCCAACGCCTTAGAGCAAAACTGGTACCAGCAGTGGGAAGAGAAAGGTTACTTCAAGCCTTACCAAGACCAGCTGACCGGCGAAGGATATTCCATCATGATTCCGCCGCCGAACGTCACCGGCTCGCTGCATATGGGTCATGCGTTCCAGCACACCATTCAGGATGCTCTGACGCGCTACAAGCGCATGAATGGCAATAAAGCGCTGTGGCAGGTGGGTACCGACCACGCCGGTATCGCTACTCAGATGGTGGTTGAACGTAAACTGGCCGCCGAAGGTCAGCCGGATCGCCATGAGTTGGGCCGTGAAGAATTCACCAAAAAAATCTGGGAGTGGAAAGAACACTCCGGCGGCACCATCACCAGCCAGATGCGTCGCTTAGGCAACTCGGTTGATTGGGAAACTGAACGCTTCACCATGGACGACGGCTTCTACAAAGCGGTTCAGGAAGTCTTCGTTCGTTTATACCAGGACGGCCTGATCTACCGTGGCAAACGCCTGGTTAACTGGGACCCGAAATTACATACCGCCATCTCTGACCTGGAAGTCGAAAACAAAGACGTCAAAGGCAAGATGTGGCACCTGAAATACCCACTGGCTGACGGCTTAACCTACACAGACGAAGACGGCAACGAACACGCTCATATCGTGGTTGCCACGACTCGTCCGGAAACCATGCTGGGTGATACTGGCGTAGCGGTTAACCCAGAAGATCCACGTTACAAGCATTTAATTGGCAAAGACGTGGTTCTGCCGTTTGTTGAGCGCCGCATTCCAATCGTTGGTGACGAACACGCCGATATGGAAAAAGGTACCGGCTGCGTGAAAATCACCCCGGCCCACGACTTCAACGACTATGAAGTGGGTCAGCGCTGCAAGCTGCCAATGATCAATGTACTGACCTTCAACGCCGACATCCGCGACGAAGCGCAAACTTTTAATACCGACGGCAGCGTCAATGATGAACTGTCTGGTTTTATCCCAGAAAAATACCGTGGCATGGAGCGCTTTGCCGCACGTAAAGCGATCGTTGCGGATTTCGAAGAAGCAGGCCTGCTGGTTGAGATCGTTGAAAACGATATGGTGATTCCGTACGGCGACCGTGGTGGCGTGGTGATTGAGCCAATGCTGACTGACCAATGGTACGTTGACGCTAAGACCATGGCGAAGCCTGCCATTGAAGCGGTAGAAAACGGCGACATCGAATTTGTGCCGAAAAACTACGAAAACATGTACTTCTCCTGGATGCGCGATATTCAGGATTGGTGTATCTCCCGTCAGTTATGGTGGGGTCACCGCATACCGGCCTGGTACGACGAAGAAGGTAACGTTTACGTTGCCCGCACCGAAGACGAAGTACGTGAGCAAAACAACCTGGCTGCCGACGTTAAGCTTGAGCAAGACAACGACGTACTGGATACCTGGTTCTCCTCTGCCCTTTGGACCTTCGGTACTTTAGGCTGGCCAAATCTGGACGATCCTGAAGTACTGAAACGTATGCAGGACTTCCACCCGACTGACGTTCTGGTTACCGGTTTCGACATTATCTTCTTCTGGGTTGCACGCATGATCATGATGACCATGCACTTCTGCAAAGACGAAGATGGCAAAGCTCAGGTTCCATTCAAAACTGTCTACGTGACCGGCCTGATTCGTGACGAAGTCGGCCAGAAAATGTCGAAATCCAAGGGTAACGTACTCGACCCGCTGGATATGATCGATGGTATTTCCCTCGACGACCTGATGCACAAGCGTACCGGCAATATGATGCAGCCACAGCTGGCTGAGAAAATTGGTAAGCGCACGAAAAAAGAATTCCCGGAAGGTATTGCCCCGCACGGGACCGATGCGCTGCGTTTCACTCTGGCAGCCATGGCGTCCACCGGTCGTGATATCAACTGGGATATGAAACGTCTGGAAGGTTACCGTAACTTCTGCAACAAGTTATGGAACGCTTCCCGTTATGTGATGCTGTCGGTTGCCGGTGAAGAAGCGGTTGATAAAGCCGCAGCTGACGGTACGACCATTACTATCACCGACGAGATGAAAGCCAAGTGTGGCGCCAATGGCGAAGATGCGGTGCTGTCTCTGGCGGATCGCTGGATTATTTCCCGCCTGCAATTTGCTGAGCAGGAAGTACGTCGTCACTTCGACCAGTACCGTTTTGATATGGCCGCCTCTGCGCTGTACGAATTTATCTGGAATGAATACTGCGATTGGTACCTGGAACTGTCTAAGCCGGTTCTATGGGACGAAAACGCACCAATCGAAGCTAAACGTGGCACCCTGGGCACTCTGGTTCGTGTTCTGGAAGCAGTATTACGACTGGCCCACCCAATCATGCCGTTTATTACTGAAGAAATCTGGCAGCAGGTAAAAGAGCTGGCCGGTAAATCCGGCGACAGCATCATGCTGGCGGAATTCCCGCAAGCTCAGGAAGCCCTGATCGATGCTGACGCCGAAGCTGACGTGAAATGGTTGCAGGATGTGATCACCGCCGTACGTAACGTACGTGGCGAGAAGAACATCCCTCCAAGCAAAGCGCTGGAGTTGTTGTTCAAAAATGGCGATGACGATGACTTCCGTCGTGCTGAAGAAAACCAGGCCTTCCTGATGAAGCTGGCCAAGCTTGAGAAGCTGACCTGGCTGAACGAAGGTGATGAAGAACCGATGTCGGTCACCCAACTGGTTGGCGATATGGAAATTCTGATTCCAATGGCCGGCTTTATCGATAAAGATGCCGAAGTTGCGCGACTGAACAAGTCGATTGAGAAACTGGGCAAAGATCTGGATCGCGTTACCAACAAGCTGGGCAACCCAGGCTTTACCGACAAAGCACCAGCCGCGGTGATCGAAAAAGAGAAGGAAAAAGCCGCTGGCTTTGAGCGTGATATCGCTAAGCTGAAAGAGCAAATTGAGAAAATTCAGGCGCTGTAACAGTAGCTGATTTCTTCAACACCCCTAAATAAAGCCGCCCCGGGCGGCTTTATTAATGTTTGTTCCGTATGCCTAAGGGGGCGACCATGAACCAACAAGCTTTCGTTCAGATAAAACCCAATCAGGCTAAAGCCCTGATGCTGGCTAAGCATGATTTATCGTCACTGGTTCATAACGCCATTCAACTGGAAAACATTAATTTCACCCTGCCAGAAGTCCAGACCATTTTGGATGGCATTACGATTGGTGGCAGTAAACTAACCGACCAGATTATTACCGCAAATCAAGGCAAAGCCTGGAATGCTTTATTTGCCATGATCAAAAATGGTGAATTTGAAATGACTGCTGGCATTGCCTGCAAACTCCATGGCATTGCTGGGTTGGAGGAAGCACTTGAGTGGGGGCATTTCAGAACCGGCGGCGTTCTTATCGCTGGCACCAGTTACACTCCGCCCAAAGCTGATTTATTACCTGACGCATTTGCAAAAATGATTGATGATATGAATCAACTGAACGACATCTACGATCAGGCGATCCATGTTTTCCTGACCATGGCGCGCAACCAGTTCTTCTGGGATGTTAACAAACGCATGGGCCGCTTTATGATGAATGGCATTCTGCTACAAGCAGGCTACCCAGCGATCAACCTGCCTGCTTCTCGTCAATTAGAATTTAACCAGTTGATGTTAGATTTTTATGAATCGAACAACCAAGGCCCAATGAATGCATTTATGCGTTCTTGCCTCGATTCCAGAGCTATCGAAATCATGCAGGAATAATGGAATTGCCAATGCAACTGCCTGACAAACTCATTCAACAAGTATCCAGTTACTTGCAACAGCAAGGTATTCTGGCAGCCTGGCTTTATGGCAGTTTCGCCAAAGGAACTGCCAATGAGCAAAGTGATATTGACCTTGCCCTTTTACTGCCGGAACACTCAGATTCCTGGCAGTTACTTCCCGGGCTTGACTCAACCCTGAGCGATTTAACCCAGCGCACCGTTAACGCTATATCGATCATCCAAGCCCCTACGCCATTGGCTTTTGAAGCCGTTGAAGGCAAGCGCCTTTTTGGTGAAGGCCAGGCCATGTTGATCGAGCAAAGGGTATGGTCAAAATGGGAAGACTTTAAATATTGGAGCCAACAAGGATGAACGAAGCTTACATTGCGTCTATACGCCAACATACTCAGGAACAGGTTGAGACCTTAAATGAGCTTGCGGATAACATTAAACAGCAACCGCTACGCAAGATTGAGCGCCTTGCCGCTGAACGCAGCCTGCAAATATTAATTGAATCAGCCATTGGTGTTGCCAAACATTGCTGTAAAAAAGCAGGCAAAACTAATTCTGGTGATGCTTATCGCATATTACTGATCACTCATGATTTACTTGGCAGCAATATTCCGCACGCAGTCCTGAGAGGCGCCGTTGGTATGAGAAATGCCATCGTGCACGATTATTTGAACCTTGACTGGGTTCGGATTGAAGCAGTCATCAGCAAAAAACAATTTGAGGTAATGGCTGAATTTATCGAAGCCGGTCTGGAATACATAGGTGTGCAACTGCAAGGCAGCTAGCTTTCTGCCACACACCCTCTTCTATTCACCCCTATATCAGCTGTCGATTTACCCCGCAAACATGGGTACACTGAGCCGAGCAAAAACTCTAATAACTTCAAAGAAGCCAACTCTATGAATCCATCAGAAAGACTCCAGGCAACGTACAAAAAGCAATACGAAGCTTCACGCCAACACGCTTACCCAAGCCTCCAGGAACGTAAAGACACCCTGGAAAAGCTGGCCCAGCTACTGGAAAACAATCAGGATCGTATCTGCGACGCCATCGATAAAGATTTCGGCGGCCGCTCAAAAAATGAAACCCTGCTACTTGAGCTAATGCCATTATTAGGCTCGGTCACTTACGTGAAAAAGCGCCTTAAGAAATGGGCGAAGCCAAAGAGCCGCCACGTTGGCCTGGCCTTTATTGGTGCCAACAATAAACTGATTCCTCAGCCTAAAGGTGTGGTCGGTGTTGTTACTCCGTGGAACTACCCGCTGTTTTTGGCACTAAGCCCGGCTATCAGCGCCATCGCCGCCGGTAACCGCTGCATCGTTAAGATGGCGGCTAATTCACAGAATCTGTGCCGTCTGATTGATGAGCTGGTTTCGGCATCTATCAGCGACGACGTACTGTCTGTTATTCCGGGCACGTCTGCGCGCGAATTCTCATCCATGCCATGGGATCACATGGTGTTCACCGGCTCTGCTGCTACCGGTAAAGTCGTGATGGAAGCTGCTTCGAAAAACCTGACCCCGGTGACACTGGAGCTGGGCGGCAAATCTCCAACTATTCTGGCACCAGACTATGATGTTGCCACCGCCGCTGAACGAGTGACGTTCACCAAGTTCCTGAATGCCGGTCAAACCTGCGTAGCACCAGACTATATGTTTGTGCCCGAAGGCAAAGTCGATGAGTTTGTTACTCACGCCAAAGCCGTGATGCAGAAGCGCTACAAAGATCTGAGCCATCCTGATTTTACTGCCATCATCGACGAGTCTGCTTTTAACCGTTTACAAGCCACGTTAGAAGATGCCAAAGCCAAAGGCGCAGAAGTGATTCAGCTGACTCAGGGCACCACCTTGGATGCTGAGGCGCAAAAAATGGCACCACACATCGTTGTTAATCCAACCGATGACATGATTGTGATGCAGGATGAGATTTTTGGTCCGATCTTCCCGGTGAAAACCTATAAGTCGATGGATGAAGTGGTTGAATACGTGAACGAACGTGAGCGTCCGCTGGCGCTGTATATGTTCACCAACAACTCCAGAACTCAGGATGAATTGCTGTATAAAACCCTGTCGGGTGGCGTGTGCATCAACGACAGCCTGTTCCATGTTGCTCAGCACGATATGCCATTTGGCGGTATCGGTAACAGCGGCATGGGCCATTACCACGGTGAAGAAGGCTTTAAAGAGTTTTCTAAACTGCGTCCTGTGTTTAAGCAGTCCAATATGACTTCTAAGATTATTTTGCTGCTGGCACCGCCGTATGGGTCGGTGTTTAAAACGGCGATTAATACGCTGCTGAAGTTCCGTATTTAGTCTTCGAGACTATATCGCGCAACGAAAAACGCCCAGCTATTTGCTGGGCGTTTTTTATTCAGGCTTTAGAAAATCCTGAGAGCGAATTTTACTTGTAGAAAGCCTCTACCTCACCCTTCAGCTTCATCAGCATTGGGCGACCAAAGCGATCTTTGGCAGTTGGCGAAGAGACTTTAATCCAGCCTTCGCTGATGCAGTATTCTTCGACGTTCGTGCGCTCTTTGCCGTTCAGGTGAATACCGACGTCGTACTCGAAGAACTCTTCTGCGTAGAACTTGCTTTTAGGGTTAACAGACAGGTGTCTGGCAGGGCTGGCTTATCGCTCATTGTTACAACCTAGATTTTGATAGTGTAAAAACGAGCGACCTTAAAGGGTAATCAAGAGTAATATTCAAGAAACTAGCTATACTAAAAATTAATTTTAATTTCGAGTTTTTATCACCCTAAGAATAAGTTTGAATAGCTTTTTTGCATCTTTCAAGCATTCGGCGTGCATCCCCAACACGATTTGTTTGTTCAATTTCTTCTGCAAGCCAAGACTTTGCTTTCTCCAAAAACTGAAGGGCGACCTTATTTCTATACTTAGCATGATATTGAATAGCTTGATCTGCATATTTCATAGCATGAAAGGTCTTTCTAACATCAGAACTATAGCAAAATTCTAAAACTCTCATGCTTTCTATCAATGCTTTATCAACATCATCAGACTTAGAGCGATTAATATTAGCCTTAAACATAATAATTGCGTACGAATTTTTAATAGCCCAGTTTCTAGACCCCCCTTTCGCAACAGCCCTATCAATTTCTGCGAACGCTAAATCGTGCTCCTTTCTCCTTGACAAGTAAAGCGCTTTCTGCTGGATATTAAAAGGAGAGCCGGATTTAGAGTAAATCATGTCATACAAAGAACAGCCATCATTGATATCCGGAAAAGCTCGTTCAAAAATCCAAGCATCATAAGCCTTTCGTTTGAAAACATTATAATTTGGAATTGAGACTTTGCTAACATTGACATGAAATTCAGTCAACATTTTAGACATATGTCTAGCTGGTGCCTTATCGTTTATCAGGTCCGCCAGAAGATTGGAGCGAATACTAAAATAGTCTTGTTCTTCTTTCCTCATTACACCCACATAATCATTTACGCTACTACCAAGTAGGTTTACTAGTTCATATATTTGCACATACTCTGCGCGCCCCGAGAAATATGAAATAAGAACATCCATAGATGCTACACTTCTTGATCTATGCATATAACAGATAAGCAAAAACATTTCCACAAGCCGACCATCAACTTTCTCTAAATCCCGAATAACCATGTCAAAACGGGACTTAATGTCAGGATAACGACAATTTTTTTCAATTAGTTCAAAAATTGAGTCCCTCTCCTCATGCTTAAAGCGAGGCCTTCTCAAATCCTCAGGAATTTTATAGTATATTTTTTGTGCATCTTCTCGATTTATATTTGTGACATCTATAACCTCACAATTATTTGAGAAAAATTTGTAATTACTAGAAGAAAGGTAGGCGTAGTCTCTCTCAGCTATAACATATCTCACATTTTTATTTTTTGACAGAATAGACAAAGCTTCAAGCGATGATTGAAATTCATCGATAAACAAAAGCACACGCCTTCCAGAAATATTAGAAACCAACAACCTTGCCTTTTCAGGACTTAGATCCTTGATATACATCTTTGCACCATCATACTCATAGTGAGCTGACAGCTGCATCAACAACGTTGTTTTCCCTGTTGCTGCACCTCCAGTAATAAGAACATTTTTACCATTATTCATAAGTTCCCGTATGTCATCATAATAACCAGTAACAGCAATTAAGGATGAATAAATATAACTCCAATCTGGGTTAGCTCCTTTATAAAAGTCACTTATAGCCTTATGCTCTACGGATGTATTAGATGGAATAGAATACTCAGGGAAAAACACCAACTCATCAGATTCAACATAACTTTCGTTTAAGTTTCCACCAATAGACCCTATGTAGCCAAGAAACTCCTCCGTATCCGATATTATTATTTTTAATCCCATAGAGCGATAGTATTCAGCTTCAGACTCATCGTAATAATCAGGATGAAGAACAACCCATGAGTCTTTCATATTATTGTCAGATATAACGTCAGAAAGAGCCTGAAGCGTACCTGCGTCCTGCAATGCATAACCCCAAAAGATTGTAGGGTATTTGCACATTAAATTTCTAAAGTGAAGCCACTTGGCAGGGTCATTTGAGAATGCACCGGCCATATCCAACGGACCAAAAAGCATTTTATTTTCATAATCATGAATTGACCCATGAAGGTGATATAGATCAATTGCTTTCTTATCTGAGAATGAAGCTCCATTCATTGTTGCATTATTTAAGTATGCATTTTTGCTCGTGCTATATATATTTTCCAAAAGGTCATCCACATTAGTTGTGAATATATTGCGAACACTAACATTAAATATTGAATAATAAGCATCATCAATACTAGCAACCTTAAACCTTTCTCTTAAGAACGAGTCCAGTCCCTGCTTATCTTTTGTTGCTATTACCGCACATAATCTGGCCAAGTCAAAAGCCTTAGAGTTCCCAGGGAATTTAGCTCTCAACTCATCTAAAAGCCCTCCTCCCACAGGAAGATTTCCTGCCTTAGATTCTGCTAAAACTGAAAAGCCTGCCCCTAAGAAGAAGTTAACTCCCTTTTTCAAACATGCTTCAAATGTTGCTTTATTTTGAATTTCCATAACATTCTTCCCTATTCAATCAATTTATTTGGCTAACAATCGAGCGTATAGAAAGTAGTCCGTGTAATTATCACACCATTATTACTCCTTGCCTCTACCCTCAAATCTCAAGAGCAGTACAACCGTGGCAGACTCATTTATTAATGAGCCAGATACTACCAAATATCTATATCAATAAGATAGCACCTCAAGTCAAGACAATGGACCGAAGCGACTACAATCGTTCCAAGCACCGCACAACGAAAAACGCCCAGCTATTAGCTGGGCGTTTTTCTACTGGCATCCGCAGATGCCTTAAGCAGGCTTTACTTATAGAAAGCCTCTACCTCCCCCTTCAACTTCATCAGCATCGGGCGACCAAAACGATCCTTAGCGGTTGGCGAAGACACTTTAATCCAGCCTTCGCTGATGCAGTATTCTTCTACGTTCGTGCGTTCCTTACCATTCAGACGAATACCCACTTCATGCTCAAAAAATTCTTCTGCGTAGAATTTGCTCTTCGGGTTAACAGACAATTGATCGGGTAAAGCTGGCTTGTCACTCATGATTACAACCTGACAGTGGACATGTAAAAAGGAGCGCCATTGTAGGCGGGATACCCAACCGAAACAACAAACTCTCTTTTTGTAACATTTCAGTAGCAACAAAAAGACACTCGTTTACAGGCAAGTGACATGACAACCTCGGTCTAGACTCAAATAAAAACAACCAGCAGAGGTGGCCTTGATCAGTATTCGTCGGTTTATTCTGCTCCTGACTCTGATACCGGCATTGGCAGCACAGGCAGAATCGGGATCGATTCATATTGTCAGTGATCTGTGGCCGGGTGCAACAGAGGAAAACGGCGAGGGTTTGTATTGGGATCTCGTTAAACAGGCCTTTGCGACACAGGATATCTCTGTGGAGATTTCTCACGCACCCTATGCCCGCTCAGTGGAAGAAGTGATTCATGGCAAAGCCGATGCCTGGCTGGGCTCTTACCCCACCGAGGTTGAGCAGGCTGTTTATTCGTATCACCACCTGGATATTGATGTCATCCTGGCCGTCAGCCGCAACGATCAGCAGATACAGTCCCAGGCCGATCTGTATGGCAAAAACCTGGCATGGCTGAGGAGTTTTCGCTTCGATCGCTATATGAATGTTCCGGTTGAAACCCGGGAGGTCAATTCCCAGGAGCATGCACTGAAGATGCTCCTCGCCGGCCAGGCGCTCACCGCGTTTTTAACTCCGGCAAGCTTATTTGAACCCGAACTGGAGATATCTGCGTTCAGTCAGGAACAATTAACCGCCACCCCTATTCTTCGGCTGAAACTGCTGATCGGCTTCCGCAACACCGAGCGGGGTATTGAGCTGCGCAATGCCTTTGATCAGGGCTTCAACCTGCTGTTGCAACAAGGGCAAGTGCAGCGCCTCTACGATAAACATGGCTGGGGGCGTTATCGGCACCAGTAACTGAATCTTCTGACTAGCCCCTATCATTCGGAGCGAAGATATCCGTCCACAATTTGCTGCATAGCACCACTTTCTTTTAAAGCATGCAGCCGCTGGTTAAATCGCTCAAGCAAGCCAGAACATGGCGACGCCTTGGAAAACAGCGCATAAACCTCATTAACCGCTACCGGGTTCGGCAGAATGGAAATATTACTGTTCAAATTAGTGCTCCGCAGCTCAGCCACACCATCAAGATGCGCCAGAACCACATAATCAATACGCCCGGTGATCAGCATCTGAAACATCGCCGGATAGCTGCCCGGCTCATAAAGCTGCAAGTGTTCGTCAGCATAACGATCAAACGCTTCGCCGTAAGAAGCCCCCAATGGCATAGCGCCGCTTTTACCGACCAGATCATCAAGTGTCTGATAGTGAAATTCACGCCCCTTCTTCACAAAAATCCGGACTTCATCAGCAAAAAGCGCGTCACTGTAGTGATACTTTCTGGCACGCTCAGCATTAACATAGGCACCCGCAACAATATCGGTTGCTCCAAGGGCAGCATTATCAAGTAATCGCTTCCAGGGTTGTGGGGCAGCTACTTCAACCGCAACCCCAATCTCAGCAAAGGCCCGGCGTAATATATCCGGAGCAATCCCGGCCAACTGACCGCCGTCACGATAGGATACGGGCTGCCAAACATCAGAGCCATTGACGGTTACAACGTCACAACTATCAGCATGAGTTGCTGACATCAGCAAAAGATTCATTCCTGTTAGAGTCAGAATCCGGAGCACGTTCAAGCCAATCTTTTTTACAAAGTCCATTGCCAATTTTTCACTTGTTAAATCCCTGATACCAGCCAACTGGCTCGGTGCCATTACTGCAAGACTCAAGTTGGATTCTTTCTACCTGAGCTTTCTTATTATCTTATTCAGACTTGATAACTATCGTGATAGATTTTCGTTCAATCCAATCATAAGCCGGAACAAGAAGTAAACAATGGACGAACATATCTTACAACTGGCCGACCATCCCAATGCATTTGGAAAATCCTTCACCGTTTCTGAAGAAGAAATTGATGGCTATGGTCATGTGAATAATGCGGTTTATCTGAAATGGCTGGACGCCACCGTTTGGGAACATACCCGCAGCGTGGGCCTGTCTGAACACGCTTGCATGGAATTAAAGCGCGGCATGGCCGTGGTTCGCCATGAAATTGATTATCTGGCATCGGCCTATCTTAACGATGAAATTGTGGTGTTTAACTGGCTAACCAATAACGATGGCAAGCTGCGCGCCAGCCGGGTATTTCAGGTAGTGCGCATCAGTGACCAGAAAACCCTGCTGCGCGCTAAAACCGACTACATCTGCACCAATCTGGAAAATGGCCGCCCGGCCCGAATGCCGGAGATTTTTAAAACAACGTACGCTGATACCCTGCCACAGGCATAACTGATACATAGCCACAGGCATAAAAACGCCCGCATCAGTCGCGGGCATTTTTTGTTTTAGCAGGAAATGGTCACAGTCTTAACTCAGAGAGCTGACAGCCAGTCAGCAATTGCCTGACCAATCTCATCCGGTGAATCTTCCTGTAAATAATGCAGCCCTTTTACCGTCACTTCCGTCAGGTTTGGCCAGCAGCGTACAAAGTCGCGAGCCGGGCCTTCACACAGCAACACGCCTGGCTCTGCATTCACAAACAGCTTGGGTACATCACAGTGAGATAACCACTTGGCGTAGGCGGCAATAATTTCCACCACGTCAGCTGGCTCGCCATCAATCGGCAATTGTCGCGGCCAGGTGAGTGTTGGTCGGCGATCTTCACCCGCTTGCAGGAATGGACGACGGTATTCGGCCATTTCTTCATCCGTTAATGGACGAATAACGGAGCTGGGTAATACCTTCTCAATAAAGGCATTACCTTCGAGAATCATGCCCTCACCGGCCGGTGATCGTAGTGCCTGAAAGGCCTGACGTCCGCCTTCCGGGAAAGATTCCCAACCCGGCATCGGTGCCACAATCGCCTCCATAAAAGCGATTCCTTTCAGAGCTTGCGGGTGTGTATGCGCCCAATGAAAACCCAGACCTGAGCCCCAGTCATGAATCACCAGAGTCACATTCGCGGTCACGCCTAATTGCTCCAGTAGCGCAAACAGGTAGTGTTTGTGCTCGGCATAGGTGTAACGATCCGGGCCGGAATCATCCAGTTTATCGGAGTCTCCCATACCGATCAGATCTGGGGCAATCAAGCGTCCTTTGCCCTCCAGGTGTGGCATCACATTGCGCCAGAGGTAAGAAGACGTTGGGTTGCCATGCAGAAACACAATCGGGTCGCCTTCACCCTCATCAATATAAGCCATTTGTTTGCCATGCACGCTGGCAAACTGTTTGGTGTAACGACTGGTGACGCGATCTTCTGTCGACATAAAAGATTCCTGTTTACATATCAAACAATTAGAGCCAGCTAGGATACTGGCCCAGACAGAAAGTTCCCGCAACTCTCCGTATCCCTCAGATCAAGCTGTTAACAACTGACGACTCCAGATCACCAGCAGATAGCCAACACTATAAGCAATCAGCAGCACCGGGGTGTATTTCAGGTAGTTAATAAAGGTCAGACCTTTGACCTTATTCATCGCCACTACACCAGCGGCCGAACCAATCGACAGCATGGCACCACCGACACCCACCGAGAACGTCAGCCCCAGCCAATCGTTTACCGACATATCAATACCAGATTTCAGCAGCGCCGAGGTCAGTGGTACGTTATCAAAGATCGCCGAAATAATACCCAGCAGGTAATTCGCGAGCGACGGAGCCAGGTGCTGATAAATCAGCAAAATGGAATCCAGTGCTTTCACCTCTTTCAGGATGCCCACCAACAGCAGCACACCCAAGAAGAACAGCAAGGTATCAAATTCAATTTTACGAATGTAATCCAGCAGCGGCTCTTGTTTATCAATAAACTGCGCCACCATAAACATCAGCCCAAGGCCAAACAAGAAGGTTAATACCGGTGGTACGCCATAAAACACATTGGCAAAAATCACCGTCAGAATGGTTAAGAAAAACAATCCGGTGATGGTCCAGTCCACCACATCCAATTCCGTTTTGCTTTTCTCAATCGCCAGCTGCCCTTTCAGGCCAAAGCTCAACAACACACACAAAGCCATCACCGAAATAAAGGCCGGGATAATCAATCCTAATAAATCGGCAATCGCTACTTTGCCCGCCAGGAAAATCATCAGAGTGGTCACATCACCGGTAATTAACGATACGCCCCCGGCGTTCACGCCATACACCACGACGACGGCATAGCGTAACTTCATTCGATTATCTAAATGCAGGCTATTGATTAATGCCAGGCACACCAGCGTTGCGGTAATGTTGTCGGCCAGCGATGAAAATAAAAAGGCAAAACCGCCAATAAAAAACAATAAAGATTTGAGACCAATCTGCCGCGGGAGCAAGGCCGAGGCCATGGTCTGAATCACACCTTTTTCCGACAGATACGCAACAAACGTCATCGCGGCAAATAAAAACAACCAGAGCGAGGCAATATCCAGCAGGTTTTCATTAAAAGTGTGGTGCACACCGGTCGCTAAGCCCGGGTTCGAAGCATCGTGAGTGCCGATAAAATAAACAAACCAGGCAAGTGTTCCCCAAAACAGGGTCGATTTGGCCTTATCGATTTTAATGACTTCTTCAAGAATAATGGATAAAAAGCCAATCGCGGCAATAATGATGATAGCAATCGTCATGAGAGTTCTTAATTTGAGATAAAAGAGAGCGAATTCGCCTCATTGCAAGGCGATTAAATAAGCGCACAAATTAGACGCTTATTTGGCAGAAATGGCAAGTGGGCTGCGGCAATAGCGCGACAGAATCGTCGTTATTGAACCTGTGCCTGCCTTTCTTTTCCGAGCAAAATTCATTCAGGGCAAAATCTGTTCTGTGTAAAAACAATGCCTCATCACCACGCTATAAAAATAGCTTGAAAGCAATAACAACGATAATAGCGCAAAAAAAGAACAACAAAATTCAGGAGTAACCAATTATGGGCTGGGCACTTATTACCGGCGCCTCATCTGGCATCGGTGCAGAAATCGCAAAATCACTGGCACAGCGCCGCTATCATTTAATTCTGGTTGCCCGTCGCGAACAGCGTTTGCAGGAATTGGCCGACAGCCTGTCTGCACAGTTTGGTATTTCCACTCAGGTGATTGCAGCAGATATTTCGCAACCGGCAGCGCGTCAACAATTAAAAGCCACACTGAAAGAACTGGGGATCACACCAGAGTTTCTGGTCAATAACGCTGGCATTGGGCATGTTGGTCAGTTTGAGCAAACCGACATGACCGACTATCAACGCACCATCGACTTAAACTGCACCGCATTAACCGCTCTGATTGCTGATTACTTGCCGGCAATGCAACAAAATCGTCAGGGCTATATTCTGAATATATCTTCAGTTTCGGGCCTGATGCCCGGGCCTAATCTGGCGCTGTATCACGCCAGCAAAAACTTTGTTCAGGCATTATCTGAGGCACTCTGGCAGGAAAACAAAGCCAAAGGCGTGGTGGTAACCGCCAGTTGCCCGGGGCCTACGGAATCGGAATTTCATCAGCATGCTGGTTCTGAAAAAATCGGCGTATTTAACCGCATTGCTTTAATGTCAGCACGTAAAGTTGCCGAACAAGCCGTTGATGCCACCCTCAAAGGTAAGCGCCGGGTGGTTCATGGCTGGCTTAATCGCATCATGGTTGCCAATGAAGTATTGCTGCCACGTCGGATTTTTTTAGCCATTACCGCGCTGGTTATGAGTTCCTCAACCTGAGCCTGATGCTCGTTTGAGAGGATGCTCGGAGAAAATGCATGCCTCGATAAAAGAGGCATGCACCACTGAGTTACGGACGAACCAGAGTAAAGGTTTCCCAGTCGTCAGCTGCTGCCGCTCCAGCGCTTGCACCCGCCCCACCAGCAAAATCAGCACGCAGGAATCGACCGTTATCCGCCTTCAAAGCGATTTGGCCATTGCCACGATCAACCAGTTCAAACTGAGCCGCAGCCCCTTTATCGTGATTAGTGGCAGTCAGCGTACCAACTAAGTACGAGTCCAGCTCGACATAATGGCCGTCACGGGCGCGCAACAGCACTTTTCCGTTGCCCGCTTGCTCCAGCACAAAGCTCTCCCAGGTGCCGATGTTATCGGAACCCGCTGAAATAAAGCTGCCACCGCCACTCATGGCGCGCAGGTAGTGGCCATTATGAGTACGCAAATGCACGACATCACCAAAGTATGGGAATGGCGCACGTACAACGGCGGACGCATCAAAGCGGAACTCACCCACCGCGGCATAATGATCCGACAGATCCCATACTCCCCACAATTCATCCACCGTTGAACGCGGAGCAATAATGGTTTGCGAAGCCGACTCAGGCTGTTGGTTGTTACGCCCAAACAAGGTGTAATCCAGATATTCCAGGTAAGGCGCTTCTGCCCAGTGGTTGGTATTGGAGTCAAAGCTCAGATTATGACCTTCATTCTGAGGCTCCTGAGCATCAAGAACCGCTTCCATAAAGTCGCGATCCTGCGGCAAGCCAATTTTATTGACGTTGAAGTCACCGGCCATAATCACCGGTTCATCCGCCGGAATATTCAGACTACGAATGTAATCGCCCATTTGCTGTAACTGAGCTTTGCGGGCATTGCGGTTTGCATCGTCATCAGACGACTGAGTGTGTGTCGCAAACACATGGTAAGGCTTACCCTGCTTGTGGATTTTGGCGTAAATTACACCACGAGTGGCCGCACACTGAATGGCATTACACTCATCAAAGATATCAGCATCTTCGATCTCAAACGGCCAGCGGGACACAATGCGGGTACCGGACTGCAGGATTTTACCGCCACGGAAGATTTCACCACTCTGGTATGGGTATTCACTGCGCAGAGTATTCAACAGCGTATTGCGCGGTGCCAGGTCAAAGGCTTCGGTCAGTACCAGCACATCATAACCGGCCATAACCTCTGGCATTTGTTCCAGACGCGTGCTGACTTTCTGCGAACCAAATACGGTGGTTGCCCAGATGTTGTAACTCAGAACAGAAAAGTCACCGGCATCACCTAACGCCGGTTTTGGTTGTTGCGGTTGGATGATGTACTGCAGCGAACCACCCTCATCCAGATCTGTACCCTTCACTGCCAATTGCGCATTGGCAGCTGCAAGATTAACGCTGAAGCGATGGATTTCTTCGTCGCTTTGCTCCGCCACTTGCCAGTCACTCGACTGAGCGGCAAAACTCAAATCGATGCCCTGGGTTTGTTGAGTCAGTGTGAAACTGTACGTCGGAGCCGACAAACGAATATCAAGACCGCGATGAGTATCGTGGTCACGTCCGAGCTTAGCCACCGTGCGGGTTGCCAACGGAGGAATCTCATGGGCGACCGCTTCAGCACGGGCATCGCCCTGCAACGTCACGGTCAGGGTGTCGAGTGTGCTGTTGGTCAGCACCACCTCGGTATTCAGTGTTTCCGGCACTTCTGACATGGCATTCACCAGCACCGAAGCCGATAACGCGGTGAGCGATAACAGAGATTTCAAGAATGTCGCGTTGTTGCGGGTTTTCATACTTCCTTACTAGCCTTTTTGATAATTATTCCTGTTTGAGATTACAAATGTTAACCCAACGACTTATCAAATGTTACATTTTTATGACTTTATTATTAATTTTGCGTCTCCCACAAAGACTGGTATAACAGCGCTGCTGTTTTATGTTGTTTTCCCGTTCAGGAGCCATGCCCCGTGCCTCAAGCGCCCCAACCCTTAAAAGCTTACAAAGTGAATGAACATCTGGTGTTTGCGACCCGAGGTACTGAGGCCAAAATTCTGGCCGCGCCACTGATTCGCCCGGTTGAAGAATGGCGTGAAGATGTCGCTGCCTGGGTGGCACTGCGGGCCGAGCGCGAGCCGACCATGGACGATCTGAAAGACCCGTCGAAAACCGAAGCCTATGTCTATCAACAGCAATAGCATTCGGCAGCAATAACCCTACATTTAGCCGGGTGTTATCTCAGGCACACCCGGCTATAATCCGCGCCCCTGAAAACCTGTATCAGCAACACCCGCCCTAGGCAGGCGTTCAACCAATCAGACAAACAGCACCGGATTTACGCTCCGGCCAGCAAGGTACCTCGAATGACAATTTCTTCTCAGGCAGACAGCAACCCTGTGGTTGTATGCGCCATGTACAAATTTGTAACCCTCAACAACTTTGAAGCACTGCGCCAGCCATTACTGGATGTGATGCTGCAGCACGATGTGAAAGGTACATTATTGCTTGCCAGCGAAGGCATTAACGGCACGGTTGCCGGCTCTCGTGCAAGCATTGATGCGCTGCTGAGCTGGCTGCAACAGGATGAGCGTTTAGCCGGCATCGTGTACAAAGAGTCATTCGACGACAGCAACCCCTTCTACCGTACCAAGGTCAAACTGAAGAAAGAAATTGTCACCATGGGTGTCGAAGGCATCGACCCGAAACAAGTGGTTGGCACCTATGTCAAACCTCAGGATTGGAATGCGCTGATTTCAGACCCGGATGTGGTACTGGTAGACACCCGCAACGACTATGAAGTGGAAGTAGGCACCTTCAAGGGCGCGGTTGATCCGAATACCAAAACCTTCCGCGAATTCCCGCAGTACGTAAAAGACAATATGGACCCGGGCAAACAGAAGAAAGTCGCCATGTTCTGCACCGGCGGCATCCGCTGTGAAAAGTCCACTGCATATATGAAAGAGCAAGGCTTTGAAGAGGTGTACCACCTGGAAGGTGGCATTCTCAAATATCTGGAAGAAGTCCCGGCGGAAGAGTCGATGTGGGAAGGTGAGTGCTTTGTTTTCGATAACCGGGTCACCGTTGATCACCAGCTGGAAAAAGGCAGTTACGACCAGTGTCATGCCTGCCGCCGCCCGATCACCGAAGATGACAAAACGTCGCAGAAGTATGTTCCTGGCGTCAGCTGCCATCACTGTTTTGATGAATACTCCGAAGAACAACGTGCCCGCTTTGAACAGCGCGAACGCCAGATGCAGCTTGCCAAACAGCGTGGTGAAGACCATCTCGGCACCGATCTGCAACAAGTGATTGAGCAGCGTCGTCAGGAAAAGCTGGCATTAAAAGAGCAACAACGTAAGCTGAACAGCTAATAACATGGCATGATTCAGGGAATAAACATGAAACGGAACAACGGGCACGCTGTGCGACTGGCACTTTCGTCAACTGCACTTTCATCAACTGCACGTTCGGCACTGGTCTTACTGGCGGCATCGCTGTTGCTGAGTGGCTGTGACAAGTCTGAGGTGGGCGATGTTTCCCTTGGGTTATTCACCACCAAGGACATTAAGATCAATGTGCTGCAGGACCCGGTGGTCACCGGAGTTACCTGCCACGTTGCCAGTATTGAAGCGGATCTGGATTTCTCCGACCCCAGCGACACCTCTATTTCCTGCCGCCAGACCGGGCCAATTACCGCAGAGATGATTGCTCAGATCGATCTCTCTGCTTCGGGAGAAGTGATTTTCCGCAAGTCCAAAAGCGTCTTGCTGAAAACCTTAAAAACCCGCCGCATCTTTGATGCCAGTTCACAAACACTGATGTATGTGACCTACTCCACCAAAGAGGTGAACGGCAGTTACAAACACAGCTTGAGCACCGTGCCACTGCACAACACGCAGGCCTGGCAATCGGCTCCGACACAGCAATAAGACTTAAACAACCCAAGCTTAAGAAACAACCCAAGCTTAAATAACTCTTTTTCACCCATCTTATGATCATTGGCTAAACTGAACAGATAGTCAGCGATCATGAGGTGGCCTGTGAGTAAACGTCCCAGAGTAGCGATTGGCCTGCTGTTTGTTCTGCTATTTACCCTGATATTGGGTGTCAGCGCCGCTTATATTCAGGGCATTCTTCCCAAACTCGGACTGATCACCGACTACCCTCAGGTCGTTGGACTGCCACCGGGTTCTGTCACACCAAACCGCCCGGCCTTTAATGGTTTACACCCGGCAACATCAGCCAGGCCGGATGAAACGTTCCATTTTCCGATTCAGTACGGCGAAGTGGGCCCCAGCCGGCCATTGTTCGCCGAGAGCGAGAAATATCCGTTTCTATGCCAGACCGAAGACTCGCGGCTCGGGCAACCCCTGATTGATAACCACCATGGCTGGGGCGTGCCGGTGTTTGCCAGAACCTTGTCCGGTAAGCGAACCCCGCAGGTGATTGGTTACAGCAAAGACTGCCTCCTGCCGACCCGCCATCATTACCTCTATTTTCATGATAAAGAACAGCGCAAGCCCCGCCGCCAGGACGATCATCATCTGGGTATTCCACGGGATGTGCATTTATTAATCCGCGCCGAAAGTGGCACCATTAACCGTCATCTTTACAGCATTCTGATGCCCACCAGCTTTGCCGACCACATCGATAAGCCGGATTTATCGCGCTGGAATGGCAAACTGATTTATTTCTTCCGCGGTGGCATCAGCATCGGCTTTCAACAAGGTAAGATGCGCATGCATCGCATGGCCAAAGACATGCGCTACGCGCTGGAAAAAGGTTATGCCATTGTTTTTTCGTCCGCTACCGAAACCGACAACACGTACAACATTCAGCTGCAGGAAGACACCGCACTGCGGTTGAAGCATCAATTTGTCAGCCGCTACGGCGAGCCACAATTCACCATTGGTTTTGGTGGTTCAGGTGGCGCGATTCAGCAGTTTTTATTATCTCAGAATCATCCGGGCATTATTGACGGCTCGATCGCTGTGGTTGCTTATCCGGATATGGTGACCCAGTTAACCTACACCCTCGATTGTGAGCTGCTGGAGTATTATTTTGATCACCTCGCCAGTGATAACGTGTTCTGGCGCAACCCGGTTAATCGTCAGGCGGTGATGGGGCTCAGTAATAATTACCGCAAGTCGCCGATGCTGGCGGGCTTGTATCGTTTTGCTCAGGCAATCAACCTAGACTGGCCCCAACAGCAGCCTCCCGGTTCAGAATGTAATGCCGGCTGGCGAGGCTCAGTCGCTATGGTCAACAATCCGTTATTTCATACCGATATGCACCGCTTCAGTGACGCGGTTCGTTCCGTTACCCAATGGACACACTGGCAGGAAAATGCCCATATTTATGGCACCGATGCCCAGGGGCACGCCCCATCACTGTGGAGTAATGAAGGCGTACAGTACGGCTTGTCAGCCTTGCGCCAACAACGCATCAGCGTGGAGCAGTTTCTGGAGCTCAACAGCCGCATTGGCAGCTGGAAGCCCGCTGCCAAGATGAAACAGGAGCATTACTGGTATCGCAGCATGGACAGCGATTTATCCCGTTTCAGCCCTTATGGCGAGCACAATATGACCCACGAAGGCAGCATCCGCAATCTGGCACCCCGCTATGAAGGCAGCCTGAGTGCCGCCCGGGCCGCTTATCAGTCAGGCATGATCTTCCTCGGACAGCTCAATACCCCGTTAATTGATGTGCGCCAATATCTGGATCATAAGCTGGATATTCATCATGCGTTTGCCAGCGCCGCTACCCGTCAACGTATTATCGATGCTGGATATGACAGCAAAAATCACGTCATCTGGATGAGTAAACCCGGCTTTAATCCGATGTGGCAGGCATTGGATGCAATGGATCAGTGGCTTAGTCAGGGCAGTTCTAGACCTCAACCTACGCCTCAAGAGATAACTGCACCTCAAGACACCTGTTTCGATGACAAAGGCCAGGTTATTGCCCGCGGTGATGGCGTTTGGGATGGTGACTGGAATCATAAAGCAACCGGCGCTTGCCAGCAGCAGATGCCGTTTTATCAATCCAGCCGTAATGTCGCAGGTGATGCCATCAGCGGTTTAACCCTGCACTGCCAGCGAATCAGCGTAACGGAAGCAATTCAGCAAGGCCTGTACGCACCACTGGATATGCGCCCTTACCAGAATCAATTACAGCAAATTTTTCCGAAAGGCGTGTGTGATTATTCGCAGCCAGATCGCGCCTGGCCACCTGCAAAACACTAATACCCACATTCAATGACTCACAAACGATGCAAAACCGTAACACTTCGTCACCAAATACAGATGAGTACAATTCTCATCTGTAGCTATAATAACATTCAATGCTACCAATACTTTTATCATCAGGAGTTTAACTGACGTTGTCTCAGACACTTACACGCCGTTACTGCACCGGATTATTACTACTGCTTTTGGCTATGTTCACTGCCATTCCGGTCAGCGCCACCACATTAACTCTGTATTCCGCCCGGGAAGAAAGCCTGATCAAACCGCTGATTGATTTGTATCAGGCGGAAACCGGCCACACCATCCACTTTATTACCGACAAGTCGGATAAGCTGATTCAGCGTTTGCAGGCCGAAGGCAGTCACTCCCCGGCCGACTTATTAATGACGGTGGACGCCGGTGATTTATGGTTTGCCAGCCGCCAGCAATTATTGGCTCCGGTTGAATCTGAAGTGCTGCAAAGCAATATTCCAGCTCACCTGAGAGACCCAAAAGGTCAGTGGTATGGCTTATCAGCCCGGGCCCGAACACTGGTCTACAACAGCGATCGGGTGAGTTCGGATGAGTTGGTGTCTTACCCGCAACTGGCTGATCCAAAATGGCATGAGCGCTTGTGCCTGAGAACCTCCGCCAAGGTCTATAACAAATCGTTAGTGGCTATGCTGATTCATCGTTATGGTGTCAAAACCACCAGCGACTTTGTCTCCGGCTGGGTTGCCAATCTGGCCATGCCACCTCTGGCCAAAGACAGCGCGGTGATTCGCCATATCGAAGCCGGTGATTGTGATGTGGGTATTATCAACTCGTATTACTTCGGTCGTCATCAGCTGAACAACCCACAAACCTCACTGCGACTGTTCTGGCCCACCGCTGAGAATCACGGTGTGCACCTGAATATCTCCGGCGCGGGCATTACCCGCCATGCCCCTAATAAGGAACAGGCAATACATTTTCTGGAATGGCTGTCGCAGCCTGCGGCACAACACCTGTTTGCCCGCCTGAATCTGGAATATCCGGCCAATCCAGAAGTATCGCCATCAGCAACTGTGCTTTCCTGGGGTGAACTGCAAGCGGATCAGAACAACCTCACCAATGCCGGGCGTCTGCAGCAATACGCCACCCGTCTGATGGAGAAAGCCGGTTATCGCTGAGTCGATCGCCATGCAGCGCTATGACTTTTAATACCATCAAAAACCTCGGCTTTGCATTGCTCACCACACTGTTGATTGTGGCGGTCACGGCAGGCATTTATTTCAGCCGCAACACCATGTCGATGCTGGATTCTGTATTAAAAAATAAGGTTCCGCTGCAGGAGGCGGTGTATCACGTTGGCACCCAGCTCGATACCGCCACCCAACAATTTTATCGCCACATCCGCCATCAGAAAATTTCCCGTGAAGACCTGATTCTGGCCATCAAGGCATTACAACAGGCGTTACCGACGCAGTATCCACCGCAACAAAAACAGGCCATTGAGGCACTGTTTACCAGCGTTGAGCATTTCACAGACGACCTGAGTGACTTCGAACACACCTTTATCAGCCAGCTCTTGCTGATTAACGGCTATATAGAAACCACGCCGGTATTAGATCTGGCTGAACGAGATGATCTGATTGAAAAAGTGATCGCCATTGAATCCGCATTTGTTCGCTTTCTGGTGAAAAAAGAGTCCAGCCTGGACGATCTTTTTGCCATTCTGGATGGCATCAAAACAACCTTGCTGCATCTGCCTTACTGGGCTGATGGCAATGACACCACCATCCAGAAGCTGCTGTCTGAGCTGGACTACACCCGCACGGCACTGTTGGAGTATCAGCAAGCCAGCCGCTACAGCAGTAACGAACTGTTGTCGTTAACAGATGCGGAAATTAATGTGCTCGATTCCTGGTCAGGAATGCGCGAGTCCATTTCCCATTTTAATACCGAGGTACGTCACGCCATTAACCGGGCACAAAGTGACATGTTGAAGCTGAACAAAAAACGCAGCCGGTTTTTATTATTGCTGGGTGCCGTTTCACTATTGGCAGCGATTGTGATCTCGGTGGTTATCGGTCGTATTCTGGCCTCACGCCTGCGTCATTTATTGCAGGGCATCAGCAAAGTCAGTAATGGTGATTTTGAATACCGGTTAAGCAACAAATTAAATACCACAGGCAAGGATGAACTGGCACGACTGGCACAGCATTTTGATCAGATGTCTGAGCAGCTTAAGTTCAAAAATCAGGCGTTGTATCAGCAGGCCAATATTGACCCGCTGACTAACCTGCCGAACCGGCGCAAATTTCAGGCATCCATCAAAGCCGCCATCAACAATGCTATTCGTCATGACGATTGTGTGGTCGTGTTATTTATTGATCTGGATAACTTTAAGCGCATTAACGACAGCCTGGGGCATGATATTGGTGATGCGTTATTAACCGAAGTCGCCGGACGCCTGCAGAGCAATCTGCGCCATCAGGACCTGCTGGCACTGCATACTTGCGAACCAAACAGCCAGCCAGAGCACGGCGTCAACCTGTATCGCTTAGGTGGTGATGAGTTTGTGGTGCTGTTGCAGGATTTAAATCAGGTTCAAGATGCAGCAATCGTTGCCAAACGTATTCTGACCTTGCTGACCCAGCCCATCACACTCAATGGCTATGATATTCAGATATCGGCCAGCATTGGCATTAGCAGCTACCCGGATGATGCCAGTGATGCCGACACGCTGGTGAAACATGCCGACATTGCCATGTACCACGCTAAGTCTCAGGGCAAAAACCATTACCATTTTTATTCCGAGTCGATGAATCAGCAGGTGCTGCGCCAGCTGGAACTGGAGAATAAATTACGCAAAGCCATCGACCATCAGGCGCTGGAGCTGTACTTCCAGCCGCAGATGCACGTTCACACCCAGCAGATTCTTTCTATGGAAGCACTATTACGCTGGTACGACGAGGACGAAGGTTGGATATCTCCGGGGGAATTTATTCCCGTGGCAGAAAACTGCAATTACATCATTGAAATTGGTCATTGGGTGTTGCAGCAGGCCTGCTTACATATGCAGCAGTGGCAGAAGCAGGGATTGGATATCAAACTGGCGATTAACATCAGCAGCGTCCAGTTTAAAGACCCGGACTTTATCGAAAAAGTCAGTCAGCTGCTGAATGAGCATCAGCTCAGAGCGGAGCAATTTATTTTTGAGTTGACTGAAAACATTCTGATGGAAAGCTCGGAAAAAAATATTCGCTTATTGCAGCAACTGAAGTCGCTGGGCGTTGAGCTGTCGGTGGACGATTTTGGCACCGGTTATTCGTCGCTCAGCTACCTGAAACGCTTCCCACTGGATGAAATTAAAATCGACCGGGCGTTTGTTGAAGATACCCCCAACGATCATAACAACCGCGCCATCTGTAACGCCATTGTCGCTATGTCTCAGGAGCTGGGCTTACGAGTCGTGGCTGAAGGAGTCGAAACCCACGAGCAAATGCAGTTTTTACAGGATTGTGGCTGCGATATGTTGCAGGGCTATTTGCTGGCACGCCCAACACCCGCCGACAAGCTCGACTACACTGTATGCAAACATCAAGCGGGGGCATTGCCGATGACCGAGGTGTTACCAATGACCGAGGTGTTATCAATGACAAAGACCAATACAGCATGAGATCAGCGAGGCGGCTCCTGTATCGAGTCTCCGTTGTACTGCTTTACAGCAGTATTGTGCTGGCCGGGCTGCAACTGGCCGCACACCAATACCTGAAACAGTTACTGCAAATCCCCTCGCCCTTCCCCATTGTTGCATCCATACCCGCTACAAGTTCAAACACTGCCGCAAATATAGTAAACCAGCCCGCTTATTCTGGCCCGCCGCCATGGCAACACCCCCGACCGGCTGAGGTATTTTATTTTCCCATTGCTTATGGTGATATCGGCCCGTCTGATTCGTTATTTTCCGGCCCGAAACAATACCCGTTTTTATGTCAGTCATTTGAGTCCGGATTAGGGCAACCCGTAGTCGATAATCACAATGGTGAAGGCACGCCGGTTTTTCAGGAAAGTGCGTCAGGCCAACTCACTTCAACCGTTATTGGCTATAGCAAAGACTGCCTGCTTGCCACCCGCTGGCAATTAATCCCCGCCGAACAGGCCAATACCTCGTTTCCGATACGCGTTGAAACCGGCACCATCAATCGTTTTATCTACGCCTTGCTGCTTCCCACCACGACGCAAGACACTCAGGATCAGCCGGACCTGTCCCGCTGGAATGGCAAGCTGATTTATCATTTTAAAGGCGCGATTGGCATTGGTTACCAACAAGGGAAATTACGCCTCAGACGTATTATCCGCGATATGAAACCCGCACTGGAACAAGGTTATGCCATTGCCTTTTCCACCGGCAACGAAACCGACAACCACTACAACATCACCCTGCAGGAAGACACCGCACTACGGGTAAAACAACAATTTATTCAGCGCTATGGTAAACCCCAATACACCATTGGCATGGGCGATTCCGGCGGTGCTCTGCAGCAATATTTATTATCCCAGAATAACCCTCAGCTCTTGCAGGCTGGTATTGCAGTGGATGCCTACCCGGATATGGTCAGTCAGATCACCTACGGCTTAGATTGCCCGCTGCTGGAGTATTATTTTGATTATCTGGCTGACGATAAATTGTTCTGGCAAGAGGCTCAGCATCGCAGTTGGGTGTCTGGTTTGTCGTATCAACCCGCCTTAAGCCCACGTGGAGAATGGCTGGAAAAAATCACCAACCACCTGCGTTTACAACCGCACCCTCGGCGCAGCGGAGCCACCGAGTGTAACTACGCCTGGCGCGGTTCGGTGCAGCTGGTGAATAACCCACGATTCAACAGTCATCATGGGCGTTATAGCGATTCGGTGTTAAACAATACCCATTGGAGTCACTGGCAGGACAACCGGTTAATTTATGGCACCGATGCTCTGGGATATGGCCAGGTACCGTGGAGCAATGTTGGCGTGCAATATGGGCTGGAGGCCTGGAAAGCCGGAAAAATCAGCGCTCAGCACTTCCTCGATATCAACCGCAAAATTGGCAGCTGGCAACCTCAGTCCCGATTACAGCCCGAGAATTTTTGGCTATTAAGCCAACAGCCTTCGTTGCTGAATTTTTCTCCGTACCAACGCGCTAACTTTTCACACCTTGGTAAAAGCATGAAACTTGCCCCCAGACTACCGGGCAGCCTTGATGCCGCCCGGGGGGCTTATAACGCGGGCCACCTGTTTACCGGACGGTTAAATATGCCGTTAATTGATGTACGCCGTTACCGTGACAACCAGCTGAATATTCACCATTCCTGGGCAGCGCTCTCCAGTCGGCAACGTATCCTCGATTACTCGGGTAGCCCCCCTGCCTCTTTCCCTGATCAACACGCGATCTGGATCAGCCATAACGATTATAAACTCGCCCGTTGGCAGGCCTTACAGGCGATGGAGGTTTGGCTTGATCAGAATGATCCGCGCCCACCAACACAAGCCGTTGATCGTTGCCTGGATGCTCAGGGGCAGGTGATTGCATCCGGTCAGGGTGTCTGGGACGGTGCCTGGAATCAACAGCCTGACGGTGCCTGCAGCCGGGTGTTTCCGTTTTTCCGCAGCAGTCGTCAGGTTGCGGGGGATTCGGCGGCAGCGGCAACTCTGTTTTGTCAGCGTATTTCGGTTGAACGGGCCATTCGTGAGGGTTTATATCAGCCTCTGAATGTGGAACCTTATCGACAGCAGTTACAACAAATCTTTCCGGATGGCGTGTGTGACTATCAGCAGCCGGATGCTGCTATTCAGTAATCTTACGTTCCTGATCAGAAGAAAAGTTCCCGGTTTTTGCCATCATCACAAAAAGTCTGGTAACAAAATAAGCCAATCGTTCATTTGTGAGTAAAAACACAATCTCTCCGGAACTTGTGATTTTCTGCTGGGTCAGAGCATCAAATCGCCGGAGAGCCATAGTATGAACCCTCTAAAAAGCCTGATGACCCAGTTTATTCTGGGCGCTACCGTTATGGTGGCCTTTGTCCTGATGCTGACCTTAAGCCAGCGTGAATCCACTCAATTACAGAAGCAATTGACTGACTGGCAAGCCCAGGCGGATAAGATTCAGCTGGAAATTGCCAATCTGCAACAACAGGCACAACACTATAAACTGAACGCGCCGCGTGATTTTGAAAGCTACAATCGCGATGTTGCGGTTTTTTATCAGCAATTCCGACAACAGTTAGCCACCCTCGACAACAGTTTTAATCAGGCTAACAGCCGGGTGACAGAACTGAGCAACAGTGTTGCTTATGACTGGCTGACCCAGGAAGGCAGCCCATTGTTACGCGCCATCCAGAAACAATCGGCGTGGCATCATTTCTGGTTAGTATTTGTTGATGGCCTTGAAGCACAACTGGGTGACCCGCAAGAACCTCGTCTGGAATGGGGAGCCGAACACATCATTAACAACCAGGAGCGTCTGAGCCTTGAAGCGACCTCATTAGCTGGTCAGATTCGTGATGCCTACACCTGGTTTGGCATTACCTCAGACAAAATCAATCTTGGGTTAATTTCCATTGTATTCGCCTATTTATTGCTGATGCTGGGTATGCTTGGCCTGCGTATTTTGCGCCCGATTCTGTCAACCACTCGCGCCTGTGAAGCCGTTGCGGCTGGCGCTTATGGTCAGAAAGTAGAAATCAATGGCTCAGGTGAAACCCGCCGTTTGCAACAAGCGTTTAACGAACTGTCGGCTCGTTCAAAGCTGATGATGGATATGTTGGGTGATATTAATAAACCCGGCAATGTCAGCGAAAAACTGCAGAGCATTTACGACAGTGGTCACGAAGCGTTGGGCAATAACTGGATTGGCCTGATGGCCTTTAACGAACAGAGCGTTGAGCTGAACACCTCAGTACCAACCACGCTGGATTATAATTTCCGCCACCGCCATGTTTCGCTGCACAAAGCCTTTGGTAAAGAACTCAGCAATACGCTGGACAGCGGTTGGTTAAATATTGAGTCATTACGACAGTTGTCTCTGACCCGTCACGACGAGCGCTTCTTACGTGAACTGCATAAAAACACCATGGCTCATCAGGTGGTTGGTCACCCTTTCCAGTGCCCACAGCATAATGACTATATTTTATTGTTCAGCAGCAATCGGCCGGAAGGATTCTCCAGCCAGCAGATCGAATTAATTCAGGCGCTGTCTCCGCTAATGGCTGACGCTATTGTGTCCGGGATGGATCAACCGGCCAGCCACTCGTTGATTGTTGGTGATATTCAGCCGGTTCACTAACGCTCCGGCTTAATCACCAGCAATAACCAATAACGAGTGTCGAATATGTAGCTGTCCGGTGGCACCGTTATAGTTAACATCACGCTCAAGGTCACCGGATAACTGATAAACACCCCACTCGGAGGAGTCTGGAAACTCCTCGGGGTTTTGCCTCAGGTATTGCAGCGCTTGCTCGGCAGACGTAAAGGCCAAACCACCCGGGTATTGCCCCCAGAATAGCGGGCCAAATTTCAGCACTTGCTTCTGTTGTGCCAGAGCCTGCTGATAGGATGAGTCTCCCAATGTATAGATCGGAGTACCAATATTGTCTCTGACCACTGGGGTTAACGCATCTTTAACTCCCAGCCAGACCACAATGGCCAGAACAGTAATAACCAGCAAACCGTATTTTAGAACTTTCATGCAACAGCCTTATCGGGAATTATTCTCAATTAATGTCAGTTTTGTCATAATACCCTGATAACCTCAGGGGCTGTTAACCCTGTTGTCGGTATTTTTTCAGGAGAGTCTACGTGTCATTCACTGATCGCTGGTTCCAGCCCGCCCATGCCAGCGCCCTGGCCGTTTTTCGTATTGGTTTCGGCCTGATTCTGTTGCTGGATATGATCCGTTATGGATTTCACCTGGATATTGAGCGCTACTATCAGGAACCGGATTTTTTATTTTATTACTGGAACCTCGACTGGATTCAGCCTCTGTCTTCCTCGGGTATGCAGGGGCTGTACGCCTTGCTGGCTGTTGCCTCGCTGGGGGTCACATTGGGGATGTTTTACCGCGCCAGCTTGTTGGTATTTATTGCCGGTTTTAGCTATACCTTTTTGCTCGATGAATCGCGCTATTTAAACCACTTCTATATGGTTTGGCTGTTTGCCGTATTAATGCTGTTTATGCCCGCCAACAGAATCTGGTCGATCGATAGCTGGCGTCAACCATCTACTAATCAGAGCGTGCCTGCCTGGTGTTATTGGCTGCTCATTTTCCAGCTCGAAGTCATTTTAATTTATGCCGGACTGGTAAAACTGAACCCTGATTGGCTGGCACTTGAGCCGTTGCGTACCTGGTTGTCTTACCGGGCTGATATGCCGCTTGTGGGTAGCTTATTTGTTCAGGACTGGGCCATTGCCACAGCGGCTTATGGCGTAATTGCGTTGCATTTATTGGGCGCGCCGCTGCTGCTCTGGAAGCCTGCTCGAATCTGGGTGATGCTGGTATACGCGGCATTTCATAGCCTGAATCACTTTGTGTTCACCATTGGCATCTTCCCATGGATGACGTTATTCACCAGCTTATTGGTATTTGGCCCCGATTGGCCGTTGCGTCTTTGGGCAAAAATAAAAGGTCAGCGTTTCTACGCTGATGGTGATGCAGAGCAACCAAAGAACAGCTACCCCAAAAGCCATTGGGTGATCATCGCGATTGTTGGCTGGTGCCTGTTCCAGGTGTTGGTCCCACTGCGTCATTTTGCTTACCCCAGTGATGTTGCCTGGAGTGAAGAAGGTCATCGCTTTGCCTGGCGGATGAAACTGCGCAGCAAGCATGGCTACAGTGACTTTATGCTGCATTATCAGAATGGTGAAACACAACGCGTTTACCCACGCCAGCACCTGAATAAACGCCAGGTTCATCGTTTGCCCTGCCAGCCGGATATGATCTGGAAGTTTGCCCACTTTCTGGAGCAGCACTATTCCTCAGAGAAACCGGCGAGCAACCCCGTCGTAGCAGTTACCACCAATGTATTTTGTTCGCTGAATGGCCGGCCGAGTCAACGCATTGTTGCCGAGGATACCAATTTATTGGCCGTGGAATATGATATAACGCCTACCGAGTGGATTTTGCCGCTGACGACACCACTGCCCAAATAACCATGAGCAATACCGCCACAACTAATTCAGGCCCGATAATTCTGAGAGATCAAGCGTGTGAGCAAGCCCGAATACCAGAATAAGCAGGCAATTATCATTGTTTACGACGGTGAGTGCCCGGTATGCCAGCATTTTGTGCGTGGCATTCGCTTACGCCAGCTCAGTGGTGAACTCATTCTGATCAGCGCCCGTGAACAACAGCGGCCAGAAGTGCAATGGCTGCAGCATCAGGGCGTTAATCTGAATGACAATATGGCCGTGATTTACGGTGAGCAAATGGTTCAGGGAGCGGCAGCCATTACCTGGTTAACAGCGATGTCCAGCCCGTCACACTGGCTCAACCGACTGCTGTTTGTCTGTTTTCGCAACCCAACGCTGGGCAAGATTCTGTATCCGGCTCTGCGCAGCGGACGGTTGTTACTGTTGCGGTTACTGGGCCGCCAGCCTATTCAATAACCACTGATCGCTACCTAAAACCCAATCAGGCCTCATCGGCATCCAGTATGCCTTCAATAAAACCAGCCAGCGCCAGGTCTTTTTCACTAATACCACCAGCATCGTGGGTGGTCAGATCAATCACCACCTTGTTGTAGACATTAAACCATTCCGGGTGATGGTTAATGGCTTCTGCCTGTAGCGCCACACGCCCCATAAAACCAAACGCCTGATTAAAGTTGTGAAAACGAAGTTCACGGTGCAATTTGCCGTCCAGCACAAACCAGTGATTATTGTGCTCGAGAAAAACAGCAATTTGTTCATCAGAAACCAGGCTCATCGTTATGCTCCGATCAGGTGAAAGAATCAATCAACATAGAGGAAACAACGCAAAAAAACACCACCCAAAGCGGCGACCACTGCCATTTTCGTAACAGTGCCAAACCGACAATAACAACAACGACGTCCCAGACATGGCCAATAGCGCTGCTGATAACCGGCGTTACTAAGGTCGCGAGTAACAAGCCAACTACCGCGGCATTAACCGTCACCAGCGCCTGTCGTACCACTTTTTTGGCG
The DNA here is from genome assembly GCF_965226395.1 of Bacterioplanoides sp. Lineage (GTDB taxonomy): Bacteria > Pseudomonadota > Gammaproteobacteria > Pseudomonadales > Oceanobacteraceae > Bacterioplanoides. The sequence continues at coordinate 3,600,906 of NZ_OZ245358.1, read as the reverse complement.
GATATTTGCGTCCAGAATGGTAAAACACCCAACAATAACAAAAAGCCGGGAAGAAAAATCGCCACGATGGCCACCAGCGCCTGCAGTGCCGGGGATGCTCCGGCAGGCACTAACGCCCCAAGGTAAGCAGCAAAGGTGAACAAAGGTCCGGGAACAGCCTGAGCAGCGCCGTAACCGGCAAGAAAGGTTTCAGCACTCAGGTGCCCAGCCGTTACGGTACTGCTTTCTAACAATGGCAACACCACGTGGCCACCACCAAACACCAGAGCACCGGCCTGATAAAAATGCTGCGCCATAGTCAGCAGATTGTATTGGTTGAAAAGCGGTAAAGTCAGCAGTAACAAGATAATGAACAGCAGCAGAAAGGCACTGCCGGTGCAGCGCCCATAATTCAACCTCAATCCTGCTGAAGCCTGATCAGCAACCTCCGGCTTCAAGATAAAACCCGCTACGCCTGCCAGAATGATCATCAGAATTTGCCATTCTGGCCCTGTGAATGGCAATAGCAGCAGGCATCCGGCGACCAGTAGCGCAATCGTTCGGGTCAGCCAGGTGTGACAAAGCTTTTGCGCCATTCCCCAAACAGCATCACTGACAATCACCACCGCCACCAGCTTCAGTCCATGAATGGTGGTATTTAGCCAATCCCCTTCCATTCCTGTCAGCAACCAGGCAAGAGCAAATAACATCAGAGCAGAAGGCAGGGTAAAGGCAATAAAGGCGCTGATGGAACCCAGCCAACCAGCTCGGGTCAGCCCCAGCGCAAAACCTAACTGGCTACTGGCGGGCCCGGGTAGAAACTGACATACCGCCAAGAGCTGTGCGTATTGCGCATCACTGAGCCAGCGCCGCTTTTCAACCAACTCTTTGTGGAAATAGCCTAAGTGGGCAACCGGGCCGCCAAACGAGGTGCAGCCAAGTTTTAAAAAGGTAAAAAAAACTTCCAGCCAGTGGCCGGAAGTTTGTTGGGTAGAATCCGAATGTGAAGAAGCCATCGTCGCCGTATCTATCTCATTGTGTATCACTATCAAGCGGCGGCTAGTGTATCAACACCTGTGGCTAAAATAGCAACCCCTACTGGCAAAGCAACACATCAATCCTTAATACGTTAATCAACCAGACTGTCTCAACCTGGCTGTCTCAATCAGACTGTCTCAACCAGGCTAGCCAGCTGCTGTTTTAACTGAGAGTCCAACTCTTCATTGGTTAAACGAGCGCTTTGCTGGTCAAAGTTGTCGAAAAACGATGGCAATGAGAAGCTGCCTTTCACGTCCAGCGCAAAATAAGGTGCCGATCCAACCGCCTGATTCAAAACATTCTGGGCTCCGCCCGGCCCCGGAGACGTCGCAAGTAAAACAGCTGCTTTGTTCTGATAAACATCACGGTCAACCCGGGAGGCCCAATCAAAGATATTTTTATAAGCTGCCGTGTAAGAACCATTGTGTTCTGCGTATGCAATCAAGAGTACATCGGCTGCGGCTATTCTCTCACGAAAGGCGTGGGCTGGAGCCGGGATACCACCCTGCTCTTCGCGGTCGGCGCTGTAAATCGGCATTTCAAAGTCGTTCAGATCCAGAACTTCGTAGCTGGCATTCGCTCGTTGAGCTAACTGTTCTGCGGCATAAGTCACCAGCGCTTTGTTAATGGACTGGTTCGAGTTGCTGGCGGCAAAGGCTAATATTTTCATGGTAGGTTCCTCAATGAATATTCGATCTGGAGTGACTATAGATTGATCCCAAATAAAGATTAATAACCGGATTAAAGAATGATTATTTCCATATGACCTCCAATAGTCTCATAATTCTCTGAATAGCACTCAGGCATCAAGAGCTCCCTTATGAATTACAATCCGAATTTACTGGACGGCATGGTGATATTCACTGAAGTCGCATCAGCGGGCAGTTTCACACTGGCAGCAGAGCACACCGGCCATTCAACGTCGTACATCAGCAAAGAAATCAACAAGCTGGAGCAACGTTTGGGCGTGCGACTGATGAACCGCACGACGCGTTCACTCAGCCTGACAGCCGAAGGTGAGCTGTATCTGCAGCAATGCCAGCAGATTATTGCTGATGCCAATCAGTTGATTACAGCTCTGGCCGGGCAACAACAGCAGGCTTCGGGGAATTTGCGCATCAGCTGTCCAGCCAGTTTTGGCGGCGCTCAAATGCAGCCGGTGTTTGCTGAATTCCTGCGCCAACATCCGCTCATTACTCTGGAACTGGATATCAGCAACCGCAAAGTGGATGTGATTGCAGAAGGGTTTGATATTGTGATTCGGGCGACTCCACAACTGGAAGACTCCAGCCTGATCAGTCGCAAAGTGATGCACTCCCGTGGTATCACACTGGCTTCTCCCGCTTATTTGTCTCGCAAAGGCACACCTGAGAAGCCGGAACAACTTGCAGAGAACCACCCGGATCAGCACGAGTGCATTACCTACAGCCATCTGAAGCAACCCAGGCTGTGGCTCTATCAAAATCGTTATGGCAAAGACATTCAGGTTGCCGTAAACAGCCGGGTATTAACCAACGGCTCGGAAATGATTTTATCCTTATGCCAGCAGGGTCAGGGAATCGCCCGCCTGCCGGACTTCCTGCTGGGGGATCAGCTGCAAACGGGCGAGTTGGTGGAATTATTTCCGGATTATCAGGACTTATCGATTGATGTCTTTCTGATTTATCCCAGCAGAAAACACTTATCGGCCAAGGTGCGGAGCTTTATTGATTTTGTCGCTGAGCGATTTGCCGCCGAGTCATAGTTATTGAGCCAGTTATTGCCGAGCCATAGCCGCATTCAGCAAATATAGCTCGACAGCTCATCAAAATTTAGCCTCGCACTTCATCAAAAGTTGGCTTCTCCCTCCATCAAAAGTTGGCTTCGCCAACTGGGCCAGAACCATTATTGCTTGGCTGAGAGAATTGATTGCCAGAGCGCACCGGGGTTACGCCATCTCCGGTGTCGGCATCATAGATGCCATAACTGGCACCCACAAAAGCCGGTGTACCAAAATCGCCCGATGACGTTGTACCTGCGCCCGTTCCACCCGCACCCGGGTTAGCTGCAAAATCACCGTCTGCACCGTCAGAGCCATCACTTCCTGGGCTACCTCCACTATTTGTCGGTCCACCTTCAGCCGTGATCAGGGTGTTATTGCGAATCATCGGAGCTAAATCAGCACCAACCATAACCGCATAAGAAGGCCCTCCAGCACCAGAACCTCCCTGACCACCCGATCCACCGCGACCGCCACCACCGCCGCGGCCACCACGCTCGGCTCCACCCGCATCACTGGGTTCAAATATTCCGCCATTGCCTCCGGTACCGCCAATACCACCAAATCCACCAGCCCCGGCACGGCCACCGCTCGCAGCGGTAATAGTGTTATTTTCTACCATGGCATCCAATACATTGTATAACAGCACGCCAATGGAGGCGCCACCACCTGGGCCTCCTGTACCACCTACGCCAGAGCGACCGCCGCCGCCGCCACCACCTCCGCCACCTCCAAGAGTAGCGAAGCTACCTTCACCGCCACCTCCGCCACCTCCACCGGCGCCAGAACTACCGGTTTGCCCGGTATTGCCATTATCTCCGCGAAAAAACCCACCAATGGCAATAGTACCGCCCTCAGTTCCACCATCGCCGCCATCACCGCCGTCGCCGCCGACACCGCCTTTGCCAGCACCACCAAAGTTAGTACTGCTGCCGCCAGAACCACCTGCCCCTCCGGCACCACCCGTACCGGCAGAACCGGGCACATCCGAAATCCGGAAGCCGTTATCACCAGCCTCTCCATTACCACCTAAGGTGCCGCCGCCACGTCCACCATCACCACCTTTGTTACCACCAGCGTTAACGTTGCCCGCTGCACCGCCGTTTCCTCCATCACGGCCATCGGCAGCAGCGCCATTTCCACCACTAAGCCCTCTCTCCCGGCTGGCAGGCGAAGCACCATCCCCACCCTTACCAGCAACAATGGTATTTCCTGTGATCTCGACCGAAGCAATATTGGCAATACGCACGCCATAGCTGCTGGCCGGGTTACTGCTTTGTCCATCTCCCACAGCGCCTGCGGTTAAGGTGTTGTTTTCAATAAACAAGCTTTCAGTACCGGAGTCGGCCGACACCGCACTCACTGGTAAATCGGTTGAATCGCTACTGGCAGCCTGAATATCAAACCCTGACAGCCATGCGTCCGCGGCGACATTAGCGAAGTTCACCGCGACACGAGCGCCATTCAGGCCGGTTCGATTATTGGTTGTATCACGCCACCAGCTTTCATCGTAACCGCCATATAAACTGGTGTTTTCAGGTGGAAATAAGGTAGCACCCGTCTCGTTATAGCGCTGCCCGCTACTCAGGGTGCGAACATAGATATCAGTATCCGGCTGTGAAATTTGCCCGAGGGCGTGAGAAATGGTGCGAAAAGGAGCAGCTAAACTGCCATCTCCAGAGCCATCATTGCCATTATCACCATCGACAAAAAAGATATTGGTTGTTTGCTCCAGCACGTTAATCACAACTTCATCCGTCGCGGATGAAGCACCGATACGCAATGAAAATATCAGAGTATCAACCGTATCTGGCGCCGTAAAAGCAGGCGATACCCCCGATAAACTACCACTACCATTGGTCACGTCTGGGCCTCGGGTCTGGGTCCAGATATAATCGCCACTGCTATCAGAACGACTGGCGGAGCCATCCAAAGTCACAGAGGTTTGCTTGCTAACAAGCTGATCAGCACCGGCGTTGATACCTGTATTGTTCCCGCCACTGTTGTTCCCACCACCGCTGTTATTGCTATCACCATTAGAGCTTCCACCCCCACCTCCTCCACATGCAAGTAATGTTGAGAAAACCACGGCTATAAGTACGCAAGAGAAATATTTCATCGATATACCCCTTATCTGATTTAGGGACATTCTGAAAAACAACAATGACTGGAGACTGCCAATCAACACCAGTGAGGGTCGTGAACAATCAGGCATCACAACCACTGACGTAATCAGCAATTAACAGAGAGCAAAAGTAAGGAATACAATACAACAAACAGGGAAGCGTCTTTTTATTTATTTGCGCAAATTCTGCGAAAGACTAAACGCCGTCGCGTTAAATACTAATAAGAATTAAAATTTCTCATCGGTAGGCCTAGCACACGCATCGAGTAAAAAACGAACGTACCATAATCAAATAACAAACAAGTGATTATGAAATACTAAAAACAACAATATCAACAAGATGCCTGCATAAGCATTTTGTTTACCTCATGCCAAGTACTGGGTAAAATAGAATACTGATTCAGAGATGGAATTTTGAGATTTTTAGGATGAACTGGTTTGATTCAACAACCATTGCTGTTCTGGTATCAATGCTTCTGTCTCTGGTATTCATCCATCAGTTTTATAAGCGCCAGGGATACCTGACATTAACAGCCGCTGCGCTTTTCAACGCATTCTGGCTGCTCAGCACCAACACCCTGTCACCAGAGTCATTTCTGGTTGTCTACTTTCCTTATTTCACCGAAGCGATACATTACTGCATCTGGATTTTAGCGCTGTCCAGAGTCGTGCACCTCAGTGATACACAATCCAATAAAACACTGACGCTTATTTTTTGGTCAAGCTGGTTAATCTCTGCTTTATTGTTTTTCGCAGAATTTATACGGCTTCCCTTATCAATCTATATCAATAGCATCTTTATGCTCACCCTCTCTTTCCTGAGTTTGTTTGCTATTGAACGGTTATTCCAACACTCAAGGCTGGACAAAATACTAATCCGCCTGTGTCTCGGCGTGGTTTCTCTTTTATTCTACGACATACTTCATCACTCGCTGAACATGACTGATATAAAGTCAGCGGCACTGGTGGGCGATCTCCGCCCATACATCTATTTATGCGTTGCAATTATGATGTGCCTTTACGCACTCGCCTTTCCCAGATTCAAACAAGGAAAACACTTTCGCATCTCCCACTCTGTTGCATTTTATGGTTCTACCTTAGTTTCAACAGCGCTTTTGATATCTGTCATTACTTTCATAGCAACCTTTGTCAATGAAGAGAATAATATCTGGCTCAACGCTGTACTCACCTTAATCATATTCAGCATGAGTTTTTCTGTGATTACATCGCTATTGTCAGCGGACTTCCGAGACTCTATTCGTGTACTGATTAATAAACACTTCTTCAGCCATAAATATGATTACCGCTCTGAATGGCTCAAAGTAAACAACACGCTCTCAAACAAACCTGGCAGCATTTCACCCGAAAAATATGCAATTGAAGCGATCGCAAAACCTTTTGATGCGAAAACCGGTGCGCTGTGGATGCTGAACGGTGACTATTATCAGCTGACATTCAGCAATGTGCCCGGCATTGAAATTGGCTCGTATCGGATTCATAAAGACCATGCTATGTGTCAGCGTATGATCACCGACTCGTGGATTTTTAATCTGTACGCACCAGCCAACTCACATTTATCCAACTTTAATGAAGATCTTCCTTCTTCCCTCCTCAACAGCGGTCAGCTCTGGTTGCTGATACCTCTGATGGTCGATAATGAGCTGGACGGATTTATTGGCCTGACGACCGACAAAAAGAAACGCAGAGCCAAAACAAACTGGGAAGACCTGGATATTATCCGCACGATCAGTGGTCAAATAGCCAGCTACCTGAGGTTACATCAGTACGAGAAACAACTGGAAGAAGAACGGCAGCTCTCGTTGTACAATCAGCTAAGCTCGTTTCTGATGCATGATCTTAACAATCTGATTGCACAACAATCGCTGGTTGTAAAAAATGCGGAAAAGCATATTGATAACCCGGCCTTTATTTCTGACACAATTCATACCATCAGTCATTCCGTCACGCGTATGAAAGAGTTGTTATTTAAACTGAAAAACAATCAACCGGAACGAATTGAACGCCTGAATCTGGATACAATCATTAAATCTGCGCTGCAACACAGCTCTGGTTTAAAACCCATCCCCAATTATTCTGGGACGGATAGTGAGTTATGGGTAGAGGCTGATGCGGACAAATTGGTTATGTCTATCTCTCATCTGCTTAAAAATGCTCAGGAAGCCACACCTGAAGCCGGAAAAATCGACTTAGACGTTCAGCAAAAAGATGCAACGGCAGAAATAACCCTGACAGACAATGGTCGAGGCATGGAACAGACCTTTATAGATGAAAAACTCTTTAAGCCTTTCGAATCTACCAAATCCAATCGAGGCATGGGCATTGGTGTTTATTTAACCAAAGAGTATATCAATCAGCTGAATGGCAGCCTTGATGTGACCAGTAAGATTTCTCAGGGAACGACTTTCAAAATTCAATTACCACTAGCTATCAGTTAAATATGGACATACAAACAAGCAGTATTCTGATCATTGAAGATGACCATGGCTTAAGGAGCCAGCTCGGCTGGCACCTCGATCAATATAAAATTTATACCGCAGGAACGCGGGAGGAGGCGTTGGCAATTGTCTCCAAACACGCCCCTCCTATTGTTCTTCAGGATCTCGGCCTCCCCCCGGATGCCGACAGTGTGTCTGAAGGTATGAGATGCATTTCTGAAATACTCAACCTGAATCCAAATTGTAAAATTCTGGTTATGACCGGGCGTGGTGAAGAAGAAAATGCACTCAAAGCGATATCTTTGGGTGCACATGACTTTTTCCCAAAACCCATTAATACCGATACGCTTGACCTGATCATCGAGCGCTGTATAAAAATATATCAGCTTGAGGAGCAAAATCGTTTAAAGCAAACGAATGCGGATGCTTTCCTCTCCGGTATTATTACTGCCGATTGCAAAATGCTGGAAATCTGCCGGCTTATCAAAAAAATCGGACCAACAGAAATATCCTGTACCTTATTGGGTGAAAGTGGCGTTGGCAAAGAGGTTTTAGCCCGCTCCATTCATGCAACCAGCCAGAGGTCTGACAAGAAATTTCTTGCCATTAACTGTGCATCTATCCCTGAAAATCTGATCGAAAGCGAGCTATTCGGTTATGAAAAAGGGGCATTCAGCGGCGCGATGAAACTGACCAAAGGTAAAATCGAAAGCACGAATCAGGGAACACTTTTTCTTGATGAAATTGGTGATATGCCGCTTAACTTACAAGCTAAATTGCTTCGCTTTTTGCAGCAGCGTACCATCCAACGGGTTGGCGGCACACAAGATATTGATGTCGATGTCAGAGTCGTGTGCGCCACTAACAAAAACCTGAAAGAAATGGTCGGCGAAGGTACATTCCGGGAAGATCTTTATTACCGTATCTGCGAGCTTGAAATCACCATCCCCCCTCTTCGTGATCGCAATAATGACAAAACATTGTTAGCGAAACATTTCCTTGAGCATCACATTGAAGCCAATCAGCTCAAGCTCAAGGGTTTTTCTCAGGATGCTCTCAGTGCTATCCAAGCGTATGAATGGCCAGGAAACGTCAGAGAAATGGAGAACCGAATAAAAACTGCAGCCATTATTTGTGACAACCTGTATGTAACTGCAGCCGACCTGAGCCTGTCTGACAAGGTCGAAATAAGTGAGCAACACGAGACTACACAAGCCCTGAAAGACGTACGCAAACACGCAGAAATAGGTGCAATTGAGCAAGCCTTATCAACCACCAATAATATTTCGGCAGCAGCCAAAGTGCTAAAAGTTTCTCGCCCTACTCTGTACGACATGATGAAAAAATATGGAATAAAGCATTCGTAACTTGGATGCAGTAACTCAGGTGTAGTCGTTCATCTGTAGTATTTCAGGTCCATCTGACAGTCACCAGTTTGAGACTGATGCCTGTCAGATCAAGCCCTACCCAACGGTTTCTCCCTAACCGTCGGCATGCCTCTCGCCCTGTTATTAATGCTTCAACTCCATTTTAAGTATTCAATTAAAGTGAAGAACAATCAACGCCTACTCCGCCTCTCATTACATCAAAGTGAGCTTCAAACATAGATTTGAATAAAGGTTCGATATTCGAAGAAGTGTTATTAAACCTCCCTGCTCCAGCAATGCAAGTTGTAAGATCATTAGGATCAGGCCCCCAAGTCACACCATAACCTGGACAGCTAGGGCTACTATCCGCCCATGTACTCGGATCGGTGTTTCTTTTACCCCAAATCTCATCCGAACAACTTTGACTGTCAGTAATCCCAGATGGAGGTGCGCATTGATCAGGCATTGTTTGTATTCCATTATTACTTATGCGATCGACATAAGCATACAATGGTGGAAAGTTAATGGTCGCAGCGAGTTCAGGCATCACACATGAGACAGCAACCATCGACCTCTGCTGCCCCAAAGTAATGTCCATATAACTACCACCCGGCCGAGGTTGGGAGCCATCTACTTGCTGGTAAGGGTCACGAGAGGCTCGTTGACCAACAATTAAATTACAACCACCTGGCGCATCGTCGTAACAGCTGGCCTCTACCATATCGGCCCAATATCCACTGATATTCAGATTCTGGGCAGAAAACTGCTCACAATCACCAAATAAAGGGTCGTCCAGATGACCATTAATCTGGCTAAGCTCCTGTGGTCCCTGATTGCACTGATTCTTGTTCAGCAATTCGGTTGTGGCAGCTAAAACCCGGGCTTTAGAAGGGTCTCTTTCTAAAGATGCATAAAATGCTACTGCAATAAAATTACCTACGTGCTGTCCTGCACCACTACCATATTGACATCCCACCGGGTGCACCTGATTAGAAGCGTTACACCCGCCCTGATGCATCATCCCATACATATCTCTTCCTAAAGTCAGTAAACTCGCAAGCAAGGCTTGTGTTTTATTTGAATTATTCTTTGCTGAAAATATATAGTAGAGCGCATCGTAATAAGTCTTGGAAAAGCCAGCGGCATAATCATCACATAAAATATGTCCACATCGAAATGCTCTTCCTCCTTCACTGAAAGTCTGGTTATTTGAGACCGATGTCACACTGAAAATATTTGTACCATGTGTGAAAATTCTACGAGCTTCTTCAATGTCGGCATCACTTGTTGCAGACAGGTACTCAAGCTCGGGAATTCGTTCAAAATCAAAATCTTTTAAAGATTGAATATTTCTATCGATGCCTGTTAGCGGTGGTCGTAAATACTCTCGCCCCTGTCCCGGTGGAACCTCGTCAAGAATCGTTATGAAGTTATATGCATCAATACAGCCATTCGCAACAAGTCCCGCAGTGCCACAATTCGATGTTGCCGATTGATTTCTTTCTGTAGCTGCTACCAGCACTGTATTTTTTGAATAAATCCGGGGGTTATCGGCAAGATCAATTAAGATATCTTTCGATGCATCATAATTTCCATAATTCCCAGCAAAAAAACCTTGAGAGTTTAAGTAGCGCTCATCATCAACCCGAACAATCTGATTACTGGTAAGAGATACAAGTTCGACTGGACCACCAGACTTGCTCGCTACCCAATAATCACCGTTTGCAAATTGGCCCGACACAAGCCCACCCCCTCTGAAGATCCAATTGAAATGGCTAGAATGATCATTACCATTGTTGCCATTATTAAGAACCGGAGACACAACAATATTTAGAGCTAGGTCGCTGACCTCATCGACCTCATCGACCTCATCGACCTCAACTTGATCCTGGGCATCAGTACTCTCAAAAGGATCTCCAGAGCCCGAAGCCCCGCCACCGCAAGCCGACAACAAAAACAGTGCAACTAATAGAAAACACACATATGTCTTTTTCTGGAGAAATAACATATCAATACCCCTTACCCGGATATGCGCCACAATAGAGGTTCATGTCCTATAACATCTCAATATAGTCAACATGCCTGGTTCAGATTGGTAATTACTTCAATCACCAGTATTAATATTATGACTTTCTATATTCCAAGGATGTGTCATCAATCACTAATCAGAGAAGAGCTCGTTGCTCTGAAGTACAAGCTAATGGCAGCGAGACTGGACCAATACATCTGAGCCATACTCCGAGCAAAGCGTAATTCAGGAAATATCCAGCACCCCTGTTACGGGCCTTTGAACTCCTTCACGCCTCGGATCGTAGCCCAGGGCCAGCAAGCCACCAGATACACGATCTTTCATAACCGTCACAACATAGCGCTCATCGAGCGAGGTGCGCTGATCTGCAAAACCATAAGAAAGTATCGTATCGCAGATCACATTAATGATTCGCGGCACCCCACCACTGAGGTTGTAGATAAGCTCATAAGACCTTCCAGTGAATATCTCTTCTTCGCGACCAGCCTGGCATAAACGATGGATGATATATTCACGTGTCTCATTTTTGTTTAACGTAGGAACATGGTAATCCACTGCGATACGCTGAATAAATTGCTTTAACTTTGGATCCTTCAACTTATCTCTCAGTTCTGGCTGGCCCACCAAAACAATCTGCAGCAATTGCGCTGCACCAAAGTTAATATTTGAGAGCGTACGCAGCTCCTCAAGAACACTCAATGACAGATTCTGAGCCTCATCGATAATCAGAATAGCTTGTCGCCCAGCCTGATGTTCCTGCTGAAGAAATTTACGAAAACGGTCATACAGCACGATTGGATTGTCTGAAAGGTAATCCTGACCAAAGGCATGTAAAACCCAGGGCAGCAGTTGTCCTAAGTTTTCATGCGTGTGATTAAGAAACCCAATAGTTTGATTTTCTTCAATATTATCCAGCAACCGAGCCAGCAACGTGGTCTTGCCACTGCCAATTTCACCGGTTATTACAGTAAATCCGGAACGATTCAGAAGCCCATACTCAAGAGTAGCCAAAGCGACAGTATGCACCTCCCCTAAATACAGCAGCGCCGGATCCGTTTGCAAGGTAAAGGGTTTGGTCTTAAAACCGTAAAATGCTTCGTACACTGGCGACTACTCCCTGCCACTCATTAAATTACAGATCATTCAGAGCCAGCTCGGCGGTTTGCTTCCATACAGCATCATCTTTGCCCGCCAATTTCAGCGCTTTTTCAAGCTCTGCACGCGCGCGCAATGAATCACCAACCGCTTTATAAGACATTCCAAGATGGTAACGGAACTCGGCAGCATCTGGCATCGCTTTAACTGCATTCTCATGGAAATACAATGCGTCATTTAACTTACCTGCTTTGTAAGAAACCCAGCCCAGAGTATCCTGAAAATAAGGCACCTCAGACTGACGGAAGCGTTGAGCCAGCACCTTAGCTCGTTCGATATCCTTAAATTCATCGTAATCTGAGTAAATAACCGCCAGATTATTTGCTGCGATATCTGCATCAGGATCTTGTTTCAAGATGCCTTCATAAACAGTAATAGCCTTAGCGAGATCATTCTTTTGCTCAAGTAAGCTGGCCTTAAAAAACTGAAGGGACAGTACATCTGGCAGAGCAGTAATACCTGAGTCCAAAACAGCAAAGGCCTCCTCTGTGCGATTTTGACGATATAGTAGCCCGGCTAATTGTTGGTAGCCCTGGGGCTTATCGCTATGCAACTTCACCAGCTGCCGACCTATGCTTTCTGCATCAACTAAATCTCCCTTAACTTGTAAGATTTGAATCTTTAGAAGAAGTGCAGTTAGATTGTCTGTATCTACTTTTAATACAGAATCCAAAAAATTGAGTGCTTCCTGCTGTTTATTCAATGCCATATAAGACCGAACCAGTGTAATCATTGGTCGGGTCTTATCTTCAGCCTGGCTATATGCTTTCTCAAAAGCATTCAGGCTTTTTTCATGTTCTTCCTGACCCAGATGTATCGCACCACGAATTTGAGAGGAAACGCTGCCATCTCCATTCAGTTCGTCTAAGCGATCAGCAATTTGTTGCGCAGACTCCCAGTCTTTTAACGTCAGTTTGATCTGGGCCATCAAGCGCAACAAACTAACATCTTGACCAACTAACTGCATTTTAGAAGACAGCAACTGGTTTGCTTGACTGTATTTTTTCTGAGACACAAGCAATTGACAATATGCCAGTAATACCGCTTGATTATTAGGTTCTGATTTCAGCGCTTTGGTATATTGATCAATAGCTAACTCTGTCCGTCCATCAGACTGATGAGCTCGCCCTAACAGAGCCAAAACAGCGGCAGAACGTGGATTGTCCTTCAGAACAGAACGCAGTACCGAAATAGCCTGCTCCGTATCCCCTTCAGCCATCATTCGCTGAGCATCGAGAACAATTGCTTCCTGATTATCAGAGTCTGCCGACAGGACTTGCTGCAAATAAATACTCCCGCGTTCATTATCCCCAGCTTGATAAGACATCCGGGCAAGGCGGTTTAATGCTCTGAGACCATCTTCTCCAGCTGCATCAAACTTACTGATTTTTAAGAAAATAGTTTTTGCGTTCTCAGGCTGATCCATACGCAAATACAGGTCAGCAAGATAAAAGTTTAGCGCGATATTCTTCGGTTGTTGCTTAAGAAACGCTTGTAGCTGCAGAAGAGCCTGATCAGACCCTAAGTGACGATTTATAAATTGAACCTTGATCAACTTAGCACTGTCGTTATCAGGCTCGACCTTAACAAGACGATCGATCACAGAAAGAGCTTCAGAATATTTTTCAAAAGCAGCATACTGATTTGCCAAAGCAAAATAGTATTCGTCCTTTTCCGGGTCTAGTTTAATCAGCTGTTCAAAAACACCAGCTGCACCACTCAGGTTTTTTTGGTCATTAAAAGCGCGAACTTTCATTGATTGAATCAGCATGTTATCAACGCTATCAATTCTCGTCAGATAAACGAGTGCGCCTTCAGGGTCTTGTGCTTCAATACGCTCCGAAGCCAAAACCATAATTGCTTCTAGATTTTCAGGCTCTTGAATAAGAACGCCTTTTGCTTCGACAACAGCTCCTTCAAAATCCCCTAGCTTAAACAGCAATAAAGCTCTGAAGGAATGTCCTTCAACAGAATCGGGGGCCAGAGTGAGTATTTTTTCACTGCGGCGCAGCGCTTTATCCAGCTGATTTGCAGCTAGCTCAAGCCGACTAATCGATAGCAAGGCTTCAACATGGTCAGGCTGAAGTTCAAGTACTTTTTCTAAGTAGCGATAAACTTTTGGCCAAGATTGTTCATGCTCAAAAATCTTAGTAACTTGATATAACGCATCAACATGATTAGGGTTAATTTGCAATGCATTAGAAAACTGAATATGCGCAGCTTCATAGTTATCTTCTGCCAGAAATTCTTTGGCACTTTCTACGTATTCGTTCACTTTCTCATCTGGCGAACTACAGGCAGATAATAAAACAGCCGTTGAAACTAAAGCGATTTTCCATGTCGAATTAATCATATTTATTCCTACTCTTTAAAATATTTCGAAACAGCTCGGCTATTCCGGCAGATGGTCTCTCAGGTAGACCGACATGCCAGCGATAAACGTTTGCAACTGCTTATCGGCTTTCTCGAAATTATCATTTTCAACCATCACATTGACACGAACTAACGCACCATCCGAGCGATTTTCAAGCACCGCGCTCTTCAGTAACGATGCTCGTGCCAGATATTCATTGGTAAATGTAGTACCCATCTGATCAATCCAATAATAAACCAGCTGAGTGAACTCTCCCTTACGAATTATCACTCGATTAACCGCTTGCTTCTGTTCAATACCACGCAATTGAAACTCTGCTACGCTTTCTTCGCCGATAACCCATCCACCGCCAGGTATACAAACCCGGGGAGAGTGCAAAGCGCTACCTTCATGTTGTTGTGAATAATAAACCATATAGAGGCTGACAGGTTCTTCACCTTTTTTAGCGTAACTGCCAAGAAAATAATCATCCGGACGAAGAATATCAAGAACATCCGACTCCAGATAAGAAAGGCTGACATTCTTATTATCAATTCTCATCGGAAAGGTAGAAAACGGTTCACGCTCAGGAATATATGCCTCACGAGAAGTGTTGAGAAATAACACAACAATACCAGTAAAAAGCACAACTAAGACTGACAACAGATAGAAAGGAAAACCAAGAGTCGTCTTTAATGTTAGGTCTTCTGGCACATTGGGTGCATCGAAAGCAAATAAATCACTCAATGATCCAGGCTGGCGAATCATAAGTTTATAAAGCCACACCTCTGCCACCAGACACGCAAGTGCTGCTAAAAAAACGACCCAACCTTCAAAATCATGCAAGAACCCTTCTGCGACACTGGTACCGTGTGCGTTAACAAGAACACCTGTAATAGCAATCCGAAGGCTGTTCATAAAAATAGTAACAGGCACAGTGGATAACATCAGTACTACTTTGAACCACATAGGTGAGCGCAGACAATAAACAACCAACAGAGATATACTCAGTAAGGGGTAGAGGTACCTCAGACCACTACACGCTTCAACAACCTGAAGCTGGTAAACTCCCATATCAATAATATTCCCTTCAAGAAAAACGGGAATACCGAACAAACGAAGCAACCAAGTCCCTAGTTCTGAAGAAATAAGTTGGAGGCCTGCTGTTAAAGATGATATCAATAGATAAGGTAAGGGAATTACCAAAACAATCAGCGCGATAGGAACAAGACATGCACGAAGCAGATGCCAGCCACCCAGTAGCAATGCCAAACCAGCTAAAGTTAAGGTAAAGGAATAATGTTTTACAGATTCCAGGTTGGCTAAAGTCGCAGCAATCAAAATGGCCAGACTGAAAAAAATCAGGTAGAAACCCGATATGCTACTATTCAACGACCTGCTGAATGTAGCACCACGTTGTTGCCAAACAATATAAGCCGCAATAAAAGGCATAAACAAACCATGTCCATACTCCTCGCTCACCCACCATTGAGAGAATAGCCCAATTAGGCTTTCTGCATAGACAAGCAACACTAAGCCGACCAGTAAAACAAAGAATCTAGGGGGCACAGCCTTTGCCGCTAAAGAGGCTCCAGAATCAGTTATGCCTATACTCATTCTGTGTCTCCTTCACAAAATCAGAAATCCGTTTTATCAAACCAGCCGAAACATTCAGCTCATTACACATGTCATCAGGGACGTCCGGAGACAAGACC
Source organism: Bacterioplanoides sp. (assembly GCF_965226395.1). Taxonomy (GTDB): domain Bacteria; phylum Pseudomonadota; class Gammaproteobacteria; order Pseudomonadales; family Oceanobacteraceae; genus Bacterioplanoides. Next base: position 3,584,930 of record NZ_OZ245358.1, on the reverse strand, counting down.
TGATTGATGGCAGACTCTAACTCAGCCTGATCATGAACAATATGAACGCCGCTTAGTGTACCAAACTGTTTAGCAGAAGCCAGCTGATGATCGTTTCGATGCTCACCCAAGTTTGCAACTCTTGGCATCAACACCAAAGACTTACCATGTTTAATACCAGAAATAATGGTACCCATCCCAACATGCCCAACCACCAACCTGGACTGCAATAAATAACGTTCATACACATCGGGATCAACACTTTCAAGTGTCGTCATAAACTTTGGCTGGTATACTGTCTGGCCGATCTGAGCAACAACCTTTATCTCTGGATTGTTTTCCGCCCATAGATCAACTGCCTTGATCAAACGTTCAAAAGGCAATTGGGTGCCAACTGTAACAAATATCATATGACAGACCCCGCATATTCTGGCCCGTTGTTCGTTGCGAGATGCTGCCATTGCGTTAGATACAAATCAGCGTATTTACGAACTTTTTGACCACTCAGAGAAAGCTCTTCTGAATTCGCAATGCTATCAAGCCAGATTGTTCGTGCACCAAGCTTTTTACCAAGGATAAGTGCAAAGACACCAACAGACGCACCGGTTGTCAAAATGATATCTGGCTTTAATCGAATTAACAGAACCAGCACAGAGAACGCTTGCCAAATAAGCTTTAGCTTATTCCAGCGAGATGCATCAGGAAGATAAAAGAAAGGGCTTTCAGGGTTATGCTGACCATAACTATTCTCGGTAGAAGCAAAATAAATATCTTCACCTTGAAAAGCATCTTTTACTCGGCACATTTGAACCCAGTGACCACCCGATGAGGAAACAAGTAGAATCTTCATTTGGCACCATTATTATTGGAGATGAATTTAGCAGGATTACCAGCATATATTGTATTTGATGGAATATCTTTTGTTACAACACTCCCAGCAGCAACAATCACAGAGTCTCCAATTGTAACTCCTGGAACAACAACCACTCCAGCACCAATCCAGCAGCCACGACCAATAGTAACTTTTTTAGTCTTATAATCAGTTGTCAATAGACCTTCTTCGGTCCCAGAGTGGATTCTGTTTTCACCGCAAACAAAGGAATTCAAAGAAATTCCTGTATTGTCCCCAACTTCGACAGGCCCTATAATTACAGCATTAATTCCTAAGCGACAGTTTTCACCCAACTCAACGGGTCCAACCCAAGAATTTACAACAGCACCAGACTCTATCCTTGATCCTTTACCAAATAGAAATGGAAAAATATTTCTCTTAACCTTAGATCCGACTTTAGGACCAATATCCAAGCGAGCACTAGTTGATATGTAAGTACCAGAATTCCTTTTAACATAGAAAACCCTAGCTATAATTTGATCATAAATCCTGGCAACATCTTTTATAAAATCACGAAAAATCAACATAACTCACCTATTTGTCTCATCTCTCAACCAGCCTCTATTACTCTTGGAGTAATAAACAGCCCCATATAGTTTTATAAACGACTGAATAGCTACATATAAGACACCCTTAAAACCAAATTTCTTGAAAAAACCAAAATCAATTTTGTTCTTTCTATGAGTCTTAACACCAATAGATGCCAATTGACTCGCACCAGCAGTCGCTCTCGCCTTAATTTTTACCAAAGACCAAAAACTCTTCGGAACATCAACATTAACAAAACAAGAGGAAGGTCTTCCTTTTTCAACATCTGAGAATATAAAATTCACAAACCCATCATCAGATATAACATCAGGAAAATCATCAAACCTTTCCCTGCCAGACATAGATAGCGCAAAAACACCCGACCCAACATTACTAGAGGATAAGATATACGGAAGATTACTCCAAACAGAGTAATAGCACCTAACCAAAAAAGGAGCGTTTGAGTAATTAAAATTCAAATTTGGCCCTGATGCTAAAACTTCGCTGGAATTCATATAATCAACCAAATCAATCAGACTAGAAACATCAAAATCAATATCGGCATCAAGATAAATTCTTGGAAAAAAATGCGAAACAGAATCACCAAAGTTCAACGCCAAAGTTTTTGACCCTTGCTCCAGGTCATACACTTCGACTCCCAAGTATGATTTTGCAACATCAAATGTAGAATCAATACACCCATTGCAAACAACAACAACCTGAAAAAGATCCGTAAAACTCAACCTATCGAGAACAGTCTTTATCTTTTTCTCTTCATTGTAGGCAGGAATTATAATCGATGCTATCTTCTTTTCCATGCCCAATCCTTGACATTATAAATTACTTTAAACCAAGATTTCCCTTCATTAAAATAAGACCGCCGATATAAAGACAACAGCAAGTAAATCACCCCTCTGTTAAGAGCCCATGACAAGTGCAGCAATACACCCATAAAGAAATATAATCGTGACTTATTCTTCCAAAGGAACAAACACCTCGCCTCAAAAAGTCTTATTATTTTATCTGAGCGAACTTTTTCTGAAACCCCCCCTAGATGTACAATTTTTGATTCAGGGTCAACGACAGGACTACAGCCGATTTCTTTCGCCCTATAACAAAGATCCGTCTCCTCGCCATACATAAAAAAATCAAGGTCAAATCCATTTAAATCATTCCAGGTGTCAGTCTTCATCAGCAAAAAACTCCCCTGGACAACATCTACTTCTTTAACAGATTTTCTATCCCATGATGCATAGTTATCAGGATTGCAAAAAGAATTATTAGGAAATATTGCAGAAATATAAAAGGCCCGGCAAAAAACACCCCATAAGTTAACAAATTTAAATGCATGAGCAGAATTTATATTCCCATCAGGAAAAAATGTTACCCCTCCCCAAATACCATTCTCCGGGTATAATTTTGAAAAAGAAATCAATTTATTGATAGCAGGATTCATCATATAGGTATCTGGATTCAACAATAGTAAATATTCAGAATCGATAGCGTCAGACATCCTATTATGAGCACCTGCAAACCCTAAATTTTTATCAAATTTAATAAATTCAACATTATCATAAAGCTTACAATAACTGCTCAGTATCTCTTCAGAATTATCAGGTGAGGCATTATCTATCACAACAAACCTGAAATCATCAACCCCTTTAAGTTCATTCACCTTAATAGCTGACGATAGCGCTGAAACCATATGATAAGGAGTGCCGTAATTTACCATTATCACAGTGCATAATTTAGACATTAAGCCACCCTTTTATTAAAAAAAATCGCCTTAATACCATCAACACCAGATGCAACTGCTCTTGGAGATAGGTATAAGACACCAAACAATTGATAAACCTTTATGGCATTTAAAATAGATAACAACAACCTAGAAAATATCAAAGAAAATACAGCACCCCAAAAGCCAAAGACAGGAATTAAAGAAACTGCGGAAACCAAAGATAATACGCCACTAATAGTTAGATTCCTTTTATTAACATGAACATTTCCCGTCATAAGAAGAACAACATCAACAGGCCCCAGCGCCACACGAAAACACCAGAATACAACAACGGCAACAACATAAGGATAAGCAAAAACATAGGCCTCACCTATAATATTAAGCATTTCACGTCCAAACAAAAAGAACACCCCCAAAAAAGCAAAAGAAAACAACAAAGACACCAACGAGTAAGAGGCTGTCAACTTAACAATATTAAAATCCTCATTTTCTGAACACCTTGATATCATTGGAGAAATATAAGAATTTATCGCAAGGAATCCAAAAATTGAAAATGTAGATATTCGCAAGACAATAGAAAGCGCACCAAGTTCAGACTCATCAAGCCAAAACCCTGCCAGCAGCAACCCACCCCACTGAATAGCTATCGTCAACGCAGCGGTTGTAGCAAAAGGCCAAATATATATAACTTCCCCATAAAACTCTTTCTTCGATAGAGGAACATCAATACTCAAGCATTCACTCCGAACCAACCAAATAAAGCCTGCTGAAAAAAGAAAAACATTCGATAAAAGAAACGAAAGAGCAAAGCCTATCACCCCGTAGCAAGCATATAACTCACGGATCAACACCCAAAACCCAAGCGTTATCGCAACAACCCCAGAATTAATATAAAAGTATTGCCAAAACACTTTAAGACGAGCCTGGAACACAGTAGCAATGACTTGATTCAAAGCAAAAAAAACCGCAGAGAACATCAATAAAAATAGCAAAGAATAAGTACTATAATCATATACAAGCCCCTGAACAAAAGCGAAACCATAGTATAAAGATGATGAAATTAGCGAAACAAAAAGCACTATTAATAAAGATGCCATCAAAATAAAACTTTGAGAAAGCGCAGTCGACTCAGGGAGTTTTTTTAATATCGCATGCTCCGTGCCAGACCTAGAAAGCTGAACGACAATCATTACAACAGTGTAAAAATATATGACTATACCAGCCTCTTTTTCTTCTAAAAACTGAGCCACAACCCATATCAAAAGAATCCCGATCAAGGAAGATATCATCTTAAAAAAAACAGCATAAATTGAACGCATAATACACCTAACACTCAGAAAAATTAGAGCCAATCATAACCTAACCCCAACCTTTCTCTTATGCTCAGTCAAAAAAGAATTACAAAAACCTAAAAGAAGAAATACCACAAGCTGAGCTCTATCAAAGAAATCAACAGTAAAGGCTGCAAAAATAATCGAAAATATAGAAGCAAAAAAAGCAAAATAAAAACTTTCACCACTAGACCTCCAAGAAAACCAATGCCTTCTACATGAAAAAATAAAAAATAGTATTAAAAAAACAAATGCGGGAATACCATTCTGCAAAGCTGTCATAAGCCAGAAATTATCAATGCTTATCGGCATCCAATGCGGCCTACTCCACTCATAAAAACCAATACCAAAAAATGGATTAGCCATAACGTCATCAGTTGAGAACTGCCACTGGAGATAGCGGAAATATGCTGTCCCGGGATTCAGGGACATAGTATTAACAAATAAAACGACTGGCCCACGATTAGAGGCCACACTCAAAAACAAGAAAAGCAAGGATGAAAACCATACAACATGTGTAAATATTTTTTTGTAGAATTTTGAAATCAACCCCAATATATAAAGCATGAATTGCAAGAATACCATCAAAAATCCAACTGATGTCACAGATGCAATCATAGCAATGAAGATACCAGAGCTTAGAAAAAAAGCCTTTAGACTTTTATTAAAAACAAAAAAGATAGGAATAAAGACAACAGCACAAACAGAATACAATATAGGGTGTGAAAACACCGTGCTTGCCCTGTGAAGACCATGCCGATAATAAGAATCGCCTAAATATGACTCAACTGGATTTCCGAGAATTTCAGCAAAAAAAACATGTGTTATGCGATACCCTGACTGAGTCTCAAAAATTGCCAACGGCGCAACCAGGATATAAAAAAAAGCAATACAGAACAATACACGTTTAAACTTCTTAGCACTCCCTCCGATAGAAAGACCCAAAAAATACCCAACAAATACTTCTAAATACAATATTATAGATGATTTAAAACCAGAAACCCCGTGATTAACAAAAAAACTAAAAAAGGACCAAACACAATAAGACAACAGGAAATACTCTATCGCACCAAACCTTTTAAACTTAAACAGAACAGGCACGTAAAACAAGAAAGCCACCAATAGAAATAATCGATACAACTCCATCCTAATGCCGAAAAAATTAAAATAGAACTCCCCTGGAATAGTCATCAAAAGCAAATAAAGCAAAACCATAAACAAAGATTTATGGTGCAAGCCACTAGCCAGCCTCACAAAATATCCCCAACTCTTTAGTATATATGTCCTCTTTAATTACTTTTGCCGGGTTTCCTGCAATAACACAATTACCCTTAAATGATTTGGTAACAACAGACCCGGAACCAACAACAACAGAATCTCCAATAGTCACACCAGGCATTATGATTGAATTACACCCGATAAAACAGTTTTTTCCAATATTCACGTCCATATGAGTCAATCGAGACATATCATGCGCAAGAATGACAACCCCAAATGCCAAGTATGATCCAGCCCCTATATTCACCCCCTTGGGGTTAGTATAATCAAGCTTACTTTTCAGCGATATCCTTGCTGTAGGGTGAATATTCATACCATAAAAATAATTAAGATATTTTACCCGAAGACCTAGCAACCCCATTCTTAAATACTGATGGATCAATTTTTTAACTATTTTCTTAAAGCTCAACATATCCAAACCCATCAAAAACCTAATAAACATTTATTTTTTTACTTTGGACATACTTATTTAATACCGTCCCAAGCATTGGTTTTATTTGTGCAAGATGTAAAGATTCTTCGATCTCCTCCTTAGTACTCACTCCACTCTCAACCACCAACAGGGAACAGTCAATGTATGGTAAGAAAACCAGCGCATCATCATTCACCAAATAAGGTGGAAGATCATAAATAATAATCCGAGATTCATAACGGTTTTTTAATTCTTTGGTTAACGCTTTAACCATTGGCGTTGCAAGCGCTTCTGATGAATTAAGCATTCGTTTTCTACCAGGAAGAACTGAAAGCCTCTCAATTCCCGGGTTAAACATAATATCGCTAATTGGCACACCTCTTTCAAGAAAGTCTTGAATACCAAGCTCAGGTTCTACAGAGAAATACTGATGCACCGAAGGCTGACGCAAATCCATATCAACAAGAAGAACAGTTTGATTGGCCTCCATAGCAATACTAATAGCAAGATTTGTAGCAACCAATGATTTTCCTGCACCTGGTGTTGGCGCAGAAATAGCCAGCGTACTCCATTCATTAGCCCTCATTTCATGCAACACTTTTGTTCTGAGCATAGAAAAGGGAACAGAAGCTGGGTCCTCCTTGTTGTGAGCGATTATTCTATTTTCCGATAGAGTTTTATGAGCAACTGGTATTACTTTTGTTGATGTGTATTTAATATTATTAAAAGACCCATCATCTTCAGTACTATGAACCTTTCTCAGCTCTTTATCTGAATTCCGCTCACCAACCACAGGGTTCACTTTTGCTTCCTTAGCCCGCTTAACAACATCAGAAATAGAAGCCATAACCAGCCCTCAAATTCTCAAGCCAAACCGGCTTTATACATTAACTTATAAACAAGAGAGTCCAGCGGGATCACAAAAAAGTGAACCAACAATACTCCCAAAAAACACAAACCAGCAACAATCATAAGAATACGAATCTGATTTTTTTTCTTCTTTTTCTCGACCTTACCTGTATTAATAACACCTACAACAACCAAGGGTGCACTCCCAGTTATACGCTCCAAAGCAGCCACCCCTCGGACTGACTTATCAGTCAAAGCAATTAGCAGAATAACCCCCAATGGCATAAATAAAGATAAACCAACACCCGCCGCTAAAAGTACTTTACGTCTTGGCTTATACGGCTGATCAGGCAATAGCGGGGGTTCAAGTATGGAAAAACGCTCTGCTTTACGCCCCTGCTCAAGACTCTCTGCCATTTGAGCCTGCATTGTATTACTTACGACCCTATCATATTGTTCTTTTACAACTTCATAATCACGATTTAGTGAAATCAATCCACGTTCAACCTGAGGTATTTGAATAATTTTCTCTTCTAAATCTTCAATCTGGATTTTATTTTTTTCAAGCTGCTGCTTAAGAAGGTTGAGCTGTGCGGCAGAAGATTTCAACTTTGTATCCACCAAACCATCCCCTACAGGCTGTGAGCTTCTTCCTTCAAGAATTGAGATCCTCTTCTTCAAGGCTTTAATGTCGGGATGAGAGTCTTTATAAACTGCAGAAAGGCTTTTATATTCTGAATGCAAAGCCTCAAGTTCATCAGACTCTTTTAGAGAGCCATACCCATTCGCTTGAAGCTCATAAAGAGATCGCTGATTACTTTCCACCTCAATTTGGCGCTGAATCTCTATGCGACTTAATTGCGCACGATCTAGCATTGAAATATACAAATCAAGATGCTCAGGAAGAGCTTCCTTATTTTTCTGCTTATAATCAGCAATAGCCTGTTCAGTATCAGCCAAACGGACTTTAATTTTATCTGCCTCTGCACGCAAAAACTCTGTTGTTTCAGAAGCCCTTTCAGTTCGAGCTTGAACATTTTCATTTAAGAAAAGCGTAACAAGATCATTAGCAACAGATTGCGCTACCACCGGATTCAAAGCATCAAAGCCAACCTTAAATGCGATCGTAGTAGCTGGACTGCGGCTATTATTTTTATTACTGGTAATAAGTTCTACCGATATTTTTCCCCGCATACTCTGAACTAGTTCAGACACCAATAGATTACCAGCATCTTCTTTGACAGACGGATGTTTATTAGCAATATCAAGAAGCTTCTCACGGGTCATCACACGCTGCTTAATAATTTGAATTCGCTCAGCAGCAATTGAAGTTACCGTTGAGCGGACAAGGTCATCTGGAATCTGTTGAGTTTCTACCAACACTATCGACTCTGATCGATAAACAGCTGGAATTAACATAACCATTATGACTGACAAAATACCAAGCAGCACAACCGAAATCATCAGGTGAACTTTGTAGCGTGACAATGCCGCAATAAAGTTAGCTGGAATCTCTATGGCCTGATCTTCTTCTTCGTAAGTCACAACTCATCCTTGCATAAACCGAAGTTTAATCATTATTAATCAATACGCTTGCTTACTAAAAAGCGTAAATACTGTTCTAAACAAGATGGCAATATCAAGCGAAACAGACCAGTTATTTATATATTCCAGATCTGATTCAACACGCATACTCATTTGTTCAAGCTGTTCAGTTTCTCCTCGATAACCACGAACCTGTGCAAGGCCGGTAATGCCCGGCTTAATTCGATGCCGGCAGAGATAGGCCTTAATCTGACTTGAATACAGTGTATTATGCTGAACTGCATGTGGCCTCGGCCCAACCATTGACATATTACCTTCCAAAACATTGAACAACTGTGGTAATTCATCAATACTTGTTTTGCGGATAAATCGGCCTACAGATGTGACGCGATCATCATCCTTAGTTGCCTGTTTTACTTCTCCACTCTCGGATTCATGAACCTTCATACTTCTGAACTTCCAAATAAGGAATTCCTTTCCATCCCAACCGGTCCTTGGCTGACGGAAGAAAACAGGCCCTGAAGAAGTCAGTTTGATAGCTATTGCGGTAAAAATAATAAGAGGTGTAAAAACCAGCAAAGCAATTGCTGCGAGAGATTTATCAATAATTGCTTTCTTTAAGTGATGAGTTCCCAGCAAAGGTGTTTCTGAAAGTGTCATAATTGGCATTCCAGATAGCTCTTTGACACTTGGGTTAATAAGCTTGAGGCTTTCGAAATTTGGAACCCAATGCACATCAAGATTACGATTCATTAATTCATCATAAATCAATTGTATTTCACTAGCTTGCCGCATCGAAACCGCAAAAAATATACTCTTAATACTTTTACGGTCAATTAAATCAAAAAAATCATCAACATCACTCTCTCCACCAGAAAGTCCTTCAACAGTACATACAACATACTCTCTTACCCAGGGGTTACTATTTATTTTAACCTTTAGATTTTGGGCAAAACTCCCTCCACCTATAATCAAAGCACTAACTTTACTTTTCTTTGATTTACTTTTTTTATACAAGAAAAAAAGAATATAAGAGAAAAACTGAAGTAAATAACCCCCAACGGAGAAAACTGCCAGAAAGCTTCCAGATAAATACTGACTTGAAAGAATGAAATACAGCGCAACAACACCAACCATCAAAGAAGAGAACCAGGCCAGTAGCAAGTCGAACGCCTTGCCAAATAGCGATTTATTTTTTCGATAGATCCCTAAAAAATCGTAGCAGATAGCCATTGCCCCGATTAGGATAAGCCCGAAAATAACATGATGAGTTGAGATCGACCCTACTGACAATACAATCAGCAGAACAAAAAACGCCAGAACAAGAAAGGCATCAACCAACGACTGAAACACGTTTGAGAGCGTGTTTCTCCTCTGCAATAGAGGCCTACCTCCAAGTGCAGACTCTAGATCTTCCATAATTCCTTTTAACTCCGACTGCGCCATAAACCGCAAACTGGCCTGAAGATTACAACAAAAATTAAAAAGGAAAAACCTCTTTAATAAAAAATGAGGGGAAGGGGCCCCTCAATATAAGTCCTGCAATTATACCTTACGGCGCGCAGAGAAACCTGCAAAGCCCAGAAGAGCAGTACCAAACAGAAGAACGGCTGCAGGAACTGGCACAGCAGAGATTGAACCGTTTACATCTTCACTATCAGAAAAAATCTGCAGCGTATATTCACCAGCCAACAAGCTATTGATTGTAAAGCTCAGTGGGCTTGGAGTCACTACACCCGAATCAAATACAAGCTGATTAGCAGCATCAAGCAAAATAACCTGTAAAGACTCGGCAGGCGTACCATCATCATCAAATGTAAAATTCCAAATAGTCGTTGTCAGATCCTGAGCAACTGTAAAGTTCGTTGCCGCCGCACCAATCGGGTCAGGAAAATTCGAAACACTGAGTTCAACAGGAGTTCCACTAGTGTAATCCAACACAAATGGATCTGGCGAAAATTGAAAAGTAGCTGCAGATGCAACCGAGGATACAACGACCAGTACAAAACCGGCGGCTATATTTCTTAATTTAGTGATCATAAATCTTTCTCCTTAAAGTAATGAACATGAAAACCCATCCCCATCTGAGCCTTCGTGTAAAGCAACCGAAGCACATTTAATGCCAAAAAAACAAATTCCTTTATTTTCAACGACTTAAAAATTATTTATTCAAAAGAGACGCACAACTAATATAGCCTCAAGCAATTGCGTAAACGATTTCGACAGATTCTCACTCACTTACCATTTTATACCTGAGACAAGCCTTACAACTAACACTGAAATATCTATTTATCTTTACTAAAATAACAGATCAGCACGCGCAAAGACCGAGAGCTCAAGCCATTAACAAATCAAAATCATTAATGACAAAGCTGATAAATAACCGTCGACTTTTTTTACATGAGCTCGAGTCGATTTTACTAACACAACTTATTATCTGTTAACCTCTTTACTTTAACGCCCTCATTCGTTAAAAATCATCGAGATGGCCGCACTTTCTGATTAACATCAGACGCTGGCTTTACAATCATGGAGCTTATATTGGCTACCAGCCAGTACGACAGGATAAAAATGAAATTCGCCTCACCCCTGCTATTGTTACTTACCACTATCATCAGTGGCTGCAGCACAAACAGCATTCTCACCGCCCCGCCACCACCAATCCAAATATCAGATCAGTATCTGATTGGGCATGGTGACATTCTGGACATCAGAGTCTGGCGCAACCCAGAACTATCTGTGACTGTTCCAGTACGCCCGGATGGTAAAATTTCAGTACCTTTAGCAGGGGAAATAGCTGCAGCAGGCGAAAGTACAGAGTCTCTGAAGGGAGTGATCAGTAAAAAACTCTTTGATTACATCCAGGAGCCAACAGTCACTATCATTGTTGCGGAAGCTAATAGCACTGAATTCACTCAACGCGTGAGGATTACAGGTGCGGTCGCTCAACCATTGTCCACTCCCTGGCGCAAAGGAATGACTGTTTTAGATTTGGTGCTACTAGCTGGCGGAAGTACAGTATTCGCTGCTGAAGATAAGGCATTCCTCTACAGAAAAAGTGACAATTCAGTCAGAGCTTACCCTATTGACCTTGAGGGGATTTTAAAGCGCGGTGAACTTGATACTAATTTTCTCCTTAGCCCAGCTGACATAATTACTGTTCCCGAGCGTTTATTCTGAACTTAGCCGTTTCATGAAACATCCAGACTACAGCAGAAGCGGACTACATTATGTTAGCTGCGTTATATTGGTTATAGCAACACAAGCTCACTCTCTGGAGCTTTCAGTCAATGCCGGAAGCCAACTTACTAACAATGCTTTAAAAACTAAAAATAACAGGATAACTGAGCTGCAGGATCATATTGGGCTAACGACATTTCATACACAAGAAAGCAGCCGCAGCCAATTAAACGTAGATTATTCTTTTGATTATGAGAATTACAAGAAAAAATCTCAAGAAAGCAGGCTTATCGTAAATGGTAGCGCTTTCGCTTATGCGGACTTACAGCCATGGCTAAACGCCAAACTCTCTCATTCAGCCAAAGAAGTCCTTGATTCTCCAGGCCAGCCACAATTAGCCAGCAACACAGATAATCGCCATATTACAAGCGCCAGCCTCGACTTTCTTTACACCCCAAACAACCATAATAATTTTACAATAACGCCAAGTATCACCGACATCCATTATCGGGATGCTTCAGATATCGATAGTACACGCAAAGGCATTCAGGCCATCTGGATGCGCAATATCAATCCCATTACAGAGATAAAACTCTCGGCTCTGCATCAGAATATTGATTATGTTCAAGACGAAGATGGTGATTTTGATCAGCTCAGCATAATCATTGTACGTAGACTGAGATTGCTAAACTACAGGATTGAAGTGGGGCACAACGAAATTCGTTCATCTTTTGGGGAAAAATTAGCCTCCCCTTTACTTGAGTTATTTACTGAATTAAACAATGGTGGGCATGTACTGACAGCACAGTATAGCCATAGAGTTTCCGACACTTCTAGCGGAAATCAAAACAATCCATTAGTCAGTAGTACAGATGGCAACAGGAGCACCCTGGATCTATATCAAGAACAGCAGCTAAACCTCAGCTATCTGAACTCTGGCATATGCAATCGATGCAGGGCAAGTCTTGCATTAGACTGGTTGAAAGAAGATTATCAGGCTCAGTCCACCGAAAATCTACAAGAGCAAATCACATCATTATCACTCGATTACCAAGCCTCGCCACTGAGCAACATTCACTGGCTTATCAAGCATAATGACACTTATTTCCCCAAGGATATCAATAATAATTATCAGCAAGTGAATATCTTACTGTCTTATATAAGGAAGCTAAGGAAGAATTTAACTGTCAAGCTTGATGCTAAATATGAATCTAGAAACTCTAAAATACCTTTAAATTCATACTCAGAGTCATCAAGCCAAGCCACACTAACATATTATTTCTAGATCAATATGAACAAGCTTCTATCAGCAGTAATATTTCTAACTTTCGGGACTTTGGTTTTATTAGCTTTCTTTAGCGAAGGCTTATTTCCGAAGCCCCCCAAGCATACCGACAAAGCAGGTCACTTTCTCATTTTTTTTCTATCATATACCGCTATCTACATTAAAACCCAGAAACCAGTCAAATTCCCAACATTGACTTTATTATTTATTTTTGCCATTACCTCAGAGGTACTCCAGAGTCAATATTCCCCTAGTCGAGAGTTCTCTGTATTCGACCTTATGGCCAATATAGCTGGTTTTATCACAGCGGCAATTTGTAACCAGCTATATTTCAAAAAAAGATCAATCTAAAACTTTCACTCACCAGCCGGCTTCAAAAGCACCAATTTCCGGAGAGCAGGCCCTCTCTCGTCCATTAATATCGGTTGTACCAGAGTAAATTGGCTCACCACTATTATTTGCCAACGTATTAATACGGGGAGTATAGTCATGGTTCTCATGATCTAAGAACAGTGCACTTTTTGAATCCACCTCAATATTCCCTTTGGCTTTAATATCACTACTTGCCATAGACACCCTAGAAATATTATTGATAATTTCAATATCTTCAGAAGGTGTTCCATCCTTATGATCATGAACTAATATTCTGGGAATCATGGTGCTATCATCATCACCATCGACGACAGTATTATGGTAGATCTCAACATCCTCAGCACCATAAAAGCTAATTCCGTTCCAATGATTAATAACAACCAGGTTATTTCTTACCACCCAGTTTTTGGAAAAGCCATCAAAATTGCCAATACCTTGTATGTCAGATATCAAACTTAAGTTAGGATGATTGTAGTTATAAAAAACCCTATTACCATCAACAATAACATTCTCTACAGGAGTTCCATCATGGGTCCAAGACTGAAAGCCATCATCATGGTTATCATCGACCTTAAATCCATTTGCAATAAAATTTCCTATATAACGGCTATCATTACCTAAGCCACGTATACCATCACCGCTAAAATTTAAAATTTCATTACCTTCAACCAAAACATTATCGGATATTGCAGCAATTCCGAAGCGAATCCCAGACACTTTATTATTACGAGCAATGCTGTTAAAAGCATCCAGGTAGATTCCAGACTTAGCTTTTTCAAGCCAATCATTTTGAGACCAGCCTGATATATCAGGCGACGAATACACTGTATTTTCTTCAAATACGACATTACTGGACGGGCCAGTCCAATTATGACCTGCAGCTTCAAGGAGCCGATTGCTACTTGTAGAACCATGTGAAGAGCTGACATCTAACCCTTTTACCGTCCAATTCGATGACGATATAATGTTCAGGCTCGATAATCGTGGGGAATGTCCTTCTTTTGCCTGAATTGTGATCGACGATTCATTCATCAAGCGATTAACCTGGACTTGCCCATGATAACCGTTGAGTAAATAAATGGTGTCACCACCAACAATAAAACCGTCAGGATTGACAGTTTCAATCGCTTTCTTGGCATCATCATAGGGAGCCACCCAACGTGTTGCTTTAACAAACCCATTATCAAATACTTCTTGCAAGCTCTTCCATGGGTTTGACTCTGAGCCATCCCCCTCTGACTTCCCATTATCCGGATCGACATAATAAGTCGCTGCTTTTGAACTAATAGCGAAAAGTACTAACACTGAAGCTATTAATATTTTAAATGTATTTTGAGACATCGTTTTGCACCTCGCTATTGCAGAACCATAGCAGCATAGTTGAACCGGATTAAGTCGCAAGTCGAGCAATAACCTTATTAGCAGCAGATTTCCAATCCGACGGTATGCAGCCATATGTACTACGTATTTTCTGAGTATTTAAAACTGAGTATAGAGGCCTTATTGCTGGCGTAGGGTATTCTTTTGTCACAATTGGTGACAGCTGAGGAGACATTGATATAACACGATTACTTTTTGCAATACTAAAAATATATTCAGCAAATCCGAACCAGCTGGTTTGTTGATCACCACAATAATGAAAATGCCCACTAGTTAACGTTTTATTCTTAGAGTAGTAAAAAAGGATATTATTAATCGCCACTGCCAGGTCACCGGCATATGTTGGGCAACCAATCTGATCTGAGACAACCGACAAACTATCTCTTTCACATCCAAGGCGTAGCATCGTTTTTAGGAAATTATTTCCATATTCACTAAACACCCAACTGGTTCGAATATTCACAAAAAGAACATCACTACTTTCCAGTAACGCCTCTCCTGCCCGCTTACTATTTCCATACACACCAAGAGGAGATACCGGATAATCCTCAACATAAGGAACGGAAGCGCGACCATCAAACACATAGTCAGTTGACACATTAATCAGAGGGATATTAAGCAGCTTAGCCAGCTCAACCAGATGACGTACCCCGACCTCGTTAACAGCAAAAGCCTTATCAACATCCGACTCCGCCTTATCCACCGCCGTGTAGGCAGCCGCATTTACAATGACATCAGGGCAATCAGAGGCACAAGTCAAAACCTGTTCTCGCGAGCTGATATCCAGAGAAGCTGAATCCATGGCAAGTAATTCATGACCATTTACAGGCAGGACTTCTCGCAAATGACTCCCCAACTGCCCTGACGCCCCGGTTAACAAAACCTTCACACCCCTTCTCCCATACAGAACACAAGCACTAGTTCAGCTCCTTAAATGACTGCCCCATCTGGTCTTTTTCGGAGAGCAAGGGTTGTATATCCGGCCACTCAATAGCAATATCCGGATCATTCCAGATCAGACAACCTTCATCCGTTGGGTCATAATAATCTGTACATTTGTATTCAAAATCAGCTGATTCGGAAAGTACTAAAAAACCATGGGCCAGGCCTGGCGGAATCCAGAACTGTCGTTTATTTTCAGCCGAAAGAATGACTCCCTCCCACTTGCCATAAGTTGGAGAACCTGGCCGAATATCAACCGCAACATCAAAGACTTCACCGGCGACAACACGCACCAGCTTCCCCTGGGGTTTATGGATTTGATAATGCAATCCTCTCAAGACCCCATGAGAAGATCGAGAATGGTTATCCTGAACAAATTCAAGATCGATACCAGCAACTTCCCGATAGCGATCAGCTTGAAAAGTTTCCAGAAAAAAGCCCCGCTCATCACCAAAAACCCGCGGCTCAATCACTACAGCATCCGTAATGGATGTTTCAATAACATTCATTACTTGCCCTTCAACAAACTAAGTAAATATTGGCCATAGCCAGTTTTCTGCAAATAATCACCACGTTCAGCAAGCTTATCAGCCGTAATCCAACCCTTACGGAACGCAATCTCCTCCAGGCAAGCCACTTTGAGTCCCTGACGGTGCTCAATGGTTTGCACAAACTGTCCTGCATCTAGTAATGAGTCATGCGTACCAGTATCCAGCCAGGCAAAGCCGCGCCCTAGCAACTCAACATTGAGATCGCCACGCTGCAAATAGGCATTATTAACATCGGTAATCTCTAACTCACCACGCGGAGATGGCTCAGTCTGGCGAGCAATATCGACTACATCATTGTCATAAAAGTAGAGACCCGTAACGGCATACTCAGACTTTGGCTGCTTGGGTTTTTCCTCAATAGAAATGGCCAATCCTTGCTCATCAAATTCAACAACACCAAACCTTTCCGGATCCTTAACATGGTATCCAAATACAGTGGCTCCTGCTGTACGTGATGCAGCTGATATCAACTTATCGGAAAAATGCTGCCCATAAAAAATATTATCTCCCAATACCAGACTAACAGAGCTATCTCCGATAAAAGATTCACCAATCAAAAATGCCTGGGCCAGCCCATCCGGACTCGGTTGAACAGCGTAAGAAAAATCAACACCAAAACTACTACCATCTCCCAGTAAGGTCTGAAATTTGGGCAAATCATCCGGAGTAGAAATAATCAGAATTTCGCGAATACCGGCCAGCATCAATACCGAAATAGGATAATAGATCATCGGCTTATCGTAGATAGGCAGCATCTGCTTAGATACGCCTTGAGTGATGGGGTGCAGGCGAGTGCCAGATCCTCCTGCCAGCACAATTCCTTTATAACTCATGGCTTGCTCCTATACGCTGCAGGCGATAATCGCCATTTAATACACGCTGCCACCAATTTTTGTTTTCTAAATACCAGATCACTGTCTTACGCAATCCGGTTTCAAAGCTTTCCTCCGGTGTCCAGCCCAGTTCACGTTCAATTTTGCTTGCATCGATGGCGTAACGCACATCATGACCAGGTCGATCCTTAACAAAGGTGATCAGATCAGAGTAGTTAGCCACTCCTTCCGGCTTTAACGGGGCATATTCTTCTAATAAAGCGCAAATCGAGCGAACGACCTCAATATTGGTCTTTTCATTATGACCGCCAATATTGTAAGTCTCACCCACCTCGCCACTAAACAGCACCGTGCAAAGTGCTCGGGCGTGATCTTCAACAAATAACCAATCACGGATCTGCATACCATCACCGTAAACAGGCAGTTGTTTCCCAGCCAGAGCATTTAAAATGACATGAGGGATCAGCTTTTCAGGGAAATGATAAGGCCCGTAGTTATTTGAACAATTGGTTATCAAACAAGGGAGCCCATAGGTTCGTTGCCAAGCCCTGACCAGGTGGTCAGAGCTGGCCTTACTTGCAGAGTAAGGTGAGCTTGGCGAATAAGGTGTTTCTTCCGTAAACAGATCATCAAGGCCGTGCAAATCTCCGTAAACTTCATCGGTAGAAATATGATGAAAACGGAAATCGGCTTTCTCTGTCTCATTCAAACCTGTGTAATGCGCCAAAGAAGCTTGTAGTAAATTGAAGGTTCCAATGACATTCGTCTGAATAAATTGCCCCGGACCTTCGATTGAACGATCAACATGGGATTCTGCTGCAAGATGCATGATGCGATCAGGTTGGTGTCGAGCGAATATACTTTGCAAACTGGTGAGATCACAGATGTCGGCTTGCTCAAAGCAATAGCGCTCTGAATCCGACACACCCTCAAGTGATTCGAGGTTGCCTGCATAGGTCAGCAAATCCAGATTGATAATATGATGTTCAGTATGATTGATCAGGTGGCGAACAACAGCACTGCCAATAAAGCCAGCTCCACCCGTTACTAAAATTCTCATGCTCGTCCATGATGTTAAATGAGTTAAGTGCAGTCTTTCACAAAAATTTCTGCAAAAGTACTTTCTGTAGTTTGGCGGCCATTATTGAACGTACAAATTCAACATTCTGATTGTTCACTTCCCAGGCCGCTGTTAAAAATCATTCCTAATTCATAATTTAATTCAGTAGTATTGAACCTTATTTCTTTGAATTTCACAAACTTACATTGGGTTGTTTTTTATTTTTCGATTTAATAAAACAGCAATAAAAATCGCAAAACCAAAAGAATGTAAGGTTTTCCAACTCGATCAACTCAAAGATGTCGATATATTTAACAAGCAGCATTAGAAAACGCTTTAAAAATCACTTAAATATATGATTTATATACAAAAAAAATAATTGGCACATTCCATGTATAGTGTGAACCAGATCACAGAACCAATAATGGACTACCTATATGAAATCTTTTATTAAATCAGTAGCAATCGTCACAGCCATGACACCAGCTCTGGCATCTGCCGGTGCACTTCCTTACCACATTGGCCACATAACTAATTTTCTCGACGATACAAATTACTTTGCTGAAGATTCTTACACAAACATAGATCCGGGCTTTACATTCGAAGGCCAATGGGAATTCACTGCAATTGCTTTTGAATCTGCCAACCCCAACACTGCCTCAACCGATGAAAGTGACACTTACGGAACGGCCTTTAACAAGTATGTAGGTAATGAACAAGAAACCACATTCACAACACTTGATATCAGCAACTGGGGCCATTGGATCTCTGTCGACTTTGATAACAACGAAAACCTTTATTTTGAAGATTATGATGGTTACTGGAAATATGGCGCCTCCAGCGAAAGTATCCCACTAAACCCGTATACCAACACAGATGCATTTGATGTATTCCAATTAACAGAAGATTCTTTATCCCTCAGCTACCTGCCTTACAGTACGATTCTGACCGAAGGCACCATTATTGTTGGCTTCAATGATAATGAACGCACTAAATGGGGCTGGAATGATGCTGATTATGACGACATTATCATTGCTATGCGTCAAATCTCACCGGTACCTCTGCCAGCCGCTGCCTGGCTGTTTGGTTCTGCCCTGCTCGGTTTTGGCTTAACTCGCTATAAGCGCAAGAGCTGATTTCTGGCATTATTAACTCAAGGCTCCTTCATGGAGCCTTTTTTATGGTTGTTCGCCAGTACCTTTCAGCACTTCATCTTTGATACAATACCGCGCTTAATCTCCATATAAGCGCGACACCAACAACAATAATGAAATACAACAATCTGATTCCTGTCTCTAAGACCTTACTCCAGCCTAAATACATCGGAGCCTGGCTGGTTGTGCTGACAATGTGGCTAATCGCCTGGCTGCCACTGTCAACCAAACAATACTTTGGTAAGAAAATCGGCACCTTGCTGTATCGCCATATGAAATCCAGAACTCGTATTGGCCGCAAAAACCTCAGTGCCTGCTTTCCTGAAAAGTCACCACAAGAAATTGAGAGTTTACTGGAAGAAAACATGCAGCAAATGAGCATTGGCGCACTGGAAGCGCCTCATGCCTGGTGGCGAAATATGAAACCTCATGCCGCAACCGTTAACGTGATTGGTTTGGATAAACTGATTCAAGCCCAGGCCAAAGGCAACGGTGTATTGATCATGGGTGGCCACTTTGCCGCGGTGGACTTTATCATTCCGCTGATTGCGGCCAAAGTGACGGATCATTTTCACTTGGCGTACATGTATCGTCCACACGACAACCCGGTGATTGACCGTATGATCGTAAATGGCCGCAATCGCCACGATGTGATGGGTTTTACCAAACGCCAGCTCAAAGACATGATTCAGTTCCTGAAAGACGGCGGCATGACCTGGTACGGTTGCGATCAGAATTTCAGCAAAAGCTCAGATCGTTTTGCGCCCTTCTTTGGTGTGCAGGCAGCCAATATTTCAACCCCCTCCTGGATTGCCAAAGAAAGCGGTGCTGCGGTCGTTTTTATGCGTATGCATAGATTGGAAAATGGCGGCTATGAGTTTGAAATCAGCGATGAGTTAGCCAACTTTGGCGAAGACCCTCAGGCAGACTGCGAAGCCTGGAATAAAGAGCTGGAAAAAGCGGTAAGGATGCGCCCAAGCCAGTATTTTTGGGTACACAAACGCTTTAAAAAACGTCCTCCCGGTGAAGCTCCGTTTTACTAATCAAAGCACAGAGCAATCAATCAGAATCAATGCCTGATCAGTAACACACTGTTGCCGTCAGGCAAGACTTTCATCCGCAATATTCAGATATTATGCTGTGCAATTTAAACGCTGAATATTGTGATTCATAACATGAAGGTCAATCATCATATCCCTTTCCAGACGACCATGCTCAAACCTCAATACTGGGGCGCATGGCTCGTTGTGTTTTTTATGTGGCTTATCTCCTTATTACCTCTCAGCACAAAGCACACCCTCGGTAAAGCGCTGGGGACACTACTGTACCGTACGATGAAGGGTCGTACTAAGATTGGCCGTAAGAATCTCAGCGCCTGTTTTCCCCAGAAAGCACCTGAAAAAATCGAAGCATTACTTAAAGCAAACATGCAACAAATGGCAATTGGAGCGCTGGAATGCACCCACGCCTGGTGGGGCGACATGCAGCCTTACATCCAGAAAGCGAACATCATCGGAATTGAGAATCTGCTTGAGCCACTCAGTCGCGGCCAGGGTGTGTTAATGATGGGCGGACACTTTGCCGCCATTGACTTTAACTTGCCACTGGTTGTCGATCAGCTGGATGGCGAGAAGCGACTTGCTTATATGTACCGCCCGCATGATAACCCCGTAATTGACCGCATGATTGTCAATGGCCGTAACCGTGAGAATGCCCGTGGGTTCAGTAAAGACCAGGGAAAGGATCTGATTAAATGGATTAAAAGTGGTCAGGTTGCCTGGTATGCCTGCGATCAGAATTTCAGCAAAGCCTCCACCCTGTTTGCACCCTTCTTTGGCATTCAGGCAGCCAACCTGGCGATGCCAACCCTTATTGCGCGCCGCAGCAATGCGGTTGTGGTATTTCTGCGGATGCACCGTTTGGAAAATGGTGTGTTTGAAATAGAAGTCAGCAAACCTCTTGAGAATTTCGGTGAAGACCCTCAAAAAGATTGTGAGATGTGGAATCAGGAGTTAGAAAAGGCGGTGCGCATGCACCCGTCACAATATTTTTGGGTGCATAAACGCTTTAAAAAACGCCCGCCAGGTGAGCCTAAGTTTTATTAATTAAGTGGTTCTATTAAATAAGTGATTTTATTAAATGAATTAGGCGTAACGGTCGTTACAGATACTCTTCAACCGTAGCGATATAATCCAGCCAGGTTTTTGCTGAGGTAGCCGAATCCGCTTGCTTCAGTGCCTTTTGGAAGTAGCGTCGGGCACTCTGGTAATCCTGCTGTTCAAAATAACTACTGCCAGCCAGTAATAACGCATTGGCCTTATCCTGATCGTCCAAACCTTTATCCAAGGCCTGTTGCGATAATTTTATTGCCTGAGCATGTCGATTATCCTGCACTGCTAAGCGAGCTGCGCGTAATAATAACGAACCATCATCAACCACTTGCGATGCCTGAGATAGCGCAACAATGGCATCCTGACGCTGACGGCTTAATTGCCAGGCCGAGGCCAACAAACGCCAGTTTGATTCGGTTATTTTGATGTTTTCAGCCGCTAATTGCTGCTTCAGGATTCGTGCACCCCGCTCCGGAATGCCTTGATTAATTAACAACTGCACCAATAACAGCACATTCTGTTCTTTTGTCAGTTTATCCGAGGCATAAGCTGTCTCAAGTACTTTTAAGGTATTTGCAGGCTGCTCCAATAACTGAAACATCGAAGCTCGTTGCACCCAGTAATCTTCATTATCGGGTTTAATCGCAATCAACTGCTTCAGGGTATCAGCCGCGTTTTGATATTGCTTACGCTCGTAATAGGCAAGCGCCAGAATCTGCAACCAGTTTTCTTTAGGATGATTGCCGGATTGTTGCTCTCGCTCCAATGCCTTAGGCACCCAGGCAATCACATTCTGGTAATCACCCTTAACATGATACGCCATGCCTAGCGTGGCAAACGCAATAGGTTTAATCGGATACTTGCCCTGATCCTGCTTCTTTTGTTTTTTCAGCAGTTTTTGTTCGGCTTGCAACAGCTTTGGCAAACGGGTTTTTAGTGCAGCAATCGCCTGCTCGGTTTTTTCAATGCTTAAATACAATTGTGACACATTGGTCGCCAGAGCCGATTCCTGACCAACAGCAAAAACATCCAGTTTTAACGCATTTTCAAACTGCTGGATAGCCGCAGGGGTATTCTCCTGAGTCAGATACAGCTGACCATATAACTGATGAGCCAACGCCAAACCAAAAGATGGTTTCAGCTTATTCACCAGCTTATCTAAGACTTCCTGAGCCTGGACATAATCTTCTTGCTGCAGGTACTCCTGCACATCATTCAGCGCTTCGTAAGTCGCCGGAGAAATGGAGGTATCCGCAGCCATAACCGACAACGAAAACAGGCCAGAAAAAAGTAACCCAGTAAAAGAATGAGATAAACGAATCAAAAGTTGTTTCATATTCAGCGACCACTCAACTTAAATTCGAGTGTTTGAGTAGCAACCTGAGGAACGGGCTGCCCATCTTGCAGGCGTGGTTTAAATTTGTATTTAAACAAGGCGCGACGTGCCTCACGTTCAAACACACCACGCGGCTGAGCATCAATAATATCCACGTCATCGACCGTGCCGTCAGCATTAATCTGCAGCCGTGCTGTGACATAGCCTTCTATTTTCCGGCGTTTGGCCTTTTCCGGGTAAACCGGGTTTTGCCGAACCAGTGGAATCACATCACTGTCACCAAACCCCAGCCCGACCGAAGCGTCCCCCAGGAAAGATTGGTTGCTCAGTTCCAAATCCGTCTGAACATCCGGCATGGTGAATGGCAATTTCTGCATATTCACATTTTGCTGAGTTACCGACGTTTTTGGCAGCTGTGGTTTTTTCGGTTTTGGTGGTTCTTTTTTACGACGTTCCTTCAGCTGGGTTTTGGTGTCTTGCTTAGCGCGGACAAAATCCAGAAAGGTCGATTCTGTGCGTTCTTTTTTTAAATCTGCAGAACCAGACACCATGCTGTGCATGGCAAAAAATAACGCCAGACTCACTCCACCAGCAATCACAAAAGCCACTAACAAGCGCATCAATCAGCAGCCTCAGCCGAAATCGAAATATCGTGAATTCCAGCCAGACGAATCTGATCCATCACTTTCACCAGCAATCCGGTTGGCGAAAATTCATCCGCCTGAATAATCACCGCACCTTCCGGGTTTTCTGCTTTCATACGTTCAATATTCGGCCGCACGGCGCGCACATCAATAGCACGTCGGTCGATCCAGATTTCACCGTTAGCGCGAATCGCTACCAGAATATTACTGCCTTTTTTCTCTTCCGCCGTTTGTGCACTCGGGCGATTCACCGATACGCCACTTTCTTTCACAAAAGAAGTCGTAACAATAAAAAAGATCAGCATGATAAAAACGATATCCAGCATCGGTGTAATATCGATATCGTTTCCGTCTGTATCATTATCAGTATGACGTCGAGCCATATAAAAATGCCTTGTTAATCCGTTGGCAGCTGGTCAGCCAGCTGATGAACACCACGTTCACTTAAACGCTTAAATCGGGTGCGAAAATACAAACCAGTCAGAGCAACAACCAGTCCTGCCATCGTTGGAATGGTCGCCTGAGAAATACCATTCGCCATGGCGCGGGCATTACCGGTGCCGGTGATCGCAAGCACATCAAATACGCTGATCATGCCCCACACCGTGCCGAGCAGTCCCATTAACGGACAAATGCCAATCAACATACCGACCGTCGATAAAAAAGTATTGGCGGCCTGCTGTTGGCGACTGATCATCGCGCTGCGGATTTTACGTGCTGTCCAGCTGTTATGGTCGCTGCGCTGTTGCCAGCTGGCCGCCAATTTTTTGTTTTGCTTTGGCATATCAATATAGAAAAACCAAAGACGCTCAAGAATTAACGACCACAACAATACGCTGAGCAACAGGATGCCATACAGCACCGGGCCACCCTGCGCCATAAAATCAGCCAGCCATTGCAACGGCCCATTTATGTTGCTGCTTGCGAACATCCGTTACTGAACCTTTTTGGCTTCTTTTTCTAAACGCTGCGCCATCAGTCCGGCAGACTGTTCGTCCAGCAGCTGAATCAGGCGCTTACTTTGAGAAGCAACACCGTTATGCGCCAGCAATAATGGTATGGCAGCAACCAGACCTAAAACGGTTGTAATTAATGCCTGAGAAATACCGGATGCCATTAGTTTAGGATCACCCGTTCCGAAATTGGTAATCGCCTGAAAGGTAGCGATCATGCCGGTTACTGTACCCAGCAGCCCCAATAAAGGCGCAATACCGGCAAACAATTTAATAATTGACTGACCCAACTCCAACGCTGGTAATTCACGCAAAACCGCTTCATCCATTTTGGCTTCCAGCACTTCAGCTTCAATGGTGTCCGGCAATTCGCCATAAGCCAGTAATACCCGGCCTAATGGATTATTGTTATTCGGCTGATCCAATTGCTGCTGTTGCTTTTTCACTTTTTGCGCAACGCTGAATAAAGAGATCAAACGCCATAGCGCTAACAGCAAACCTAAAACACCCAGAGCAATAATAATAAAACCAACTTCACCGCCCTGTTTGACCCGCTCGATTAGATCCGGATTTTCCAGTGTCAGATTAACCAGAGCACCGCGGCTTGGATCGAGCGCAAACGGCGCAACACCGGTTGCATTATTTAAGAAGCCGCCAATAAAACCGGCTTCTTGCGGCTGACGACCTAACTCACCCAGCTGCTGCAGTTCACTGTCGTAAGTCAGATAACCCGACTCATTAATGGCGTTAAACACACCCACTCGGGTAATGGTTTGTTGGGTTTTTTGACCTTGAGCATCAATCACATTGGCATCAAACGAAACAACCTGACCATTCAGTGTCATTTCCTGCTGCAGCGTAAACCATAAGTCTTCCAGCTCAGCAATATTGGGCAGTTCTTTGGCTTCTGCCAGCTTTTCCAGATCGGCTTTGCGTTCTTTAATCTGCACCGAAGTTAAGCTGTCGGATAACACCGTTTGTAAATCGGTTGCCACCTGGCGAACAACACCAAACATTTCTCCCAGGTTGCCAACCCGCAGACGCAGCTCTTCTTCTTTTTCCGTCAGTTTAATTTCATTACTGTCGAACGAATTTTTTAATTGCTCTGCCCGCAGTTGCTGCTTTTTCAGCTCGGCACGTGCTTTAGCTAACAGCGCTTTTTGTGCGGCAACATCTTTTTTAAAGGCCGCCTCACGCGCCGCGTTGATTTTATTTTCAGCCGTCTGATAAGCACTGGCCTTATTCAACAAGGCATTCAGATCATCCTGTTGAGAATCAGCCTGGGAAATACTGGCAATCAGCAGCAAAGAAAAAGACGCAACTAGTGTTTTTACGATATTCATTGGTCTTCCTTATTGAGCGGTTGTTGTGCGCTGCACAACCGGCATCGGCAGGGTTAATAACTCAGGCGCAGCCGTTTGTTGCGCAACTTTTAATGCTTTGCGTAAATCCTGCAGATAAGCCGCATCAAGCACATTCCAGTCACGTGTGTTGCGATCCCAGATCCAGGCTTGAGTGCCATCGTTGCTTAAGCGATATAACGCCACACGACCGATGCGCAGAAAATCGTAAGCGACGTTATCAAGCTGGCCCCGATAGGCTTCAATATTGCGGCCATAATCCACTTCCACCTGATACGCTTCTAATACCCGGCGGAATTTTTCTGAGATGGTCACATCCGCACGTGACATCATGTCTTTTAATAACGCGACCCGAGCTTCACGCTCATTCGGCAGAAACGGTGTATCCAGCTCAACAAAGCCTTCCAGGTTATCCAGCATGCGTAACATCAGCGGCAGCACGCCCTGCTCTGTACGCTCAATTTCAGAAATCTGACGATCCAGCGACGCCAACTCCTGTTCCTGGCTATCAACGATACGAGTCATTTGCTCGTTGTATAACCGCAGCTGATCCGCTTCTGCTTTGATCTGGCGGTATTCGTTTAATAAACGCTGAGACTGATCATCCAGACGCTCCACTTTCTTCTGGCTGCGGCTACCACTGGTATCGCTGGCAGCAATAGTGGCTTCGCTGTCAGAAAGTGCATCGGCTATCGACATCGGCGATAGTGCCATTAAAGAGGTAAACAAGGCAGTCAGATACAGCGCCTGGGGTTTAAAAACCTTCGCTCGCATAGCGGTTTCCATTGAAATAGAGAAGCGTAAAAAATGGGGCAGCATTATGCCGCCTCGCGATTAGAAACACAATTGATACGAGTTCTCATTTAAAACCTGAGACTCGTATCAATCGTTAACTAACACCTATTCCTATTCGGCTAACACCGTTCAGACCAATATTGATCAGGCTAATGCCAATAAGACAGAGGCCTTCAGAATTCGGCTACTTTTAAGCCAAGCCCTTCAGCAATGGTATGTGTGCCTTTGGGTGCAATAACCGCAGAATAGCCAGACTGATTTTTCAGGTACTGCTCGGTTACCCGAACTACATCATCCCAGCTAACCCGCAACATACGCTCGCGGAATTGTTGACGAATCATGCGGGTACGGCCGGTTTTATCCAGATGGAAGGCTTGCTTGGCTTCACCGGCCGGAGAACCCGGGCGATCCATACTACCAATCATTCCCAACACTGATTGCTCAATCAGATCGTCACTGGTCGGCTGCTGTAATAACCAGTCAACCGACTGGCGGAAGTCAGCAAAGGTGCCTTCAACCCGTGGATCGCGATAAGAGAAGAATTTAAAACAGCCCAGCGCTGAATCCTGAGATGCACCGGCACCATAAGCACCGCCCTGCTCACGAATTGCAGTATGCAGGAAGCCATTACGCAAAATACCACCAGCCACTGCCAGCGCTGCCGCATCCTCGTGATCCAGAGTGACCGTTGGCAGAGCCAGGGAACAGAAATTAACCTGCGAGTCCACCATCCAATAACGCGCTGCTTCCTGCTCTGGCATTTGCCATTCAAAGGCACCCGCAGTACTTGCCGATACCGACGCCCACTGATCAGCGACACTGCTCAGGTGTGCCTGAGCGTGATTTTCATCATGCACCAGTAAAGCCTGTTGCGGGTCGGATAATTGTTGATACAGACCTGACAATGCTTCACCAATCAAGGCCGGATTTTGCTGAGCCTGCTCCAGGCGCTGCTTCAGGCGCAAGGCCTGCGGCATACCGCCCAATTCATTCGCAACATTAGCCGCCAGACTGATGGGTGACGCCGCCAGCGACATGGCTAACGCATGACCAGAGCCGGTGATGCCCTGTTGTTTACGAGACGTCGCGTGGGTTAATAAATCCAGCAAACGCTTATCTTCATCAAAGCGCGCTTGCTGCCAGGTTTCGCGATTCAGAGCACTAAAGGCATCGGCATTGTTTGCCAGTGCCTTGCCCGTCATCACCAGATAACTTTGCAGCTGATTGCAATCGTCTACCTGACCTTTGATTGAGGCATAAGCCGACAAACTGCCCACCAGCGCGGTTTGTTTTTGCTGCTGAGCCAGGTAGTCGTTATTGCCTGCGCCCACTTCGGTCCAGGCATGGCTGAAAAACGGCAGCCAGGTTAACTGTTCATGGCTCAGCGTTGGCAAATCCAGCAACAGCTGTTGATATAAAATGCCATTGGTACCGGTCTGATATTCACTGACCGGCAGCTGCTCATTCGCTGAATGTTCAGCGGTTGGCGCAACATGATTTAATTCCGGCTTAACATCTTCCAGCGTCACCTGAGGTAAAACACCCGGATCATCCTGCTGCGCCTGACGCTCTTTTAATGCCTGAGTTAGTTCGACAATGATGTCTTTCTCGGCCTCATTCAGCGCCGCCAAATGATCCTGCAGTCGTTGCTGCTCAAGGCGCTGGGCCTCTTCGTTTAACTGAGCATCCGGTTTCAGGGTAAAACGAACCCGATGGCGGTTATTCAGCAACAAACGCTGTACCGCGTCCTGAACAAAGTTATCGGCAGCGGCTTTTTGTTTCAGGCGCTCCAATGCCGGGTCCAGATTCAGCAGACTGACCGGATCACCGTAATGGGTTGCCGCCGGAATGGCGTTAAAGATCAGCTGTAATCCATAAGGATAATGGTCACCGCCAATTTCACGCTGATGCAGCTCCAGCTGATGCAAGGCGGCATCAATCATTGAGCGCTCCACACCATGTTCAGCAACCTGCTGCAGCGTATCGAGTACCAGAGTTTCCAGCGCTTGTGCTTGCTCTGGTTCGCTACCCTCGATGCCACACATAAAGCTCATTTCACGGTTGGAATCTTCCAGACCACACAAAGGTGAAGGCGAGCCGCCCAAATCGGTTTGCTCCAGCGCACGGCGTAACGGTGACGCACTGTTATCCAATAAAATCTGACTGAGCAGATTGGCCTCTAACTGAGCATCCAGATCGGTGGAATCGCCCAGCAACCAACCCATCACATGGTGAGTTTTTGCAGATAAGTCATCGCCGTCTACACCATAGGCCTGCTCGACCGCAATCGGTGCCGGATAGCGCTTCTCAGGGGCAACACGCCATTGTTTTTGCTGACGCTCGAAGCGTGACAGCGCCTGCTCATCCATTTTTTGCTGCAGATCCAACACATCCAGATCACCAAAGCTCATAAAGATGGCATTAGACGGGTGATAATGGGTTTGATAAAACGCCAGCAACTCGTCATAGCTCAAGTCGGTGATATCCGCAGGCTCACCACCACTGTTGTAGTGATAGGTGGTGGTCGGGAATAAATAGCTGGAAATGCCCTGCCATAACTGGCTGACCGGCGATGACATTGCACCTTTCATCTCATTAAAGACAACGCCTTTATATTCCAGCGATGAGGCTTTATTGCCTTCTTCACTGAATTCAACCCGGTGACCTTCCTGAGCAAAATCCAGCGGGTCCAGACGTGAGAAAAACACCGCATCCAGGTACACGTCCAGCAGGTTGTTAAAGTCTTTAAGGTTTTGTGAAGCAAACGGGTAAGCCGTCCAGTCTGAGCTGGTCATGGCGTTCATAAAGGTGTTTAGCGAGCGCCGCGTCATCATAAAAAACGGATCGCGTACCGGGAATTTTTCACTGCCGCATAAGGCCGTATGCTCAAGAATATGCGCCACCCCGGTTGAGTCGTGTGGCATGGTGCGCAAGGCTACTAAAAAGGCCTTTTCATCATGATCAGACTCAAGGTGATAATGCACTGCACCGGTCTTCTGATGTTCAAAATGATGAACGGTCAGATTCAGAGACTCAACCACCGTCGAATCAATCAGACGAAAGGCCGGATGACTTGTACCAGAACAGTTTTGATCAGACATAACTTCTCTATCAATTATTTCTTAAATTTCGGGTATCTTAGCAGAAAGGTAACGATTAACGATAAAGACTCAATCAAGGGCCATGAAATGACGCATTCCAGTGCTAACAACAATCCAACCGGTAGTGGAAACAATCAAACCAATAACAACCAATTCGATTGGCGTGCAGAGTTCCCGGTTAACGACGAATGTATGTACCTGAATCATGCTGCGGTTGCTCCCTGGCCAGAGTCTGCCCGCAAAGCAGTAGCTAACTTTGCAGCCGAGAACGTTGCCATGGGCGCGTCTCACTACCCCGAGTGGATGCAGGTTGAGAAGTCACTGAAGCGTAATCTGGAACAATTAATCGATGCGCCCAAAGGCAGTGTGGCACTGGTCAAAAACACTTCCGAGGCGCTTTCGTTTGTTGCTTATGGTCTGGATTGGCAAGCCGGTGATGTGGTGGTGATTTCCGATCAGGAATTTCCCAGCAATCGCATCGTTTGGGAGTCGTTGCAAAACCAGGGCGTTAAGGTAGTTGAAGTGGCCCTGCCTTACTCGGACCCGGAAGCCGAGCTGCTGACAGCAATTGCGCAAAAGCCCAAACTGGTGTCCATCAGTGCAGTGCAATACGCCAGTGGCTTACGCCTGGATATCAATCGCATTGGCCAGGCCTGCCGCGATAACGGCGTGCTGTTTTGTATTGATGCCATTCAGGCGGTTGGCGCACAAGCCTTTTCGGTGCAGGAGAATTTGTGTGATTTTGCCATGGCTGACGGCCATAAATGGATGCTGGGGCCAGAAGGTCTGGGGTTCTTTTATGTCCGCCCGGAGATTATGGATCAGCTGCAGGTGCGTGAATTCGGCTGGCATATGGTTGAGGAGATGGGCAACTACAATGTTCGCGAGTGGCAGTTAGCCAGCGACGCCCGTCGCTTTGAATGTGGCAGTCCTAATCTGCTGGCCAGCTACGCGTTGGAAGCCAGCACCGGCTTGTTATTAAAAGCCGGTTTACCACAAGTGGAATACGCCATCAGTGAACGCGTCCAATACCTGAAGCAGGGCTTGACTGAGCTGGAAGCCAACTTCGTAAATCCGCTGTTAGACGAGCGCCCCAGCGGCATTCTGACCTTCCATTTCTGGGGTGCCGACAGCCAGAAGCTGTATCAGGCACTGATGAAAACCGGAGTGATCTGTGCCAACCGTGGCGGTGGCGTTCGCTTCTCACCACACTTCCATACCACTCAGGATGCGCTCGACGATGCACTGGAAGCGGTCGAAGAAATGCTGGAGTTTTGCCGGGACTAATGGCCAGAGCTGATAGCCAAAACCATTAATCTGCGCGATATACCCAAAAATAAACATGAGTGATAGGCTATAGGTGTCATACATGTATAGCCTCAGGAGGCATCATGCTTGCTATTCGACTCCCCGACGAGATAGAAACACGACTGGCGGAACTGGCAGCCAAAACAGGCCGCACAAAAACCTTCTATGCGCGTGAAGCCATCCTTGAATACCTTGATGCGATGGAAGATAAGTATTTGGCTCTGTCACGCCTTGAGCAATCCGGCAAGCGCTGGACGCTGGACGAACTGGAGCAGGAACTAAACCGCGACGCCTGAAATGGCCTTGCAGATAATGGATTCACACAATGACATGGACAGTCGAGTTTGATGATGCGGCCGTTAAAGATCTGAAAAAGTTAGATAGACAAGCCCAGCGGGAAATTCTTAAATACCTGCGGGAGCGCATCGCCACCGAAGAAAACCCCCGCCGTTTTGGCAAACCACTGTCACATGAGCTGAGTGGTTTGTGGCGCTACCGGGTTCGAAACTATCGGATAATCGGCCAAATCCAAAACGATAAATTTATTGTATTGGTGCTTAGAGTTGGGCATCGCAAAGATATTTACGAATAACTTACATCGTATGCGTTACCCGATCAGACTTTAACGCCCCGGCCAGAAAGGTCTCGATTTTATTACGCGCAATATTGTCGTCACCGGTGAACTGCACACCAATACCTGCCACTTTATTACCCTGAGCCCCTTTAGGGGTAACCCAGATCACTTTACCGGCCACCGGAATCTTCTCCGGCTCATCCATCAGCTTCAGCAACATAAACACTTCATCACCCAACTGATATTGCTTGTTGGTTGGGATAAACATGCCGCCATCGGTAATAAATGGCATGTACGCGGCATACAACACGGATTTATCCTTGATTGTCAGCGACAGGATACCGCTGCGACCACCCATTGGATTCATTCTATCTCCCGACTGTCATTCTGGTGACAATGTTATTTATTTCGTTATTGCACAAGCTCGCGCCATTGCAGCAGCAGGGACTCATTCAACAACTGTTTATTATGATGGGCAGCACCGGATAATAAACCGCCCTGAATCTCCCGAACCGAGCGCTGCAAGGTTATCAGCTTTGTTTTATTCAGGGTAGCAAGCCGTCCGCCAGATTGAAGTAATTGTGGCAGCCAACTGCCATGCAGCAGTTGATTTTCGGTAACTGAGAGCGTTATTTTCAGCGCATCGGCCAACACCCCGGCATACCAGTGAATCACATCATCCAGCTCCATCTTGGTATACGCGGCCACCACTGTATCAAGTGGCGCACTGCCCTGCGTCCATTGACCAAACAGATTCAGCCAGGTCTGCTGTTGTTCGCCGAGGTTATGCTCCAGCCATTGCTTTGCCCGTAATGGCGCCTGAGGGTTATAGCGCAGCGCCTGAATGGCCTGATCTGCCGCCACGCCCGATGTTTCCAGCCATTGCTGCGCCTCGATCGGGTCCGGAGCTGCTAGCTGAATCCGCTGACAGCGACTGCGAATGGTGGGCAACACCGAACCAAAGCGCTCTGCTTCGAGCAACAAAAAGCTCTCGCCCGCCGGTTCTTCCAGTGTTTTTAATAACGCATTAGCGGCATTGGTGTTCATTACCTCAACCGGGCGAATCACCACCACCTGACAACGGCTGATTTGTGGTGTTTGTGCCAGAAATTCATTCACTTTACGGATGCTGTCGATACGGATCTGACGACTGCTATCTTCTGGCTGGCACACCATAAAATCCGGATGGCTGCCCGCCTGCCATAGCTGGCACGAATGACAATGGCCACATGGCTGATCAACGCCATCAGTCTGACATAACAACCAATGCGCAACCCGCAACGCCAGTTCGTGTTTGCCAATACCGGCAATGCCACTGAACATCAGCGCATGGGGCAAGCCAGAGTGTTGCTGACGCTTAACCAGCTCAGTCCACACAGGCTGCTGCCAAGGCAATAGTTGTGACGCCACTGCGGAAGATTCAGTTGCCATCACGGCTGCTCCGCCCACTGCCCTAACATTAACGACAGCTGCTGCTCAATTTGTTGCTGCACCTCAGCCAAAGGCAAAGCGGCATCAACACGAACAAAACGCTTATGCTGATTGGCTAAATCGGAGAAACCCTGCTGTACCTTGCGGAAGAAATCGAGCTGTTCGGTTTCAAAGCGATCCACCTGCTCACCGGCGTCATCAGCACGACCACGGGCCCGGGACATACCCAACTCCAGCGGAGCTTCTAATAAAAACGTGCAGTGTGGTTCGAGGTCTTTTTGCACCAGCGCTTTTAAATTCAGGATCAAGGAAGTGTCCAGACCACGGCCATAGCCCTGATACGCCAGCGTCGAGTCGGTAAAGCGGTCACACAACACCCACTTGCCAGCCGCCAATGCCGGTTCAATTAAGGTTTGCAGATGCTGAGCACGAGCGGCAAACACCAATAATAATTCCGCCATATCCGACATAGGTTCATCGTGATGTGCTTTTAATAACTGATTACGAATGGTTTCAGCAATCAGAGTACCACCCGGTTCACGGGTCACGACCACATCAATATTTCTGGCTTTCAGCCATTCTGCTGCAAATTGAATATTGGTGGATTTCCCCACCCCTTCACCACCTTCAAAGGTAATGAATTTGCCTTGATACATCATATGTTTTCCAAATTACTGAGCAGCCGGTGCTGAACGATAATCTTTTTTGCGTTTATAAATCTGATATTGGCGCACGGCTTTATTATGCTCGGCCAAGGTGGTTGAAAAATAATGGCTGCCATCACCTTTTGCCACAAAAAATAAGGCATCACCATCAGCCGGATGTAACGCCGCTTCAATTGCAGCTTTACCAGCAAACGCAATAGGTGACGGTGGCAAACCTTTATGGCGATAGGTATTGTAGCGATTATCGCGATCACGCAAATGCACACGCCGTAAATTGCCATCAAAATTTTCACCCAGGCCATAAATCACCGTTGGGTCAGTTTCTAAGCGCATATTTTTTTGCAGACGTCGCACAAAAACTCCGGCAATTTGCGGGCGCTCGTAAGCAGCGCCGGTTTCCTTCTCAACAATCGACGCCATGATTAACGCATCATACGGCGTTTTATAAGGTAATTTTTTCGCCCGTGTCTGCCAGGATTCCGCCAGTTGTTTTTGCATACGCTGATGTGCCTGACGAATAATCGCGCTGACTTTTTCACCTTTTTGATAAACATAAGTATCCGGATACAACCAACCTTCAGGATTACCCGTCACACCGATTACCTCAGCCACGGCTTTTATGTTCAGCGGAGTAATATCCTGCTGCAAATATTGAGCATTGCTTAACACTTTAATGGCGTCTGTCAGGCGCGTGCCTTCAATAAACCGTAATTTATACGTCACCGGTTTTGCACTGGCTAAAAAGCTCAGTAATTGAGGGCCGGTTAACTGAGGCGGTAATTGATATTCGCCCACCCTCAGCACCTGCTGTTGATTTAATAAACGCGCCTGTATTTTCAGCATCAGAGCCGACGGCAGCCAACCTGCTTGCTGCCATTCGCGGGCTTTGCGCGACAAGGTATCACCACGCTCAATGCTGATTAATACCGTGTCTGGGTTAGTCGTCCGGGCATTCCAGGCAACACCGGTAACAACACCAACTGCAACGGCGAGCAGCGCCAGAACAGCAATCAATAACAGTAGAATTTTCTTCACGAGGTTTTACACAATGTTCCGCATAATGTCTGAATAAAAGCCGTTTGAATTGTGGCACAAACGCGCTGTGTTTTTTCACACGAGGATAAAGAAAAGTGTTCTTTTTCCAACCGCTCTACCCAACTAAAGCCGTTCAGGGTATTGCTGTACAACACACCATCCGCCTGTCGGACACGGGCTAAATCAATCACGCCCTGAGTAATGCTCAGCCCCAAAGACTCAGCCTGTTCAAATAACCAACGACGTGCAACGCCCTCAACCCCCGCCTGATCCAGTAACGGGGTGATCAGCTGTTGATTCTCAAGGATATACAGGTTCGACATGCAGCCCTCAATCACATCACCCTGAGGATTCAGCATCAGGCACTCTTGCCAGTCTTCGGCGAATTGTTGTCGCGCCAACACCTGCTCCAAACGATTCAGGTGCTTAATACCTGCCAGCAACGGCTGCTGTGACAATACGACCGGGCTAACCCCCACCGTCATGCCTTGCTCAACCGGCAAAAAA
The DNA here is from genome assembly GCF_965226395.1 of Bacterioplanoides sp. Lineage (GTDB taxonomy): Bacteria > Pseudomonadota > Gammaproteobacteria > Pseudomonadales > Oceanobacteraceae > Bacterioplanoides. The sequence continues at coordinate 3,549,800 of NZ_OZ245358.1, read as the reverse complement.
CCGGGCGCCGGGCGGATCACAACACTTAACACCACGGCTTGATCGGTATGGTAAGCATAACCACGCACCGGCATTTGGCTGGTGACATTGGCCGCCCGCTCAACCAACAATTTGACCTGCCAGCCGTAGGTGTGCTGCGGCGCAACAACCGTCATTAATTGGGTTGATAACAGCTGATTGATGGCCCGATCAATAATGCTCAGAGAGTCGATCGGCAGATTGAGCTTCACCAGGCCCTCAGCCAGGCGTTGTCGATGCAATGACCACAAAGGAATTTCACCCTGCGCATTGATACGCAGGGTTTCAAATAGGCCATCACCAAACTCGGCACCACGGGCCATAACAGGCTGCTGGCACCAGCCATCAGCCTGCCAGCTGGCCATCAGCCAATCAGTTTTCAAAGCGTTTGATCAGCAGGCTGCCGTTGGTGCCGCCAAAGCCAAACGAGTTTGAAATGGCGGCACGAATTTCCATTTTACGCGCCTGATGCGGCACATAATCCAGATCACAGCCCTCATCCGGGTTATCCAGATTGATGGTTGGTGGTGCAATACCATCACGAATCGCCAACGTGGTAATCAGCGCTTCAATGGCCCCTGCCGCCCCTAATAAATGGCCGGTCATGGACTTGGTTGATGATACGGCCAGCTTATTGGCATGTTCACCAAACACCGCTTTAATCGCTTTGGTCTCAGCAATATCGCCAACCAAGGTAGACGTACCATGGGCGTTAATATAATCAATATCTTCCGGTTTCAGGCCCGCGTCATTCAGCGCATTGGTCATCGCTGCCTGCGCACCGGAACCATCTTCCGGTGGCGAGGTAATATGGTGAGCGTCATCACTCATTCCCAGCCCCACCACTTCGGCATAAATGGTTGCTCCGCGCTGTTGCGCGTGCTCCAGTGATTCCAGAATCAGTACGGCTGCGCCGTCACCCAGCACAAACCCATCACGATCCTTATCCCACGGGCGGCTCGCTTTTTGCGGCTCATCGTTGCGGGTACTCATAGCCCGCGCTGAAGCGAAGCCCGCCATACCTAAAGGTGACGAACCACATTCTGCGCCACCAACCACCATGACATCGGCGTCACCGTAAGCAATGGTGCGGGCACCGTAACCAATATTGTGTGTGCCCGTGGTACAAGCAGTGGTGATAGCAAAGTTAGGCCCTTGCAGACCATGGCGAATGGCAATATTACCGGCTGCCATATTAATCACTGAGCCTGGCACCAAAAATGGAGAAACCCGACGCGGGCCACTTTTACCCAGCTGCACATTGTTGTTTTCAATCATGTTCAGGCCGCCAATGCCTGAACCTACCGCCACCCCAACCCGGGTTTTGTTGAGCGACTCAGGAAATTGAGCGTCGTTGATGGCCTCTTCGGCAGCCACCATGGCGTATTGCAAAAATAAATCGACTTTACGGGCATCTTTTGTGGTCATGACCGGGTTTGGGTCGAAGTCTTTAACGGCTCCGACAATCTGAGTGCTGTAACCGTCGGCGTCAAAGTGCTCTACTTTGGCGATACCACTTTTACCGGCACAAACGGCTTCCCAGGTTTCGCTGACATTGTGGGCCAGTGGGTTCACTGTCCCCATTCCGGTAATCACGACACGTCGCTTGCTCATAATCCTAATTCACTTTGTTGTTTTAAACTGATTCGAGACTGCATTGATCAAATAACAGGCACAAAAAAAGCCGCGTCCGAAGAGGCGGCTTCCAGACATTACAAATCTTACAGATTGGCAATGATGTAGTCGATGGCTTCCTGAACGCTGGTCAGCTTCTCTGCATCTTCATCAGGAATTTCAGTTTCAAATTCCTCTTCCAGAGCCATAACCAGCTCAACAGTATCCAGAGAGTCAGCACCCAGGTCGTCTACGAAAGAGGAAGAAGGCTTTACTTCTTCTTCTTTAACACCCAGTTGCTCACATACGATTTTTTTTACACGTTCTTCAATGTTACTCATGGTTTTTTCCTACCGTTTGTTAACTCTAATTGGCCAGTAAATGACCGTTATCCCATATTCATGCCGCCATTCACATGAATGGTCTGACCTGTAATATATTTGGAATCTTCACCAGCCAGAAAAGCCACCGCTCCAGCGATATCTTCAACCTGTCCAAGCGCCTTGCTCGGAATGGACGCTAGAATGGCCTCTTTTTGTGCTTCAGGCAAGACGTCTGTCATATCCGTTTGAATAAAACCCGGGGCAATACAGTTTACCCGGATATTACGGCTGGCAATTTCTTGTGCCAGTGAACGACTGAAGCCTTCCAGACCGGCTTTAGCGGCTGCATAGTTTGCCTGCCCGGCATTACCGGTGGTACCGATAATGGAGCTGATATTAATAATGCTGCCGGCTTTTTGTTTGATCATTGGCTTAGCCAATGCTTTACATACCCGGAAAACGCCACTGAGATTGGTATTTACAACCGCATCCCATTCGTCATCGGACATGCGTAAAAATAAGTTATCACGGGTAATACCCGCATTGTTGACCACCACCGCTGGCGTACCATAGTCAGCCAACAACTGCTTAATGGTAGCGGCGGTTTGCTCGGCATCAGAGATATTCAGCACCACGGCATTATTAGCCGCATCAATCGTTGCCAAACGCTCACGAATAGCAGCGGCACCGGAATCACTGGTCGCAGTACCAACCACCTGATAGCCATCATTGGCCAGACGCTCTGCAATGGCAGCACCAATACCACGACTGGCACCGGTTACTAAGGCCAACGGCTTTTGATCAGACATATTAGTTTCCTTGAATTTTTTCTACAGCGGCCTGCAACGAGGCCAGATCTCCGCTACCGGAAGTAGCCAGAGTCTTATCAATTCGTTTATTCAGACCCGCCAGCACCTTGCCCGGGCCAAATTCAATCGCCAGATCCGCTTTGGCACGTGATGCCTGTACCGCACCCGTCCAGTTAACCGGGCTATATAACTGCGCCAGTAATTTAGCCGGGATGGCTTCCAGCGTAGCAGTCTCGTTATCAACATTGTGGTACACCGGAAACTCAGGTGCACGCCATTGAATCGCATTTAAGGCTTCACCCAGTTCTTCAGCGGCGGCTTTCATCAGGCTGGAGTGGAATGGACCACTGACCACTAATTTCATCGCGCGCTTAGCGCCCGCTTCTTTTGCCAATGGAATCACGGCATCAACCGCAGCCATTGAGCCCGCCACCACAATTTGCCCAGGTGCATTAAAGTTAGCCGGTTCAACCACACCGCTGGTGTCTTTTTCGGCTTGCTGACAAACCGCGCGAATCTGCTCTTCATTCAGATTCAGAATCGCTGCCATACCACCTTCCCCAGCTGGCACGGCCTGATCCATTAACTCACCACGTTTCTTAACCAGCTTAACGGCATCAGCAAAATCAATCGCATTGGCAGCCACCAGAGCGGAATATTCACCCAGAGAGTGTCCGGCTCCTGCGGTTACATTCAACGCAGGAGCCAGCGCTTTAATCACACGCCATACCGCAGTACTGGCGGTTAATAACGCAGGCTGTGTATTGTACGTCAGGTTTAACGTTTCGGCCGGGCCATTGTTGACCATTTCCCACAAGTCAAAACCGATCGCATCAGAGGCTTCCTGAAATGTTTCATGAACCTGGCTGTATTGTTCAGCCAGATCAGACAACATGCCTACTTGTTGAGCACCCTGCCCAGGAAAATATGCAATTACATCGGTCATGGATTCGCCTTACGTCGTGTTCTTAAGCATTCGTGGAATGCCCCGGATTCTATGGGACATATTATGAGGGGAGGATTGTTACAATAAATGGTCAAAAATGCACAAGATTATTGAATCAAATTCGTTAATTAATTGATTCATAACAGATTTACTCGGCTGGATCGAGTCGCACCAGTTCCGCACGAAGTAAATTCAGGTCGACTACCCGGGTCTGATCAATCAGGTAATTCATCGCCGCCGCAAAAGCGGTTTCATCCGATTTACCGTGGGTTTTAACCACAATACCATTCACACCCAGCAACAGCGCACCGGCATAGCGGGTTGACGTAAAACGCTTCAGCACTCCACGCAACAAACTGGCCCACAAGGGTTTCAGCAACCAGGACAATGGCGAACGATCAAACACTCGACTGAGTTCAATTACCACCCAGCCCGCCAGTCCTTCACTGGTCTTGAGCGCAACATTGCCGGAGAAGCCATCACAGGCCAATACATCCAGCTCGCCGGAATAGATGCTGTCGCCCTCACAAAAGCCAACATAGTGCTGCGACATCTGTTCAGTCAGGCGTTGCCCGGCAAGCTGCACTTCGGTTGTCCCCTTACAGGCTTCCTGACCAATATTCAGCACCCCAACCTTTGGCGAACGCTGGCCCTGAGCTTTACACCAGGCCGCTCCTAAACGAGCAAATTCACACAACTGATCAGCACTGGACTCCAGATTAGCCCCCAGATCGAGCATCAGCAGTGGTTTGTCGCGAGTTGGAATCTGAGTCGCCAGCGCCGGGCGGGAAATGCCGTTAAGCGTTCCCAGAATAGAACGCGACAGCACCATCAGCGCTCCGGTATTTCCGACAGAAATCACACCGGCCGCATGACCGTCTTTTACCTGCTGCACCGCCATAGCCATCGACGACTGCTTACCATGACGCAAGACACGCGCAGGCTGATCATCCATGGCGACAAAGTCGACGCACTCTATGACCTGGATTCGTTGCAAATAACGGGAAAAATAAGAACGAGCATCCTCTGCAAATTCAGAGGTCATCGTGAGGATAAGACTGAGATCTGGATTGGATTTCAGTATTTTCTTGCAGGCTTTAAACGCAACGCGGGGACCTAAGTCCCCGCCCATTACATCTACCGCGATGGTAAACATATTAGTCGTTGCCAGTCTCCACGACTTTCTTACCACGGAAGAAACCGTCTTTAGTCACGTGGTGACGACGGTGAGTTTCACCAGTAGTAGGGTCTACAGACAGAGCAGCGTTGTTATCCAGAGCATCGTGAGAACGACGCATACCACGCTTAGAACGAGTTACTTTGCTTTTTTGAACCGCCATGTTTGGCTCCTGACTATCTCTATTTCTGTTTAAGCTGAGCTAGAACACCAAACGGATTAGGCCGTTTGACGTCTGAATCTTCTGTTGCCGTTATCTCCGGCGTAGGCTGTTTAATCTGACATTCGCTCTCAGGATGTGTCGGAAAGCTGGGTAACGCCAAAAGCACTTCGTCTTCTATTGTTTCCCAGAGCTCCAGACGAGCATCTTCGTCCAGCTCAACCGGCTCCAGTCGCCTTGGCAACTGTTTTGCCTGTTCGTCATTAAACACAAGCCCCAACTGGAAGCTGCTCTCTACAGGAAGGGTAACCTCCCCGAGACAGCGCTGACATATCATAACAACTTGTGTTTTACAGCTACCGGTCAATACCCGATTACGCTCTTCATCCCGGTCAAATTCAACTTCACAGGAAACAGGAGTAACACAGCGTTCAACTGCGTCATTTAATCTGGGTAGTTTTTCGCTATCGATTTCAGCGATAAATTGTTGATTTGCTTCAACTAATTTAGCTGCATCGACACGCTGGGGTAGCCTAGCCTCTGCCATAGTGCGCGACATAATAGGTATGCAAAGCTCCAGTGTCAAAATTATTTATTCAACGGAGCAATATCTGCTCCGCACATTAGGTATTTAATAGAAAATTAACGCAGCTGCGGCGCTTGTCCGCCTAATTGCATCTGCTGCATCATTTGCGTCGCAATTCCCTGACCGATACTGGCACCCAAGCGGCTGACCAGTTCTTCCCAAGGGTCTGGACGATAGGTGAAGTTCACCAGCTCTTCCGTGCCCATTTTGTCACGCGCCAACTGGCTGCTAGACGACAAACCATCAATCAGGCCCATTTCCAGTGCCTGCTCACCCGACCAGACCAGACCGGAAAACAGCTCAGGAGATTGTTTCAGGCGCTCACCACGGCCATTTTTAACCTGATCAATAAATTGCTTATGAGTGACCTTCAGCACGCCTTCCCAGAAAGCTTTTTCTTCCGGATTCTCCGGGGTAAACGGATCAAGGAAGCCTTTGTGCTCGCCAGCAGTATATTGACGACGCTCAACACCCAGTTTTTCCATTGCCTCAACAAAACCAAAACCTGAGCCAACCACACCAATGGAACCCACCAGACTGGCTTTGTCGGCATAAATTTCATCCGCGGCGGCCGCAATGTAATAAGCACCCGAAGCGCCCAGGTCCATAATCACAGCGTAAACCGGGAAGTTCTCACGGGTTTGTTTCAAACGTTTGATTTCATCATAAACATAACCCGACTGCACCGGGCTACCACCTGGGCTATTGATGCGCAGAATCACACCCAACGCCTGCTCATCATCAAAGGCATCCCGCAAAGCACTGATAATGGCATCGGCACTGGCATCCTGATCGGCAGCAATCACACCATTCACCTCAATAACGGCAGCATACGCATCACCACCAGCGGCTGTTTTTTCCAGCCCGTCGGTTGGCACACGCACCAGCCACAACAGCGAAAACAGGTAAATAAAGAAAATAAACTTAAAGAAAATACCCCAGCGGCGAGTACGGCGCTGCTCACCCTGAACATCCAGCAGAACTTTCTCAATCAGCTTCCATTCTTTTGTGTTGTTATCATCAGGTCGCTGATGATTGGGTGAATTATTTGCAGAAGGCTCATTCATAGAGTGGTCATCCATTGGTCTTTATCCAGAGATTTAATTCTTCAATTGTGTGACATAACGCCTGCGGCTCACAGCTCAGCAACACGTCATCATCGTGTGCACCATGGCTCATGCCCACTGAGTGCATACCAATATCCCGCGCCATGGCCAGATCATAACTGGTATCACCCACCATTAATGCCGCATCTGCATTCACCTGCAGCTCGGTCAGTAATTCCTGCAGCATCAGAGGGTGTGGCTTAGAGCGCGTCTCATCAGCGCAACGACTGGCAGCAAACTGCTGACCAACCGGCTGATCATCAATCAGCAACTCAGTAAACATGCGATCCAGCCCTTTGCGGCTTTTCCCGGTGGCGACTGCCAGCCTGCGGCCAGTCGCTGTTAAATCGGCGAATAACTCTGCAACACCCGGAAAAAAATCCATAGCAACTTTACTGTCATATACAAAGTTGCGGGCATATTCCCGGGTCATTTGTTCCAGCTGTTGGGCATCAATCATTGGCCATACCGTTTTTAACGCCTCTGGCAAGCCCAGCCCAATAATGTTTTGCACCGCAGAATCCGGCACTGATGGCAAACCCACTTCAACACCAGCACGCTGCATGCTATCGACGATACGCCCGGTTGAATCAACCAGCGTGCCATCCCAATCAAATATAATCACTTCGTATTTCAAAGATACGCCCTACTCTATCAATCCTGTTTTGCCAGCTCACACTGCGCTTTTGCTAAAATCTGCTGAAACTCATCATCCGGCCAGGCCTCCAGCTTCAGGAAATCGCCACTGCTTGGGTGGCGAAATTCCAGCTGCCAGGCATGCAGTAACAAACGACTAACACCCTGCTTTTTATCAATATCCACCGCCACTTTATCGCGGTACTTCTGGTCTCCTGCAATTGCATGACCTTCATATTGGCAATGCACGCGAATCTGATGCGTTCGTCCGGTCACCGGCTCAGCTTCGATCAACGCATAATGCGGCCCATGATTTAACAAGCGGGTGCGGGTGTGCGCTTTTTTACCTTCGTCATCGACAATCACCATTCGCTCGCCAGACTTACGCTCAATTCGCAATAAAGGTACTTTGACATCTCTAACCTTACGATCCCAACCGCCGTGCACTAATGCCAGATAGCGCTTTGCAATACCGGCTTTATTCGCCAGCATGCGCTGCAATGCTGTTAACACTGAACGCTTTTTGGCAACCAGAATCAGGCCAGAAGTATCCCGATCAAGACGATGCACCAACTCCAGAAAGGTATGCTCCGGGCGCATTTGCCGCAGCGCTTCGATCAACCCCAGATTCACCCCGGAGCCACCGTGCACCGCCAGACCGCTGGGCTTATTCACCACTAACAAACCATCATCTTCATGCACGATGGCATTTTTCAGCAGCTCACTCAGCACACTTGATACCGGTGGAGGCGCATCACGCTCGGCCACCCGCATCGGTGGAATACGTACCAGATCATCAATCACCACCCGGGTATCCGCTTTGGCCCGCTTTTTATTAACGCGCACCTCACCTTTACGGATCACCCGATAAACCAGTGCTTTGGGCACACCTTTTAATAGCGACAATAAAAAATTATCGAGGCGCTGACCGGCGTTATCTTCGGTCACGGTGACAAACGACACCTTGCGGGTATCTAATTCAGTTTGAGACATGAATGTAAAACTATAACTCTACGATGGCGGCAACCAGCATTCAGCAACGGCAATAACCGTTGACGAAAACCGTTACAGCGGCACAAGGCACTGACTTAAAAGCATGAACAACACACAGGTTTGCTGCCACACACCTTTACTGCTATATTCGCTCAGCCTGTATCAGTCTCCACCGAAAGCGACACACGGAGCAGCAGAGCAATGCCGGAAAAGCGGCAAGTATAGGGAAGAAGCATTTTGGTTAAAACTCTTCCCGGGAATTAATAAAGAACGGAGACAACTCCCAATCCGGTTACTGAGCCAATTGCCAGTCCGAACCGTGTGAGTTTCGAATGACCTGCGAGCGTCGGTTTAAACCCTCGACACCAGTCAAGCGAGCCGTTCTCTGAGATAAACCAGGCAACCTTGCCGGCATCTCTGATTAACAAATTATGGACAGTGTTGGTGCCCGGCCCAGAGCATAAGAGGCACCACTGCAACAATGGATCAGTGACCCGATTGGCACTGATGGCGCAAAGCACCCATAAATATTTTGCTAAGCCGCATTTATTTTCTCGGCTTTTGTATAAAAAGAGAGAAAACGTGGCATTGCCAGCAAGTACGTTGCCCTTAATTGAGCAAAACGTGCAGCATGAAAAGAATGCTAATCAACGCAACTCAGTCTGAAGAGTTGCGCGTAGCCCTTGTGGACGGACAAAAACTTTACGATCTGGATATCGAACCCGGCACTCGTGAACAGAAAAAAGCCAACATCTACAAAGGCAAAATCACCCGTATTGAACCCAGCCTGGAAGCGGCATTTGTTGATTTTGGTGCAGAACGCCACGGCTTTCTGCCACTGAAAGAAATCGCCCGCGAATACTTCGTGAAAGACCCGGGTCCGGGCCGCATCAATATCAAAGATGTGGTGCGTGAAGGCCAGGAAATCATCGTTCAGGTTGATAAAGAAGAGCGTGGCAACAAAGGTGCCGCCCTCACCACACAAGTGAGCCTGGCCGGCCGTTATCTGGTTCTGATGCCAACCAATGCCCGCGCAGGTGGCATCTCCCGCCGTATCGAAGGCGATGAGCGCACCCAGCTGCGTGAAGCCATGAAAGGCGTACAGGTACCGGACAAAATGGGCGTTATCGTCCGTACCGCCGGTATTGGCCGTAGCTCAGAAGAACTTCAGGCTGACCTGGATTATCTGGTTAATGTCTGGTCCGCAATTCAGCGTGCTTCCGAAAATTTGAGCGCTCCTTACCTGTTACTGCAGGAAAGCAACGTTATCATCCGTGCGATCCGCGACTACCTGCGTCAGGACATCGGCGAAGTGCTGATCGACACCCAGGCCGCATTCGACGAAGCCATTGCTTTTGTGCAACAGGTGATCCCACAGTCTGAAGGTAAATTTAAGCTGTATCAGGACAGCGTACCGCTGTTTAACCGTTACCAGATCGAAACTCAGATCGAAAGCGCCTTCCAGCGTGAAGTAAAACTGCCTTCCGGTGGCTCGATTGTGATCGACCCAACTGAAGCTCTCGTATCCATCGATATCAACTCTGCTCGCGCCACTAAAGGTGCAGACATTGAAGAAACGGCACTGAACACCAACCTGGAAGCCGCCGACGAGATTGCTCGCCAATTACGCCTGCGTGATATGGGTGGCCTGGTCGTGATCGATTTCATCGACATGATGGCCAACAAAAATCAGCGTGAAGTTGAATCTCGCCTGAAGAAAGCGTTAGAAATGGATCGCGCCCGCGTTCAGGTTGGCCGAATCTCCCGCTTTGGCCTGGTTGAAATGTCTCGCCAGCGCCTGCGCCCTTCACTGGGCGAAACCAGCGGACACGTTTGTCCACGCTGTAGCGGCACTGGTGTTATCCGCGACATTCAGTCTTCCGGCCTGTCGATTCTGCGTCTGATCGAAGAAGAAGCCGCCAAAGAGAATACCGGCCAGATTCGCGCCATTGTCCCGGTGCCGGTTGCCAGCTTCCTGTTAAACGAAAAACGTAACCTGATCGCTGCCATCGAAGCGCGCCACAACAGCAAAGTACTGGTGCTGCCGAATCCACACATGGAAACACCGCATTACGAAGTATTGCGTCTGCGTCCGGATGACAGCCTGATCGAAGAAGTCAGCTACGAGCAGAAACTGGATGCCGGTGAAGTAGAATACGGCGTCGATATTGCTAAGCCTGAAACCGCAGCACCACAGCAAACAGCTGCCGTCAGAGGCGTTCAGCGTAAAGCCGCACCAGCACCTGAAGTTCAGAGCTTCTGGTCGAAGCTGGGCAGTGCCCTGTCTTCCTTGTTTGAAGGTTCTTCTGACAAAGAAGAAAAAGAAGCTGAACAGAAAAATAAGCCAAATAACAAAGGTCGCAAAGGTCAGAACAACCAGAACCGCGATCGTAAAAATGGCTCAAACAATCGTCGCAATGGTCAACGCCAGGACAAACGTCAGGATTCACGCTCTGAAAAGAGCAGCGATGACAACCGCTCTCGCAACCGTCAGGAACGTGATGGTGAACGCGGTCAGCAGAACGACAATCGTCGCAAGCAGAATGACAATCGCCGCTCGGAAAACCAGCGCTCTGAGAATCGTAACGACGATACCAAGCGTAAGTCTGATAACCACGACAAAAACGAAACACGCAAACAAGAGCGTGCTGGTCAGGATCGCAACCAAGACCGCAATAAGGATCAGGACAACCAGGAAGGCCGCGCTCAACGTCGTGACCGCAGCAAAGGGGATAACCCACGTCGTCGCCGCGAGCCACGCGAGAAGTCGAATGAGCCATCAGAAGTAGTGGTGACAGCTTCTGGCGAGAAGAAAGAAGCGCAAGCTACTATCGCCAGCGAAGCAACCATTCTGGAAGCACCAAAAGCTGATAGCGAAGAGCGCAAGCCTCGTCGTGAACGTCGCAGCCGTCGTCGCAATAAGGCTGATAAGCCCGAAGCTGGCAGCACTCCTGAAGCAAAAGCAACTTCTGAAGTCAAAAATGGTGAAGAGGCGAAAACCACAGAGGTATCTGCAAAAGCAGAACCTTCAGTGAAAGCAGCTCCTGAGCAAGCTAAGGCAGAAACACAGACAGTGGAAACTCAGCCGGCACAAGAAGCAACTGAGGCAGCCACCGCAGAACCAGCCACCTCAGAACCACAAGCTGAAGCCACTACTGAAGAGAAGCCACGTCGCCGCAACAATCGTCGTCGCCGTCGCCAGGCTGATGAGCCACAAAACAACAGCTCTGATGGCAATACAACGGCAGAAGCCAGCCCAGCTCCGGAGGCAAAGACTGAAGTTCCAGCTACTGCAGCGGTAGAAGCAAAAGCTGAAGCAACGATTGAGACTAAAACCGAAGCAAAAACTGTAGCGGCACCTGCCACAGAACAGGAAGCCCAAAAAGTCGAACAACCGACTGCTGAAGCCAAACCGGAATCGGATAACTCTGAGGAAGGCAGCAACAAAGGTCGTCGTCGCAGCCGTCGTCGCAGTGGCGGGCGTGCGCCAAATGACCCGCGCAATGCGCAGGCCTCTCAGGAAACGGAAGCTGAGTAAAATCAGCCCTCCCCGATTTCGGGGAGCCCCCCCCTGAACGGGACACAAAAAAACTCGCCGCGGCGAGTTTTTTTGTGTCTGTCGTTTTATTGCAGCGGTTAATGCTCAGGCAAATGAACATCCGCGAACAGCGCTTCCAGCTCCTGACGGTTATGACAGTGCGATGCTTTTTCAACCAGGTCGCGTGTCAGATGGGGGGCAAACGCCTGAATAAAATCGTACATATAGCCGCGTAAAAAGGTTCCTTTACGGAAGCCAATCTGCGTCACGCTGGCAGCAAATAAATGGCTGGCATCAATCGCTACCAGATCCGAATCTGCTTCCGGATCAATCGCCATGCTGGCCACAATACCGATACCAATCCCCAACCGCACATAGGTTTTAATCACGTCGGAATCCGCAGCGGTAAAAGCAACCCGTGGTGTTAAACCACGCGATTTAAAGGCTTCGTCCAGTTTAGAGCGTCCGGTAAAACCAAACACATAAGTCACCAGAGGATAAGCTGCCACCTGCTCCAGAGAAGGTCTTGGGTTCTGCGCCAACGGATGGTTGCGCGGCACCAGAATACTGCGATTCCAGCGATAACACGGCATCATGATCAGGTCAGAGAATAACTCCAGTGCTTCGGTGGCAATCGCAAAGTCGGTTGTACCGTTGGCTGCCATCTCTGAGATTTGCATGGGTGTTCCCTGATTCATATGCAGAGAAACTTCCGGATACTTCTGCATAAACCCTTCAATCACTGGCGGCAGCGCATAACGGGCCTGGGTATGGGTAGTGGCAATCGACAAGCTGCCTTTGGTTTCATCACTGAATTCCTGAGCCACCTGTTTAATACTTTCTACTTTGCGCAGAATCTCACCCGCCACCTGTAAAATTGCCTCCCCTGCCGGGGTAATACGAGTCAGGTGTTTACCACTACGGGCAAAGATCTCAACGCCTAATTCATCTTCCAGCAGGCGTATTTGTTTACTGATTCCTGGCTGGGAGGTATATAAAACCTGGGCGGTCGCCGAGACGTTCAGGTCATGATGCGCAACTTCCCAAATGTAACGCAGTTGCTGTAACTTCATATTTCCTCCGAGTCTGACCTTTTCTTTCGTTATAAAAATATAAACAAATATTCTTTTCCAGAATAGATGCCAGGTAATACATTTACGCCAATATCGTTTTTTAGAGCTACTGGTACTACTGTAGACCATTATTCATGGATATTTTGTTATATATAGCCTCCGGTGCACTGGTTGGCCTGATCGTTGGTGTTACCGGCATTGGTGGTGGCGCATTAATGACGCCATTATTGCTGATGTTTGGCTTCCCACCCCATATCGCTGTGGGCACAGACCTGATGTACGCTTCGCTGACCAAAGCAGGTGGTGCCATCAGTCACCACAAACAAAAGCACGTCGAATGGTCGTTGGTGCGATTGCTTGCCATAGGCAGCATTCCGGCGGCACTCGTTACTGGCTTTGCGCTGGAAACTTTATTTGAAGACTCCGAGCAATATGGCACCCTGCTGAGTAGTGCTCTGGGTGTTATGCTGCTGTTTACCGCCGTTGTTATCCTACTGCGTCCGAAAATCCAACAGTGGTCCGCCTCAACCTTTAAAGGCTCTCTCAGCCAATACCGCAACAGCGCTACCGTGCTAATGGGAATCTTTTTAGGTGTCTTTGTGACCTTGTCTTCCGTTGGCGCCGGGGCAATTGGTACCGCCATCCTGATGCTGCTGTATCCGGCCTTGCGCTCAACCAATATTGTCGGAACCGACATTGCTCATGCCGTGCCACTAACTCTGGCGGCTGGCCTGATCCATATGTATTTGGGTAATGTTGATTTTTATCTGCTGGGCGCCCTTTTGATCGGCTCTCTGCCTGCTATTCACCTTGGCAGCCAGCTAAGCCGAAAAGTACCGGAGAAGCTGCTGAAACCCGTTCTCGCGGGCATCTTGTTTACCATTGGTGCCAAATACGCATTTTTCTGATCAGAGCCTGCACATCATCTAAATAGCAGGCTCCAGAACTCATCACTCAGGCAATTCCTCTTCTTCATACTATTCGGAAAATGGTAGGTCGACAGCTTAGTCAGTCTGCATTCCACAATGAATGCAGGCAATTTCTGCAAATGTATCTATGCTCTATTGATCAAATACAAATCACGGAGATTGATATGTCAGCCGAACAAACCCTGAGTGTTGATGAAGTTGCGGAAATCCTGAGCATGAAGGCCGTTACCATCAAGCGCTATGCTCGTGAAGGTTTATTAGACAGCGAACAGGATAACGGCGAATTTCGTTTTCTGCCTGACAAGGTGGAAAAATTTAAAGCCATTCAGGAAAAACTGCGCTAATCGAATACATTGTGTTAATCGAATAAACAAGCACTCTGCCCGGCTCCTGACTCGCCGGGCCAGATGCTCTCCTCAAGCCCCCACAATTTTTCCAGAAAACGCAGAAAATACTGAACATCCTGATTGCCCGCGGTATGCAAAAAGAAATACGGTGTTTTCCCTTCTGTCAGCCACTGCTGTAATTTATCCGACCACTGTAATAAATACCGTTCATTCAGTGCCCAATCGCTGTGTCCGATAAAACGAATCACCGGAGAAGCACCGGTTGCAATCGGGTGCACCGGCATTCGCGGCTTTTTCGAACGAGCATCCAATACTGCCTCTGTCTGAGCGGTATCATTAAACAGCCCACGACTATCAAACAGGGAACGTGCAACCTGCAATTCACTGAGCTGGCGCAACAGCGACTGTTCGTTAGCCGATTTATCGAAAAATCCCGGATGCCGGAATTCAACGGAGATATCGGCCCGTTCATGTGTTTTCAGAAGAGTCAGAAACTCCAGCAGCTCTGGCAGCCGCTGGGGAGAAAATTCCGCTGGCAGCTGCACCGAAATAACTCCCAACGAATCCTCCAGAGCATCTGCAAAATCGCGCCATGCCAACTGGTGCTTCTGATAAGCCAATAACAGATTCGGCGCATGGCTGATATCACGTGGTAACTTAAACGAGAAACTAAAATTGTCAGGCACCATCGAGCGCCATTGCCGGGCACGGCGTTTATCCGGTAAGCCATAAAAGGTGGTGTTTCCTTCAACCGACTGAAAGACCTGAGCGTATTCAGCCAGAGCTTCACCGGCTTTTTGCCAGGACGACAATAAATTACCGCGCCAGCCATCCATGTACCACATGGGCAATCCCAGCTTTAACCGTCCGTTGTGTATGGCCTGATTAAGGTCAGTTTTCATGGCTTTATACAGTGCTTTTCATTAGTGAGGTGTGCTTTTCATTCACGATTTGTCATAATCCGGCGGCATTATACCGAAAGCTTGTATGCAGAACTCAACCATGTCGAATTAGGAAGCATGATGACAGACACGCGCGTTGAAGATTTAAACATTGGTTCGATTACCCCACTGGTAACGCCGGATCAGCTAAAACAAGAAATGCCAATTTCAGAAGCGGCCGTTGAAAGTGTCCAGCAAGGACGTCAGGCTGTCAGAGACATTCTGGATCGTAAAGATCACCGTATTTTTCTGGTTGTTGGCCCCTGCTCCATTCATGATGTTGATGCGGCCAAAGACTATGCTCACCGGCTGAAAGCCCTGTCTGAAAAAGTATCAGACACTTTGTATCTGGTTATGCGTGTGTATTTCGAAAAGCCACGCACCACCGTCGGCTGGAAAGGTCTGATTAACGACCCGTATATGAACGATACCTTCAAGATTCAGGAAGGGCTGCACATTTCACGTCAGCTGTTACTGGATCTGGCGGAAATGGGTCTGCCACTGTCGACTGAAGCACTGGACCCAATTTCTCCTCAGTATCTGCAGGATTTAATCACCTGGTCTGCCATTGGCGCACGCACCACCGAGTCTCAGACTCACCGCGAAATGGCCTCAGGCTTATCCTCTGCCGTTGGCTTTAAAAACGGCACAGACGGCAGCCTGACGGTAGCAACCAATGCCCTGATGTCAGTTGCCAGCCCGCACCGTTTCCTGGGTATCGATCAGTCCGGCAAAGTTTCTATCGTAGAAACCAATGGCAACAACTATGGCCACGTTGTATTACGCGGTGGCGGTGGCAAGCCAAACTACGACTCCGTCAGTGTTTCTCTGGCTGAACAAGCATTGGAAAAGGCCGATCTGCCGAAGAACATCATGGTTGACTGTAGCCACGAGAACTCCAGTAAGAAACCTGAGCTGCAACCACTGGTGATGGATAACGTGACCAATCAGATTCTGGAAGGTAACAAGTCGATCGTTGGCCTGATGGTCGAGTCCAACATCAAACATGGCCGCCAGAATATTCCAGCCAACCTGGATGATCTGGAGTATGGTTTATCGGTCACCGATGGCTGCATCAGCTGGGATGAAACCGAACAGGCCATTCTGAGCATGCATGAAAAGCTGAAAGACGTCTTGCCAAAGCGTAACGCCTGATTGCTTTTGCTGTCTCGGCAATAACTCAATAAAAAACCCGCAGCAGCGGGTTTTTTATTGCTTATTCTATGGTTCTGACTTGGCAGAAAATCAGCTATTCAGCAGATCGTCGCGTAAGCCTTTCTGAACCGGATCATCCGATAACCAGATACCAAACAGCGCCTGCTTAAATTTCAGATCACCCACACTCGATTTCGCTTCACCATTGCGATAGATGGTGACACCCGTTTCCGGTTGATACACCAGATCAAACACATCCCCTTTATCGACTGCGTCCTGAAAAGCCACAATCAGTGCTTCAATATCGGCCTCAATCTCAGCAGTGTTACCACCGGTTGAACGTACAAAGCCATCACGGGTTGAGTCCGACATGCGCTTAGGTGTAATAAAGTCTGAAACGATATGCAAACGAATGGCCATGGTTTCATCAGCAGCAATCACCTCAGCGCCACTCTGATTAACTTCTGGCAGATACAAGGCCGTGACATACATATCAACAAAGAATTTGGTACGCGTACCGGCACCGTTCAGTTTAAGTTCCTGCTGCGCTGAGACCAGAGTTTCAGCAACATCAACGCCTGAAACCTGTTTTGCATAAGAAGTACCGGTGAATAACAGCGCATAGATCAGCACCGAACGGGCGAGAATTCGTAGCATGGGATTTGTCCTTTACGTTTGTTTTTATCATTAGTCGGATGTCGCATTTATAGTGCCCGCCCGATGTAATTGCAAGCCATCAGAGCACGCTACAACCAGTAGGGTAGAAATACAAGACAGGCAACGATCACGGCAGCAAAAGCACACAGTAGCACAGCACCCGCGGCAATATCTTTGGCCTTACCGACCAAAGGATGATGGCCCGGATGCAAAGCATCGGCCAGTGCCTCCAGTGCCGTATTTAACGCTTCCATCGCCATTACCAGCACAATGGCAAAAATTAACGCCAGCCATTCTGAAGCAGAAACCCCGGTCGCCAACGCCGCAATCACCACAACCACCGCCGCCGCCAGATGTATTTGAGCATGCGTTTCTGTTGTAAATAACTGCAGCACACCACGGAATGCATATCCAAAGCTGGCTCGACGGGTACGCAACCAGGACGATTGTTCTACTGGCATATATTCTCCAGGCATAAAAAAGCCCCCGATATCATGTGACATCAGGGGTCTGTTTTCTAAAAAAGAATTAACGAAAATCTTTCAGATTTTTTGCCACAAACTTGAGCGTCATTTCCACCAGATTCTCACCGGCATCGTAAAAACGATCGTCCAGCTCGGCAATGTCGTCTGCGTATTCGCTTTCGATCTGGTCAAACAACTCAATGCGCTCATCTTCGTCGTCGGGCACATTTCGTTCGGCAAAAAAATCAATTAACCGGTCGAGCAACGACTGCGTTTCTTTCGCCTTAATGCTCTCCAGTGCCAGTAGCGTATCATCCGCTTTGGCTCCGGCTTCATGATGAATAAACTGAACAAAACCACCATTTTCCATTTCGCGCAGCAGGTGGTCGATGCAAAACACAACTTTTTCTGAAGTGCTCAGAGCGTCATAGCCCTGCTCGGCTTCCTTGTCATAAATTACATCAGTGATTTGTAAGAATGAGTCGGTCTCATCAGCGACATCCAGTGCTGCCTGAATCTCCATGTTCATAGGGTGTTACTCGTTACTCTCTTTTAAAGGTATTTAAGTGGTGAATTCACCATAGCTTACCGTAAATTATTTGACAAAGGTTTTACAAGGATTCCGATATATCGGCCTCAATGGCAGTAATATTAAATCCATGAGCAAGCGATATGGCCGATTTCAACAGGTTGAGCCACTGATATCCCGATTAAACTGGCCCGTAAAACAATAATGACAACACAGCTTCTTCCCCATGCAGAGTTCATTCACACAACGCTTCCCTCATTTATTCGATACAGAGAGCAGCGTAAACAGAGCGGCCGACAAGAGCTCGCCAATTGCTTCGCTACCAACTCCGGTTGGCTCACTCCCTGAATTAGGTGAACAAGCATTCGTTAAATACGACAACCTGACCCACCCGGAATACGGCGGCAATAAAATCCGAAAACTTGACTGGATTGCCGCGGATATCCGCAAAAACAAAGCCCGTCATGTCATTACATTTGGCGCAATTGGTACCAATGCCGGGGTTGCAACCGCCATGATGTGCCAGCGTTTGGGTGTGCGTTGTTCGATTTATTTATTTGACCAGCCATTGAGCAACACCGTATACGCCAATATAAAACGCATGCAGGGGTACGGTGCCGAACTGATTTATTGCGGCAGTTTATTCAACACCATGCTGCGCTTTTACAGCTCGGTGTATCGTCTGAAACCCTATTGTTATTTTCTCTGGGCCGGCTGTTCAAACCCTCCGGCGATTCTTGCCTACGTCGATGCAGCCTTTGAATTACAGCAACAAGTTCAACAAGGCTTAATACCCGAACCAAAAAAAATTGTGATTCCGGTTGGCAGCGGCTCCAGCGCCGCGGGTTTATATCTGGGATTACAATTAACCGGATTAAGCAGTGAATTAATTCCGGTGCGTGTTGCGCCTAGTAAACTCGGCCCTTTTGATGCTTGCAGCGATGCCATTATCAATCGCCAGATTAAGACCGGGGCTGAACTATTAAAACTGGGCTCTCGCTCAACACCCCGTTCAACACCACAGCCACTACCCCACTCATTACCTCAGTCGAAGCTCAACCATGATTATTACGGTGAAGGTTATGGTCATGCCGATGAACAAGTAAAACACGCCATCTCGACGTTTGCTCAGTCCGGTATCCAGCTGGAAGGTACCTATTCGGGCAAAGCGGCCTGTGCCTTTTTGGATTGCCTGAAACGCAGTAGCGGGCCGGTATTATTCTGGAACACCTACAATTCCAGCGCTTATATACCAGAACCCGCTATCAGTGTATTACCGAACGCGTTAAAGAAAAAATTAGAAGCGAGCGAATTACTGAGCTAACAGCTGCTGAATTTTTTCAGCGGTTTGCTGCGGCTGCTCCATTGGAAAACAGTGCGTACGGCCAAAGGAGTGCCACTGAATATGCCGATTCACCCTGGCCGCACGGCGGGCCGATTTGGCAATAAAGCCGTAACTGTTTTCGGCCACCAGAATATCGACCGGCACCTTAACGCTGCGCACAGCGTGCCATAAGCCGCGTGGGTACGAGCCAAAAATTGCGCCTTCCCAGCGTGGGTCACAACACAACTGACGCTCACCATCCACGTCTTTACTGGCACTGTCGACAAAGGCCTGCAGCACTTCAGGGTGCCAGTCTTTATACAGGGATTTCTGCGACAACTCCGCCAGCATAGCCTCAGCATCAGGCCAACGATTGCGACGGCGGCTCACTGAGCGCACCAAGGCGCTGCGTTTCCACACGCCAGTTGCCCGCATCACCTGTTGAGCCAGAATAATTTCAGGGGAAAACAGCACAGGATCCAGCAGAATAATACGCTGAAACAGTTCCGGCGAACGTGCCGCCGCCAGCAAGGTAATGACACCTCCCAACGAGTGGCCGACACCAATCGCAGCAGACTGATTCTGAGCTTGTAGTTGTTGTTTCAGAGAAGCCGTTACCGAGGCTGCCATACCCTGCCAGTCTGGCATCCGGTGTTTCGGTTGATCAGAGCCACCATGACCAGGCACGTCAGTCAGGATCAACGAATGCGTTGTAGGAAAACCCGCTGCAACACCACTCAGGGTTAAGGCTGAAAAGCCATTACCGTGCAGAAAGTGAATCGGTGTTTCTTCGTTTTGGCCAGCTCTGGCATAGCCGTGAATCTGATGCAGATGAGCGCTTGTAGGGTCTGTCAGCGTCCATTGAGACAAGCTCTCGGCTGGCAGTACGGTACTTGCCTGATGACTGTGGGCCATATAAAAATCTGATAAATGACTGAAATGGTGGCCGATGGTAAAGAGGCTGTTGTCAAAACACCAGTGCCAATTTGCTTGCTTGATCTGACAAATGCGCTCAACCGAAGCCGTTGGCCATTGTCGTTCGGGTAACTGTCAATGCCGACATTGTTGAAATTGGCTCAAAAAACACACTGATCAAATATTGCACAGAAGTGCGATTGCATTATTCTTAATAAAACCGCACTTAACCAAAGCCGTTAACACGATGCCAACATCAGGGAAAGGAGAAAGGCCATGACCTCAGCTGTTGCACTATCCGCCATCGAAGCAAGCCGTAAATTTACCGACCGCAAGGACGCTGAAGCCCGACTCGCTCAGGCTCAGCGTGATCTAAACGCCAAAGTCATCAGCCCGCAGGATTATCAGCGACTGACGGAAGAGTGTCTGAAAATCATCCGCTCTTGCGAACCGGCCTGACACTTATCTTTAACGCCTGGCCTCAACACCTGGCCTCATCACCAGACCCGAAAATCACCTAAACAAGTCAGGCTGCGACTGGGGTACCGCTGTGGAAGCGGAAGGTCTCATCCGGTGATTCAATCAGTTGCTGCTCCAGTTCGCGGAACATTTGTACCCGCTCATCAATCGGCTCATCCGAGTATTGCGCCGCCAGCCCCAGATAATCCTGATAATGGCGGCCTTCAGAGCGCAGCAGAGAACGATAGAACTTCTCCAATTTCTCATCCAGAAACGGGGCTAATTTAGCAAAGCGCTCACATGAGCGGGCTTCGATAAAAGCGCCCACAATCAGAACGTCCACCAGCTCAGGAACGCCACCACCCTTTCTCACTGCATCACGCAAGCCAGAGGCGTAGCGTGATGAGGAAATATGGCGGTAACGGATTCCACGTTCGGTCATGATGTTCACGACTTGCTCGAAGTGCAGCAGCTCTTCACGCGCCAGCTGACTCATCTTTTTCAGCAAGTCTTCACGTTCAACGTGCTTATACATCAGGTTCATGGCGGTATTGGCGGCTTTCTTTTCACAGTTGGCATGATCAATCAGCAGAATTTCCTGCTCATTCAGCGCCTGGGCAATCCAACTATCGGGCGTTTCACAACCCAAAAACTCGTGAATTTCAGCCATTACTGCATCAATACTCATAGAAAACCTGCACCGCAAAAGAAAATAAAAAGCGGGCGGATTTTAAGGAAAAGCGGCACGGGCGACAATAACCAGGCGCAAGAATGATCAATGTCGATGTCCCGGGTTCTGTACAGAATGATTTTGAAGCAGCAACAGGATGTTGCGTTAGCGCGGTGGGTACAGGGATGTACCCTCGGCGCGGCGGCAAAAATTATTCTGTACAGAACCCGGGAACCGCCTTCAAGAATAAAAAGAAAACGCCGTATTTAAGAAGATAGCGCCTGCGATACCTGCCAACGCAGATCACTCAGATTAATCCCCAGCGGCACATCCAACCGCAAAGCCGCAAGAATGCGTGTCAGCAACGCCGTTTGCCAATGCTGAGTCAGCTTGTTTGCGGCTTTCCGATTAGCCGCATCACTGTCCAGCTGCTGCAGATTCACCAGAATGTTATCTAACGATTGGTATTGATCGAGCAAATGACCTGCGGTTTTTGGCCCGATTCCTTCGACACCCGGCAAATGATTAGTACTGTCGCCGGTCATGGCCCAGTAGTCCACCAGCTGACTCGGTTGCAAGCCAAACTTCTGCTCCACCATTAACTCATCGTAAGTAAACCGATCAAAATGATTACGCACCTTAATACGACCGTTCACCAGCTGACAAAAACCTTTATCGGTCGACAGAATCATCACCGCCAGTCCGGCAAATGCCGCTTTATTAGCCAGCGTGGCAATCACGTCATCGGCTTCCCAACCAGCCAGATCAAGGCAGGGCAAGCCATTGGCACGGAAATAACCACTGACACTGTCTAACTGCTGCGCCAGTGCTTCCGGCATCGGCGGGCGGTTGAGTTTATAATCGGGCCACATCTGATGACGCCAGGTCTGGCATTTCTGTTCAAACACCATCACCACATGAGTAGCCTGAAATTGCTCGGCATTACGGGCAATGGCCGTCATGCAACGGGCCTGAGTGGCTTCAATCTGCAAATCCCCTTCCGGGGCCGCCGCGTAAATCCGGCGAATCAGGTTCATGGCATCAACGATTAATAATTTCATTCACTCAACTCCTGCTGCCCCTGCCACAACTGATAATAACGACCCTGTTGTGCCATCAGAGCATCGTGACTGCCCTGCTCAACAATCTGACCGGCTTCCAGCACCGCAATAATGTCAGCCTCAACAATGGTCGATAGTCGATGCGCAATAATCAGCGCGGTATGGCCTTTAGAGACCTGACGAATAGCCTCCATAATGCCACGCTCGGTATCGGAATCGAGTGACGATGTCGCTTCATCAAATACCATAATCGCCGGTTTTTTCAGCAACATCCGGGCGATAGCAATGCGTTGTTTTTCGCCGCCGGAGAGTTTCAGCCCCCGCTCCCCAACCCGCGTGTCCCAGCCCTTTTCGGCGTTATTGAGTAAGGTTTCCAGATGCGCCATACGAATCACCGCCATCAATTCCTCATCACTGGCGTCAGGCTTGGCGTACAGCAGATTATTTTTCAACGTGTCGTTAAACAGCACGGTATCCTGCGGCACAATGCCGAGCTGCTGACGTAAGGCCTGTTGTGGCACATCAGCGATGGATTGACCATCGATGGTCACCGAGCCACGATTTACATCATAAAAGCGGAACAGCAGCTTGGTCAGCGTCGATTTTCCCGCACCGCTGGAGCCCACCACCGCCAGTGTTTTACCGGCAGGAATGGTTAAATCCAGTTGCTGCAAAATAGTCCGTGAGGGTTGATAGCCAAAATCGACCTGCTGAAAACGAACTTCTCCGGCAGAAAGATTCAACGGCTGCGTGCCGTTATCTGCCACCGTTGGCACTTCATCCAACAACTCGAACATACGCTCAATATTGGCCATCGACGCTTTAATTTCGCGATAAACAAAACCAAGAAAATTCAGCGGTAAAAACAGCTGAAACATAAAAGCATTGACCAGTGTGAAATCACCCAGCGTCATTTCACCGATAACCACATAATAAGCGGCAAACATCAGCATGGCCGACATCGCGATGGAGATAATGAGTGCCTGCCCGCCATTTAAACCAAACAGAGTCAGGCGATTTTTACGCCGCGCCTGTTCCCACTCGGCCAGTGCCCCATCATAAGCGTCACTTTCACGCTGCTCGGCGGTGAAATATTTCACCGTTTCGTAATTTAATAAGCTGTCCAACGCCCGGGCATGCGTGCTTGAGTCCGCCTGCGCTGCCTGGCGAATATAGTGAGTACGCCACTCCGTCATTTTCACCGTGTATCCAACATAAGCAACAACCGCCAGCGCAGTAATCAGCGCAAAGACCGGCGGATAGTTCAGCAATAACACTCCAATTACCAGCGCCAGCTCCAGCAAAGTAGGGCCGATATTAAACACAAAAAATCGCATCAAAAAGCTGATGCCATTGGTGCCACGTTCAATATCGCGCTGCAAAGCACCGGTTTGACGATCCAGATGAAAATCCAGACTCAACTGATGCAGGTGGCGAAACAGCTTCAGCGACATACGGCGCATAGCGCGTTCGGTCACACGACCAAACAACACATCCCGCACTTCGCCCATCAACACATTCAGAAAACGCACCGCACCATACGCCAGCAGCAATCCCAGCGGAAACCACAACCACCAGTTATCCGCCGCCGTACTCTCCAGTGCAGACAGATGATCGACCTGATATTTCAGTAAAAACGGCATGGCGACGCTGGCCAGCTTAGCCACCACCAGACACAGCAAGGCTAAGATTACCCGTCCGCGATATTCCATCAGATATGGCCATAAGGTTTGTAGCCAATGACGAATCCGCAGTTGTTCCGGTGCCTGGGTCGGGCCTTGTGAAAAGTGTTTCATCAAACTGTTACTCAGATGTGTTGCGATAACGGGCTGCTCGGGCTGGCATAGCAGAACAGCCTATCAGGTCAGACGCGAAGAGTAAGGATGAGACGATTGTGATTCAACGGATTTACCACATTAAACGGGCATTACCGGAATTATTTGAGCTGGAAGAGTTAATTGAACAGGGACGCGAACACCTGAGAGTATCGGTTCCGGCACATATTCAGCACACCTATAAACACCAGCAAACAGTACCATTACCGTTTTATGTATTAGAAGCCGGGTCCGACGCCCCTCTGGCACCAACACTGGTGCTGGTGGGCGGAGTTCATGGTATCGAACGCATTGGCACTCAGGTGATTCTGTCGTTTTTACGCACTCTGCTGCAACGGCTGGCGTGGGAGCCGGTTATTCACGAGCAGCTGGCACAAATCCGGCTGGTGATGATTCCGATTGTGAACCCCGGCGGCATGTGGCAAAACTCACGCTCTAACCCTAATGGGGTGGACCTGATGCGTAATGCCCCCGTCGACGCTGAGGACAACACCTTTCTGGTGGGTGGCCAACGGCTCAGCAAACATCTGCCCTGGTATCGCGGCCGCAAAGACAGCCAGATGGAAGCCGAGAATCAGGCGCTGACTCAGGCCATTCGTCAGGTTCTGAGCCACCAGAAACACGCCATCAGTCTCGACTGCCACTCGGGTTTTGGCGCAAAGGATCGCATCTGGTTTCCGTATGCCAAGAGCAAAAGCCCGTGGCCCAATCTGGCAGAAGCCTTTGCCCTGACCGAATTATTTGAAACAACCTACCCTTATCACGATGTTTATCTGTTTGAGCCACAATCACAGTCGTACACCACTCATGGTGATATCTGGGATTATTTATACGACGACTACCTGGCAACACAGCCGGATGGGCTTTATTTACCGTTAACGCTGGAGATGGGCTCGTGGCTATGGGTGCGCAAAAATCCACGTCATTTATTACGTTATCACAGCCTGTTTAACCCGATATTGCCGCATCGCCATCATCGGATTCTGCGACGCCACCTGACGCTGTTCGATTTTTTATTATCAGCGGTGCGCAGTATGCCTGCCTGGGCTCCCACCGGTGTTAACGAGAAAAGTCAGTTGCATCATCAGGCGCTGAAGCGCTGGTATCCGGGCTCAGCGTTCAGCGCTAAGCCAGGCCTGCGGCCGGAATAAGCGTAAACTTGGGTAATCCCAATCATGGTGGAACACAAATGCGGAAAAATTGCGTATGATAGCGGCCTGTTTTAATTGATGAAGTCTGGTTACATGTTACGTCCCGCTCTCGTTGCTACAACCTTATCATTGGCTGTAAGCCTTCCCACGCACGCTGAATTCAGCTTCGACATTGGCTTAGGCAGTGAATACCTGAAAAACGGGATTTCCTTAACCGAAGGCAAACCAACCTATCAAACCGGCCTGACCTATCTTAACGATAGTGGTCTTTATGGCGGTTTATGGGCTTCGAATATCGATCAGAGTGATCTGGATATTGATTATGAAGGCAGTGCCTTTGCTGGCTGGTACCTGCCATTAAGCGAAAGCCTGGCACTGGATGCCGGGGTAACTCATTATGAGAACTTTGGTGGTGATGACGCCGACGGCCGTGCTTATGCCGAAGGTTTTGCCAAATTACTGGTAAACGACGCCTGGACTTTTGGCCTGCGTCAGAGCGAAGACTTTCAGGGAACGGATGAAGCACACCGCTCACTGGAAAGCGCTTACACCTATCAGACCGGCACCTTCTCCATTGAATTCTACGTTGCTCAACACCGTTTTCTGAAAACCACAGGGACCGCCAATTATGGCGGCAGCCGTGACGATTACTGGCACTTCCGTGTTGGCGCGGGTCGCAGTTACAACAACTGGGATTATCGTTTGAAGCTGGAGCGCACCAATTTAGGTGGCGATTTTGATGCTGGTACCGCCATCACATTCAGCCTGCATCGCTTCTTTAATTTCTGACCTGCCTATGCACAGTCGATGTCAGCCGGAGCAACTGTTATGACCCAAGCCGCGGCTGACATCATCTTACTGCGCGGCTTGATTCGTAGCCGCTTTCATTGGCAAGACTTTCCCCAACAGTTACAACATGCCTTCCCTGAACACCGTATTCTGACGCCCGAACTGGCCGGTAACGGTGAGCGCTTTCAGGAGAATACTCCAGCATCAATCCGGGCAATGATGCTGGATATTCGCCAACAGGTGACCCTTGATCAGAGTCAGGCAAAAACAAAGCATCCCGCGGTTATTATTGCAGTGTCGATGGGAGCGATGATTGCCACAGAATGGGCCCACCACTTTCCTCAGGAAGTGCAGCAATTGCATTTAATTAATACCAGCGCCGGACAGTTTTCACGTCCCTGGCAACGCATGCAGGCAGCGGCTTTTTTATCATTATTACCAGCGATTACCGATAAAAAACGTCTGGAACAGAAAATTATCGATTGGACAATTAATATCCAGAAAGACGCGCAACTGACGCAACGCTGGCAAGATTTTTCACAACAACATCCATTATCACTGCGTAATGCGGTCACTCAGTTATTGGCGGCCAGCCGCTACCGCGGCCAATCGCACGCGCCAATTAATCACTGTTATTTTTATCACAGCCAAGGGGATCGCTTAGTTAACCCAAACTGTACTGCGGCCATTGCTCAGCACTGGAACAAACCCCTCGAACGCCACGGTTTTGCCGGACATGATTTATCCATGGACGACAGCCCATGGCTGATTGATAAGCTCAGAGAAAATATTTTGTCGCGATCAGAAGTATTTTCCTAAGCCAACAAAGTATTGCTGTACCAGCCCATTACCCACCAACGGGCTATCGGACACTTCGTCATCGTATTGGAAGTGGCGCAAGCCAACATAGGCGCCCCACTTATTATCGGCCTGACCACCCCAGTGAAAATCGTAGGTGGCAATAACTTCCAATTCGGCAGAAAACCCGGCACCAGCGTCATAAACGTCCTGCGTGGCACTGTTACGGATTTCGTCACGATCAATACCAAAGTAATAATCGTTAAAATCTTCCGTCTGGTATTGAGCACCAACCGTCGTCAGGATACGAAAACCGGCCACATCATCACGGCGATAAAATAACAGCTCGGCTTCCTGCGATTGGTGCGCGCCAGAAACATCCTGCAATACCGCTGCCCGGCCAATCCAGCCACCGCCCAAACGGCGACCAACCTGAAAGCCAATTTCCAACGCACTGTCACGCTCGTCTAAATCATAAGCCGACAGAACATCGCTATCGTCAATTTGATCATCGCTTAAACTGGTGTGAGTACGCAGATTGCCAATCACAGACGCAAAGTTGGTGCCGTCGCGGTAAACCCCATAACCAATACGGTTGGCTTCAATAAAGAAATCGCCATAACCGCCAAACACCAACAAAGCCGGATTTACTTCGACATCAACATCACGAAAAGCACTGTCGCGAGCCACCGCGCCAACAGACCACAGGCCGGAGGCTGGCTCGGCGACGGTGTGCCAGAAACCGTCCTCACCATCTTCCGCATGCGCCATGGGAATTGCCGTTGTCATCATAAGGGTTCCGGCCAGAGTGGTAGACTGAAGCGTTTTTGTAACGGTTGTTATTTTCATGAGTGGCCTTTAAAAATGATCGCTGCGACAAAAATAAGTCGTCGAATAAGTAACAGAATAGCTTTCAGACGCCAGTCACAAGCAAAAAGTTCAGATCAGCGATTTAAAACCCCGATCCAGCGCGGTTTAACCAGATCGGCCAGCCAGTCGGAAACATCACACACGGGCAACTGCGCGCTTAATGCCGCCCTCACCCGCAAAACCGCCTCATTAACATTGCCCGGTGTATAGCGATGTGAAAGCGGGTATTGCTCCTGATAACACAAATCATCCGGCACCACCGGAATCGCTCCAGCACTGCTGGCTTCCAGCATAGAAAGCCCCTGAAATTCATGATTGGCGCTACTGATAACCACCTGAGCCTGATTCAGCCAGTATTGGTAATCCGCTTTTGATACCCGGCCATTAACCAGAATATGTGCAGCAAACTCATCTTCAATCTGTTTCAGCACCTCAGGGGTTTTAGGAGCACGATGGCCTAACAGCGCCAGCGAGAAATCAACCTGATGCTGCTTTAGCTGTCGCAGAATTTGTTGAAAAAACTGCGGGTTTTTGTCGTATTCCCAGCGGTGATTCCAAACAATTAAGTTCTGAGTTTTGGCAACCGCTGAAGTGGGAATGGCTCTGACCGGTACCGGCAACCAGCCGCATTTCTGCTGTAATTGCGCTGCCAGAGCAGCTGGCACCTGGTCCGGTAGTTTCTTCATCAACTGCTCAACACCCGAAAGAAATGACAGCTGATTAAAACGGGAATTAAACCAGATTCGATCCGCCGCCAAAGCGCCATACAATTGCACCATTTGTGGATCTAACGACGAGTGTTGCCCTTCACCGGTCGGGTAAGCAAATTGATTTTCATGGAAATAATAATCCAACGGCAGGTGTGCTAATGCCGGAAACAACCCGCGAATGGTGCTGATATCCACCATTGAAGTGGCCAGAATACGGCTCGGCTGCCAGTGCTGCAGCAACTCGGTTAACTCGTTCAGCCAGGACAATGGATTGCCACGAATACGCCAGCGAAAATAACGCCCGGGCAACTCCAGCACCCGCCACTCCACACCGTGCTCGGCACCAATTTCCTGTTGCAGCCAATCGGCCCAATAAGCGTGACTGTCGGAACGATAAGCCGACAACAATAATATTTTGTGTTTCATGGCGGGCTTTATACCGTATCGCGCCAGCGTACTCTATGCTGCACACTACTCGGAATACAGACAGTCATCCAGTAAGCGTCTGTTTACCAGGCTGAACCGGCCTGGATATACCACACGCTTTCTTCCGGCCCACGAGCCACATCAATGCCCATATGAAAGCCGTACTGGCGGGTCACGTTATAGCGAAAACCTGCGCCGCGCATGACCTGATTGTCTGCCTCACCAATTTCGTCGAGTGCTTCAGCCACCCGTCCGGCACCAACAAAGGCAAGCACACTCCAGCGATAGGTCATTTGCCAGGTCAGCTCACTTTCCAGCAACGCCATATGACTGCCCTGATACCGCGCCGCGGGAATGCCACGCATATCTAACCCAGGTAAAGCAAACGGTGGCAGACGTTCATCGGCATCCACGGCCTCACTGTCAAATCGCACCCCCAAACGCCACTGCTTCGACAACGGCCAATAGTTTAAGCCAGAAAAACGATACCAGTCGTAGTCGATATCACTGGCAATGGCATCACGGTACGCCACGTAAGAGAAGTCGTAATAATAGCCCTGCGTAGGGGTAAACACGTTGTCGCGCAGATCCAACTCAACACCCACACCCAACCCCGAAGTTGTAATCTCACGGGTCGCCAGATCGTTCAGCTCTTGCAACAGGATACCAGCTGGGCTATCGGGCTGATCATCGAGCACATCTCCGTCGAGGCTCAGATCAGCATCCAGATAACGCTGGATCACTCCGACAAATACCGGTTTATCCTGAACCTGAAATTTTAAAGTCTGAAACACCGCCAGAGCTTCGGTTTTAATACCAACCGCTTTGGGCAGTTCAACACCGCCAAGGCTGTAATAGTCGACAGTGACATCCGCCAAACCAGCGGCTCCCCGATAACGAATCCGCCCCTGATCAAAAAAGCCCATGTGCCCACCGCCAATAAAGGTCGAGCCATTACCGGTATAAGCCCCGGCAATGGCCGATACGCTCGGTGGTAATAAATATTTACCGCTGTTATCACCAGCCATGGCCTGTTTTCGTGCCGCCGCTTCTTCATCGGTTTCGTGGAAAAATAAACCCGCCACACCCAAGCCAGCCCCAACGGCCGGTTCGGTAATCACAATCGGAATGGGTAAAAAGCCAAACGCGTTGTCTGACAGATACTGGGACATATCCGGGTTGCCATCAATGGGGTCGATAAACTGCCCTAAATCGATGGCCTGAGCTGGTGAGAAGCTGAACAGCAGAGTTGCCGTCAACAGAGCTTTCCTAACATCACGATAAAGCATAAGTGGATTCCATTAAGTGCGCGCCGCGATCTAACCAAAGTGGCCTGCTGCTCTCAATGCACTATCCGCAAAATTAGCGACGAAAATGCCGATATTCCGGGCTGAGCTTCACAATGGCGTTAAAAACATCGACGTGAATGGCCTCACTCAAGGCACAACTGCTGGCCATCTGATACGCCGCCTGATAGAGCTCCGATTTCAGAAAATCCGCATCCGTTGATAGTTCTGATACCTCCGGGCGAAACCGATACGCCGCACGGCAAAAAGCCAGTGCAATGATATTCAGCCGCTCACGCCCCAGCGCCGTTAATAATGCCTCTGGCGTCGCATCGTTTGCCGATAATTCATATAACTCCTGTAGCACCACTCTCTCGCTTATCAGAATTTTTTCTGAGTCATGTATTGTTCATCTTATGGTAAACCTTCTGTTACATAGATAAAGCAGTGTCCCTCTGGTGATTAATAAAAAATGCCTGTGAGAGGGAACCATGAGTAAAGCAACCTTTAACCCAACAAAATTTAACAACAGTGATAACGAGCCATTTGCGTCGATCCTCGAAAAACGCATGTCGCGTCGTGGCTTTGTTGTTAAAGGCGGCTCCGGTCTCGCCGCGATGAGCATGCTGGGCGGTTTTGGCCTGACCGGCTGTGGCAGTAGCGACAGCAGTAATAGTAACAACGAGGCCTTTGCCTCTGAGTTAAATTTCACCCCGATTGCGGGCTCCTTAACCGATGCCGTGGCGATTCCGGAAGGTTACACCGCGCAGGTATTTGCTCCCTGGGGCACACCGTTGAATCGCCTGGCAAATGCATTCCAGAGCGATGGCTCCAATAGCTCGGTTGATCAGGAAAATGCCGTTGGCATGCACCACGATGGCATGCACTTTTTCCCGCTTGATGGCAGCTCAAGTGAAGGCCTGCTGTGTATCAACCACGAATATATTGATACCAGCGCCCTGCACGCCGATGGCGAATACAATTCAGAAACCCGTGCTCCGGTAACGGCCGAAGCCGCACGTAAGCAGATTAATGCCCACGGTGTATCCGTTGTTCGTGTTCGTTTAACCGGCAACGAATGGGTTGTGGTCGAAGGTGATGTTCATAACCGTCGCTTTACCGGAGCATCGGTAATGGATCTAGCCGGTCCGGTTGCGGGCGTTGCGGCCACCGTTACACCTTACTCCCGCGATGGCATGAAGGCGCGCGGCACTCTGAACAACTGCGGTAATGGTCATACACCGTGGGGCACGTATTTAACCTGCGAAGAAAACTGGCCGGGTTATTTCTTTGCCGAAGAAGCGACCCAAACCGCAGACCAGCAACGGATTGGTGTATCCAGCAGCCGTGGTCGTTATGGCTGGGAATTGTTTGCTGGTGACGCCTCGGAAAGTGACGATGAATTCACTCGCTTTAACGCCACACCAACCGGCAACTCTGCGATCGAAGATTACCGTAACGAAGTGAATGGTCACGGCTATATTGTTGAAATTGACCCATACGATCCGAATTCCACCCCGGTTAAACGTACCGCCATGGGCCGTTTCCGTCATGAAGGGGTTGCCTACGGCAAACTGGAAGCGGGTAAACCGGTTTCGTTCTACTCCGGCCACGATGCCCGTTTTGAGTACATTTATAAGTTTGAATCAGCGGCACTGTGGGATCCGGCCGATGCAACACCGGATAACCGCCTGGCAACCGGCGCCAAATACATGGATGAAGGCACTTTGTATGTGGCACGTTTTAACGACAATGGTGCTGGTGAATGGTTACCACTGACATTATCCAGCCCAACCACAAACGGTGGTACTTTAGCCGATAGCTTCGATTCTCTGGAAGCCATTATTATCAACACCGCCGGTGCTGCGGATCTGGTGGGTGCCACCCCAATGGATCGTCCGGAGTGGACAGCCGTTGATCCGGTTACCGGCACGGTTTACCTGACACTGACCAACAACACCCGCCGTACAGAAGAAACCGGCACCAACGTGGCAAACCCACGCCTGAATAACGCCTACGGCCATATCATTCGCTGGGATGACGATGCCCAGGGCAATGGTTTCTCCTGGGATATTTTTGTCTATGGCTCGGCCGATGTGGACGTAGATGGCAACAAAATTCCGGCCGAGATCAATCGTTCAGACCTGACGGAAATGACCCAGTTCGCCAGCCCTGACGGTCTGGTATTTGATGGTCGCGGCATTATGTGGATTCAGACGGATAACGGCGCTGATGACGTTGAGCAATACACCAACGATCAGATGATTGCGGTGATTCCTTCTCAGCTGAAAACAACCGACGGTGAATTCGCCACCATCTCCTCTGACAATCAGGCTGAGCTGAAACGTTTCTTTGTTGGCCCGAATGGCTGTGAAGTGACAGGACTGGCGTTTA
Organism: Bacterioplanoides sp.; assembly: GCF_965226395.1. Lineage (GTDB taxonomy): Bacteria > Pseudomonadota > Gammaproteobacteria > Pseudomonadales > Oceanobacteraceae > Bacterioplanoides. The sequence goes on along the minus strand of NZ_OZ245358.1, from coordinate 3,517,111 downwards.
CCCCCGACTACACCAGCTTCTTCGTTAATATTCAGCACCCGGGCAACTGGCCATTCAGCAATGATGCCGCTCAGGAAACACCGGAAGGTACACAAGTGCGTCCACGCGCGGCTACCGTTGTTATTCGTAAAACGGATGGCGGCCCAATCGGCGTGTAACCTTATTGCAGAATCACACTGACATTCTGCAACATCTTAAAGGAGCCAATGGTTTTGCCGTTGGCTCCTTTCTTGTTAACCAGTACAATCGCGCCCGATTAGCCAGTTACCAAACGCGTTGCCTATTTTAATAGCTATTCCAGCACCAATAACCGCAACGCGATGAGAGGATTTTAGATGTCAGACCACCCTATTTCTGAAGGCGCAAGTTTTGAGCCTGATACTCACGCCTTTGAGCCTGAGGCCGGTAATTTACCTTCCAACGGCCGTGTTGGCATGGTGAGTCTGGGCTGTCCGAAAAATTCGGTCGACAGTGAAAAAATCCTTACGCAACTGCAACTTAACGGCTATGAAATCAGCAACAACTACACCGATGCCGATGTGGTTGTGGTGAATACCTGCGGTTTTATCGACTCCGCCAAGCAAGAGTCACTGGATGCCATCCGCGAAGCCATGACCGAAAACGGCAAGGTCATTGTGACCGGCTGTATGGGCAAAGGCGCCGATGCGGAACTGATCAAAGAAGAAAACCCAGGCGTATTAGCCATTACTGGCGCTCATGCCTATGAAGAAGTAATGGATGCGGTACATGAGTGGGTGCCACCGACGCAAGATCACAATCCGTTTATCGATCTGGTGCCAGAAGAAGGCGTGAAACTGACTCCGCGTCATTATTCGTATCTGAAAATTTCTGAAGGCTGCAACCACAGCTGTACCTTCTGCATTATCCCGGATATGCGCGGCAAATTAGTCAGCCGTCCGGTGGGTGATGTACTTGATGAAGCCAAGCGTCTGGTGGCGGCAGGCACCAAAGAGTTACTGGTGATTTCTCAGGATACTTCGGCCTACGGTGTGGATGTGAAATACCGTACTGGTTTCTGGGATGGCATGCCGGTAAAAACCAAGCTTTATGATTTGTGTAATCAAATGAGCAAACTGGGTGCCTGGGTACGTTTACATTATGTGTACCCGTACCCAAGCGTGGATGACATCATGCCACTGATGGCCGAAGGCAAGGTGCTGCCGTATCTGGACATTCCTTTCCAGCACGCCAGCCCACGTATTCTGAAGCTGATGAAGCGCCCGGCTCATGCGGAAAACACCCTGGAGCGTATTAAGAAATGGCGCGAGCAAGTGCCTAATCTGGTATTACGCTCGACCTTTGTCGTAGGCTTCCCGGGTGAAACCGAAGAAGACTTCCAGATCCTGCTCGACTGGCTGGACGAAGCTGAACTGGATCGGGTTGGCTGCTTTAAATACAGCCCGGTTGAAGGGGCCAAAGCCAACGAGCTGCCGGACCATATCCCAGAAGATATTCAACAAGATCGCTGGGAACGCTTTATGGCCAAAGCGCAGGAAATCAGCACCCGTAAACTGGCTCGTCGTATTGGCCAGACCATGACGGTATTGATCGATGAAGTGGATGAAGAAGGCGCAATCGGCCGCACTTATGCGGATGCGCCAAACATCGACGGCATGGTGTATCTGAATGGCTTCCAGGATTGCCAGCCGGGTGACATGATCGACGTGGTGATTGAACACTCTGACGAATACGATTTATGGGGCAGCCCGCTGTCAGCCTAAGGGAAAAAGCATTCTGGTACTCAGATAAGTATGAGGGCTAAACGCCCTCATTCACCCAACAGGAATATTCTTCCCCAACCTGACGCATCACCAACAGCACCTGCCCCACATCGATACCAAACTTTGACATCACGGTTTCATTCACCACTACACCCTCGGCAACCTGATACATACGATCGGTCATGGTCAGAGACAAGGTTTCTGGAGTGCCATCATCGTTCACGCCTGTTTGGTAATTCAGCTGGTAATCCATGTGAATGGCATTGCCGGAAAACTCCATGCGCGTGGCTTGTGGCACATCGGTAGCGGATGCCGAATAAGCGACAACGCTTTCATTTTCCATCAGCGGTGCTAGCGTCCAGGTACGGTATTCAATTCCGTCGTTAAAACGAAACTCTTCGGCTAAGGTGCCGACCCCGTCCGCATCCCAGCTGGCAAGAATCTCAGCATTAAAATGACGAATCTGCTGCCCCGAATAATCACGCACAACGCCATCTGCGCAGATTTTGCCGGTAAAAAAAGTGCGGGGATTCAGCTCATGGGGAAATGGCTTATTAGTCGATACCTCAACGCTACCGCAAGCCGCTAACACCGAAGATGACATCAGGACAAGATAACGGTATAACATAAAACACCTATACATTATTTATACAAACAATATACAGGTGTTTTATTCCGAATACAGATCAGGCTGCGTAAAGATTGATCAACCAACCAATGAACAACACCTGTGGCACCGAGATTAATGGCAAAAACAGCGCAATTTTCCAACTCTGAGTAGTATCACGCAACGCCATGATTTCGGTGTAATCGGTTGCTGCGCCAGCCATCAGGAAAGTAAAGGCATTACCCGGCGCACCGGCCCGATTAACCAGATCGGCGGCAATCGGGCTGGAGCCTTCAGAGCACACCTCAATAACCGTTGTTGCCAGCAAAGTCAGGAATAAGCCAGACAGGCTGGCACCAAACCACACACCAAAGCTGTCTTCTGGCACAAAAGCACGGATCAGAGCCACCAGCACAATGCCGAAGAATACCCAGCGCAACACCATTTTTGATTCTTTTAACCCCTGCCAGAACATGCCCGCCAACGCTTTAGCGCTCCAGTCTTGTTCACGCCAGGTTGATTTCAACGTTGGCCAAAATGGTATTTGAGTGAATTCCTGTTGATGAGGGTTATCGGGCAAAGTGCCCCGCTCGACCAGCCGATCGAATAACCAACCACTGATCCAGGCGATCACCATTGAAGCCACAATAAACAGCAGCGTCAGAGGTAAGCCAATCAAGCCCACCAGAATTAAGGTCAGGGTCAGCGAATTCCATGGACTGGCAATCAGAAACGCCATCACCTGGCCAATACTGGCACCACGCTCATACAGCTTCATGCCCACCATTAAAATGCCGTGATTGCATAAGTCCAGCATCAACCCAGCCAACGTGGCACGGAAAATACCGCGTTTAGAGCCGCCACGCCCTAACACCGACATAATCAATTCGCGTGGAATCCGGCCCAGCAAACCAACAAAAAAGGCGGCGGATAAAATGCCCCACCACATGGCGTTGACCATCTCATAAGCGGTATGAATCATGGTTTGCCACCAAAGCGGTGCCTGCCCTACATGCTCGTGGCCACTTTCGACATAACCACTGCCCACAAAACCACTTTCCAGCCACAAAAACAGCAGATACCCCAACACAACGGCGGGGGCGCAAATCACAAAAATCCAGTCGGTTTTGGGCTTTCCACCATTATTGTCAGCATTCGAGGGAGCACAACAGCTACTATGGACCTCTTCTGCAGCCTGAATCGCGGATGTCTGAACCGCAGAGGTCTGAGCCGGGTTTTCTGGCTTATGGCAACACGACATACTCTTCTCCGTCAGTACATTAGTTCAATCACAACACGTATCATACCGGGCCAGATGATTTTGCAATAACCCGCCAAATCAAGTCTGACAGGCAAAAACCCACTAAGCTTCTATACTAATACTACTTTTTCAGGTTTACGGCCTAACCGGAGCACCAAAAGTTTCATGCTGACCATTCGCCAGATCGCACTGATTTTATCCGGTATTTATTTGCTGCTGCTGTTCGTTGGTTTCGTTCTGGCTCGTGCTTTCTGGTTTTATCCGCAAGAACTGAACAAAATCCAGCACATTCAGCAACGTGAGATCGACAGTATCTCCAGTCTGGTGTCATTGCATTTATTACAACAACTCAGCGTTACCATTGATTATGCCCAATGGAACGATGTGTATGCTTTTGTTGCCTCAAATGGCAAGTTAGATCAGGCACCCAATATAGTTGCTGCCAACTATACCAGCCTGGGGTTTTCTGCCAGTGCGATCATGAACAATAACGGCGATATTCTGCTGTCTCAACAACTGCAGGATGGCAACTATCTCAGTGAAGACTCATCTCCGGTAAGCAGTTGGTTTCGTTCTCTGCATGAAAATAAGCAAATCAGCCAGCTATCTCAAACATCAGGGTTATACCGAATCGAAGGCACGCTTTATATTATTTCCATTGCTGATATTAATAATTCAGAAGGTAATTCGCGCAGCAACGGCTACTTTTTGTTTGCCAAACCCCTGTCAAAAGACTTCTGGCATGAAATACGTAACGTGGCCGGTGTTTCTTTCTCAACTTACAGCAACCCGGATGAACACTGCCGTCCAATTTCCGAGCCTGTAACCGAACACCAACAAGCAATCCAACGCTGTTTAACCAACCCAATGGGCCAGACACCGATTCGTCTTGAAGTTACCATTCCGGATTATCTGGTACCTAAACTGATTTCCAGTGAACTGTTTCTGACGTATATGCTGGTAGCTGTAATCCCGCTGGCGTTGTATCTGATTTTTCTTGGTCTGGTGACGGAACCACTGCGTTATGTCACCAGCCATCTGCGTCGCTCAAAACTTGTTCCTCTGCCTGAAATCAACCCTTTCCCTCAACTCCGGGTAAAAGAACTGGAAGAGCTGCGCTCAACCTTTAACCGCCTACAGGCGCGGGTACAGAGACAGCGCTCTGAATTAACCGAACTCTCTCTGACCGATGAACTCAGCGGCATTGGTAATCGCCGTGCCTTTGAAGAAAAGCTGCAACAAGCCTGGCGTCGCAGCCAGCGCCACCAGCAGAACATCGCTTTAATTCTGGTCGATATTGACCACTTCAAACCATTTAATGACATCTACGGCCATCAACTGGGTGACAGTGTTATCCGCCAGGTGGGGAAAGCACTGGCCTCCTGCGTACAGCGTCAGGATGAATATGCCTTTCGTTATGGTGGCGAAGAGTTTGTATTGTTGTGTTATGTCCGGAATCAGGAAGAATTAGGCGTACTGGAGCAGCACATCAAGAAGAAAATTCAACAACTTGAGATCAGCCACAAAGGCTCTCCGACTCACAGTCATCTGACCGTCAGTTTTGGTGTTGCCTGGTTAAAAGATACCGGCAGCTGGCTGCGCAAACTCAGTACCGACGACTGGTTCCGGGCAGCCGATGCGGCACTGTATGAAGCTAAGGACGCCGGGCGCAACTGTTGCCGTTGCACCATGATCGACCAAAACACCGATATTAAAGCGTCACCTGTATTTCAGCGACCACCGCCAGCGCTTTAGTCTTAGCAGCGTCGGTTGTTTCACCTTTCGCCAACGCCACGCCTAAGCGACGCTTGCCCTGAACCTCTGGCTTACCAAACAAACGTAATTGTGTATCCACAGCGGCCAGCGCACGGGCAAGACCACCATATTGCATCTGCTGTGATTCACCGGCCACCAGCAACACTGCCGATGCGGATGGCCCATGTTGCTGAATATTCGGAATAGGCAAACCCAGAATGGCGCGTGCATGTAACGCAAATTCAGACAGGTCCTGAGAAATCAGTGTCACCAGTCCGGTATCGTGTGGCCGTGGCGAGACTTCGGAGAAAATAACGTCTTCACCCTTGATAAACAGTTCCACGCCAAACAAACCCAAACCACCCAGCTCACTGGTTACCTGCTCTGCTATTTGCTGAGCTTTCTCCAGCGCCACTGCTGTCATTGCCTGAGGCTGCCAGGATTCCTGATAATCACCGTCTTCCTGGCGATGCCCGATAGGGGCACAGAAGCTGGTCACCACCTCGCCCTGCTCATTGTTATGACGGATGGTCAGCAAGGTGATTTCAAAATCAAAATCCACAAAGCCTTCGACAATCACTTTGCCTTTCCCGGCGCGGCCACCTTCCTGAGCGTAATCCCAGGCAGCTTTTAATTGCCCGGATTCGCGCACCAGACTCTGACCTTTTCCGGAAGAGCTCATAATGGGCTTAACCAAACATGGAAAACCAATGCGCTCTGCCGCCGCCAGAAACTCAGCTTCGGTCTCGGCAAATTCATAGGAAGAGGTTGGAATATTCAGTGTTTCAGCCACCAGACGGCGAATGCCTTCACGGTTCATCGTCAGCTGTGTCGCACGTGCGGTTGGCACAATATGTACACCTTCACGCTCCAACTCAGCCAGTGTATCGGTCGCAATGGCTTCAATTTCAGGCACCACCAGCTGTGGTTGCTCTGCTTCAATGACCCGACGTAATGCTTCCCCATCCAACATACTGATGACATGGCTGCGATCAGCCACCTGCATCGCTGGCGCATTGGCATAGCGGTCAACCGCAATCACTTCACAACCCAAACGTTGCAGCTCAATAGCCACTTCTTTGCCCAGCTCTCCGGCGCCACACAATAAAACCCGGGTCGCCGTTGATGAAAAAGGAGTTCCGATGATGGTCATGTCATACTCGTTGTTATTGATAAAAGGTTATTTGATAAAAAGCCGGGGAATGACCTCAGGCATTAATTCAGGAGGCGATAAAGTTGCCGGAAGCACGCTCACGCTCTCCCACTTTTTTTAATACGGCCTGCTTTTCGGCGTTGCTGTAACGGCTCCAACCGGTAATTTCCTCAGCACTGCGGTAGCAACCAATACAGACATCCTGATCATCCAGCGCACAGATATAGACACATGGACTGGGTACATCGACGCTTGGTTCGACTTTATTGTTCATGCTTCTATTTACATCTCCAGCCACCACTACATCTCCAACGGTTTTAACTGTTGTGAAAAACGCTGGGCATTATGCACATAATGCGCAGCACTGGCTTCCAGCATTTTTTTCTGAGCATCCCCCAGCTCCCGCTTAACTTTGGCTGGCGAGCCCACCACCAGCGAGCCATCCGGGATTTCCATGCCTTCCGGCACCAGTGCATTTGCCCCAATGATGCAATGTTTGCCGATTTTGGCACCGTTGAGCACCACGGCATTAATACCAATCAGGGAGTAGTCACCAATCTGACAACCATGCAGCATCACCTTATGACCAATGGTGACACCTTTGCCCAGCGTCAACGGAAAGCCCGGATCACTATGCAGTACCGATCCATCCTGAATATTGCTCTGCTCACCCACCACAATGGGTTCGTTATCTCCACGGATCACGGCGTTAAACCAAACGCTGGATTGCTCCAGCAAACGCACATTACCAATCACACTGGCATTATCAGCGACAAATACCTGCTCGCCCTTTTCCGGGACTAAATCACCCAATTGATAAAACATACACGGTTACTCATGGTTATTATTGGTTATATCCGATACTCAATGTCAGCATCCCAGAGATGATTCATCATCTCAGTGATCATCATCGCGGTCAGCCCCCAGATATGGAACTCACCATAATCAAAACTGGGAATTTTGACCTGCTGGCGTTCAAAATAACGGGAAGGTGGTTGCTGAAACAGACTCAGTGGCGCGCAGAAAACGGCATCCAGCTCAGACTCATTAGCAACAAGCTCAACATCCGCAGGAATTACCGCCAGCACCGGTGTCACCAGATAGCCAAAGCGTGATACCACCTGATCCATCAAGCCCACCACCCGAACCTGCCGCGGGTCTAAGGCAACCTCTTCCTCAGCTTCACGCAAAGCTGTTGCCACAATATTGCTGTCTTCCGGATCCCGTTTTCCTCCGGGAAATGCCACTTCCCCCCGATGGGTCGACAAATGATCCGCCCGCCGGGTCAGTAATAGCCTGGGGTGTGCCTCATCAGTGAGCGCCACCAGTACACCGGCTTCGGCCAGCCCTGGTTGCTCGATTTCGCGGGGAGTGTGCTGCGCCAGGCGCAGTGTCAGCATCTGATACAAGTCGGAATTATTCATTTCTGTATTGTAAGCACATCAGGCAATAACATCAGCACCCTTTCAGTCAGATCGTTTATTTATTAACAATCGTTTATCAATGACCTGATGGAATATTCACGAATGACAATCCACTACTAGAGGCAATCTTAACTGATTGTTTTTTAATTACTTTTCATACCACCCCAATATCGTCAAAAAAACATTGGCCTGTTTTTCAATAACTTAGAGCGCAAAATAAAGAAAAATACAATATTTTGACACACACTCATAACGGGTAGACTAGTCCTGACAGATTTCAAGTTTTCCACTGCATTAATTTTCATTTATTGCATCATTGGTAATCACAGGCAGGAGCACGGAATGAATCTACCTTCTTTTGATGACATGCTGAGACTGGCTCAACATCACCCGGAACAGCTGGAGCAGCTACGCCAGCAATTAATTGAGAATCTGATCAGCTCCGCACCACAAGACTATCAACGGCGCCTGCGTGGCATACAGTTTCAGGTCGACGCTGAGCGCCGGATTGCTTCTAATCCCATGTCATCCTGTATTCGTATTTCAAAGATGATGCATGATTGTTTATCAGAGCTCAGACAGTGTGTTGATCAGGACATCCGCTCACCCAGGTTCCCAAGTGAAAACCACAAGAATCAAAACCACCAGAGTCAAAGCCATCAGGACCAGGCTCAGATTCTGCCTTTTGCCACACGCGCTGCGATGTGATTAAGCCGTGATGATTGAACTGTGACAGCCAGCAGGCGTTTCACTTATACTGACTTTTCTGACAGCCTGGATACGTGCTTTCCCGATGAAATTCTGCAGTCACTGCTCCGCGACGCTGGTTCAAACCATCCCCGCAGGCGACAATCGCCTGCGACATGTTTGCCCACAATGCGACACCATTTTCTATCAGAATCCTAAAATTGTTGCTGGTACCTTGCCGGTATTCGAAGGCCCACAACAGAAACAGGTATTGCTCTGCAAACGTGCCATTGAGCCCAGAAAAGGCTACTGGACGCTTCCGGCAGGGTTTATGGAAAATGGAGAAAGCACCGAGCAGGCCGCATTACGGGAGACTCAGGAAGAGGCGCATGCCGATGTGACATTGCAACAACCTCTGTCTATGATCAGCATTCCACATATCGATCAGGTTCATCTGTTTTATCTGGCCGATCTGACGGAAGCTGAATTTTCAGCCGGTGAAGAGAGCCTGGACGTTCAACTGTTTACCGAAGACGATATCCCGTGGGATGACATTGCCTTTGCCACCGTTGCCAGGACGCTGCGCTACTTCTTTAAACATCAGAATAACCCGAATCAGCTGAAGCAGTGCCTGAGCGGCACCATTGAACTATCAGAGTCATTGCAACGCCTGGAAGCAGAGGAAAAACTAAAAGTACAGAAAGGCTAAAGGCGCAGAAAGACTAAAGACACAGAAAGTTTAAAAGCAGAATAAAAGAAGCGCATCGCCTGCTCATAAATCCGCCAGCTGCCAAACGTCATAAGCGGGCTCTTCATACGGATGAGCCTGCTTCAACGCAGCCACCGCAGTGCGAATCAGAGCATCGTCACACACCAGCTCGACCCGATATTCTTCCACCACCTCCAGAACACCGGTACTACCCACAAAAGGATCCGCCCCCTCTACCGGGCGAAACTGCCCCTCTCCTTTCACTTGCCAGCAACATTCCTGATAGTTGCCAATTTTGCCCGCCCCGGCCGCAAAGACAGCGGCCTTCACCGGATTTAAATGGGTTGACGGTACAAAAAACACTAACTTGTACATAAGCATATTCCTGCATGATTAATCACAAAAATAACAATAATTAAATTATTTTCGCATTCTTTGTTGCTTCGACTAGGCTTAAAAAAGCCCTTTATCAAGCATTTAAAGAGACACCAATGACTGAGCAAACCTTTTCTATTCAGAAAAAAGTGTACCTGGCCCTTGGCCTCATCTTTTTAGTGATGATGCTGGTGGTTGTCAGTATTGCTGTCTCCTCCGAGGAAGAACTGGCACACGACATGGTTCACGCACAGCTGCGTGATAAAGCATCGGGGTATCTGGATACCATGAACATCCTGATGATTTCCGGTGCAATGCACAACCGCGAAGCAGTACGCGAAAAACTGACTTCCGACAACAGCATCACAGAAGCGCGCATGATGCGCTCGGCCAAAGTGAACGCCCTCTATGGTGAAGGCCTGCCTCATGAAGCTCCTCAGGATGAGCTTGATCGGCGAGCCATGAACGGTGAAAGCGCCTTTGTGGAACACTATGGCAAAGACGGACACACTCTGACCTTTGTGCGCCCAGTGGTGGCTCAGCAAAATTATCGTGGCACCAACTGCCTCGCCTGCCACCAGGCTCAGGAAGGCGATATTCTCGGCGCGATCCGGATTACCTATAACCTCGACGAGCTGGACAACAATATTCAGAGCAACATGTTAAAAATGGCCGGTATCCAGATCGCCATGTGCCTGGCCGCGTTGTTTGTACTGTCTTTCTTGCTGCGCAAATTTATGCTGCGTCCGATTCGCCATATCCACCGTGGCCTGAGTGCAATGGAACAGCATTCTGACCTGACTCAACAAGTTGAGGTCATGAGCTCTGATGAACTGGGACAAACCGCCCAAGCGTTAAATTCGATGACTCAGCGCTTCTCCGACTCGTTGCATCAGGTGGTGCAAAGTGTTGAGCAACTGGAAGGTGCGGCACAGCACATTGATACCACATCGCGTCACTCCAAAAATGCAGCCGACCAACAAAATGTCGAAACCGAGCAGATTCAGCAATCCATCTCTACGCTGCAGAGTAATATCAGCCAGGTGATGCACAATGCAGAACAAAGCAGCCAGGCCTCCGTTGAAGCCAAAACCGTCGCCAGCGACGGGGTCAGTAAAACCGATCAGGCATCATTAACCATCGAAAACATGCACCAGGCGATGCAGCAAACGTCCGAGGTGGTTACCTCGCTGGATGAAAAAACAGCCAGCGTGGGTGGTGTTCTTGAAGTAATCAAAGGCATTGCTGAACAAACCAATCTGCTGGCATTAAATGCTGCCATTGAAGCGGCTCGGGCCGGAGAAAGTGGTCGTGGCTTTGCAGTGGTTGCCGATGAAGTGCGCACCCTGTCCCAGCGCACTCACGAATCCGCTCAGGAAATTGAGACCATGATTGAGCAATTGCAGCAGGAGGCTGATAAAGCCGTCAGCTCAATGCAAACCGCTCAGGATACCGCCACTGAAGGACTGGAACAGGTACGAGAAGCGGCCTCTGCACTGCATCGTATGACCCAGCATGTGGATCAAATGACGCAGTTAAATGCCGAAACCCTGAGCCAGATGCAACAGCAGGTCAGCATTGGTGACGATGTCACCCGTAGCATTAATACCATCGGCGAACATTCCCGCAATACGGTCAACAGCGCTGAAGAAACCACCCAGGTCTCTTCGAATCTGGTATCACTGGCCAACAACCTGACCCGATTGGTGAAGCAATTTAAGCTGTAACCGGTTTTAACCGCTGGCGTTCCGATCAGGACGTCAGCGTCTCCAGCTTAATCAGATTATCCAACGCCGTCTGATTATGCTCACCACAGATATCCGCATCCGCTTTAAAATTCAGACAAACCGCCGGGCGGTCTGGCTGACCAAAAATCCGACACAGGTTCTTGTCGTCCAGCTGAATACAACGCTCTCCCGCTGGCTTACCCTGAGGCATCCCCGGAATGGGGGTTGAAATAGACGGCGCAATACAGCAGGCTCCACACCCCAAACGACACTCCAACATTCACCTCCCCGGCATTCCCAAACACATCAATAACGGTATTTAAACCGATCAGAAGTCGGACTGTTTTCCAGCTTCCACATCATCAGATTATACCTCACCGCATAACGATGCAGGCGTCGATATTCTTGTGGCTGCTTTTCGATATTGGTGTAGGTTTTCCAGCGATGATTCAGGGCTCTGACCGGATATTTATCTGCAACAACGGCTAGCTGCGACTTCTTCAGCCCGGGAATTTCCAGCTTATCCTCCAGCTGTATACCAACAAATTCCACTTTGCCACTGCCGTAATGATCGCGCGCATCCTGAGTTGGTGCTGACAGGTCAGGGTTAACCGAACCCGGCTCGGCACTCACCTGAACACCAATACCTGCGCCTGCTGCGACCAGCATCAACCAACACACTCCCGTAGCGACTCGGGAAACAACGGCTCTGGAAAAAGCGATTCCGGGAAGAACACTCCGCACCATAAACAACTCCTGCTTTAATATTCTCTTCAGTATAGGAGCTGCGCCACAAAACAGATCGTTTTATCAGGCCGTTATTTTTATTAGAAGTTGTATAGCAAGGTCGGCTGAGATAGCCTTGCCAGCCACATTTGGGGAATCGTTTATGAAGCCGTTGTTCATTGCCTTATTAAAATCTGCAACCTTAGCCAGTGTGCTGTCTGCCTCAACACTGATGGCCGAAGAACCAACCAACTCTCGCCAGCCAACTAACTTTCGCGTAGGCGCCGGTTTGTTCTCGGCTCATATCGATCCAGCCGCGGATTACCTGCCGAAAAATGATGACTATGGCGTTTCTCTGTTTGCCGAGATGCCACAGTCAGATTACCTCGCATCTCGTTTTATGCTGTACCGAACCCGGACTGAAGATACGCAGCTATCCGGCTTTGAAACCCAGATGATGATCGGCATCGGCCTGTCACAGCCCGGTTTTCGTGCTTATACCGGCCCGGGCTGGCACCGGGAAAAAATCAAAGTCGACCGCGCTGGCAACAGTGATCACCGTATTTTTAATGGCTGGGGCTGGCATATTGGCGTCGGTTATCAGTATCAGGCCATCACGCTGGATTTATCAGCTTCTTTACGTGACAACGCCGACTATTACAGCGAAAACAAGCGCACAGGATCTGACAAAGAGCCAAATGCTTACGTCAGCAATCTGTTAATCAGCTACCGTTTCTGAAACCGGAGAATTTATGACAACCTCTGTTGCCGTGCGTTATATGTCGCGCGCTGAAATCGAACGCTTAATGTACAGCCTGACGGCCGATAGCAACAACGAACAGGCACAGCTGTTTGAAGCACTGGTACGTCGCTTACTGGAACTGACTGAAGAATAACACCACCTGCATGCAAGACATATCTCAACAGCCAGAAGGCCCCCGCTTCAAACTGCTATATCAGTCCGACAGTTGTGTGGTTATCAATAAACCCGCTGGCATCAGCTTTCACAGTGACAATAACGAAGCCGGACTGGTCGTGCAGCTGAGCGAGCAACTGCAACAACGACTCTGGCCGGTACACCGTTTAGACAAGGTCACGTCCGGTATTTTATTACTGGCCACCAGTGAGCACAGTGCTGCGTTTTTTTCTGAGCAGTTCTCCAGCCGACGCATTCAAAAACGTTATCTTGCCATCAGCCATATGAAGCCGAAGAAAAAACAGGGCTGGATCAAAGGTGATATGAGCAAAAGCCGTAATGGCAGCTGGAAGCTGATGCGTACTCAGGAAAACCCGGCCATCACACATTTTATCAGCCACTTTGATGCAACACGGCAACAGCGACAGTTTTTATTAGCGCCGAAAACCGGCAAAACCCATCAACTCAGAGTGGCAATGAAAAGCCTCTCGGCTCCGATCGACGGTGATCAGCGTTATGGCGGCCAAGCCGCCGACAGGGCCTACCTGCACTCGTATGCGCTGCGCTTTTGCGAAATTAATGGCGACACCATCAGCTTGATTGCACCGCCAGAAAGCAGCTGGGGGGCATTGCCTGCCCCATGGCAACAGGCGGATTATTTATTTTCAGACCAGTAATAGCTCAGTTTGCTAACACCAGGCGGGCAAAACACTCCTCATCGGCTCCACATTGGCTGAATTAAGCTAGACTGATAAAGTGCCAAGACAACTTTACTCATCAACCTGATTAAACCTGAGCCGTTAAGGACGTTATGCCAGACAGCAAACTTCGCCTTCCGCCGGAAGCAGTCAAAAAACAGCATTCTCTGGTCTGGCGCATCATCCTGTATTTTGCCTTATCCTCCATTACCTTGTCGGTGATTGTCGGTATGGTGCTCGCCACCTGGAATTACCATCGCCAGACTGAAGCCTTTCAGTCACGGTTGGATTATATCGAAGCCGGTTACACCGAATCGCTTGGCTCAAGCCTGTGGTTTTACGATGAAACTCAGATTCACACTCAGGTTAAAGGCATTATGAATCTTGAGGACATCAGTTACGTCCGGGTAACCGACAACCTCAATCTGGATATTGAAACCGGCACCCGTCCTCACCATCAGGACATTAAAACCATTGAGCTGGTTTATAAAAACAAACCCCTTGGCAACCTTCAGGTTGCCTTTGACCGCCAGGCGGTATTAACCGAAGCCTCACAAACCGCGATTATGATGATCATTGCTCAGCTGGCCAGCCTGCTGCTGCTGACATCGTTACTGGTCTTTGTGGTACATCGTTTAATTACCTCCCGTATTCGTGACATGGCACTGGAGGTGAACGAACGGATCGACAGCAACAGTTCCGAAGCACTCTCCATTCCCGAGTCAGCCGTCCACGATGAAATTGACATTCTGATTCATGCTTTTAATACGCTCAGTGAAAAAATGAACAATGAGCTGAAGCAAAAAACCCGGGCACAGCAGCAACTGAAACAGGTTAACTCAGAACTGGAAGACCGGGTTGAAGAGCGCACACAAAGCCTGCAAACCACCATTGATGAATTAAACCATGCCCTGAAAGCGTTAAATAAAACTCAGGGCAAATTAATTGAAGCGGAAAAATTATCGGCACTGGGTGGTATGGTGGCGGGTATTTCACACGAAATTAATACTCCGCTGGGCCTGTGCATCACCATCCACTCCTACATTGACGATCATTATCAGCAATTAAAATCAGGCTTTGATTCCGGCCAGATCACGAAACAGGATTTTTCAGACTTTGTTGCCATCATGGATGAAAGCCTGGGCATTATGGATAAAAACCTGCAACGTGCCGCGCACCTGATCAAAAGCTTTAAACAGGTATCGGAAGACCAGACCGGAGAACATATTCGTGATTTTTCCGTTAAAGACTACCTCAATGAAATTCTTGAAACCCTGTCACCAAAGTTCAAAAAAACCCGACATCAGGTGCATATTGATTGCTCTGAACATATGCGCATGAGCACCTACCCGGGCGCCATCTCACAGGTCATGACCAACCTGTTGATGAACTCACTGATTCACGGTTTTGAAAATAAAGAACAAGGCAATATCAATATTCTGATTGCTGAAGAAAAAGGCAATGCTGTGATTCGTTATTCCGATGATGGCAAAGGTTTAAACGAAGAAGCCAAACAGAAAATTTTTGATCCGTTTTACACCACTAAACGGGGCCAGGGAGGAACGGGGTTAGGCATGCACCTGGTGTACAACATCGTTAACCAGCGTTTGCAGGGCGACATCACCATTGAGAAAGATTGTGGCTGCGAGGGTGCCTGCTTCCGCTTAATTATCCCGAAAAAACTGGACGTCAGTGACAGCTAAATTTAATCAGCCTTCGGATTAAATCGACCTTAAAATAAAAAAGCTCTGACACACATGTATCAGAGCTTTTTTAATTTTTGTTGTAGTCGTTAGAGGTAGTAGTTGCGTTGTAGTAGTCCAGACAGAACTACAACTGCGACGCCAGTTCACTGGCTAAACGAATCGCACGTTTCGCATCCAACTCACCGGCAAACTCAGCACCACCAACCAGATGCAGGTTGAAGTTTTTGCTTTCATCCTGCTCCAGCTGCTGATGCAGTTTGTTAACGGATACCTGACCGGCACACAGCACCACGTGATCAACATCCAGCACGCGGCTTTCTTTCACTTCGTTGCCTTCTTTACCAGTGGTGATGGTCACGTGTAGGCCCTCATCATCAACTTTGTCGTAGCTCACACCACCAATGGTTTCAACACCCTTCATGGCAACCACAGCGCGGTGAACCCAACCTGAGGTTTTGTTCAGACCCTTACCGAAAGACGACGCCTTACGCTGCAGCATATAGACCTTACGTGGTGATTCTTCGACTTCCTGCGGTTTCAGGCCACCACGGATTTCGTTCTGACCGTCCACGCCCCACTCTTTCATCCAGGCGTCTTTATCCAGTGTTAAAGACGGGCCTTCGTGAGTCAGGTATTCACACATATCGAAACCAATACCACCGGCACCCATCACGGCGACTTTTTTGCCTAGCTCCATTTGCTGATCCAGCACCTGCTGATAGGTCACCACTTTCGGGTGATCAGCACCCGGCATATTCGGTACACGCGGCTCAACTCCGGACGCAATCACAACTTCATCAAAACCTTCGGCTTTCAATTGTTCTGCGTCCACCCAGGTATTCAGGCGCAGGTCAACGTTATGCACTTCCATCATTTTATGGAAATAACGAATGGTCTCGTGGAATTCTTCTTTACCCGGGATACGGGCCGCGTAGTTAAACTGACCACCAATATGCTCACGCGCTTCAAACAAGGTCACCTTGTGGCCACGCTGCGCCGCCACATTGGCACACGCCAGCCCTGCCGGGCCCGCACCAACGACAGCCACTTTTTTCGGCTGGGACACAGTTTTATAGATCAGCTTGGTTTCGTGCCCGGCACGTGGATTCACCAGACAACTGGCACGCTTCATCTGGAAGGTATGATCCAGACAAGCCTGGTTACAGGCGATACAGGTGTTAATCTCATCAGCGCGGCCTTGCTCGGCTTTATTAGCCCACTCAGCATCGGCCAGGAATGGACGAGCCATGGAGATCATGTCGGCTTTGCCGTTGGAAATAATATCTTCCGCCGTGTCCGGCATATTAATACGGTTTGAAGCGACAACCGGCACATTCACTGCTGCTTTGACCTTGGCCGTTACATCAACAAACGCCGCACGCGGTACCGAGGTTACGATGGTTGGAACACGCGCTTCGTGCCAGCCAATACCCGTGTTAATAATGGTCACACCGGCTTTTTCCAGTTCCTGAGCCAGCTGGATTACTTCGTCCATCTCAGAACCGTCTTCCACCAGATCCAGCATCGACAAACGGAACATTAAGATGAATTTTTCACCCACTGCCGCTCGAATACGACGTACCACTTCCAGCGGGAAGCGCATACGGTTTTCATAAGAACCACCCCATTCGTCGCTGCGCTTGTTAACGCGCTTATTCAGCATCTGACAAATAAAGTAACCTTCCGAGCCCATAATCTCGATGCCATCGTAGTTGGCTTTTTGCGCTAATTTGGCGCAACGCACGTAATCGTCGATGGTTTTTTCAATTTGCTTGGCGCTCAGCTCTTTCGGCTTAAACGGGGTAATCGGCGACTTAACCGCCGACGGTGCGACGTTAAACGGCGTATAACCGTAACGACCGGCATGCAGGATTTGCAGCAGAATTTTACTGTCTGAGGCTGCTTCATGAACGGCAGTGGTCACCTTCTTATGGAAAGGCACCTGCCAGCCGGAAATCAGCTTGGAGCCGAATGGCAGCAAGTCACCACGGCGATTGGGTGAAAAACCACCGGTTACCATCAAACCGGCACCACCCCGGGCACGCTCGGCAAAATATTCAGCCATTTCATCAAAGTGCCATGGACGATCTTCCAGACCAACGTGCATAGAACCCATCATCACGCGGTTCTTTAATGTAGTGAAACCCAGATCCAGTGGTTCAAAAGTATGTGGATAGTGACTCATCGTTAATCTGCTCTCAAACAGCTAGTGTTATTCATTATGTAGGTGTCAGTGTAAACGGATTCACATTCGGGTAAATGATCTTAGTTAGCATAATTATGATCATTTTATTCATCTTGACACAAAAAAGCCCAATAGCTTGCACCATTGGGCTTTTTCTCAGGCCTGCTAACAAACGTTAAGCAGCTGTAGCAGGTAATTAGTCGTCAGAGATCTGAATACTCGGCATAACCGCTGACGATTGTGCCCGTTTAGCCAGTTCAACCGCCAGACGACGCGCGGCATGACGATACATCATGCTGACTTCAGAACAGTCATCGGCTGCGACCACTGGCAAGCCAGCATCACTTTGCTCACGAATGTACTTAGACAGCGGCAGTGAACCTAATACCTCAGTCTGATAGGTTTCGGCCAGGCGTTCAGCGCCGTCTTCACCAAAGATATGTTCGGCATGACCACAGTTTGAGCAAATATGCATGCTCATATTTTCGATCATACCCAGCACCGGAATATTCACTTTACGGAACATTTCCACGCCTTTTTTGGCATCCGCCAGAGCAATATCCTGCGGCGTAGTCACGATAACGGAGCCCGTCACCGGGAATTTCTGACTCAGCGTCAGCTGAATATCACCGGTACCCGGTGGCATATCAATAATCAGATAATCCAGCTCGCCCCATTGGGTTTGCGTCATAATCTGCTGTAATGCACCAGCAACCATAGGCCCGCGCCATACCATAGGTGTTGATTCGGTGACCAGATAGGCCATCGACATGGTTTTGATGCCATGGGCTTCTACCGGCACAAACCATTTCTCATCAACGGTTTTTGGACGAGTACCGTCTTCAACTCCCAGCATGATGCCCTGACTCGGGCCATAGATATCGGCATCCAGCAGACCCACTTTGGCACCGTCTTTGGCTAGCGCCAACGCCAGATTAACCGAAGTGGTGGACTTACCTACCCCACCTTTACCGGAAGCTACGGCCACCACATTTTTGACCTGAGCAATCGCTTCAATGGCCTTAGTTGCCGGGTTATCGGCCACCTGCCAGGACACATTCACTTTGGCCGATTGGCATTCATCCAGATTCTCAAGAGCGATTACCAACATCTGCGCAATACCGTCTTTCAGGTACTCCGACGGGTATTCAAAAAAGATGTCGACCACCACATTGGCACCATCAATAGCGATGTTGGTAATAGCACCGGCTGTCACAAGATCAGCATCAAGATAAGGGTCGGTATAGGATTTCAGCGCCTGCTCGACCAGAGCGCGGGTGAGTTCTGTCACAATCAGATTCCACAGCTATTTCACAATTTGGCGAAATTTTACGTGTTCACTCAATAATTACCACCGCCAGACTTTGTGGGTATTCGTTTTGTCGTTATCGGAATTGTGGTTATTGGATAGAAATAGCTATGTCCGCCGCTAAGCTTATTTTATTTTGTGATTAAAATCGGCAAAGTCCTTCTTGTATGAAATATCGAAAGTTTGGGATAATGCGCGCCCGATTTTGAAACCGTGATTACACTGACAGCGTGGATTACCCGCTGCGGATTCTAAAAAGTACAGCGCCTTTATAGAGCACAATGATGACCGATTATCTGCTGATTCTGGTAAGCACCATTCTGGTGAACAACTTTGTTCTGGTACAGTTCCTTGGCTTGTGCCCTTTTATGGGTGTATCCAACAAACTGGAAACCGCCATTGGCATGGGTGCAGCCACCACCTTCGTGCTGACACTGGCGTCGGTTTGCAGCTATCTGGTTTACACCTACATTCTGTTGCCATTTGATCTGGCCTACCTGAAAACCATCAGCTTTATTATGGTGATTGCCGTAGTTGTTGGTTTTACCGAAATGGCTATTCGGAAAACCAGTCCACTGTTATACCGCGTTTTAGGTATATTCCTGCCCCTGATTACCACCAACTGCGCGGTGTTAGGTGTTGCTCTGTTAAACATCAAACGTGATAACGGCTTTGTTGAATCCATTCTTTACGGATTTGGCGCGGCCGTAGGCTTCTCCCTGGTGATGGTACTGTTTGCTGCCATGCGTGAACGCATTGCGGTGGCGGATGTACCCAAACCATTTCAGGGCTCAGCCATTGCCATGATTACCGCAGGTTTAATGTCTCTCGCGTTTCTGGGCTTTACCGGCCTGGTCAGCATTTAAGTTACGGGAGCATCTGAGGAAAATCTATGTCGACCGCTGTTATCGCTATCGTTATTGCCATTATTGTTCTGGTTATTCTGGCCGCTTTTTTTGGTGGTGTACTGGGCTTTGCCGCCGTACGTTTTAAGGTTGAAGGCAATCCCATTGTTGATCAGATCAATGCCCTGCTGCCGCAAACTCAGTGTGGTCAGTGCTCCTATCCCGGTTGTAAACCGTACGCCGAAGCGATTGCCAACGGCGACAAAATCAACAAGTGCCCTCCTGGTGGCGAAAGTACCATTCAGGCTCTGGCCGATCTGCTGGGCGTTGAGCCCGAGCCCTTAGATGCCGAGCACGGCGCCGAAAAAGACGTACCCAGCGTTGCCGTGATTCGTGAAGATGAATGTATTGGTTGCACTAAGTGCATTCAGGCGTGTCCGGTGGACGCCATTCTGGGTGCGGCCAAACAAATGCACACCGTAATTTCGGATGAATGTACCGGCTGCGACCTCTGCGTTGAGCCGTGCCCGGTCGATTGTATTGATATGGTGCCGGTCAGCACCGATAAAAACAGCTGGTACTGGCAAGCGCCAACCTCTGGAGTGGAATTGATTGCTACTGATAAAAACCCTGCTATCGCCAACGACGTGAATCAACAGGCTGAACCCGCCAACGACGACAATGAGCGAGGCGCCGCATGACCAACCTGATTCGTCTGTATGATTTTGACGGTGGCATTCACCCGGCCGAAAACAAAACACAATCTACCCAGACCCCAATTCAACAAGCGCCTATCCCGGCAGAACTGGTATTGCCCTTACACCAGCATATCGGGGCCGCCGCTGAGCCTTTAGTGAAGGTCGGCGATAGCGTATTAAAAGGCCAGATGCTGGCCGAAGCCAATGGCTTTGTCAGTGTGCCTCTGCACGCGCCAACATCGGGTATGATTAAAGCCATTGAACCGCGCCAGGTGCCCCATGCGTCCGGGTTAGAAGAACTCTGCATCGTGCTCGAAACCGATGGCAAAGATGACTGGTGCGAACGCCGCAGCGCGTTTGATAAATTTACTACTCAGGATCTGGCGGATATCAGCCCGGCGGATCTGACCCAACACATCAGTGATTGTGGCATTGCCGGCATGGGCGGCGCAGGCTTCCCAACCGCCGTAAAACTGCATACCGGCAAGCGCGACATCAACACCCTGATTCTTAACGGCGCAGAATGTGAACCCTACATCACCGCTGACGACATGCTGATGCGTGAGCGCGCCCGTGAAGTGATCTCCGGTGCTCAGATTCTGTTGCATATCCTTGATGCCAAGCGTTGCATGATTGGCGTGGAAGACAACAAACCCGAAGCGATTGCAGCACTCAACGCAGCACTGGTCGATTTACACGAAGAACATCATATTGATGTGGTGGCGATCCCAACCAAATACCCTTCCGGTGGTGAAAAACAGCTGATTCAGATTCTGACCGGCGAAGAAGTACCGGCCGGTGGCATTCCAGCGGATCTTGGCATCGTGTGTCAGAATGTCGGAACCGCTGCCGCCATTTCTCAGGCGGTGTTTGATGGCACCCCACTGATCAGCCGTGTAACCACACTGACCGGCGATGCCAATCAGCAACCGGGCAACTGGGAAGTGTTATTCGGCACCCCGGTTAATTTCCTGCTTGAGCTGGCGGGTTATCGTCCGCAAAAACACGAGCGGGTCATTATGGGTGGCCCGATGATGGGCTTCTCACTGCCATCACTGGAGCTACCAGTGGTGAAAACCACCAACTGCCTGTTAGCGCCCACGGATAAAGAATTACCCGGCAACGATATTGCCATGGCGTGCATTCGTTGTGGCATGTGTGCTGACGCCTGCCCGGCTGAATTATTGCCGCAGCAGTTGTACTGGTTCAGCAAGGCGCAGGAATTTGATAAAGCCGAACAACATAACCTGTTTGACTGCATCGAGTGTGGCGCATGTTCATACGTGTGCCCAAGCCATATCCCATTGGTGCAATATTACCGCTATGCCAAAGGTGCGGTCCGCGAAGAGCGTGCGGCACAAGCCAAAGCCGAAAAAGCCAAAGAACGATTTGAAAATCGCGTTGCTCGTCAAGAACGTGAAAAAGCAGAAAAAGAAGCCAAGCGTAAAGCCCGCGCGGAAGCCGCCAGTAAATCACAAAGTGCGAAAAAAGCGGCTCCGGCTGCTGGCAATACCGCTCCTGCCGCCTCATCTGCTGAGCTGGAAAAACTGCAGAAGCAATTAGACGGCGCCCAATCGGCTCTGAAGAAGACCCAGGAAAAACTGGATGCGGCACGCGAAGATGCCGCTCAGGCTGAGAAAATCCAGGCCTTTGAAGCCGCATTAGAAAAAACCCAGAGCAAAATTAAAGATTTGGCAAAGCAGATTGCCGAGGCGAAAAAAGCGGCTAAAGCAGCACCAGCTGCTACAGATACCGATAAAGGCGATCCAAATTCTCCGGAGCGACTGAAGAAGAAGTGGGAAACCGCTCTGGCTCGTCTGGAAACCGCACAAAAACGTCTGGCGGATGCCAAAGAGCAAGGCCTGGATACGGTCGCAGCCTTAGAAGAAGGCATTGCCAAACAACAGGTTCGGGTCGATGAAGCCAAAGCCGCTTACGATACCAGCTTGTCTGCAGGTGACAGTTCATCCACTACTGCAACAGCAGCTCCGGCATTTAACCCGGAGCAGTTAGAGAAACTGCAAAAGCAGCTGAGTGCCGCACAAACAGCAAAAACCAAGACCGAAGAAAAGATTGCCGCCGCCAAAGAAGATCCGGAAAAGGCTGACAAAGTCCCTGCGTTTGAAGCCGCATTGGCAAAAACTCAGGACAAAATCAAAGATCTGGCCAAGCAGATTGCGGTTGAGAAAAAGGCGCAAAAAGCGGCAGAAAATGCAGCGCCTGCTGCAGAACACGTTGCTTCTGACCATGTTGCCTCAGATAAAGGCGACCCGAATACGCCAGAGCGTTTACAACGCAAACTGGATACCCTGCAGGCGCGATTGGATACTGCTATTGATCGTTTAAAACAGGCCGAAGCTGAAGGGCTGGATACGGTTGAGAAACTTAAAGCCGGTATTGAACGTCAGCAAGCAAAAGTCGACGAGGTGAAAGCGCAGCTGGGGGCAGCTCAGAACGGCGGTGATTCGAACACGGCTATCGCTGCAGAAACTGCCATTGCCAGCGACAGTGCAAGTGAAGTAAACAGCGAACAGCAAGAAGCGTTGGAAAAGAAAATACGGGCGCAGAAAGATCGTGTTGAAAAGTCGCAAGAGCGCCTGAGCATGGCTCAAGAACAAAACCTTGAAACGGTTGATGCACTGCAAAAAGCACTCGATAAACAAACCGATAAACTGGCTGGCCTTGAGGCAGAGCTTAATGCGCTCTCTGGCTCAAAAACCAACTCAGAGACCGACTCAAAAGGAGAAGCCTGATGGCTTTGCTGACGCTGTCGTCACCCCATACCCACGGCCCTAACAGCACCAACAAGGTGATGTTGACAGTGATTCTGGCAACTCTGCCGGGTTTAGCCGTTACCACAGGGCTGTTTGGCTTTGGCACACTGATCAATGTAGTTTTGGCCTCACTGGCCGCCATTGCCAGTGAAGCCATTATTCTGAAAATCCGTAAGCGCCCTATCGGCTTTTTTCTGCAAGACAATACGGCGTTACTGACTGGTGTGTTACTGGGCCTCGCCCTTCCCCCGTTTGCTCCCTGGTGGGTGACGGTGATTGCCAGCAGTTTTGCCATTGTATTTGCCAAACAACTGTATGGCGGCCTGGGTAACAACCCATTTAACCCGGCCATGGTGGGTTATGCGCTGGTGCTGGTATCTTTCCCGGTACAGATGACCACTAACTGGGCATTATCTTCACAAGTTACCGGTACTGGCTTCGCCGATATCGGCAGCACACTGGCGGCTATTTTCACCTCCACGCCTGCTGATGCCTTTACCGGCGCAACACCGCTCGATGCCTACAAACATCTGATTGATAAACAAACTTCTGATGTTGTATTACAGCAAAGTACCTTTAACGGCTGGCTGAATGGCGGCTGGGAATGGGTCAATCTGGCGTATCTGTTAGGCGGCTTATTCCTGATCTGGCGTAAAATCATCAGCTGGCACATTCCAGTGGCTATGCTGCTGGCACTGTCGTTATGCTCATTATTGCTCGGCTGGGATGAAGATATGTATACACCGGTGTCGCTGCATCTGCTAAGTGGTGCCACCATGCTGGGCGCATTCTTTATCGCTACCGATCCGGTTTCAGCATCCACCACCCCACGTGGCAAACTGATTTACGGCGCCGGCATTGGCATCTTGCTGTATATCATTCGTACCTGGGGCGCTTACCCGGATGCCGTGGCTTTTGCGGTGATTCTGATGAATTTTGCCGCGCCCTTTATCGACGCTTACAGCCAACCACGCACTTACGGCCATAAAAAAGCCAAGCGCGGCCTGGCCAGCAAAAATAATTAAGGAGAGCGGACGATGAATGAATTATTGCTTTCCATCCGTAATAACGCCATTGGCCTCGGTTTATTTGCCATGGTTACGGCCGGTGCTATTGCGATTGCTCAAGTGGGCACCAAAGAACGTATTGAGCACAATATCCGCCAGGCTGAAGCTCGGGCGCTGAATGATATTGTGCCGCAGGATCAGTATGACAATAACCTGCTGGAAGATACGCTCACCATTAATGGCGATTTTAATCAGCAGTTATTGGGCCCTCTGCCCGCTAAGGCTCAGATTCATCTGGCTCGTACCGCCGGGGTTGTGCATACCGCTATTATTCCTGCCATTGCTCCCGATGGTTATACCACCAATATTTCCATGATTGTTGGTGTTAAAGCCGATGGCACCTTAGCGGGTGTACGGGTAATTGAGCACAAAGAAACCCCTGGATTGGGAGACAAAGTCGATCTGAAAAAATCCGACTGGGTATTAGGTTTTGATGGTAAATCTCTGTTTAATCCGGATGAATCGGGTTGGAATGTTAAGAAAGACGGCGGTGACTTTGATCAGTTTACCGGGGCAACCATTACCCCACGCGCTGTCGTTCGTGCGGTAAAACGCACCCTCAAGTTTTTTGATATTCACAAAGAACAGATTTTAAATACCCGCCTGGTGGAGCCAACTGCCAATACAACAACGCTTGATAAAACCACGCCAAGTAAAACAACCGAGGAGATCAACTGATGGCGACTAAATCCATGCGCGACATCAGCCTCGACGGCTTATGGAATAACAACCCGGCACTGGTTCAGTTACTGGGTTTATGCCCGCTACTGGCGGTGACGGGTTCGGTAGTTAACGCCTTAGGCCTTGGGCTGGCAACCATGATGGTATTGGTGGGCTCGAACCTGTCAGTCTCTCTGATTCGTAATCATGTGTCTGAAGCGGTGCGCTTACCGGCTTTTGTGATGATTATTGCCTCATTTGTTACCGTGGCTGAATTAGTGATGCAGGCTTTTACTTATGAGCTGTATCAGGTGCTGGGGATTTTTATTCCACTTATCGTCACCAACTGCGCGATTCTTGGTCGTGCTGATGCTTTTGCCTGTAAAAACCCGATTTTACCTTCCGTCGTTGATGGCATCATGATGGCACTGGGCTTTACCGTGGTACTGGTGTTATTAGGCGCTATGCGTGAAGTGCTGGGCCAGGGCGTGATCTTCTCAGATATGCAGTTGTTATTCGGCCCGGCTGCTGCCAGCTGGAAAATTGAGCTGGTAAAAGATTATCCGGATTTCTTATTTGCAATTTTACCGCCCGGTGCGTTTGTGGCGATGGGTTTAATTATTGCCATTAAAAACATCATTGATGATCAGATTAAACAGGCCGCCGAAGCCCAAAAAGATCCGATTGAAGTTGGCAGCAAGCGTGCTCGTGTGACGGGTAAAATCAGTTAATCTTTACTGGTTAATACGCATAAAAAAACCGATCATCCGATCGGTTTTTTTATGCGTGTACGATTTAGAATCAGCTGACGTCTTTTAGAACCATCGCCTCACCTTGCACCTTTTTGATGGTGATCGGCACTCCATTCAGAGCTGTATTGCCGGTGAGCTCATCAATCAGTAAATCATCCGTCAGCTCATTGGCATTAACACCGGGCTTTTGCAGCGCATTCTGCATTTGTACACCGGATAAATTATGACCATAGCCATGCGGCAGGCTGACAACACCCGGCATTAATTCATCGGTAATTTCAGCATCAACAATTAATGAACCGGTACGCGACTGCACAACCACAGCCTCACCGTTGGTGATTCCATACTGTTCGGCGTCTGTTTCGCTCAGCATTAAGGTACAACGATCGGCTCCTTTAATTAATCGCTGACTATTGTGCATCCAGGAGTTATTGGAGCGAATATGACGGCGACCAATCAGCAACAGTCCGGCATCTGAATCAGCTAACAAATCCGCTTTAACCCGCTGTAATTCATTAGCAAAAATATCCGGGGTTAATTGCAGCTTTTTATCTTTATGGAACAAGCGCTGCGGCATGGTCGGCTGCAGCGCCCCCAAATCAATGCCCTGAGGTTGTTTTTGCAGCGCGGGTAAATCCAGGCCCGATTTTCCAGCCTTGAGCATTTTATTCAGTAAACCTTTAGGCTTTAACCAGCGTATGCCTTGGTAAGTGAGCCAGTTGGTGAGTCGTTTTTTTACCGGGCCAGCATTTAAGCCTTCGGCCAACGATAAAATAATTTGCCAGTCTTCTTTTTCTTCGGCGGAGGGTTTAAATAATGGCTCAGAATATTTCGCCACATTGCGCACCGAGAAATTATTAAATATCAGGTCGTAATGATCACGCTGCAAATGACTGACCGGCGGCAAAATAATATCCGCATGGCGTGTGGTTGCATTAATGACATTATCAACACACACCATAAAATCGAGCGATTCAAATGCCTTGTTTAGCTGAGTGCTATTAGGCGTTGATAACGCCGGGTTACCGGCGATGACCAACATGGCCTTGATCGCTGTTTCATTCTTTTCTGGGTTGGCTGGTGTCAGAATTTCTTCCGCCAATAAAGCAACCGGGAATTCACCGCCAAACTCAGGGAAATCGCGCACCCGCGAACGATACAGGTCGTAATGCCCACGACTGCCCCGTGCGGCCAGCACAGCCGGCAAATCAATCGCAGGCTGGGTAAACATCACCCCACCCGGGCGGTCAAAATTCCCCGACACAATATTCAGCAAATTAATCAGCCACTGACATAAGCCACCATATTGCTGCACGGATACTCCCATACGGCCATAACAAACGGCTGATTTTGCCGTCAGCCACTGCGCCGCAATCGAACGTAATTGCTGAGCAGGAACACCGGTTTTAGCGGCCGTTATTTCTGGCGAGAAATCCGCACTTAATGTTTTTAAATCGGAGCCAACAACATAGTCGGGCAAGGTCGGCAGTTCACTTTCATGGGTGAAAATATATAACAGGGATAACAGCATCAATACGTCTTGTCCCGGGCGGATAAAGACGTGTTCATGGCTGAATTTAGCGGTTTCATTGCGTCTTGGGTCAACCAGCACCACTTTGCCACCGCGCTCATCAATCGCTTTTAACCGATTTTTAATATCCGGCACCGTCATCATTGAGCCATTCGACGCTACCGGGTTGCCACCAATCACCAGCATAAAGTCGGTGCGATCAATATCCGGTATTGGCGTGAGTAGTTGATGGCCGAGCATAAAATAACTGGCGACATGATGTGGTAACTGATCCACCGAGGTAGCGGAAAACTTATTGCGCGAGCCAATGGCCCGCAGCAACATCGGGCTGGTTAATAAATTACCGTAATTGTGGACATTGGGATTGCCGAGGTAACTGCCCACCGCATTTTTGCCATATTGTTGCTGCGCTTTTTTCAGGCCAGCGGTGGCTTCTGCAATCGCCTGCTTCCAGCTGATCTCTTGCCAGCTACCGTCGGCCAGTTTTTTAACCGGTTTGGTTAAGCGATCCGGGTCATTGTGCAGATCCTGCAACGCCGTTGCTTTGGGGCAGATATAACCCCGGCTGAAAGGATCGTCTTTGTCGCCCTTGATGGAAACAATCTGCTCGTGTGGCGATAACCCGTGCTGAGTTTCTTCAAGAGTGATCTCAATGCCACAAGTGGCTTCACACAAACAACAGGTGCGTTTATGAATACGTTGCTGAGTTGCTTTCATCGTCACAAGCCCTTTTCACGGTATGTTTGTTTTTATAATCAGTGTGACCACTATATACGAGTCACAAGCGGCTTTTTACCATGCATTTGCGCCAATTTAGCGGCTATCCAATTTAGTAGTTATATAGTACTGAGCAGCAGCCTAGCCCTTGAAGCCCGATTACATTGGCGTATCTTATTTAACCGTTAGCCATCTTTGGAGCTGTGCAGTACCAGAGAATAGATCGCAAATGTGGAACAAAGGAGAGGACTCATGAAATCCACCGATCAATTCCGACAACTGTTTATCTGTGCTGCCAGCTCTCTGTTAATCGTCGCCTGTGGTGGCAGCGGCGGCGGAGGTGGTGATGGAGGCCCCTCAAACGGCTCTGGCATCAGCTTTACCGGTAATACTGCACCGGCACAAATTGATGAATCTAATGCCCAGAGTATTGGTGAAACCTCGGGTGAAGCGGTTCGACAAGCAGCAGGCACATCATCATTACCAACCGCTGTCGAGGTTCAGGAAGTCGATTTGGAGCCCGTTCATCGCACCGTGATTGAAAGCGCCCAACTAAGTACCCTACCCAGCGGAGTCGATGTTTCTTCTGGTGTTTGCACTGGCGGGGGGTCAGCCAATGTGACCTTTTCAGGGCCCGGCCAAAACGGTAGCGGACGACTGGATTCTACGATTGTTTACGACAACTGCGTGTTTAATTCCGGCAATACCACATTCACGATTGATGGCACTGTGATCACTGAAGACAGCGATGTCTCCAACCCAAGCTCGGCCTTCTCAATCTCTTACCAGAATGTCACCGTATCCGGATTAGGATTCGGTTCACAAACACTCAATTACACCTTCAGTTGCACCAATGCCTCTGTCAGCAGCACTTGCACACAAAGCTCCACCTTCGTCAGCAGCAGTGGCGGCACTCATCAGATCAGCGACTACTCAATCAGTGGCAATACGTCGAGCGGGTTCAACGGCACAGCGTCGTTCAGCCACGCAACGTATGGCACCGTGTCGATTAACGTCAGCGGATTAACCTATGGCAGCTGTGGCACATCACCCGATGGCGGTACAATTGCGTTTACCAGCAGCAATGGCTCTTCAGGTTCAATTACCTTCAGCAGTAATTGCACGGTATCCGGTACCTGGAATACCGGCTCAGCGTCAGGGAGCTTCTGATCAGAGTTTTTACAACTCCAGCAGGTAAGGCAGACGCCTTGCCTGCCTTCTTTTATCCGATGAAGATACCGCTACTACTGATTCTTGTGTGCAGCACAACACCACTACTGGCATCTCCCACACTTGAGACCGATATCAAGCCAGGTGCGTTGTATTTTGATTACAAAGAATTCGACAGCGCCGGTGACACACTGAACGAAGAAAAAGGCTGGGTTCCGGGGCTTACATTTGAAGCCAGCGCAGTGTCTACGCCCTGGCGAGTATCGGCCATCATTGAGTATTTCTCCGGTGATACCAGCTACGATGGCTCAACCCAAACCGGTGCTGGGCTTAACAGCCATACCGAGCAGCGTTTTTTCTCGCTGGCGCTGAACGCCCAGAGATCCTTGTTTGATAGCGGTTTGGATGGCTATGTCAGACTCCAGAGGAATCATTGGCGCAGGCATATTCAGGCAACTGCCAATACCGTTGAGTTGCTGGAGCGGTATCGCTGGCTGACGATTGAAACCGGTGTCGCGGGGCGCTATGCATTAGTGCCATCAACCCCATTAGCAACGTCAGCTCCAGCCCATGAATTGCAATGGCGCGTGGGTACGTTCTGGACACGTAACGGTAAGATCACCGCAAATCTGGATGTGTTAAACCTGGGTGACGTCGAGCTGGACCTCAGCAATGGCAGAGGCTGGACCGGTGCCGTGAGTTATCAGGCACGATTGCTGGATTCAACCACCTTCTCCCTTGGCCTGGAGTATCGCCAATGGCGTATCAGCCGCGGTTCGGGCAAAAATTTCAGTAATGGCTCACAAATCTTCACCATCGCGGAGCCCAGCAGCAAAACACGCAGAAGCCTGTTTTTTATCGGCCTTGGCACGTCGTTTTAGCATCGGAAATGAAATCAATTCTCAATTACATAACGATCAACTATGCAACAACCGCAGTACATTCACACGATTTATAATGAACATAAGGCGAATAAGAACACTTTATGAACTATTCGACCAACGACCTTCTTAACCCTAAACGCACTATGGCCTATACTTTCGCGCTGTAATTCCGTGTGAATGTTAACGATCCGTCATGGCACAGAGCGTCTGACTGCTGCCGGACAGATACCAATAAGATGAGGAATGAGAGGTTCGTATGAGCTTGTATTCAGAATACCTACAAGAGATCGAGACGCGTAAAAGCGAGCTTGGCCTAAACCCAAAACCAATCGACAGTGCTGAACTGCTGTCTGAAATCATTGCCCAGATCAAAGATACCGGCAATGCAGAGCGCGAAGCTTCTCTGAACTTCTTCATCTACAACACTCTGCCAGGTACCACTCCTGCGGCGGGCGTTAAAGCTAAGTTCCTGAAAGACATCGTTACCGGCGCAGAAACCGTTGCTGAAATCAGCGCCGAGTTCGCTCTGGAGCAACTGTCTCACATGAAAGGCGGCCCTTCTGTTGAAGCTCTGCTGGACATCGCTCTGTCTGACGACGCTAGCAACGCGGCGGCTGGTGAAGTTCTGAAGTCTCAGGTATTCCTGTACGACGCAGACACCACTCGCTTAGCGGATGCTTTCAAAGCGGGCAACGCCATTGCTAAAGACATCCTGGAAAGCTACTCAAAAGCTGAGTTCTTCACCAAGCTGGACGATATCCCAGAGCAAATTAAAGTAATCACCTACATCGCTGCTGAAGGTGATATCTCTACTGACTTACTGTCTCCAGGCAACCAGTCTCACTCACGTGCCGACCGTGAACTGCACGGCCAGTGCATGATCACTCCAGAAGCACAGCAAGAAATTAAGAAGATGGGTGAAGACAACCCAGACGCTAAAGTAATGCTGATCGCTGAGAAAGGCACCATGGGTGTTGGTTCTTCCCGTATGTCTGGTGTTAACAACGTTGCACTGTGGGCTGGTGAGAAGACTTCTCCATACATTCCTTTCATCAACAACCGTCCGGTAGTTGCTGGTACTAACGGTATCGCACCTATCTTCCTGACCACTGTTGGTGTTACCGGCGGTATCGGTCTTGACCTGAAAAACTGGGTTAAGAAAACCGACGCTAACGGCGAAATCGTACGTGACGCAAACGGTGACCCAGTACTGGAAGAAGCCTACTCTGTTGCTACTGGTACCGTTCTGACCATCGACACTAAAGCTAAGAAACTGCTCGACAGCGAAGGCAATGTACTGTCTGACGTAGCGGACGCTTTCACTCCACAAAAAGTGGAATTCATGAAAGCTGGCGGTTCTTACGCAGTAACGTTCGGTAAGAAGATCCAAACTTTCGCTGCTGAAACTCTGGGCGTTGAAGCACCCGTTGTTTACGCTGCTTCTAAAGAAATCTCTCACGAAGGCCAGGGCCTGACTGCTGTTGAAAAGATCTTCAACCGCAACGCTGTTGGTGTTACTTCTAAGACGCCACTGCACACCGGTTCTGACGTTCGCGTTAAAGTGAACATCGTTGGTTCTCAGGACACCACTGGCCCAATGACTTGTCAGGAACTGGAAGCGATGGCTGCTTCTACCATCTCTACTGACGTTGATGGTGCATTCCAGTCTGGCTGTCACACTGCCTCTGTATGGGATAACAAAGCGAAGGCAAACACGCCTAAGCTGATGGCGTTCATGAACGCATTCGGTGTAATCACTGCACGTGACCCGAAAGGCGTTTACCACTCCATGACCGACGTAATCCACAAAGTACTGAACGACATTACTGTTGACGATCGTGCGATCATCATCGGTGGTGATTCTCACACCCGTATGTCTAAAGGCGTAGCGTTCGGTGCTGACTCCGGTACGGTTGCAATCGCACTTGCGACTGGTGAAGCAGCAATGCCAATCCCAGAGTCTGTGAAGGTAACCTTCAAAGGCAACATGAAGCCGCACATGGACTTCCGTGACATCGTACACGCGACCCAAGCGCAGATGCTGAAGAAGTTCTCTGGCGAAAACGTCTTCCAAGGCCGCGTGATCGAAGTACAAATCGGTACGCTGCTGGCTGACCAAGCCTTCACCTTCACCGACTGGACTGCAGAAATGAAAGCGAAAGCTTCTATCTGTATTTCTACCGATGAAACTCTGATCCAATCTCTGGAACTGGCTAAGTCTCGTATCCAGATCATGATCAACAAAGGTATGGAAAACGAAGCGGGTATGCTGCAAGGTCTGATCGACCTGGCTGACAAGCGTATCGCTGAAGTTAAATCTGGCGAAGCACCTGCTCTGGCTCCAGACGACAACGCTAAGTACTACGCTGAGCTGGTTGTTGACCTGGACGCAATCGACGAGCCAATGATTGCTGACCCAGACGTAAACAACGAAGACGTATCTAAGCGTTACACTCACGATGTGATCCGTCCGACTTCTTACTACGATGGCCGTAAAGTTGACCTGGGCTTCGTGGGTTCTTGTATGGTTCACAAAGGTGACATGCAAATCATCGCTGCGATGCTGCGTAACCTGGAGAAGAACGGTCCTATCACGTTCAACGCACCACTGGTTGTTGCGCCACCAACGTACAACATCGTTGACGAACTGAAAGCGGAAGGCGACTGGGACATCCTGTCTAAATACGCTGGCTTCACTTTCGACGATGAAAACCCGAAAGAAGCAGCACGTACTGCTTACGAAAACATCCTGTACTTAGAGCGTCCTGGATGTAACCTGTGTATGGGTAACCAGGAAAAAGCAGAAGCCGGTGACACCGTACTGGCTACTTCTACCCGTCTGTTCCAGGGCCGTGTTGTAGAAGACAGCGCTGAGAAGAAAGGTGAGTCTCTGTTAGGCTCTACGCCAATGGTTGTTCTGTCTGCTATTCTGGGTCGCTTCCCGACTCTGGAAGAGTACAAAGCAGCAGTTGAAGGTATCAACCTGACTTCTTTCGCTCCACCATCTGAAGATCTGGCTCGTCCAGCGATCCCTCTGAAAGCTGTTTAAGCTTTAGAGGTGACTAGCCCGCTTTCTGCCGTTTACTGCAAACAGCAGAAAGTGGGCTAAGCTCAGATATAACGGTTGGGTTTTGAGGTTCTGGAAAGAACGTGTTCAGACGCACAAAAGATCAATGACGACAGAGTGGATTTAGGCGGGTTTCAAAATCAGCTTATGTAGCTCACTGAACTGATCGGCTTCTACTGAAAACAAAACCTGATCGAATAAAAAAACCGGCACTCGAAAGAGGAGCCGGTTTTTTTATGGGGTAATATTTTAGAAGATCAAAACAACAGAAAGACAAGAGGAATGCTTAGGAAATTACATAATATCGCTAGGGTCAACCCGCAACACAAAAAGCAATTAAGACATACAACCCTGCATTGAAAAAATGCATAGCCGTTCTTATTCTAAGATGCCTTACAACCTTCTTGCCTTTGCTCCATCCATCTAGTGTGTTTTTTTAAGATTTCTGCCGCTGCATCATATTTATCTAATAAGGCATCACCAGAGTGCATAATTTTTTCCAAAACCTCTTTACCCTTACTCGCTTTTCTCCTCAACTGAGCGTAGCCGACAAGCATAGGTAAACATAAAAGAAATACAAAACCAGCTCCCCACCAAGCCATTTTCACATCAGGAAACATCCCTATCGCGAACAGCAGAACTAAACAAATAATCGCAGCCGACCTAGCACCAGATCTATTCCCATTAGCAAACCTCTCCATAGAGCTGTATATATTATCCGTTTCGGACTCAAGTGTATTAAGAAACACTTTCAACTCGTTGGTGATATGAACAATACTTGGGTCCTCATGCTCATCAGGCCTATAATTTTCAGATGCCTTCACTTTCTTAATCTGGGGATCGATATATCTAGAAAATGACTCTCTTGCTCTATCTAACGCCACGTCCCAATACGTAAAAACCAGATTTATACCAAAACAAATCTCTAAAAAAGAACTAAAATCAGCAAAAAGCAGCAAACCAACGTCCCTATCACAACCCTAACAACTAAACCCGAAACTGGGATATAGCATTTTTATTCAATTCAACCACCTTAGCGCTATCACATGTGTATAGTGTATTGAAAATATCCCGAAGTTTATTTGCCGTACTTGAATCACCGAAATTAGCAACAGCTTTATGGTTTTCTATATCAGTTTCAAATCGATATGACTTTCCATCACCCACAAAGAAGTGATTATTCATATTAAGTTCTTTAAGCATATCGACAGCTTGGCTAGTTAGCTTCCTCACAGAAAAGTCAGCTATTAATTTTTTCTCGTCATGAAGCTCTCTCGCGATATTAATCAATGGATGATTATCATCTCCACCATCAACATCTTGCTCAACGACAATTTTTAATTCTTTAGCACCCTCAACAAAATCAGCACTTAAGAACTGACGGAAGGTATTTAATAAATGAGAATTAGAATATAGCGAGTACTCAGGGTCTTTTTCCGAAGCGCAAATATTTTTTAAACTAAGACTTCCAGAAAAAAGTAAAACCTCGCGAAATGACTTTTTAACCAGCTCATTTATTAAAAAAATAGCATGAGGGGTACTACTATTACTTAATTGAAAGTCAGAGGAAGCCTTGGCGCAGGACATCACTAACTCATTATACTCACGCTCAGCTTCTGTCCATGTTGAACGGTCGAATATCTTCTTTTCCATAATATATCCAAGCTTTGCCATAGAGCCGCCGTTTAAAAGTTACTTTCGACAATACTCAGGCATAATCCAGTCTTTTGATAATGGTATCACCTAACAGTTTCAATTGCGACTGTATGCCAAGTACTCTAACGAACTACAGAATAGACCACAACGGCGCGTTTGCTCTTCTTTAATAGAAACACAAACAAGCATGAAAATTTTTTCCCCTTTAATATCAAATACTTAAACAATATCAAATAACTATTTCACTACACATGATCAGATTGTAACCAAACATCTAACAATTTCTGATTCGAGCACATGGAGCTTAGCTATACAGCTGCATACTACGGCAAAACACTCAAATAGCGTTCTCCCTCATCACTGTAATAAATCCACATCCACCCCAATAGCGATAGCGACCACAAGACTCAAGAAACCAGCCAAACCATTACCACCTGGCAAATAATGAAAACCAAGAATAAGAAGGGCTTCAGTCGCGGCGGC
This sequence comes from Bacterioplanoides sp., assembly GCF_965226395.1. Classification (GTDB taxonomy): domain Bacteria; phylum Pseudomonadota; class Gammaproteobacteria; order Pseudomonadales; family Oceanobacteraceae; genus Bacterioplanoides. The sequence continues at coordinate 3,481,827 of NZ_OZ245358.1, read as the reverse complement.
AACGCCCAGATACTTCCGGCATGAACCAAGATTTTGCTTCAGAGCCGTTCCAAGGGGAAACAGAGAGAATGAAAACATAACCCCACCAACACCGATAAGAATAAACACTAAATCGTTGTTGGAACCCCCATAGTTAAGGGGAGCAGCACAGAGAAAAAGCGGCATCACAATCACGTTTCCGCGCGCTCCTGCCCCCCAAACCCTTGGCACTTTCGAATAGTCGTTAAATACGCTCCAGCGGGCATGCTTTGCATCCCAATGCGTAAGCTTGGCCATCCACCAGGGCATAGATAGGAAAACGGCAAAAATCAGAATGATAAAACCAACGACGCTAACCAAAGACCTTCCCTTCTGTTTTCCAGTGACACCAGCGAACTAACTGGCGTCACTGGGCGTTTTAATGAAGATCCATTCTACGTCAGTTAAAGCAGAATTTAGTATGCACACGTCTAATCAGCATAAAAGCTATAGCCAGCGCGCTTTAGGTCATCCACTGTCATAGACGAAAAATCGACCGACTGATTATGTTTAACTGGCAACCAGAGAAACTGGCCGCAGCCTTGGCCTCCTCCAGGAGCATAATCGACAATCAGAGCGGAATCAGAATGACCTGGTTTTGCCGAGAACTCCCCGATAAGAGTAGTTTCATCGTGTTCCCTAAAGTGAAATGGTGACCTGATCGTATAGTTTTTAAGGTCTGTGCTTTCAAAGAAAAATTTCGAGGAAACGTACTCTCCCCGGTTAATAGCACGAGGTATCTTTATTGAATAATGAACAAGATTGCCATTTTGTCTCGCTTCAACCGACCCTTTGAAATCAACCAGCGGAATATACTCCTTGGCACAGGGAGATTCTGCTACTGCAGACAATGGAAAAACAAGGACTGCTACCAGCAGAGCAAGTGATATTTTCATAGCTTCCTTACCAGATTACTTGGCACCGATTTATCTGCGAGTGCCGCTGAAGCACTTTAAAGAAACCTATTCTACGCTAGTTAAAACTGACAATGAGCCGCAAATCTGAGTTTTGCGGCTCACAGCACTATAAACAAGGCACAACACAGCCACCCGGGCAGCCCATGAACTACATCTGGCAACACAAACACTGGCCCAACTTCAGCTATAACAACGACAAGCTGTCGGCTCTGGCCTACCAGTACGCCAAACAAGCAGCCCAGCTGTCCGGTAGCCTGTCGCAAACCGATCAGGACGACTCCATAACCGCTCAGCTGGATCTGATGGTGGATGAGGCGATCAATACCAGTCTGATCGAAGGTGAGAACCTGAATCCAGCCAGTGTGCGCTCATCGTTACAGAATTACCTGAAGCTGACCCTTACTCCCATCAATGTCGCTGACGTTAAAGCGGAAGGAATGGCGGCGCTGATTGTAGACGTACGTAAACATTTCAATCAGCCGCTCAGCAAAGAGATACTGTTCAACTGGCATCGCATGCTCTTTTACGGAACTGGGGCCGGATTTGAAGACAATATCCTGCACAGCGACCTGACTGTTGGGCAATGGCGAGATAGCCCGGAACCGATGCAAATCGTCTCCGGGGACTCTTTACCAAAACCAGGCTATGAGCGTGTGCATTACGAAGCACCTGCCGCTCAAGATCTTGATGCATTAATGACTGAATTCCTGAACTGGTTTAATCAGCAAGACACTCATCCAGATGACCAGCAAAACAACCAGCAAATACCGGGCGTCATCCGCGCTGGTATCGCTCACTTGTGGTTCGAAGTCATCCACCCGTTTGATGACGGTAATGGCCGGATCGGCCGCGCCATCATCGAATATGCGCTGGCGCAGGACTTAGGTATGCCAGTTGTACTCAGTATGTCGACTCATATCGAAAAAAACAAAAAGGAATATTATCGCCAACTGAATGTGGCGAGCTGTTGTGACGTCTCAGAATTAGATGACCCAGAAGTGCTGGATATCACCTCTTGGCTTAACTGGTTTATCGAAACCCTGATCGCAGCTCAAGGCGAAGCAGCCGAAAAAATAGCGACAATATTTGATAAAACCGAATTCTGGCAACGACACAAAAATACGGAGTTATCAGGGCGCCAGAAAACGGTTTTAAATAAGATATTCAAAGCCGGGAAAGAAGGCTTTCCTAATGGCGTCAGCGCGCAAAAATACGCAGCTTTAGGTAAATATTCCAAAGCAACCGCCACCCGTGACTTAAGCGATTTACTCGCCAAAGACTGTTTAAAGTCAGAAGGGGTTGGCCGTGGACTGCGATATTATCTAAACACCAAGAGCTACCAGGCTAACTGAAGGCCACCTTCTCGCTTTAGGTAAAGCCATTATATTCAGCAGCTATTCGACTATGAGGCTGACTTGAGGAGCGACTTAGGGTGTAAGAGATATTGCTTGCTAGCATGTCGACGATATTAGGTGATTGCCCAGTAAGCTGCTCATATTCAGCAATAGACGACGGAACGTGTGACACCTTTGCCACGCTCGGTAATTTTGACTGGCTCTTTCGTCGCAGCTCGTTTCACTGCTGCCGGGTTTTGATTGAATGCCTGGCTGGTTACGGTTTGCATAGTCTGCCTCCAAATCAGTCTTCAATGCAACTACCGTACTACGTTAATTTCAATCGGCAAACCAAATAGATACCTAACTATCTGACTTTCAAGTAATGATATTGACCCTAAAGGTGAAAACCCTCCATCACATAATGCCATTGAACTGCTGAGCTGAGTCCAACAGTGGTTTTTTGTTAATTTCATGAATCAAACGAATTAATTCTCTTTTTGCTTTTCGATATTGATTTTTGCGCGGTGGCGTAAATTTATAATCTGCCCTGGCAAAAGTATTATCCCAAGTCATATTGCTAATACTTGGATATTTGGAAGGTTTCTTATTGTATCGAGTTTCAAAAGCGGTACTGGGAATAGCCTTGAATTTAGACAGATGAAGTCGGTCCAGATATTCAAAATGCTCTGTGATAAATGCTATTGTTTGCTCAATATCTTCATGGGTTTCTCCTGGATAACCTAACATCATCGACGATCGTATACTGATTCCTATATCGCTGGCATCCTTAATGAATTGGCCCATTCTCTCGACTTTGGTTCCTTTGAGCATGCGATTATTCAGTTTCTGGCTGCCGGTTTCTAAACCAAAACCTATGCGTCGCAAGCCAGAATCGAACGCACGCTGTAATGTATCGCGGTCCAGGCCATTTTCTCCTTTACCGTCTACGTGCACTGTTGCAACCCATGTGGCACCACTCACAACGTCCTGCATTTTATCGATAAGCGTGTACCACATTTCAAGATCAGAATTTAATTTACTATCGAAGAAAACAAAGTTTTTACAGTTATAACGATTAGCTTGCGTTTGTATTTCTTGCAGAACGGCTTCAGTTGGGCGACTTCTGTAGCCTCGGGTACTAGAGGTGGTCACATCACTGCAAAACAAGCATTTCCCCCAACCACATCCTCGGCCAGTCATTAGAGGTACGATACGGTGAGGGTGGTTATCCCATTTAAAAAAGTCCAGGTCGGGGATTGGTAACTCGTTGGTCATTGCCAACGGCGGGGCAGCTTGCGCATAAGAAAAATTGGCCCGCGTGAATATACCATGATGAAGGCTCAGGTCTCGCTCATTGAGCAAATCATCGACCAGATCAGTCAACACAAATTCCGGTTCACCACCAAAAATTGCTGTTACACCATCGATATTCAGCCACTGCTCGCTCACATTTTTGACATTAAAAAATGGCCCACCAAGCAGGACAGGTATACCTTGCTGTTTAGCTCTGGCACAAATGACTTCCGTCATTTCTCGATATTGTAAATAAGCAGAGATGAGTATAGCGTCTACTTTATCCTTAATTATTGTCTTATCGACTGCCTGTTTGAATTGCTTTGTCGCGCGGAATCGATATTTTGCAACGGTGTCGTAGATAAGCCCATTTGCCCACTCAATCATCGGCGAAGCTGCATGACGGATACGCTGTGCTGCGTAGTTTTTCCAGGTTTCCTGTACGTCGCGCGGCAATAACTTAGAGGCGTAAGCAAGAGGCGAAAATACGTCTACATGGTAGCCTGCTGCTTTTAATGGAGTTATTAAATAACCAATTGCGAGGGTGGGAAAAGGCGCTTCATTGTTTAAATCAATCAGTAAAATATTACTGTTCTTTGTAACCAATCCAGAAGCTTTCTCATCAATGTTTTTTGTTGTAGTCATGGCAATTCCGTTTGCGATACTCAATATATTGTGGCTTATGCCTGGGTTTTGTATATTTTATATAATTATTTTTGTCAATATAAACCCAATATAAAAAGCATATGCTCGCAAACGGTAAGTCAAACAAAGCACTTATCGCTCAAATTCTGCCTTAAGACGAACAACTGTAGTGCGACACCCCACCAGCATGAAAATACTCGGCCGGTTTCTGACGATAAAACTTGGCCTTCACTTCAGGGGTTTGTTCATCATAAGGATGGGTTAACACCTGCTGCAGTTCTTTCACCAGATCGTAATTACCACTTCCATCAGAACAAGACTGCATCGCCTGCTGATAAGCCGGAACTACCAGCCACTCGCGCCAGGTATATTTCGGATTGGTTTGTTTCATTTTTGCAGAAACTGTCTCTTCATCCTGATTTTCCAGAACCTTATTGCGCCACTGCGCTAACCAGCTTTGCCATTGCTCGTTTAAGTGTTCAGAATCTTCGAGATAGAAGGTTGCTTTTAACGGCTCAATACTGGCTGGAACGGATGATAATTCGCGAAAGAAGCGCGTGTAGTCGGCTTGTGATTGATGCAGCAGCGACAATAACTGACTGGTCAGTGCTTCATCGTAACCGCCTGCATCCACTAAGCCCAATTTGGCTGCCCACATGATTTGAATAGCAATGCGTTGTTCTTTTTCAAAGCCCCGGCGAACCTCATCCAGCTGCTGTATGTAAACATCATCACCCTCAATTTCCAGCAGTGTGCGCACTGATTTCCAGAACATATGGAAGTTAGCTTCTGCCGCTGCGGGTTGATTAAAGAAGGAGAAATGCTCACCGCCGCCTGTCCACGGCTGGAATTGCGGATCAAACTGCTCGCAAAAACCAAACGGGCCGTAATCCAGGGTGTAACCACCAGCCGGGCAATTATCGCTATTAAAGTTACCCTGACAGAAGCCTACGCGAATCCAGTTCGCTACCAGCGTAGTTAAACGACCACGGAAACATTCCGCCAATTTAATCACCTGATCAGGGAAGGATAACGTCGTATCAATGTCGTCTTTATATTCTCGCTCGATTAGATGCTGAACAATTAACTTCAGCTCTTGCGGTGCGTGGTCATATTCATGCTTGCGGGTACGGCGAGCAAATAACTCCACCTGGCCAACGCGTAAAAACGATGGCGCAACACGAGTAGAAATTGCTACCGGGTTATCGACCAGAATATCTGGCTCGTAGGTTTGTGATTGTTCGGAATACCAGGGGCGAGTCACGGTTTCGGCTTTGGAGGTAAATAAGGTCAACGAGCGTGAGGTTGGAATACCTAAGGCGTGCATATGCTCCTGAGCTAAAAACTCGCGCACGCTGGAGCGCAATACCGCACGACCATCGGCTCCGCGACAATACGGCGTACGACCGCCGCCCTTCAACTGCATCTCCCAGCGCTTGCCGTCAAACACGCCTTCAAATATCGACATCGCCCGTCCATCGCCATAACCGTTGCCAGTACGAAACGGACACTGCTGAATATATTCCCGGCCATAAATCGACAATGCATATCCTGTCGCCCAGCCATAAGGGCGCATGGATGAAGCCTCACCTAGCTCTCCTTCCGACACTTCTTCCAAAACAGGAGAAATATCAGCCGCGAAAATCTTGGCAAAGGCTTCATCCTCCACCAGCGAGTCATCCAAGCCGAGTTCAGCAAATAAAGTAGTGCTATGCGCAATGTATTCAGGCTCAGCAATCGGAGTTGGTACCACCGGCACATAATGCCCGGAAAACACCTGCCGCGGTTGATGCTCCATACCATCGTCCCGGGCGTCCGGGTTGATATTCAGATTTTCCAGCAAGGAATAATCCGCCTGCGCGCTGAACTCGCTAAAACTGGAGATCAGCTTGGCAGTGGATACAGGAGAGGAAGACGACATGAAAGGTTGCCCGGCAGTAAACAATATGGGTCAGTTTACTCGGCAGCGTACTTGAAAAACACAAACCTGACACTGTCTTACGCTCACCAGATATTCCGGCGAACAGCATATCGCTTCAACAAAGAGGCTGGTCATCGAAACAAAGTGAACGTTAAAATCACCCTCAGTCACCACGGACACGGTATTTAAACGCGTTATGATCACTATCGAAGCCATCGCACCCGCAAGTCACGAAGACGCCATTATCCGCCTCGCAAAACAGAATAATGCCCGAGACCACTGGATCAGCAGCTCCAGCGACAAACAGATTGGCATTAAAATTCTGATTGAAAAATCGCGCTCACAAAAACTACTCGATCAGCTGCAAGCTCTGATGGAAGGTAAAAGTAATTTCAGGGTTCTGGCCTACCCACTCGAAATTGCCCTGCCCTACGATAAGAGCAGCGGCAACAATACCAGCACGCAATCTCGTGAAGCATTACTCAGCGAGCTGAAAACTCAGGGCAAGCTCGATGGTCATTATCTGATGTTGGTGTTCCTGAGCACCATCGTGGCGGCCATCGGTTTAATTGAAAATAATGTGGCCGTTATTATTGGCGCAATGGTAATTGCACCTCTGCTTGGCCCCAATCTGGCGTTGTCGCTCTCGACCACGTTGGGGCAAGTCAAAGGCATCGTAAACGCGGCCAGAACTCTGGTGATAGGCGTTGCCTTTGCTCTGGTGCTATCGGTATTACTGGCGTTTATCTATCCGAACATCACGCTGACACCCGAACTGATGTCACGCACACACGTCGGTATGGAAGCACTGGCTCTGGCCTTAGCATCCGGCGCAGCCGCAGCGTTATCCATCACTACCGGCGTTTCTTCGGTATTAGTCGGAGTTATGGTGGCTGTTGCCTTATTACCGCCAACTGTGACCTTAGGTATTTGCCTGGGCATCGGCGCATTGCCACAAGCCGAAGGTGCTGCCTTGCTGTTATTGGCGAACATTGCTTCGGTGAATCTGACGGCGCAGGTCACGATGCGGATTAAAGGCATTAAGCCGCGCGAAGTGGAAAAACAACGAACCGCCCTGACCATCTTTATTGTGGGCACTCTGTTCTGGTGTGGCTTGATTGGTTTATTGATTTATCGGCTGTCTGTTTAAGACAGCCGAAAGCGGCCAGTAAACATTAGCATTACGCCATCTTGATAACGGTATAAAATTATCAACCGTAAATCCGGTTCGCCCAAACGGTCAGGCCCGCCGCCACACTGCCAAAGTGATCACCATCAACAACGGGAATATTACCCAGTTTGCGTTCAATCGCTGCGCGCACAACCGGTGATTGCGCAGTACCGCCGGTTACATAGATGCAATCTGGCTGACAGCCGCCCTGTGCCAGCGCTTCATCCATCAAGGCCACCATTTTATCAACCGGGCGTTCAACCGCTTCGGCGTAAGCATTGCGACTAATATCATGCGACAACGCCGCTTCCGCATAGGCTAAATCGACCTGGGTCTGATCATTATCCGACAAGGCAATTTTGGCCTGCTCCGCACTGCGCACCAGATGATGGTTCTGGCGCTCTTCACGTAGGCGCACAAAGCGGCGAATCAGATCCGGTTCGGCGTTATCCCGTACCAGCTGATCGAGATACAAGCCGGTTTCCAGGCTATTAAAAGTGGTTTGCGCACTGACGTCGTTGGTGGCAACCGCATTAAAGAAGGCCTGCTTCGGTACTGGCTTGCCGGTTTTCATCAGTGATTCCGAGCCAAACAGTGGCAATAACTGATGCGCTGCCAGCTGAATATCCAGATCGTTACCGCCTACCCGCTCACCGCTATGGCCAAGGAAGTCGGCTTCACGGTTGTCTTTGTGGCAATAGTCCGGCCCCATACGCACCAATGCGCAGTCGGTGGTACCACCACCGACATCGACCACCAGCACGGTTTGATTCTGTTGCAGCGCCTGCTCGTAATACAAACCGGCGGCAATCGGCTCATATAAGAATTCAACTTCTTTAAAACCGGCACGACGGGCCGCCACCGACAGAATATCCAGCGCTTGCTGGTTACTTTCACTGGCGTTCAACCCCTGAAAGTTCACCGGCCGACCAATAACCGTGTGGGTAATCTCTGCACCCGCCTGCTGATCAGCACGACGCTTTACATGCTGCATCATGGCACTGACGATATCTTCAAAGAAGGCGAGCTGTGGCGCCTGCAAGCCGCTGGCACCAAGAAACGATTTAGGAGATTTAACGAAGTAGCCATCTTCCGGCCAGTCGAAGTATTGCTGAAACGCTTCCCGGCCAAAAAACAGACTCTGCTCGTCGGCGGCAAAGCCCTCTTCCTGACGTACCCGCCGGGCCTGAGCCAGATTGCTTTTGCGCCGCTCAATAAAGTCCTGACGTGTACTGTCATCGGCAATATGCAAGCCAACGTACTCACTGATCAGCTCGCGCGATAACGCATACAGGGCAGATGGCAAGAACGCTTTTCCCTGCTCAAGTGGCAATAAAGACACCGCTTGTTGTCCCGCAGGAAGAACACCCAGGGCACAATTAGACGTGCCAAAATCAAAACCCGAGATCATACTGCGACCTGCCCATTCACTGAAATATCAAAAGGTCGCGGACATTACCATAAGCATTGCCCGACAACCAATCAGACAAGCGGTAAAAACCCGGATGTAGCGTTTTACATTGAGGGGTTACAATTTGTAATCAAGCAAGGTTGAACCTTTGCGCAGGGTTGTTAATCTGAATACAGGTTATCGGAGTTTTTATGCCCATTAAGTTTTTTATCATTATTTTAAGCAGTTTGCTGACGCCGATAGCCTGGGCAACCACCCCGTTGCAGACAGATGTCGATAATGCCGAAGAGTATGTGCTGGTAGACCAGCGCATCTTTTCACCACTGATTCCTTTTGAGATTCCTGATGATCAGGCAACGCTTGGGCAAAAACTGTTCAGCGACCCGCTGTTGTCGATCGATCAGTCTATTAGCTGTGAACACTGTCACCTTAAACACTATGGCTATGGCCTGAATACTCCGTTAACTCACGATCGGTTTGGCAAACTCTCCATGCTGAATTCCCCCGGTATTGCATACAGCAGCCTGCTGTTATATCAGAACTGGAGCGGTAAATTTGCAACGCTTGAGCGACACTTTGATGCCGTACTTACTAACCCCAAAGTCATGGGTATGAATTGGCCTGAGTTGATTGAGCGTTTGGCTAAGCATGAAGAGTATCCTGCCTTATTTCACAAGGCTAACTACACTGATGTTGATAAAGCCAGTATCACAGATGCGGTGGTGAGTTATATGAAATCTCTCACTCAGCCTTCTCGTTTTGATGCGTATCTGCTGGGAGATATTCAGCGATTATCACAACAGGAAAAAGCCGGTCTGAAAAAATTCAAACATTTTGGCTGTGTCAGCTGCCATCAGGGCGTGGCTTTAGGTGGAAACCTGCGTCAGAAGCTGGGGGTGATACGCCACTATATTCCTGATGAAGAACGTGACTTTCCTCGCCATCAGGGCTTTTATGCAGTGACCAAACAAGCTCGCGACAAACACGTGTTTCGGGTGCCGGGCCTGCGTAATGTCGCGCTGACTGCCCCCTATTTTCACGACGGTTCAGCCGAGAGCCTGGAAGATGCCATTCATATTATGTTTCGTTATCAGTTAGGCATTGAGCCACAACCGCAGGATCTTGCGGATATTGCCGCCTTCCTCAACAGCCTGACCGGCATTCCTTATGAGCAATAACAGTAGCCTTCTTGGCAGCATTGCTGTCACCGTTTTTTTATCTTTCCCGTTGTTGTGGCTACTGCAGCACAGCTCGAATGACAGCATCATGCAGGATAATTATAAATTCAGCGCGCTAGCACAATTACGCCAGCAACATTCTGCGCTGTCAGAAGCGGTACTACGCGCACGCACTGGCCTCGATCAGAATTACGACACACTGGCAGACAACCAGCGTTTAGCCAGAAACCATCTGCAGCAGTTGCAGCAACAACTGCTTCAGCCTGAGGAAGACGTACAAATAGCACTGGCCGCGCTTGAGGTTTCCCACGACAAACGCCTGCTGGCCATTGAAGGATTTAAATCAACTCAGGCCCTGCTGAGTAATTCCTTACGCTATTTACCTCAGCTCCAGCACCAGATATTTCATCAGCAAGAGCACAATGTTAACCAGAAGCAAAAAGAGCTGATTGCGCAAATCAATTTGGATTTAATTAATAACAGGGCACTGTCGGATATTGCCAGCATGAGTCGCGGCAAAAGCCAGCTGTCAAAACTGATGAAGGATCGTTATGCAGACAATGAGTCGTTAACCAGCTTTATTTCTCATGCACAACGCCTGCTGCAATATCAACAGCAGGAAGCTCAGTTTTTATATGCGATTCTGAATAACCCGATACAGAAAAACCTGCATAATTTAGATCAGCTGTTGCGTCAGAAGCACAATAAAAAACTTTCTCACGCACAGAATCTTAAATTATTTCTGATGACATATTCGGCGATTCTGGCGTTAATCATGGTCGTCTTTATTTTTAATCGCTATCAGTTAAGAACCCGCCTGAGCGAGCAGAAAAGAATCAGTGAAGTTGATCAGCTCACCGGTTTAAATAATCGTCGCTACTTTACCGCCAAATTAGAGTCTCTGCTGTCTGGCAATAAGACCACACATGCGTGTCTGATTTTTATTGATCTGGATGGTTTTAAACAAATTAATGATCAGCTCGGGCATCATCATGGCGATGTTGTGCTGCGTGAAATGGCAAACCGGCTGCATCAATATTGTGAAACGGCGGGCTATAAAAACATCACTTTATCCCGACTTGGTGGTGATGAATTTGTGATGCTGATCCCGGAGCTGTCTTCTCAGGCGTCTATTCAGCCACTTTGTGACACCATTTTAACCTTGTTAAGCGACCCACTGCCTGCACCTTACGAACACTTCCCGCTCTCGGGCAGTTTTGGGGTGGCGTTTTATCCGGAGCACGGCATGACCGTCACCGATATTATGCACGCAGCTGATCTGGCGATGTATCAGGCAAAACAACAGGGTAAAAACAATTATCAGGTCTTTAATGCAGCGACTTCGGACTAATGCTTAATACAGGTCAGCGTGATAGATAACGGAACAGCCATTCCAATGGCCCCTGTCGAAAATAACGTAACCAGATCACGCTGAAGGCTATACCGCTGACGGAAAACACAGCGGCACTGAATAAGGCAAACTCAATGGTTTGATTGTATAGCTGCCCAATCGCTTCTAATGTTCCCATCCCCAACAAGACATGAGCAACGTATAAGGTGAGCGCCAACTGCCCGGTGCTGGCCAGCCACTGAATAATACGTGCATTCGGAAAGCGTGTCGTCAACACCAAACAAGCCAGTAATATCATCACTGCAGTACTGGCAGCGGATATCATATATTGTGGTAATGGTGGAATAATGCTGATGCTCAGCACAGGTTGTAATTCCGCAGGAGCAATGAGTCTGAGCCCATAAAAGACACTTTCAACAACCAAAAACACCACCAATGCGGATACAAACAAGCGGCGCTGGACAGCTGTATCATTTAATTCCTGACGCCCCAGCCACATTCCCAATACCAAAAATCCGGCCCAGGGAAAAAATGGGTGAAACCCATTAAAGAAAAGATGGCGAATCATACCATCAAGCGTCCAGAAATTCTGATAGCTGAATGTTGGCCAATGCCAGTTCTGATCATAATCAAACACCAGCATCATCACCGGGAAAGCCATAATCAGCGCCATCGTTAACCGCAGCAAAAAACGTCCGGAGACCATAAATACTGCCGTTGCCAATAAAAAATAAACACCGTAAAAATGAAGAATATCCGCTTCCCAAACTGGGATATAAGCTAGCCCTAATACAATCAGCAATAGCCCTCGCTTTATCAGCGACATGCGTTTCACGCGAATTTCTTCAGGATTGTTGGATGCTCGTGCCTGTCGCGTCAGAAAAGTAATTCCGATACCTGCCAGCATAACAAATAATGCCGAAGCCCGGCCTTCAAACAGGCTGGCAAACCACAATCCCAAAGCCGTACCAGACTCGGCATTCATAGCGATTTTAAAGTTCACAATCACCATGCCAAAAATAGCCAGCGCCCGGGCAACATCGAATCCACTGTTGCGTTGCCTGTTGTACTGTCTGTGGCGCTGTGAAGCAGCAGGAGTTTGTTGAGTAGAAAGGATTTGACTGGTCTGGTTCATGTAAAAACGGGTTCCGGCTGATACTCTCAATGAGAGTAACAACCGGAACCCGGATTGACAAAACCTCAGATCAGTTAACGACGACGAACGAATCCTGCAACAGGCATCAGAACCAGCAACCAGAACAGAGAGCCACCCACTTCTTCGTATTTCAGGCCAACGACAATCGGATCATGGTCAGAAGAGCGATAAGCATCCGGCGCAGCGTAATTATCCACTGAGCGGAAGTTCTGGCCGTTTTCTTCAGTCTGATAGTCCATCAGTGAATCTTCAACCGAGTTAATATGCCAGGCATCCACACTCACCACGTTTTCCAGCAAGCTGTCAGAAGCCAGCGCATGATCCAGCGAACCTAAAAAACCACTGAAAGAAAACGAATACGGCTGCTCTTCCTGAGCTCTATCAGTGTATTTCAGATTGGTAAATTGCTGGTTATAAAACTCCTGCATCGGATCTTCCTGACTGTAAGCATTCAGATCTCCCAGAATCATAACCTGATCGGTGTCGATACCAGTGGGCTGTGTGGCTAAAAAGCTGACCAGCGCCTGAGCGGCCTTACGACGGGTCTGGTTACAGTTACCCTGTCCATCAGCACCTTCATTTTCTTCACCACAGGCTGAGCCCTTAGACTTCAGGTGATTCACCGAGATGGTTAAATTCTCTTCCATAAATTCAAAGGTCTGAATTAATGAAGGCCGGTTTTTATCATCAATAAATAATGGATTACCGTCACTGTCTAACGGCGAATTAGCACTATCCAGAATCACAGTTTCACCAACGGCGGTCAGTTTTTCTGCGCGGTAAATTAACCCCACAGCAATAGCATCGCTGCCAATCTGCTCAACTCCCGGATTAATAATGCTGTATTCATCACCTTCGGCCTGTAATGCATTCAGTTCATTCACCAGTGTCTGGATAGCGCTGTTTTCACCAAAGCCGTCATTTTCCAGCTCCATCAAGGCAATCACATCAGCATTCATAGCCTGTAATGCCGCCACAATTTTCTGACTTTGCAACGCAAATGCTTCAGCAGTGCGGGCACCTCGTACCGTTGGGAAACCACCTCCCTGGCCATCACCATTAAAGTAATTCAGCACATTCATGCCCACCACAACCAGATTGGCTTCATCGTCCACAACCGGTGCCAGCGTACGCTCATTTGCTGCAACGATGGTGACGGACTCCGGAATTAATTGGTAGTTATCACGGAATTCAGCAATCACACCGGTAAATTCCGGCACTTCATAACCAATACGCATCGGGTTATCGGCGGCAAAGCCACTGTCATCCGGAAAAGGAATGAATGATGGATAACGAGCTGCCACACCATCGTCAATTAACAACACATCCAGCGGACGTTCGGCGGCAGCAGTTGCAGCTTCCGGGGAGCCCGGCAGCGCAATTTCTGTGGGTTGAAAATGCAGGCGTGACGACACCACAAACTCACCGTTATTACCAAAACCAAAGCCGGTGCCAAATAAATCGCTCACCACCAGATTCTGATTATTGGTAACACGCATCCCTTCCAGCGCTTCCCAATCCGCCAAATCCGTTACCGGCAAGCTCACAGCAACCGGTGCCGGTAGTGTGTTATCGGAAGAGCAGATAATCAAATCACTGACATTCTCTAACTGAGTCGTGTCATTAAATTCGTCAACGCTGGCTAACAGGCGGACTTTATCACCAACATTCACCGCATTGCGGAAATCGAATACAAACACCGCCTCTGACGTACGTGCATTGTTATCGCTATCTTCACTCTCTTCCTGTAACCAAAAACCACTGTACTGGAAGGAATCATCGCCATTCGCCAGCTGACCACCCTGTTTATCAAGCGTCACAATCGCTTCAACAATAACTTGCTGGCCTGATAACGGACTGTCATCGTTCAGCGAATCGGTAATTTCGCCCTGTACCTCACTGATTAAGGCAAACTGGCTCTGCGAACTTTCTCCGCATTGACCAATCACTGGTTGTGGCGCAACATCACAGCGATTAGCAGCACCCGGGGTCGGAGCAGCCTGACGATAACCATCGGTATTACCGGCAATACCGTCACCACAACGCTGGTTAGATTCCGTGTCTTTATTGCCGTTTTCGTTTTCATTCACCTGCGCCTGGCCCGGATTTAATAAACTCAGCAAAACAGCATCGTCGGCATCACTGGTGTCATATACCAGAGCGTCTACCAGGTTTTCTGCATTAACAGTGCTGCCATTGGGATAATTAGCCGCTCCGGACTGATACAGCGCGACCGCGTCTGCGCCATTCTGAATCAGATTGGTATCAGGGCTGACATCCAGATCACAATTTTCCGTATTAGCCGCATTTCCACACAGCACAAAAAATCCGTCGCTGTTGGTGCGGTAGCCGGTTAAATCAATGGCTTTATAACTGCTGTCGTTAGACCCGTTAAACAGCACCAGCGAGTGTCCGTCCAGTACGGTGTTACCTTCACCACCGTCGTAAAGTTCAACAAACTCAGCGTTATCGGTGCTGGCCTGATCTGCATCCACTTCATTAATCAATAATGCGGCGTGCGCCGATGACACCGAAGCCATCAGTGACATCCCTAGTATTGTTTTTTTCATATTGCCTCCTGTCCAAGTCATTCAACTGCAGCCAGTCGCTGCGACGAGGAATCAGTCAAGCTGAAAAAAGCTTCAGAAAAGATAACAATCGGTGACAATTCAGTGACGATAAAAAGACAACTTTGTATCGTCACTCCTTTATCAGCAGTAAAACCGCTTGCCATTGGGCACAGGCGCTTTGATAAGGAAAACACAGTGGCGGGAAATCATTTTTCGCTAACGAAAAAATTTCGTTTTTATTAGCCAGCTCTGGTCTGAATCGCTTCGGAAAAACCACCCTACCCGACGTTTCGACAGCTGCTGGAAAGCTGGGCACATACTGGTAATAACCCAGCAGATCTTTTTTTTCAAAAACCAATAACGAGAAAAACTGTTGGTAGTTTTCGCCTTTGACCCGCTCAAGGCCAATTAAGGTGCGGTTTTGGTATTCGCCAAAAAAATACAGCGATACCACATGGTCGTTATGACTGCCCTGCATCAGGGATGAGCGGGTTTTATAAAGGTATATTTCGGCTGCCTGAGGGCTAACCCAGGTTGGCTGAGCACTGTGCAAGGGGACTTCAGCCCCGTGTAGCGGTTCTTTGGTATTGCGCAGCGGCTCTTTGGTATTGTAGGAAGAATCCGCCGCATAAACGGGAAGAAGCAGGAAGAAAGCCAGAAAAACAAACAACAATTTCACAAAGCATTCCTTTAGCGGCAGAAGGCCAGAGCCCATTTGCTCCGGCCTGTTCTTTTAAGCTCACTCTCTCAGAGCTATTAGTCAGGCTGAGTTAATTCCAGTTTAGTGCCCAGGTATTTTTCCAGCGGTGGCAGGTTAAACGCATCATCTTCGGAAACAAAGCTGATCGAAGTGCCTTTCGCCCCCGCACGGCCAGTACGACCAATACGGTGAACGTAATCTTCCGGGTCTTCCGGCAGAGTAAAGTTAATTACATGACTCACGTTATCAACGTGAATACCACGCCCCGCCACATCGGTCGCGACCATAATGCTGACGTGACCATCGCGGAAACGCTCCAGCGTACGAATACGTTTTTGCTGGTTCACCTCACCGGACAATAGCACGGAAACATGGCCATTTTTATTCAGCTTGTCACACAGGTTGCGGGTTAAGTCACGGCGGTTAGCGAAGATGATGCAACGCTCAGGTTTATCGCGCTCAAGGATTTTTGCCAGCAGATCGTATTTATCCGATTCGGCAACTAGATAAAGAGTTTGGGTGACCCGGTCAGTGGTGACCTGTTCCGGCTCAATCACGACCGTTAACGGATCAAACATCCACTGATCAATCAGAATACGCACATCGTAGTTAAAAGTAGCGGAATACAGTAACGTCTGACGTTCATCTTTTGGTGGCGTGGCACGCACGATACGGCGTACATCCGGGATAAAGCCCATGTCCAACATACGGTCGGCTTCGTCCAGCACCAGCACTTCGATCTGATCCAGGAAGACATCCTGGCTGCGCATAAAGTCGATCAGACGGCCTGGCGTCGCCACCAGAATATCAACCACTTCATTGCGTAGCTGAGCGCGCTGCTCTTCGTAGTTCATACCACCAACGACGGTACACACGTTAAGGCCGGTGTATTTCGCCAGGCCTTCAGCATCTTTACCAATTTGCATCGCCAGTTCGCGGGTTGGTGCAACGATTAACGCCCGCGGTTCGCTGGCATAACGCTCTTCAATTTTGTCGGTCAGCAGCTGATTCAGAATGGTCAGCAGGAAAGCGGCGGTTTTGCCGGTGCCGGTTTGTGCCTGACCAATGGTGTCACGGCCACGTAACGCAGCAGGCAGACTTTGCGCCTGAATCGGAGAACAGTATTGAAAGCCCAGTTCATGCACACCGCGCATCACGGATTCGGGCAAGTCCAGATCGTGAAAGCGAACCTTGCCTTCCATCGGCTCAACCTTAAAGTCAGCCGGATTCCATGGGGTGTCTTCGATGCGAGGCTTACGCTGACGGCTCTTATTGCCAGCGCCTTTTTTCTTTGCGGCCCCTTTATGAGCCAGATGTTCCGCTTTGTGCGTGTCGCGCGCGGGCTGATTGCTCTTTTTGTGGCTTTTGCCCTGAGGATTCTGGTTTTTCTTGCCAGATTGTTTCTGTGCGGCTGGCTTTTTATCAGCCCCACCGAATAATTTTTTTAACAAAACGAACTCCGCTTACAGACGCTCCAGCTCAAATAACTCGGCGCTGAATTGATGATGACGCTGATAATAATCTAATAACGCCTGTTTTAACACTTCCGCCCGGGGAGGCAGCCCTTGCGACAGGTAGGTTTGCGCTTGTTGCACCACATTCTCGCTGAAACGCTGCAAGCCAGCCTGCACTTCTGCCGGGTCGCCATCGAGGTTATCGGTGCTGACATGAAACTTACGACCGCACGCTTCTGATAACAACCACTCCACCGCCTGCGGTTTTACCTCAACCTGCTCAAATTCTCGCTGGCGCTCGGCACTGCGGCCATCCGGCTCATACCAGTAGCCAAAATCCACCAGCTGGCGGCGCTCTTTACCGGCAATACACCAGTGGCTGATTTCGTGCAGCGCCGATTCGTAAAACCCGTGGGCAAAGATCACCCGATGATGTGGATGCTGATCATCAGCGGGTAAATAGATAGGCTCATCGTCACCCGCCACCAAAATGGTATTTTCACTCTCCTGAAACAGCCGGTTAAACAGGCCGATCAGGTCTTCTATCTTCAACAACAAACTGTTCACTCTTACAACATTGAGTCTGGCTGACTCGCTTTGGCCGCCATTTTAAATGACACTGACTGCAACTCATAGGCACTTAGCGCAACTCACAAGCACTCTGCCAAACTGATAGCTGGTTGATGTTTTGGCGGCCATGCGGTACAAAACTTATTCAATACTTGTTCACCCCCTACATTCGATCACTCGCATCAGGAGAAGACCCATGATTCAGAAAGGCCAACCCTTACCAAGCGCTACTCTTAACGAATTTAACAGCGAAGGCATGCAAGCACATAACACCAGCGAGCTGTTCGCCAATAAGCGCGTTGTTCTGTTTGCTCTGCCCGGCGCGTTCACCCCAACCTGCTCCGAAGCACATCTTCCGGGTTACATTGCATTAAACGCTGACCTGAAAGCGGCCGGTGCCGATATCATTGCCTGCGTTTCAGTAAACGACGCGTTTGTGATGAATGCCTGGGGCAAAGCACAAGATGCTGGCGATATTATGATGTTGGCCGATGGCGATGCCAGCTTCACCAAAGCACTGGGGCTTGAGATGGACACCGCTGGGTTTGGTGGTGTTCGTTCACAACGCTACGCCATGATTATCGACAACGGCGTTGTGACTGAATTAAACGTTGAAGCACCACAAGCGTTTGAAGTCAGCAATGCTGAAACCATGCTAGCGGCGTTGAAGTAAGCTCAAACCTGCTTTGATTGTATTTTTTGGGGATTTTTATCCCCTTAAAATACTGAAGGTTAAATCAACGGCCACACGGCCGTTTATAACGGCATATCCCGCCTTAGTCGTTCCCATCTCAGGTGTATACACTCAAATCAATTGGTAATTCAAATCTGTTGTTTGAAATCCAAATCAATTGATATTATCCCCTAAATCTTGTTCAACTGAACTTCAAATCATGGCTATATCACCCGAGCAGCAAAACAACATATTACAAATAGCTTCAACGCTTCCGGGTTTGAAGCTGGTGTACCTGTTTGGCTCACAAGCTCGCGACCAGTCAGACAACCAAAGTGATTGGGACGTCGCGATACTGACTGAACGCAAGGTCGATTCAGTCAAATGCTGGGAGTTAGCCCAGGAAATCGCGCTGAAGCTGGATGCCAATGTTGATTTAGTTGACCTATCCAAGGCATCAACCGTTTTTCGACTTCAAATCGTATCCGATGGTATTTTGCTTTATGGCACCGAGCATGATGCAGATCTGTTTGCCATGCAGACATACAGCATGTATGGCAGCCTTCAAGAAGCCCGACAAGGCATTCTTGAGGATTTTGTGAAGGAATTAAAAAATGAATGATGTGCTGATCAATAAACTAGCCACCATCAAGCGATGCCTGAAACGTATTAATGAGGAGTTCACAGACGAAACCGAGTTTCGCAGCAATTATACAAAACAGGATTCAGTTATCCTGAATCTGCAACGTGCTTGCGAGGCCAGCATAGACATATGCAACTACCTTATACGGCAACGGTCACTGGGAGTTCCTCAGTCATCCCGCAACAGTTTCGAGCTGACAGCGAATGCAGGGCTGATTAGCCAGGATATAAGTGAAAAATTACAGAAGATGGTGGGCCTTAGAAATATTGCAGTCCATGACTACCAGACCCTCAATATTGATATCGTTATTGCTGTAGTTAATAACCATCTGACAGATTTCGAAGAATTTTCTAAGCAGATTGCTAGCAGTAACGTCTAGTAGCTCAGGTGAATTAGTTCAGGTCTGATATTCAAAGTCACAATACCAGTCGAGCGAATAAAATCTTCCTCATTCAATGAATACGCCTCGACTTTATATCGGTTATCTTGGCTTTGATAACACCAGAGTGTAACTCAGCTCAGTCATGACAGTCGCTATTTGGGGAATAGCGCGAGATCAGATTAGGTCTGAACTACTACGGTTTATCGCAGCAAACGACCTTCCTTATTATTTTTTATGAACACTTATATCAGATTCCGGCTCAACAACCCGGTATTTCATTTCAAAAATACATTTCCCTCTATCTTTAGATCTTAAAGACTTTCGATCATTCACATCAACAACCCAGCATATTTTAAATTCAATATCATCAGTATTTAAATCATCTTTAATTTTATAAAACTTATCATAAAAGAATTTTGATTTTCCATAGCAGTACTTATTATTATCATAACCATCCATAAGAAGCTCCTGCTGATCAGAAAATTTAATATAGTGATCACCAAAATTCTTGCCTGATTTAAATTCATAACTTTCAATATGATAACCCTGAATACAATTAACTGACCCTTCTACAATCCTATTTCTGAGTCGTTCATAGTCCTCATCAATATATTGGTCGGTTAAAACCTCATAAGTATAAGAAATAGAGCTAGCAACCCAATAAACCTCCACAATAATAAATGGCAGAAGAATGTGAAAACACAATCGGATTTTTTTCTCATAAATTGGAATTTTTACCGGAAAAGAGATATTAAAGTTCTTTGCACGCCCTTCTTTAATAGACTCCTTCCTCGTTATAAAAACAGCAAATGTCCACAATACAAGTAAAGTAAAGGGAAATATTTGTCCATACCAATAACTATCCAGCCAACAGGAGTGACAGACGTCACTCCAATCATGAATTATTTGCCACACTAACGATCGCTCCAGTTAAATAAATCATTCCAAAGCAGCAGCGTATTTGTCGAAAATTCTGCTGCATAGATCACCATACTTCTCCCTATTTCTTGTTGAAGTTGATAAGTTCCTTCAAATTCCCGTATAAGCCGCACCCGGTTATTATAATATTGATATTTGTATTATGAGCAACCGGAGGGCACTTCATCATTACATTAAGAACGTCCTAACCCACTCCCCATCATGTTGATTATCAAAGCTTATCCAGTGTTAACAAAAAACAATTCCTTCTACGTGCCTCTCAGGGCACAATGCCCTGCCCCAATAGTTCACCTCTCAGATGTATAGCCAGAACATGACCACCAGCCATAATCCAGATTTTACCCGCCAGGAATTACGCGCCCTGCGCAAGCTAACGCTGCCAATCCTTGCCACGCAGTTAGCACAGATTGGAATGGGAACGATCGATACACTAATGTCGGGTTATATCAGCACAACAGATCTGGCGGCGGTGGCAATTGGTACGTCAATCTGGTTACCCGTTTGGTTGTTTCTGGCTGGAGTATTGGTAGCCCTTTCGCCTTTGGCAGCGCAGTTTAATGGCGCTGGCAAAACCACGCAGTTACCTAAGTTACTGTCTGCGGCCCTGGTTACCGGCATTTTATTTGGCCTGATGTCAGCAGCGACACTCATGGGCTTATCGCAGTTATTGCCCATCATCGTCGATGACCCGGTTACGGCCGATATTGCCCGCCAGTATTTATTTGCCATCGCGCTGGGCATGCCTTCGGCGGGTATTTTTCTCGCTTATCGCTTTTACGCCGAAGCACTTAATCAGCCCGGCCATGTTACCCGCATTATGCTGGCCGGGCTGGTGCTTAATGTTCCGGCCAATGGCTTGTTTTTGTACGGCTGGTTTGGCCTGCCGGAATTAGGCGGTGTCGCCTGTGGTATTGGCTCAACTCTGATCTTCACCGGCCTGGCTATCGCCATGGCGCTCAACACCCGCAAACACCGTTTAACCGCAGAAACACCGTTATGGCAGGAAGTTCGCCAGCCGGACTGGAGTCAGGTCAGAGCCGTGATTGCCTTAGGACTGCCGATTGGTACGGCCATTTTCTTTGAGGTCAGTTTATTTTCAGTGATTGCATTATTTCTGACCGAACTTGGCCCGGTGATTGTTGCCGGGCATCAGGTGGCGCTGAATCTGTCGTCGCTGACCTTTATGATTCCTCTGAGTCTGGCGATGGCGCTCACTGTTCGTGTTGGTCATCATCTGGGCAGCAATCAACCAGAACTGGCGCAACGTGCTGCCTGGTTGGGCGTAAAAACCAATCTGGGGGTTGCGGCCTTTAATGCGACCCTGATGGTGACCTTATCGGGCTTTCTCGCCAGCCTTTATTCTCCCGACCCTGAAGTGGTCAAAATTGCATCGGGTTTATTGCTGTTCGCGGCGGTTTTTCAGCTGTCGGATGCGGTTCAGGTTGGCGCTGCCGGTGCGTTGCGGGGTTATCAGGATACCCTGCCGGTGATGATCATTACCTTTGTTTCGTATTGGGCCATTGGCCTGGCGCTGGGCTATTACCTGGCGTTTTATCCGCAAGGCTTTAATGACAACCAGCCTTTGGGCGCTGAAGGTTTCTGGAGTGGCTTGGTGATTGGTTTAACCGCAGCGGCGTTTGCACTGGGTTATCGGCTGTATCGGGTGAGCAGTAAGCGCATAGGTTAAGTATAGAGAGCCGCTAACGCGGCTCTCACAACGTAATTACAACAGCTTTATTACGGGCACAGGGTTTAAATTACGGACATGGGTTCGAGATACGCGCGTGAATGGCATCAATTTTTGCCAGCGCTTCGCTATCGAGAATCACCTGAGCACTGTCGATATTCTCTTGCAGCTGCGCCATGGTGGTGGCACCAATAATATTGGCCGTAACAAAGCTACGCTCGGTCACAAATGCCTGCGCCATCTTAGCGGGTGTTAACTTCAACTCTGCCGCCAAATCACAATAATCCTGCGTAGCGGCCTCAGCCTGTTCGCCTAAATAACGAGTAAAGCGATCAAACAGGGTTAAGCGAGCATTATCCGGCTTCTGATCATTCAGATATTTACCACTCAACACACCAAACGCCAGTGGTGAATACGCCAGCAAGCCCATATTTTCACGGTGGGATACTTCTGCCAGGCCCACTTCGTAACTGCGGTTCAGTAGATTGTAAGGGTTCTGAATCGACACCGGGCGCGGCCAGCCATTGGCATCGGCAATCTGCACCACTTTCATCGCGCCCCAGGCAGTTTCATTCGACAGGCCATAATGGCGAATCTTACCTTGCTGAATCAGCTCATTCAGGGCCGCCAGAGTTTCTTCTAATGGCGTTGCGTCGGCATCGTCCTGATGCTGGTAGCCCAGCTGGCCAAAAAAGTTGGTGCTGCGCGCTGGCCAATGCACCTGATACAGGTCGATATAATCGGTTTTTAAACGATCCAGACTGGCGTCCACCGCTTCAAAAATGTGCTCACGGGTTAATTGTGGGCCGCCACGCACATGCGCCAGCCAGTCAGCTGGGCCGGTCACTTTGGTTGCCAGAATCACCTGGCTGCGATTACCGGTTTTCTGAAACCAGCTGCCAATATAACGCTCGGTCGTTCCCTGAGTTTCCGGGCGTGGTGGAACCGGATACATCTCGGCCACATCAAAGAAATTAATGCCCTGAGCCAGCGCGTAGTCCATTTGCTGATGTGCTTCGGCTTCGCTGTTCTGCTCCCCCCAGGTCATGGTACCTAAACAGATTTTACTGACCTGCAGCTGGGTATTGCCCAATAAACGGGTTTCCATTGGCTTACCTCAAATAATGTTTTTCAGAGATAGGGTTGTCATGATTTAACGCGCCTGATTATGACGCTTTCAGGGTATGACGGAACCACTGTCGAAGCATAACAATGTTCAGCCAGTGCAACACTGGCATCTAAAATGGCTGTAGTTTTAGTGGCTTGAGTTTTAATGGGCATGCAACTGCCGACGTAATTGATTGGCCATTGACCGGTCGGGTATTAAATCAAGTAGCTGAATAAATTGCTGTCGCAACTCCAAAGAGTCAGGCTGATGCTGCAATAAGGCCAACAATTCAGTAGCCGCCTGATCGTATTGCTCAGCCTGAACCCAGTGATTCACCGGCGATTGATCAAATAAGCCAGAAAGTACCACCGCAGCTCTGGCACACGCCTGCTGAATACCCGGGCCTCGCAACCAATCAAAGTTACTGACCTGTTGTAGCTGTTCAATTTTTCTCTGCCAGCAGGCTTTTTGCTCGGCTGAGGTTTCTGACTTTCTGGCATCCAGGTACACATGAATCAGCAACGCACGGACATCCTCATCATCCGGAAACTGATCCAGGTATCGCTCCAACGATTCAAGATGCTGCTCCAGCTGTTTACGGTGCTGCGGAAAAGCCGATGACGATAACCTGTTATTTGGCTGCTGCTTACGCCACTGCTGTAGTTGCTCCATCAGGGCAGTGATTTGCTGATCACGACTTTGTGCCAAAAACTGTTTAATTTGCGACTCCCCCACCACGCCGGTTAAGCGCCCAACTTCTTCCCCCTGGCGAAATAACAGCAAGGTTGGCAGTGTCTGAATACGATAGTGCTCTGCCAGATCGATTTGTTCATCGGCATTCACTTTACACAACATCAACTCGGGCGTTTGCTGCGCTATTTTTTCTAATAGCGGCATCATTGCCAGACAAGGAGCACAAGACGGTGCCCAGAAATCCACCAGCACCATTGGCTGGCTCAACCAGGGTAAGTTTCTATCTGCTTGCGGATGATTCAAGACAAAATTCCGATTGATTGATATGGCCGATAAAAGTGGTGGCAGAGTATACTGCGGCCATGAATAAAACATCCAATCGTGTGACACACTCTGAAGCGCCCAGCGGGACGAAAAAAAACATCCTGTTAGGCAGCATTATCCTTGTCTGGCTAAGCGCTACTCTGCTGGGATTATGGTGGTTTCAGCAGCAAACCATCCGCCCCTTTATCAACACTGATGACGACCCACGCATGTGGCAGGCGGCGCAAGTTGAGCCCTTGTTTCAGGCAGCGTTAGAGCAATTACCGCAAAACAGCGCCGATGTGGTTTTGTTTCATTTCTGGAACCCGGATTGCCTTTGTAATCAGGTCAGTCAGCGGCATTTTGATGGCATTTTGCAGCAATTTGATGCTTCTGAGCTCAGCGTCGTGGTGATCACTTCAACCCGAACCCGTGCTGAGCAGATTGCAGAGTTTCGCCGTTTGAACGGTGAACGCATGTCATTATTGCAGTTATCGCCAGAAACCTTACCTCTGTCGGCCAGCCCCGGATTAGCATTGTTTAACAAGGTCGAAAATCAGTACGAGATGGGCTATTTCGGTGCTTATGGCTTTGGCGCTTTGTGTACAGTCGCCAACGATGATTTTTTCCCGAATATTATTCGCAACCTGCAACAAGGACCTTATGGTCCCTTTATGAATGTTGCTGGCGACGGCTGCTTTTGTGCCTGGAATCCTGCCGCCCATTAAACAATCTTGCGTTTCAGCCATTCTGACCTAGTTTATAAGAAAGTTATTATCAATATCTGAGGTCAGCATGAATCGTATCCGGCAGCGCAACAATAGCGGCTTTACTCTGATTGAGCTGGTTGTTGTGATTGTGATTCTGAGTACGCTGTCAGCCTTTGTATTACCCGAGTTTATCGAGTTTTCATCCGATGCCGATCGCGCCTCAACCGAAGCACTGAAAGGTGGATTACAATCATCGGCCAGCTTGTATCATTCAAAAGCCATGATTGAGCCTGGTGGAACCAATAACGGCTTTACCTATCAGGGAGTGTTCTTTGATCAGGGCTACCCGTTGGGCATTTCATTCGGCGATAGTGATGGCATCCCGGAAATTTTAGAGATCACAGACATCAGTGACGATTATGTATTCGCCACCGTGTTCAACGACCGTACGGCAGCCAACCAGATTTCCCGCGGCTTATACCTGACCAACAAACTCACCAATACGTCACCCAGTGCGGCCGACGTACTGGCAACCAACTGTTATGTGACCTACAAAACCCACGTCACCGTAGCATTGGCGCCCGAGATCATTATCGAATTATCGGGCTGCTGACTTACCTGGCAGCCAGGGCCAGCAAGGCCAGTTAACGCAGCTGTCTGCGTAAACGATTAATTGTCCGGGCAATTACCTTCTGCTGCTGAGCGGTATAACGCTCCGGTTCGGCATACAAGGCTTGCATCATCATCACATCCAACGAGCGAACGGAGTCTGCCAGTTTAGGAAAGGCTTTGCCCAATCGAGCTAAGTATTGCGATGGCGTTTCTCCGGTTTGCGCTTCAATGCCCAGTACTTCAGCTTTTTGCTGCAATAAATGCCAGGCTTTTAATTCGGCCGAGCGGTATTTGGGCCGCTGATTCCACCATACAAAGGCAGCAGCCAACAGGAAGAAGCCGGAAAATGCCAGACCAAAGCCATACAGAATTTTTTCGTAAGACTGCACACCCAGCCAGTTCTGGAATAACTGCTTCTGGCGCTGGTTATCATAAGACAGCACCCAGCTTTGCCAGTAATAATTGATGCTGTCCATTTGTAAGCGCAGCTGGTTAAGCCAGTTCACTGACTTAAGTTTATGGGCAGAAAATAACTGCTCTTCCAGAAAGGTTCCCTCTTCCTGAACTGCCTGCTCTAAGCCCAACTCAATTCTTGCAGGAGAGACAGCCGCCGTCGGATCAACCCGCACCCAGCCTTTGCCTTGCAACCAGACTTCCACCCAGGCATGCGCATCGTATTGTCGCACCGACAGATACTTTTCCTCTGCATTCCATTCGCCACCCTGATAGCCGGCTACCACACGCGCTGGAATACCGGCTGCCCTGGCCGCAAACGTCAGTGCCCCCGAATAATGAGCACAAAAACCACGGCGCGTATCAAACAAAAAGGCATCGATATCGTTATCGGCCAATACCGGAGGTTTCAGGGTGTAAAAATATTCCTGCTCACGGAACTGCCGCCAAATGGTCTGAATAAATTGTTCGTCATCAGGCAGAGTCGCACGTAATTGCTGCGCCCACTGTCGCGTTCGTTCATTACCGGTTTGGGGTAATTGGGTATAGCGCCAGCGTTCCAGCTTCGACAAACCGTTTTCATCCAATGTCACGGTTGGCCAGGACTTCGCCCGATAGCGAATGCGCTGGTGTACGTCCCGACGATGGATCAGGCGATCATCAATCGTCATACCCGTGCCAGACTCCAGCGCCGCCACACCACGTAAGGCAAACAGCCATTTCTGATCGGTCGCTTCCTGAATAATTTCGTACTCCAGTACACCTTCAGCATTTTCCGGTGGTTGCCAGCTACGCGGCGCCCATTGCACACCCACATCCGCACCCGGTTGCCAACTACGGCCGTCGTAGTTATCCAGAATCAATGCCCGCCAATAAAGCTCGCTACGTTGAGGCACCTGATCGTCGGCAAAGGACACCCGAAATGCCAGTTCATCCGACTGACTCAGATTGGCGATGTCACCCGGGGACATACGTTCTGATAATCCGGTTTTGGCTGAGCTGGATTGCAGCCCCACACTCCAGAGCGGCCCAAGACGCGGAAAGATCAGATAAATCACCAGCATAAAAGGCAACGACGTCAGCAGAATGCCACCTGACAAACGTGCGGATTGCCAGCCAAACTGGCGACGGCGATTCTGGTGCAGAGCAATCAATGCCGTGGTGATTAACCAAACGCCCAACACGCCGGCCACGCCCGCCAGAATGCTCTGGTCAAACAGGAAACCAACCGCCAGCAAAAAATAACTGAGAAACACCACGATATGACCATCGCGTAACGCCTTCATCTCCAGCAATTTCAGGATGCAGGCCGCCACTAAAAAGGCGGAGGCACTTTCCAGCGAAAACTGTTTATCAAACGACAGCACCACCGCTGCCGTGGCTCCAAGCACTAAAATGGCTTTGGCGATTTTGCCGGGATACGATAAGCGCCCCTGATACACCAACCAGCGCCAGCCAAAGATCACCGCCACCACCAGCCACATCCAGACCGGCAAGTGATGACTATGCAGCACTAAACTGCCCGCCACCGCCAGCAACATCCAGATCAGCGCCACCCGTGGAATTTGTACAGCACTCATGATGACGCACCTGCTACTGATGAAGAGCCTACAAGCGAATCGTTCGGTAAACCGTAAGTTGCCAGCGCCTGCAAACACTGTTCTTTATGGATTTCACTGTTGGCGGGTTGGATTTCTGTGCCAGGCAGGCGTAGGCCGTATTTCCAGCCGTTTTGTTGTGCCTGCAACACCCAGCCAGTTAGCCGGGAAAGGCGTGTTTCGATACTGGCCGGTGCCAGCACATCCCAATCCAGCCAACAGGTTGCGCCCTGATTACTGTCGAATTCTTTGGTCACTAGCCCTTTGCCACGCGCTAATTGTTTCCAGGCGATCTGCTTTAAGGAATCCCCCGGTTGATAAGGCCGCAATCCATGAAAGTCCTGATTACCGGACTCCCGCGATGGCGCCCCCTCAAGTTCTTCGCCGCCCTCTCCGGCCGCAAAAATAAAAGGCACCCATTCGGGTTTGGGATACACCAACACCGAGTAGTCAAGGCTGATCCAGGTCCAGGCCGTGTACATGCCTACCGGGAATCGGGTTTCCATACGCAAGCGTCCTGGGTTCAGCCAGCCACGTTGTTGAGTGCGAAAACTTAAGCCAATCTGCTCGCTGTCGCCTTTTTCCACATCAACACTGACCTCCGGGTAATCGGGAAAACCAACATCCAATGATTCGTGTGCTTTTTTTTCGGTGGCTAATAAACGCAGCGGTAATTCGATCACCTCTCCGGCAAATACCGGATAGGCATGGCCTGCGGCAATGGTCAGGCCGGATAAATTACGATAGGTGAAATTCATCGCTGCCAGAGCCACACTGAACAACCAGAAGGTTAAGGCATAAATCAGGCTGTTCTGATAGTTGATAGCAGTCATCAACATAATCAGCAAAGCAGCGGTAAACAGCAGCCCGGTGCGATTCGGAATGATAAAAATAGAACGATGCGACAGCTCAATCTGCTTCGATGGTGGAATACGGCGATCCAGCCACTCACGCCAACGCTGTCGCCAGCGCTCGGGAACCGGTAGCTTCATAGCACGCTACACCAACACCGGTACAGAGTTTAAAACCTGTTGAGACACACTGTGCGCACCACCATCAGCCGCTTCTGCCAGACGATGATCAACCACCGACGGCAGCACTGCCTGAACATCTTCAGGAACCAGATGAGAACGCCCGTGAATCAGTGCCCAGGCCTTGGCGCTGCGCAATAACGCCAGCGCTCCACGTGGAGATAAGCCGTACTGATAGCCTCCCTCATAGCGGGTAAAAGCAATAATACGCTGCACATAATCCAATAATGAAGACGAGGCTTTTACCTCATTCGCCTGTTGTTGCAGTTGCTGCAATTGTTGTGGAGAAATCGCTGATTGCAGGCTGTTTGCCATGGCACGGCGATCTTTGCCTTCCAGCAGTTCACGTTCGGCTTTTTCGTGCGGATAACCCAGTTGAATACGCATCAGAAAACGGTCCAGCTGAGACTCAGGTAGGGGGAAGGTACCGGATTGCGATACCGGGTTCTGAGTGGCAATCACAAAGAAAGGTTCGGGCAACGGGCGGGTTTCGCCTTCAACCGTCACCTGCCCTTCTTCCATCGCTTCTAATAACGCACTTTGTGCCTTAGGCGTTGCGCGGTTAATTTCATCGGCTAACAGCAACTGTGAAAAGACCGGCCCCGGATGAAAACGAAAACGCCCTAAGTCACTGCCCGGTTCTTTTTCAAAAATGCTGACGCCTAAAACATCTGCTGGCAATAAATCACTGGTGAACTGAACCCGGTTATATTGCAGTCCTAACACACTGGCTAATGCATGTGACAAGGTGGTTTTCCCCATGCCGGGCAAGTCTTCAATTAATAAATGCCCTTTGGCTAACAAACACGCCAGAGCCAGCTTCAACTGATTTTCTTTACCTAATACAACCTGTTCCAGTTGCGACAGCGCCTGCTGAATGGCGGCTTGGTCGATGGCTTGAGACATGGGTTACCTTATTATGATTGGTTTGCGTTATGGGTTTGCGGTATTAGTTTACAAATTGAGCTGCAGTGATAGACAAGAATAGGTGAGCCGGGTTCCATTGAAAAGTCAGGGACTGTCAATCTGAGCAGGCCGTCATATCTAGCGGTCGTCATATTTTTTAGCGGCTGCCATAAAAAATAAAGCCCGCCGATAGGATATCAGCGGGCTTAAAAACGTGGCCTTAAAAAGCGAACTTAAAAAGGCCGAAAAACAGCAGACTGCTTACAGCGCGCTTAATCCAGCGGCAATATCTTTCTGAATATCAGCAACACTTTCCAAGCCGACCGCAATGCGTAATAACCCCTGAGAAATACCAGCGCGATCACGTTCTTCATCGGTCAAACGACCGTGAGTTGTAGTGGCCGGATGCGTAATAGTAGTTTTCGCATCACCCAGGTTGGCAGTAATCGAAATCATACGAGTGGCATCAACAACCTTCCAGGCACCTTCCCGTCCACCTTTCACTTCAAACGACAACACACCACCAAACATGGATTGCTGCTGTTGTGCAAGCTGATATTGTGGATGCGATGGCAGGCCACAATAATTCACCTTAGTGACATTCGGTTGCTGCTCTAACCACTCGGCCAGCGCCAGCGCATTTTCAGTATGCGCTTTCATTCGTAATGCCAGAGTCTCCAGCCCCTTGGTAAAAACCCAGGCATTAAATGGACTCATGGTAGGCCCGGCAGAACGCAATACACCAATCACCGGTTCAATGAGTTCAAACGAACCAACCACTGCACCACCCACACAACGGCCCTGGCCATCAATATATTTGGTGGCAGAATGCACCACTAAATCGGCACCCAGTTTTAATGGCTGCTGAATGGCCGGTGTACAAAAACAATTGTCGACCACCAATAAGACATCGTTCTGATGGGCGAGATCAGCAATGGCTGGAATATCAGCAATTTCAATGACCGGATTGGAAGGCGATTCCAGGAAAAACAACTTGGTGTTGTCCTGCAATGCATTTTTCCAGTCATTAATATCGAGCAAATCAACGTAGCTGATTTCGATACCAAATTTTTTCAGGAATTTTTCAAACAACACATTGGTGCTGCCAAACACACTGCGCGATGAGACTAAATGATCACCCGCCTGTAAATGCGCCATACACACGGCATAAATAGCCGCCATACCCGATGCCGTCGCCGCACAGGCTTCTCCACCTTCCAGTGCCGCTAAACGTTCTTCAAACGTACGAACCGTTGGGTTGGTATAACGCGAATAAACGTTACCCGCCGCTTCTCCGGCAAAACGTGCTGCCGCTTCCGCTGCCGAGTTAAAAACATAACTACTGGTCGGGAAGATGGCTTCGCTGTGCTCACATTCAGGCGTGCGCACCTGTCCTGCGCGCACTGCCAGGGTTTCAAATTCTGCGTCGGTTAAATCCGACTGGTAACGCGCATTAAATTCAGAAAAATCGGTCATATCTTTTTTGCTAATACTAGTGTTTCAGTCTTCAGGACTGTGATTCGTTATGCAGATCAATGGCGACATTTTCAACCGTTTCACGCTTAACTTTAGACGCATCATTACGCAACGCCTGTAAACGGGCAAAATAATGTTCATCAATATCGCCAGTGATGTATTCACCGTTAAATACAGAGCAATCAAATTGCTTAGCGTCGGTATTACTGCCTTCGATACAGGCATCCACCAGATCATTCAGATCCTGATAAATTAACCAGTCTGCACCAATCGCCGCGGCAACTTCTTCGGTGCTGCGATCATGAGCAATAAACTCTTCTTTGGCTGGCATATCAATGCCATATACATTGGGATAACGTACTGCCGGAGCGGCTGAGGCAAAATACACATTTTTGGCACCGGCTTCACGGGCCATTTCAATAATCTGCTCGCAAGTGGTACCACGAACAATCGAGTCATCCACCAGCAAAACATTTTTCCCGCGGAATTCCAGCTCCAGCGCATTCAGTTTTTGTTTAACCGATTTTTTACGCTGCTGTTGCCCCGGCATAATAAAGGTACGGCCAATGTAGCGGTTTTTCATAAAACCTTCGCGGAACTTCACACCCAAACGATTGGCCAGTTCCAGCGCCGACGAACGGCTGGTATCCGGGATCGGGATCACCACATCAATATCGTGATCCGGGCGCTCACGCATAATACGCTCTGCCAGTTTTTCACCCATATGTAAGCGCGCTTTATACACGGACATGCCATCAATAATGGAGTCTGGACGGGCAAAGTACACGTGTTCAAAAACACATGGCACCAGCTGGGTATTTTCGGCGCATTGTTGGGTAAACAATTCACCTTGTTCGGTAATCACCACCGCTTCACCCGGGGCAATATCACGTTCAATTTTGAATCCGGCAGCATCCAGAGCAACCGATTCAGACGCGACCATATACTCAGTGCCCCGCTCCGTTTCGCGGCTGCCATAAATAGCCGGACGAATACCGTTCGGGTCACGGAAAGCAATAATGCCGTAGCCACTGATCATAGCAACAACGGCATAACCACCACGAACACGCTTATGAACCCGGCTTACCGCTTCAAAAATCATGTCTGGAGTTGGCTTCAGCTGATTCTGACGCTGTAACTCGTGAGCCAGCACGTTCAGCAGTACTTCTGAATCCGAGGTCGTGTTCACATGACGCAAGTCAGCGCGATAAATGTCTTCCGCCAGTTCTGCGGTGTTGGTCAGGTTACCGTTGTGCGCCAGAGTAATACCGTAAGGCGAGTTCACATAAAACGGTTGTGCTTCGGCCGAACTGGATGAGCCAGCCGTTGGGTAACGCACATGGCCGATGCCCATCTGACCAATCAGGCGCTGCATATGACGGGTACGAAACACATCACTGGCCAGGCCGTTATCTTTTCTCAGGTAGAGTTTACCTTCATGACTGGTCACGATACCGGCGGCATCTTGTCCACGGTGCTGTAAAACTGTCAGGGCATCATAGATCACCTGGTTTACATGGGTTTTAGCAACGATACCCACTATTCCGCACATGCGCGTCTAACCTCAAACAAGCTGTTATTAATTTTAGAAAGAAAATGACATCAGTCGATCGGTGGCTCCGGGCAGCGTTTTACGCGCCCAGTCGGCAACGGATTCCAGGTGTGGAATCAGGGTCGATTCCTTCCACCAGACATCATCCGGAACCAGGGTGTATTGCAGGCCATAAACCGCCGCAACCAGAATCACCAGGCCACGAACAAAGCCAAACACCATACCAAAGATACGATCGGTACCGCCCAGACCAGTGAGTCGTACGACTTCACCCAGCAGGTGGTTAATCATGGCACCAATCACCAGAGTGCCAGCAAACAGAATAGCGAAAGATACAATCCAGCGCAGAGAGTTGGTATCAATACTCCCTTCTAATAAGGTCGCGAGATTGCCACTGAAAAGACGTGCAACAACAAAGGCTATTACCCAGCTGGCTAAGGATAATGCTTCCTTAACAAAGCCACGTTTTAAGCTGATTAAGCTGGAGATGATCAGAACAGCCAGGATCACCCAATCGATAACTGCCATTTAAGCTGTGCCTCAGACACGTTGCGAAGGCGCGAAGTATAACAAAGTCGTTACAGACGAAGGAACCAGAAATCAGGGGGTAAGCCAGAGAAAATATCGCTTTTCAGGCAAGAATTTACTTGCATTCTGACAAGCACCTATCAACCGAATGGTCAGGATTCGGCTTTAAAGCGCTTAATATGAAAGTCGTCTTGTTTCAGCTCAGCCGATAACTGTTTCTGAATCGATTCTATTTTACTGCGTTGTAATTCCGGGCCAACGTATACCCGGGTCAGCCCTTCGGTGGCAAACTCCTGAACATAGGCTTTATAACCTTTGGCACGCAGTTGATCCCGCAGAGCATGAGCATTGGTACGCTTTTCAAAAGCGCCCAACTGAACCGACCAGGCATACGCCTGTTTTTGATCATCCAACGCAGCACGATCGCCTTTGGTGCGAGGAGCGGCCGGGTCATCCTGCTTAACGGCGCGCACTTCAGGCAGAGTGACCGCCTCCTGAGTTTTACCTGCGGCCAGATCCTCCAGTTCAATACGCACCCGGCGCTCATTTTCTAATGGTTGCCAGGGCTCCATTTCAGGCTGAGCCGGAATATCAGAACGCAATTGAATCTGACTACGCGAACCGTCCAGCACCACTGGCATTGCCACCGCCAATGCCACCACCGTGACAAAGGCGCCGAGAATCCGCTTTTTCAGGTGCTGTTCCATGGTGTTAATCCTGCTGTTGCAAATAATTTAAGGCGGCTTCTACGGTATAGAAAGATCCGGCAACCAGCCAGTGCTGACCCGCCAGATTATCTTGCTGCAGCAGCTGCTCAAGTGCATCGGCAACCTGATCGAACTGAGTCACTGGCGCTGATAATTCGCCCGCCTGCTCAACCAACTGAGCAGCCGATAAACCACGCCAGCAATCCAACCCGGCCAGCCAGTACTGCGGCATATCGGGCAATGTATGGAGTAGCTCAGCCACTGGCTTGCCTTCGAGCATACCAATAATGGCACCATTCACCGGGCCCAAACGCTCGGCAATATAACCCGCTGCTTGCTGATTATGAGCCACATCCAGTGTCAGCTTGAGTTCTCCACCGGTTACTGGCACCGTGACCTGCTGTAACCGACCAGCAACTGACGTTCTTGCTACCACATCAGCCACAATGGCTCGATTAGGCAAGCGACCCAGCAATGACAAGGCCTGAATGGCGGTGGCGACATTATGATAAGGAATACTGGCTTTTGGCAGATTCCATTCGGCCTGCCCTTCAGGCGTCATAAAACTCAGCAGTAGTTCGTCGTGCTCTTCAACAATATCGAAGTGTCGCCCGCGTGCGCACCACTGCCCGCCTAACGATTCGGTTTGTTGCTGCGCCGTATCAGGGGGATTCGGCTGACCACACACCAGATATTTACCGGAGCGGGCTACACCACACTTCTCAAAGGCAATCTGTTCAACGGTATCGCCCAGCCAGTCCTGATGATCCAGACCAATAGACGTCACCAGTGAGATATCGGCATCAACGATATTCACTGCATCCAAGCGGCCGCCCAAACCAATCTCCAGCACACAAGCATCAAGCGGTTGTGACTGGAAATACACCAACGCCGCCAGCGTACCAAACTCGAAGTAGGTTAAGCCGGTGTCGCCACGCTGCTGCTCTACCAGCTCAAACGAACGAATCAGATCGTTATCGGAGATTTGCTCACCATTAATCTGAACCCGTTCGTTGTAACGCTGAATATGCGGCGAACTGTACACCCCAGCGGTCATCCCCTGGGCCATTAGCAAGTTTGCTAATAACGCTGAGGTTGTGCCTTTACCATTGGTTCCGGCAACCAGAATCACCAAAGGCGCAGGTTTCAGGCAATTTAATTGCTCACCAACACCTTTGATACGATCCAGCCCCAGTTCAATTTCACTGGGATGCAGTGACTCAAGGTACTCAAGCCACTGATTTACAGTTTTTGTCATCGTTATATCTACAAACCTAACAGACTGCTAAAGCGCTATTGATCCATTGCGGTACGCATTTCACGCATCAATTCGCTCACTTCGGCTTGCGCCTGCGCTGGATTATCGGCATTAGCGGCAATACGATTTACAATCGCACTCCCCACAATCACACCATCAGCAACTTTCGCTACCTGAGCGGCCGTTTCGCCATTCGTGATACCAAAGCCAACACCAACAGGCACAGAAACGTGCTTACGAATACGCTCCAGGTTGCGGGCCACATCGTCGACATCCAGAGCTTTAGAACCCGTCACTCCTTTCAGAGAGACGTAGTACACATAACCACTGCCGGACTGACCGATTTTTTCGATACGCGCATCAGTCGTGGTTGGTGCAATCAGATACACCATATCCAGATCTTTGGCTTTGAAGATGTCTTCCACTTCGGTGGCTTCTTCTGGTGGCAGGTCCACCAACAGCACGCCATCGACACCGGCTTCGACCGCACGGTTTACGAAAGTTTCGTAGCCCATGGCTTCAACCGGGTTCAGATACCCCATCAGCACGACTGCGGTATCAGCGTCGTTCTGGCGGAACTCGGCTACCATCGTCAGTACATCCGTTAATGAGGTGTTGTGCTCCAGGGCGCGCTCACATGCCAGCTGAATGGTCGGGCCATCAGCCATTGGGTCAGAAAACGGTACGCCCAGTTCAATAATGTCACAACCGGCTTCAACCAAAGCGTGCATCATTGGAACCGTCGCTTCTTTGGTTGGATCACCGGCGGTGATGTACGGAATCAGCGCCTGGCGGTTTTGTTCTTTTAACGCGTTAAGAACAGTTGTAATACGGCTCATTTTTTATTTCCTTAAGCGGTAATGCCATCAAGCGATGCAATAGTATGAATATCTTTGTCACCGCGACCCGACAGGTTCACAACAATCACCTGATCTTTATCCATAGTCGCAGCCAACTTCATGGCGTAGGCAACGGCATGGGAGGACTCCAGCGCAGGCATAATACCTTCCAACTGGGTCAGCTTATAAAAACCATCCAGTGCTTCGGCATCAGTTGCAGCCACATAGTTGGCGCGCTCCACGTCTTTCAACCAGGAATGCTCAGGGCCAACACCTGGGTAATCCAGGCCAGCCGAAATTGAGTGTGTCCCCATGATCTGACCGTTATCGTCTTCCATCAGGTAAGTACGGTTGCCGTGTAATACCCCCGGGCGACCTTTACACAAAGGTGCCGCATGATCATCGCCATCCAGGCCTAAACCGCCGGCTTCTACGCCGTACATAGCAACGTCTTCGTAACCCAGATATGGGTGGAATAAACCAATCGCATTAGAGCCACCACCGACACACGCCACCAGCGCATCCGGTTGACGACCCAACTGTTCGTCACACTGGCGAATACATTCACGACCAATCACGCTCTGGAAATCACGCACCAGCATTGGGTACGGGTGTGGGCCTGCTGCGGTGCCAATGACATAGAAAGTATCGTCAACATGGGTTACCCAATGGCGCATGGCTTCGTTCATGGCGTCTTTCAGGGTTTTCGTACCGGATTCAACCGCTTCCACTTCGGCACCCAACAGTTTCATGCGATACACATTCAACTTCTGACGCTCAACGTCGGTAGAACCCATAAATACGCGACATTCCAGACCAAAGCGCGCAGCAACCGTTGCCGATGCCACGCCATGTTGGCCTGCACCCGTTTCGGCAATGATCTTCTTCTTGCCCATAAACTTAGCCAGCAACGCCTGACCAATGGTGTTGTTAACTTTATGTGCGCCAGTGTGGTTCAGATCTTCACGCTTCAGGTAAATTTTGGCACCACCACACTCCTGAGTCAGACGCTCAGCAAAGTACAGTGGCGATGGACGGCCCACATAGTGCGCTAAGTCAGAGTCAAACGCAGCCTGAAACTCAGGGTCGTTACGTAGCTTTTCATACGTGCTGTTTAACTCATCCAGAGCGCTGGTCAGGGTTTCGGAAACGAAACGACCACCATGAATACCAAAGTGACCACGCTCATCCGGCAGAGTTAAATCAATGTTTGTTGCTGCTGATTTTTCTGGTGTTTGCATCGACACGATACACCTCATCTAAAAATGCGTTTATTTTGCCGGGGTCTTTAACGCCTTTTTGTTCAACGCCATCCAGTGTCGCTTCCACACCACCACTGATATCAACGGCGAAGGGCTTAACCTGCTCAATGGCAAAGGCAACATTATTGGGGTTTAAACCGCCAGCAAGAATAATGGGTTTTAAATCGTCAGATTGTGGAACCAGCGACCAATCGAAGGTTTCTCCGGTTCCGCCTGGAACGCCAGGCTTATAGCTGTCTAGCAGAACAGCCAGGGCGCTTGGGAAGCGCACGCAAGACGCCACCACATCCGACGCTTGCCGGACCCGGATGGCTTTAATGTAGGGACGGTTGAATTGAGCACAGAAGGCCTCGTCTTCATCACCATGAAATTGAAGTAAATCAATTCTAACGGCATCCAGAACAGATTGCACCTGTTCTACTGTTGGATTTACAAATAACGCGGTAACAGAAACAAAGGCCGGTACATCAGCGACAACCTCGGCGGCCTGCTCAATGGTGACTGCGCGCGGGCTGGGAGGATAAAACACCAGACCCAGAGCATCAGCACCAGCATCAACCGCTGCCAGTGCGTCTTCTGCCCGGGTCAGGCCGCAGATTTTAGTTCGGGTGCGAAAAGACATAAGAGAATAGGAACATCAGCAATAAAAAAACCGATGCTCATAATAACAGATAGCAGCCTTCAAAGAGCGCTCATCAGAGCGAGTCCAGCCCCGCCTCTTCTCGCTGTTTATTGGCAAAGGGTTGCTGAAAGCCCGTCACATCCAACAGAGGTTGCAATAACGCCGGACCATAAGGCTCACAAGGAATTTCAAACTGCGGCGGAAAGTCTACGCCAACAAAATATAACCCCTCTCCCGGCGCAGTAATACCCGCTTGCTTACGGTCGCGGGTTTCCAGTACCTCTTTCATCCACTCAACCAGCTGGTGCTCTTCACCAATGGGCAATAACACCCCAACGATATTACGCACCATATGGTACAAGAAGGCGCTCGCTTCGAGCTCCAACATGATCAGATCACCCCAGCGCTTCACCTCAATACGATGCATGATTTTTACCGGGGATTTCGCCTGACAATCTTTCGCCCGAAAAGCACTAAAATCATGCTCGCCCAATAAATACTGAGCAGCTTCATTCATTTTCTCGGCATTGAGAGGATAACGCCACCAGGTTAGCTGATCGTATTGCAGAGCCGACTTAGCAGGCGAATTATTAATCAGATAACGATAACGCCGTGCTCTGGCTTTATATCGTGCATGAAACTCAGGAGAGACTTCATCAATCCACTGAATAGAAACACCATTGGGTAAATTAGTGTTCACACCCATCAACCAGCCATAGTTGCTGCGTTTGGCAGGACTATCAAAATGGATCACCTGACGCGTCGCATGAACACCGGTATCAGTACGGCCGGCGCATGAAACTGTCACTTCGTGATTGGCGACTTTAGAAAAGGCCGCTTCAAGTGCAGCCTGAACGGTGGGTTTATTATGGTGGGATTGTTTTTGCCAACCGTGGAAGTGAGTACCGTTGTACTCAACCACGGCGGCATAGCGTCGTACGTCTGTCATTCAATTACTTTCAAAATCAGGAGCTATGCTAAATCAGGACATTTTGTCCATCAGGTCACGAGCATCCTGCTTCTGCTGATCGCTACCTTCCTGCAACACTTCCTGCAGTAACTCACGAGCACCGTCAGCATCTTCCATATCAATGTATGCACGAGCAAGATCCAGCTTGGTCGCACATTCATCAGTGCCAGCCAGGAAATCGAACTCATCGTCTGCCGCAGCCAGCTGCTCAAGATCAATATCTTGTTCTTCCGTCTGACTTTCCGTGCTATCTACAGCCTCAGTTTCAACGTCGTCAATTACCGGAATATCAGCATCTGCAACGCTCGATTCCAAAGAGTCAGGCTCAGCAGCCTGCTCATCGTCATCACCCAAAACCGGGGCTTCAAACTCTTCCAGTTCGGCATCCAGCTCTGCCAATTCAGCAGCAAAGTCAACACCACCCTCGGCTTCAACATCTGCACCGGATTCGAGATCTGCAGTGCTAACATCAACTTCAACATCTGCATCAACCTGGGCACTGGTGTCAGCATCATCAGCCATCAGGTCATCAACTTCATCTAAAGACGTCAATTCAGGCAGATCATCTTCCGCTGGAGCAACCGGTGCTTCAGCTTGTGCTTCAACTGAATCATCAACAACCGCATCTAACTCTGCTTCCAATGTTTTCAGATCGTCATCGCCGGATTCTGAGAAACCTGTATCCATATCAAACGATAAATCCGGTAGCTCAGCAGCATCATTATCGTCGTCAGAATCCATCAGGTCTTCAAGAGCAGTCAGATCATCGCCTGAATCCGTTTCAACATTCAGATCCGCAGACAGATCAAATGTGTCATCCGCCGAGGCATCGTCTTCACTCAGAGTTTCAGTGAGATCAAGTGCTTCATCATCAGCGCCAGACTCCAGCGAGCCCAGATCAAATTCAAGCGTATCATCACTATCTTCATTCAATGACTCCAGCGATGTGAAGTCATCATCACTCTCTGGTAAATCTTCGTTCAGAGAGCTCAGATCAAAATCCAGCGAATCGTCTGTTGCAGCTTCCGTCTCATCCACAGAAGACACAGCATCACCTGACAATTCAGCATCATCAGACAAATCATCCAGGTTCAGCTCTTCACTTTCTGAGCTGATATCAAATTCCAGCGTTTCACCCAGATCCAGTGTTGGCACATCTTCCAATGTGGCTTCTTCATCCAGAGCCGCCAATTCATCCGCCGAATCCATACCCGACAGATCGAACTCCAGCGCATCAGATGTTTCCTGATCAGCAGCTGGCATATCAAGAGATACATCCAGAGAAGCCTCAGAATCAGCAGCACCTTCCAGCTCATCACCCTGGCTCAGATCATCACCCAGATCCAGCGCATCACCGAAGTCCAGCCCTTCGCTAAACTCTTCGCCCAGAGAATCATCCAGAGTGGTTAAATCATCGTCCAGCGACAAACCTGTGTTTTCTTCTGCCGCAACCGGAGAAACCGGCATGGACAGGCGTGAACGCATCTGCTCAGCCTGCTGAGTTGCATCATCATCACCCAGCGTCATCAGTTGAGATTCTTGCTTGGCAAATGCCGCCGCATCGTCCATCTCAACATACACTTCAAGTAACTTAAGCTGCAGATCGGAACGACTTGGTTCCTGTTCGATGGCAGCAGTTAATAAATCAACGGCTTGCTCAAACTTGCCATAAGCTACATAAATATCTGATTCACTGATCACATCTTCGGTTTGCGCCACGGAACCAAAGTCTTCGTTCTGTTCCGTATCAAACTCACCCAGGTCAAGATCATCATGCGCTTCAGTCGCCGATGGGTCTGAGTTGATATCCAGCTGCGTTGTTGCCAGATCGTCATCAAAGTCCAGATCATCCAGAGAACCACCATCCACAGCACCATCGGTAAAGGCAACTGCCGACTCTTCTGCTTGTGCAGCTTCCTCTTCCTTAGCCGCTTTGCGTTTCTGAATCAGCTTGAACGCACCTAAAAGCAGCGCCAGCAGGAAAGCCAGGCCACCCAGTAAAAATTCAGGGCGCTGCAATATGGTATCGATCAGAGTAGGCTTCGGCTGGTTTTGCTCTGCCAGCATCGCAGCAATACGCTGGCGTCGCGCTTCTGCTTCGGCTTTCTCTTTCTCAGCATCAGCCTGAGCAGTGTCATCTGCCGGCGTTTCCTGATAATTAAAGTCAACTTCTGAGGCAGCATTACTTTCCTCAGCGGAAGTGTCGACACCTTCGACCAATGAATCATTACCAGACTCTGCAGTTTGCTCAGCGCCCGGTGCTACTGTTGCAGTCGTCTCTGCTGTATTTGTTTCTGCTGTACTTGTTTCTGCTGTACTTCCTGCAGGAGTACCTTCGGAAATGGCCTCGGCAGCTTGCTCGGCTGATTCCAGTGACTCAGACACCTGAATACTGGCCAGCTGATCGTCTTTTAAGGTAATCAAACGCTGCAGCGTGGCAATTTGTTCTTCCAGTGATTCCAGTCGCTGACGCAGCTCCTGGTTTTCCAGACGGCTTTTATCCAGCGTTTCCAGCGCTATCGCCAGATCATTTTCAATGGCTTGTTGGCGACCATTCCCCTGGCCGCCCTCAACATCACCACTGGCACCAGCCGATTCTGCATTATCCTGGGTCGCAGACAGCAGGCGAACTTCACCGCCGGTTTCAGATGTCGGTTGTGCTGTCGCAGTATTATTACGACCGGTAGCGTCAAGCTGGGCTCCGCCAGTGGCCAACGCCTGATTCTGACGCTCCACTTCGGCAATTGCCTGACCGGTGCGAATCTGCTCAATGTCAGCCGCACTTGGAATTCTTAATACCTGATGAGTTTTAAGGCGATTGATATTGCCGCCAATAAAGGCATTAGGATTTTGTTGCTGAATCGCCAGCATCATTTGCTGAGCGCTGACACCCCGGCTTGGGCGGGTTTGCAGAGCAATTTCCCACAAGGTGTCATTTTGCTGAACCTTGTATGTACCAGGAGCAGCTGGGGTATCCAACCAATCGTTACCTGAACGGGAACCCGCTGCTGCTGAATTTGAATCTGCAGAAACCTGTGCAGAAGAAGTAACAGCGGTAGCTGCTGGAGCAACAACCAGCGGGTTGATGGTTTCTTCTTCAAAAACAGGTGGGTCCAGCAGCACCGTGTATTCGCGTAATACACGGCCAGAAGGCCAGTTCAGTTCAACCAGAAAATTCAGGAAAGGTTCGGTAACGGCTTCGCGTGAGGTCAGCGTTATTTTGCCATCCGTCACGTCGAATTTAATTTTGGTCAGGAAGAAAACACGATCAACACCAGCGCGTTCAAAGTCCGCAACGGAGGCTAATGAAGGTTTTATCTCCCACTTGGACAGGTCCTTCACATCCACCAACTCAATCTCGGCCTGCAGCGGCTGATTCAGTGCAGAGTTAAGAGTCATTTCACCAAGCCCTAATGCCATCAAATTGGAGGACAAACTCAGTCCACCAGCCAGCATTAAGGATTTCGCAATTAGGCGCTTCATTATTGCTTCCTTGTTGTTAAGGCGACGTCTCGCCCCATCGTGTGTATCGAATCTATTGCCGAAACCGTTTTATTGAGATATTCCAAACCCAGCTTAGTTATCGATTCCATTCATAAGCAGACTAAGTATCAGTGATAAATATGCAATTCGCAATATTTTGGCCGCTCAGAAGGACATAAAACCGTGATTTAAGAATGAGTTAGAGCAACTTTAAAAGAAACAAGATTAGAAATGTGACGCAATAAACAAAAAAGCGGAAGAAATCTCCCGCTTTTTAAATAGACAAAATCAGCCAACATTAAGAAGTATGCGCAACATTCGTCTAAGTGGTTCAGCCGCGCCCCACAACAACTGGTCACCCACGGTAAACGCAGAAATGTATTCTGGACCCATGGTCAGTTTGCGGATACGGCCTACCGGGATCGATAACGTGCCGGTAATTTTTGCCGGAGTCAGCTCCTGCATCGTTACATCGCGATCATTCGGAATAACTTTTACCCAATCGTTGTGCTCTGCCAGAATTTTTTCGATTTCTTCAACCGACAGATCCTGTTTCAGCTTCAGGGTAATAGCCTGACTGTGGCAACGCATAGCTCCCACACGAACACATAAACCATCAATTGGCGTAGCAGCGTCAGTAGTGCCCAGAATTTTGTTGGCTTCGGCTTCGGCTTTCCATTCTTCACGGCTCTGGCCAGACGGCAGCTGTGAATCAATGTATGGAATCAAGCTGCCCGCCAGCGGCACACCAAACTGATCTTTCGGGTAATCTTCACCGCGAATAAAATCAGCAACCTGACGATCAATATCCAGAATGGCCGTCGCCGGATCTTCGACTTTATCCTTCACATTAGCGTGGATCGCACCCATCTGGCTGATCAACTCACGCATATGCTTCGCACCGGAACCCGAAGCAGCCTGATAAGTCATTGGCGTTGCCCACTCCACCAGCCCTTTCTCGAACAGACCACCTAGTGCCAGCAGCATCAGAGACACCGTACAGTTACCACCGACGTAGGTTTTAACACCGCCTTTGATACCGGCATCAATCACGTCACGGTTAACCGGGTCCAGAACAATGATGGCATCATCGTCCATACGCAGCGCAGACGCGGCGTCAATCCAGTAACCATTCCAGCCTGCTTCGCGCAGTTTTGGATAAACCTCTTTGGTGTAGTCACCACCCTGACAGGTGATAATCACGTCTTGTTGTTTCAGCGCATCCACATCAAACGCATCTTCCAATACACCACAGTCTTTACCGGCATACGATGGCGCCGGCAGACCTTTTTGTGAAGTCGTAAAGAAGGTTGGCTGAATCAGATCGAAATCGTTTTCTTCCTGCATACGCTGCATCAGTACGGAACCAACCATTCCGCGCCAGCCAACCAGACCTACTTTCTCTAAACCATTATTTTGTTCAGACATTTTTAAACCTTAAAATCTAATGTGAAAACCGCTTATGCAGATAGGTTTTCCAGGGCAGCAACAACCGCTGCACCCATCTCTGCCGTGGACACTTTGCTCATACCGTCAGAATAAATATCGGCGGTACGCAGGCCCTGATCCAGCACATCACTCACCGCTTTTTCGATCGCATCCGCAGCCGCACTTTCATTCAGAGAATAACGCAACATCATCGCAGCAGACAAAATGGTTGCTAATGGGTTAGCAATACCTTGGCCTGCGATATCTGGAGCAGAACCATGGCACGGCTCGTACATACCCTTGTTGTTCTTATCCAGAGACGCCGAAGGCAACATACCAATCGAGCCTGTCAGCATGGCTGCTGCATCAGACAAGATATCACCAAACATGTTTCCAGTTACCATCACATCAAACTGTTTCGGTGCACGTACTAATTGCATCGCAGCGTTATCCACGTACATGTGAGACAGCTCAACGTCCGGGTAGTCCTTCGCTACTTCGTTCATGATTTCGCGCCACAGCACGGTTACTTCCAGAACGTTAGCTTTATCGACGGAGCACAGTTTTTTGCCACGTTTCTGAGCAGATTCAAACGCCACTTTAGCAATACGACGAATCTCAG
This sequence comes from Bacterioplanoides sp., assembly GCF_965226395.1. Classification (GTDB taxonomy): domain Bacteria; phylum Pseudomonadota; class Gammaproteobacteria; order Pseudomonadales; family Oceanobacteraceae; genus Bacterioplanoides. The sequence continues at coordinate 3,437,650 of NZ_OZ245358.1, read as the reverse complement.
ATTCGGAGTAAACGTAAGTGTTGTAGCCTTCACGCTCACCGTCTTTTGGGCCACCTTCAATGGTACGAATACCGCGAGGCTTACCGAAATAAATACCGCCGGTTAATTCGCGCACAATCAGAATATCTAAGCCGGAAACTACTTCTGGCTTCAGCGAAGAGGCATCAGCCAGTTGAGGGTACAGAATTGCCGGACGCAGGTTACCAAACAGTTCCAGGCCAGAGCGCAGACCTAACAGACCTTTTTCAGGACGCAGGTCACGATCTTCCAGCTCATCCCACTTAGGACCACCGACAGCGCCCAGCAGAATCGCATCGGCTTTTTCGGCTTTCTGCATGGTCACTTCTGGCAGCGGCGTGCCGAACTCGTCGTACGCAGAACCACCCACCAGAGCGTTATCCAGCTCGATGTCTAGGTTGAACTTTTGCTTCGCTGTTTCCAGCACTTTAACCGCTTCGGTTACGATTTCCGGGCCAATGCCATCACCTGGCAAAATCAAAACATTCTGAGTCATTTTCTTTTCGCTTAATCTTTCTAAAAATTTTCAAACGCATTTTGCAATACGGTGTTTTTTCTTTCGCTGGAGCGAGGCAACATCCCTGTAAAAGCGCTCCAGTGGCAACGTCCTGTTGCCTACTACGAAAAAACACCCTATCGCAAAGTGCTTCATTCAATTCCGAACAATACTAAGGCATCAAACGGACTGACGTTGTTTGCTGTAGGGGTCGATCACATGGATGTGATCGTTTAGCCTTCAGGGACGAACTTGTAGCGCCCCGAAAGCAAATTATTCAGTCAGTTTAATGCCGTTGAGATCACTTAACCTGATCAAACAGCCACGGGTTTGCAGCACGACGCTTTTCTTCATACGCCTTAATATCATCCGCATCCTGCAGCGTCAGACCAATATCATCCAGACCATTTAATAAGCAGTGCTTACGGAATGGATCAACATCAAATGCAATCTCACCACCATCCGGCGTGATAATTTTCTGCTGTTCTAAATCAACGGTTAATTCATAACCTTCATTGGCTTCAACCGCTTTAAATAAATCATCAACGATTTGTTCATCCAGGATGATCGGCAACAAACCATTTTTAAAGCTGTTATTAAAGAAGATGTCAGCATAGCTCGGTGCAATAATCGCACGGAAGCCAAAATCTTCTAATGCCCATGGTGCGTGCTCACGGCTGGAGCCACAACCAAAGTTTTCACGGGCCAATAAAACCGAAGCACCCTGATAACGAGGTTGGTTTAATACGAAGTCCGGATTTAACGGACGACCCGAATTATCCGCATCCGGTTGACCTTCATCCAGATAACGTAACTCATCAAACAGGTTCGGGCCAAAGCCACTGCGCTTAATAGATTTCAGAAACTGCTTGGGAATGATCATATCGGTATCGATATTTGGGCGATCCATCGGAGCCACAACACCACTGTGTACAACAAAAGGTTTCATCGCATTTGCTCCTTAAAGATCACGCATATCAATAAAATGGCCAGCAACCGCTGCCGCCGCTGCCATCGCCGGGCTCACTAAGTGAGTACGACCGCCATAACCCTGACGACCTTCGAAGTTACGGTTAGACGTCGATGCACAATGTTCGCCGTTGCCCAATTTGTCAGCATTCATTGCCAGACACATAGAGCAACCCGGCTCACGCCATTCAAAACCGGCTTCAACAAAGATCTTATCCAGACCTTCGGCTTCCGCTTGTTCTTTTACCAAACCAGAACCCGGCACAACCAAGGCCTGAATGACGCTATCCGCCACTTTACGGCCTTTTGCGATTTCCGCCGCCTGACGTAAATCTTCAATACGGCTGTTGGTGCAAGAACCAATAAAGACACGGTCCAGTTTGATATCAGTAATCTTCTGACCACCCGTCAGGCCCATGTATTCATGAGCGCGCTTAATAGCAGATTGTTGAACATCATCCTTGCCGTCTTCAATACGCGGCACGGTACCATCAATCGTGGTTACCATTTCTGGAGAGGTACCCCAGGTCACCTGCGGCTTAATATCTTCGGCTTTGATTTCTACGATCTGATCGAATTCCGCGTCGTCATCAGATACCAGATTTTTCCATGCGTCTAATGCTAGCTCCCAATGATCACCTTTTGGTGCGTACGGGCGACCTTTCACATATTCTGCGGTGATATCGTCGAAGGCCACCATACCCACACGGGCACCGGCTTCAATCGCCATGTTACACATGGTCATACGGCCTTCCATGCTCATGCTACGGATGGCACTGCCGCCAAATTCCATCGCACAACCGTTACCACCAGCGGTGCCGATCACACCAATCACATGTAATACCACGTCTTTACCGGTGATGCCGGCTGCCAGTTCACCATCGACACGGATCAGCAGGTTTTTCATTTTGCGCTGAATCAGACACTGAGTTGCCAGTACGTGTTCAACCTCAGAAGTACCAATACCGTGTGCTAATGCAGCAAACGCACCGTGAGTCGCGGTGTGGGAGTCACCACAAACAACCGTCATACCTGGCAGAGTGGCACCCTGCTCTGGGCCAACCACGTGCACAATGCCCTGACGCTTGTCTTGCATCTTAAATTCAACGATGCCGAAATCATCACAGTTTTCATCCAGCGTTTTTACCTGAATTTTAGAAACCGGATCCTGAATGCCATCAATGCCTGACTCACGCTCGGTCGCGGTGGTTGGTACGTTATGATCCGGAGTTGCCAGGTTGGCATCCAGACGCCATGGCTTGCGACCGGCAATACGCAGACCTTCAAACGCCTGCGGAGAGGTGACTTCGTGCAGCAACTGACGGTCGATATAAATTAACGCCGTACCGTCATCACGTTCTTTAACCAAATGCTGTTGCCACAGCTTGTCGTAAAGGGTTTGTCCAGCCATTGGGGACTCCTTCTCAGATATTTTCTCTCATCATCAGCGACTGATCATCGCTTTAGCTATTGCAACAATATACGCCATCTGCTAAACAACATAAATTCATATTTTTCCAACAAAGCATTCCCATCAGGAATATCAAGGGCACGCCAGCGGCTTATGGATACTCAATCATTAAAAGCATTTTTATCAGTGGCTGATCAGGGCTCTTTCTCGCTGGCGGCTGAACGGCTTTATCTGACCCAGTCAGCTGTCAGTAAGCGCATTCAGCAGCTGGAAAGCCAGCTGGATACACCGCTGTTTGAGCGCCATAACCGCACCATCAGCCTGACAGAAGCCGGACGTTCTTTATTACCCAAAGCCCAGCAGATTCTCGATCTGGTGGCCGATACCGAATTACAGCTCAACAATCTCAGCGGTGAAGTCAGTGGCGTATTATCCATGGCTACCAGCCATCACATCGGCTTACATCGCCTGCCCCCGGTGCTAAAAGAGTTTGTGCGACGTTATCCGGCAGCACAACTTAACCTTGAATTCATGGGCTCGGAACGCGCTTATCAGGCGGTGGCTTCGCGACAGGTTGAGCTGGCACTAACGACCTTGGAGCACCAACCACCGGCTTCCATCCAATCAACACTACTCTGGGAAGATGAAATGGTGTGCGTGTGTTCCAGCGAACATGCCCTGGCTCAGCAAACCCTTGCACAACAAACCCAGCCCAGCTTAAAACAACTGGCAGACACTCCAGCCATTCTCCCAGAGCCCGATACCATTACCTTTCAATTGGTCGAAGCAGCTTTTACCAAGCAAGGACTGAAACTTCAGGCGCCGATGCCAACCAATTATCTGGAAACGATCAAAATGATGGTGTCGGTTGGCTTAGGCTGGAGCATGCTGCCATCCTCGATGCTCAACCACAGCGATACTCAACTTACGCAACTGCACTGGCATGGCCCTGCCATTCGACGTCAGCTTGGTTTAATTCATCTGAAAGAACGCACCCTCAGCAACGCCGCTCAAGCTCTGATCAAATTACTGAGTTAGATTGTTGAAATTGACTCAAAACAAGGAGCACACTGGTATCTGGCGCTACGCTTAATTAAAAGGTGAGCGACAAACATTTGTCCGTCGAGCGTGAACCTGCCCATCAACCGTGAAAAGGAAACGGCCATGTTAGATATCAATCATATTCTTGTTGTACTGGATAGCGACCACCCGGAACAACCAGCACTGGAACGGGCATTGTGGCTGGCAAAATCACTTCAGGCCGATCTGACCCTGATGACCAATACTTACGAAGCGTATTGTGAAGAAGGCTCGCCTCTGACTGCTATCGACAGCGACACCCAGCAACGCATCAAACAGGCCCTGCTCGACAAATCCGCCAACTGGGTTAACAGCTTTATCAGAGAAGCAGAAGCCAATGGCATTGCCGTAGACACCGAAGTGCATTGGCAGAAACACCTGCACGATGCCGTGATTGAATCGATGCGTAATAAAAGCTTTGATCTGGTGATTAAAGGCACTCAACCCCACTCCCTGGTTGACCGGATTTTCGCCCACACCGACTGGAATATGTTACGCCATTGCCCGGCACCGGTGTTACTGGTAAAAAGCGCCAAATCCTGGCAGCACAACCGCATTCTGGCAGCCATTGATGCCACCGCCCCGGACCAGAGCCATGATTTAATTAACGATAATATTCTGTCGTTTGCGGAGCACCTGGCCGATCATTTTGAAACCGACCTGCATCTGGGTAATGCCTACCCTCTGGTGAGCGTGGCATTTGCCATGGTGCCGGAAGTTACGGCCCCGGATGATATTCAGCATTACGTTACCGAGCAGCATGAAGACGCCTGCCAGCAATGGGCCAGAAAATTCAATATCAACAACGATCATCTGCATATCGGCGAAGGCGATACCGACGATGTCATTGCTGATTTCGCCCGAGAGATTCAGGCCGATGTCGTTGTGGTGGGTACCGTAGGCCGTGAAGGTTTGGCAGGCGTATTAATCGGTAACACCGCTGAATCCTTGGTTGATAAAGTAGCGTGCGACGTACTGGTTATTAAGCCGTTGGATGGTGTCAGGCCGGATGCGGATTAATTGATAACAACACAGCTTATTTTATGAAAACACTATTGGTCATTGCCCACACACCGTCAGACAATTTGCAAAAGATTGCTCAGGCAATTGCAACAGGCCACCAGCAGGCTGAATCCGAACAGGCGCAGTTAATTATCCGCTCACCTTTTGATACACACCCTGATGATGTCAAAAGTGCAGACGCTATCTTATTAGTGACCCCGGAAAATCTGGGCTATATATCTGGCGCGTTAAAGGATTTTTTTGATCGCTGTTATTACCCCTGCCTGGAAGAGACACAGGGAAAACCCTGTGCGGCGATTATCCGTGCGGGTCACGATGGCACCGGCAGTGTTCGGGCTTTAGACACCATTACCACAGGTTTGCGCTGGCGCTGGGTTCAGGAAGCGTTGATATTAAAAGGAGAATGGCAGGAAGCGTTTATTGGCCAGACCGAAGAGCTGGCTTGCGCCCTGAGTCTGGCTCTGGATCAGGGCATTATCTGATCCAGAGCACAGGTTTAAACAGCGCAGGTTTAAACAACACGGTCTCGCTATCAGCCTTCGGCTAATTTAGCCTCAATGGCCTCAGCAATCTGACGGTACTCTTTTTCCATCTTCTTCATTTTTTTCTTGCCCACACCGCCCAACGTGTTCAGCGCATGACGCACACGAGCACGGCTCATATCCGGGCCCAACAGCACCATACTGTCGAGCACTGAAATGGTCGCCGAAGTACCGGCAATGGCAATAAAGAATGGATACAGGAAGTCACGAACCTTCAATTCCAGCTGTTGTGCCAGAGTGAATAAGCGGGTTTCGATTTCTTCTTTTTCCCAATGACGAATTGCTTCTAACTGCCACAAACCATATTGAATGGTCGCCAGCATTTTATCTTCGTCGTAAGCTTTGTGCTCAAACTGCTCTGCGGTAAGGGCTGTTAACCCACCCAGGAAGTGACCGGCAAGCGGCACCACATCGGAGAACACTTCAACCCGCGGCTGAATATGCGGAACAATCGGTTTTACTTTGTCAGCCTGTAAGCCCCAGGCCGCAAACTTCTCAGCAAAGGCGTCAACATCTAAATCACGCAGCCACAGGCTGTTTAACCAGCGCAGTTTTTCGACGTCAAACACCGGACCACCCAGTGATACCCGCTGAATATCAAAATTGCTGAACATATCATCGCGGCTGAATTGTTCACGCTCATCCGGCATCGACCAACCCATACGACCCAGATAGTTCAGCAGCGCCTCTGGCATAAAGCCCATGCGCTCGTAGAACATAATCGAGGTTGGGTTTTTACGCTTACTCAGTTTGGATTTATCCGGGTTGCGCAGCAACGGCATATGACACAGCTTCGGCATATCCCAGCCAAAGTATTGGTACAGTAGCTTGTGTTTTGGTGCTGAACTGATCCACTCTTCGCCACGAATCACATGGGTGATCTGCATCAGATGATCGTCAACTACGTTGGCCAAGTGATAAGTCGGCATGCCATCGGATTTCAGAAGGATTTGTGCATCTACCTGAGACCAATCCAGCTCGATCACACCACGCAGCATGTCTTCAACTTCACACACACCCTCTTCCGGCACCATCATACGAATCACGTAAGGGGCACCGTCAGCTTCACGCTTAGCCACTTCGTCGTCGGACAATTTCAGATCCGACGGTTTCAGTGCCATGCTGTTACCGGACTCCTGACGCTGAGCACGCAGCGCATCCAGCTCTTCGGTAGTGCGGTAACACTTAAACGCATGGCCAGACTCCAGCAGCTGATTAACGTGCTGCAGATAAATATCTTTACGCTCACTCTGACGATATGGGCCAAATTCGCCCCCACAGTCCGGGCCTTCATCCCAGTCCAGACCCAGCCAGCTCATGCTGTCCATGATTGCCTGTTCCGACTCCGGTGTACTGCGTGTCTGGTCGGTATCTTCAATACGCAGAATAAACTGACCACCGTGCTGGCGGGCGAACGCCAGGTTAAACAAAGCGATGTAGGCAGTACCTACATGAGGATCACCAGTTGGAGAAGGAGCAACACGGGTGCGAACCGTCATAATAGAAATCTCAGTCAATCAAGGAAAACAGCGGCGGATTATAAAGAAATACGAATATCTGTGCATCACACAAGGATGATTAAAACAAAGCCAAGCTGAAAACACAGACAAAAAAAGAGCAACCCTCAGGCTGCTCTCTATTAAACCAACACGCGACATTCAAAAAATGCCGTGACAATGGTGCTTAATTGCGGATTTCATGCTCCATGCCACTGAGAATATCAATCACACTGGCACTTGCTGACTCCATCCGTTGCAGATGTTGCAGGGCTACTTGGCGATCTCCTTGTTGGAAAGCTGCCAGCGCTTTAAAACCGCTGTCGTGCACTTCTTTATGTGGGCTTTCCAGACGAGCGTACGAGCTCAGATTACGATATTTCTCATAACCTTCACCCTCTGCATACCATTTGCCCAGCCGGCACTGAGTATGATCCGCCAGGCCTGCATCGGCATTAAAGTCCTGATTCCAGATCTGGCGATACACCTGAGCCTTCCACACAACATGATCCAGTTTGACCGTTTCCAGAAAACTCTCTGACGCGGTATAAGCAAAACTATCAGATACCCGACGTGAAACACTGCCCACCGCCTCAACATTAGAGGTGACTTTTTGTACTTCTTCCGCCAGAAACGATCCCTGATCGCCCACGGAGGTAATACCACTGCTGACACGATCCACTTCACTGCCAACCGTCGAAATCAGAGCGCCAATTTCAGCCGTGGCTTCTGCTGTTCGCTGTGCCAGTGTCCGCACTTCATCGGCAACAACAGCAAATCCACGCCCTTGCTCTCCCGCCCGGGCCGCTTCAATCGCAGCATTCAGTGCCAGTAAATTTGTCTGCTCCGAAATCCCCTGAATCAGGCCAACAAAGCTTTCAATGCCACTGGCCACATTTTTCAGGCCACTGACCGCCTCAGAGGCCTCCGACGATTTCTCCTGAATTCCTGCCAACTGCTCCTTCAGACTTAACAACGTGGTGCTGATATCACCGACGTCTGAAATAGAGGCTTCAATCTCACGATTTTCTTCCATCAGATTGGTCGCAGAGTTAGCCAGCGTATTGCGTATCTTGTCGATGGTTTCGTTCGAGGAAAACCACAGATTTCTCAGGTTTTCCATATGAGTAAACTGATCCAGGCTGTACTGGCTGCGTAAATCAGCCACCTCTTTGATCTTTTTATATAACTCGTTTTCTTTTTCCAGAGCCTCAATCCGGCGCTCCAGAACTGCGACTTGGGCAGAAGATTCATTTGTTTTTTTATTCGAGAAAAACACAGTGCCTCCAGCTGGCAGATACGCTCGACTGGTTATAACTATAGAAAAGAACCGTATTTTTGCGCACAAGCAGAGTGCAAACACCGACCACTTGGCGCAATTGGTCTGGTTTCAATTCTGGGACAGAGAAAAGGCCGCGCATTAACGCTGCGCTGCTCGCTCCCGTATTTCATCGAACGTCCAGTTCACTAAAACATCACCATTACGGAACACGGTGACCAGCTCATTTGCCTGGCTACCCAGCTCATCTTCACGAATGGTTTGATAGCCATCCGCTTGTTTGATCAGCGCCAAGCGACCTCGCTTAGAGCGCTTACCCGGATCGGTAATGGGATCTTTGAAAACATCTTGCCACTGGCCATTGATGCGAATAGCTGACGCCTTCATGGCAAACTTCTGAGTATCACGGTTCACTTTTTGTAACAGCTCACCTCCCATGCCAAAAGCGATATTGTCGGCACTGATGGCGCGTTCCTTTAATGCCGCCAGAATGGCTTCGATGGAAGCAACACTGACGCCATCTCCCTGAATCAGGCGAACACAATCGGGCAAGACCCGATAGCCTTTGCTATTGGTTGTGTAGCCGAATTTAGCCATCAAACGCTCCAATGCTTCAGGAACGACTTCAAGAGGGTCGCCGGAATCAGGGCGTACTACTAAGGTGCCGCCCATATTCTCGATCTGTTCTTTAAGTGATTCACCCCAGATATTGTCGATAGCGTTCCATAAATCGTATGAATCACTAACGACGGCCACGAGTCGCTCTTCGCCGCCGAACTGCTTGAGCATGTTGGCGTATGCGGCGGATTCGCCTTCTTTTCCCCAGCTCGTAATCGTGCTGTGCTCCGCCGCCGGGATCGAAAAACCCGGCATATCCGCTCCATAAAAGCGACGCGCTAAAACCAAGCCAGAAATGGTATCAGTGCCCATAAAGTTGACTAAGTGGGCTGCACCACCTAATGCCGCCGTTTCTTCGGAGCTGGCACCACGAGCACCAAAGTCGTGTAATTTAAAACCAAGCCCGTCGCTGTTTTCTGCGGTTTCGTCCAGGTAACGATTAATAATGGTTTTACAGGCTTTGGAAACGGTCGCCACTGTTGTTGGATACCACACGGCACGCAGTAATGCAGTTTCGATATAGCTGGTTAACCAGGCGCATTCAGGGTCAGTATTTTTCACCTGTACCATCACATTGCCGACGGGTAATAACGTACCTTCTGGCACCGCCTGAATTTCAATCGGTAAATAACCTCCACACGCATTCAGAATGTACTCCCAACCTTCGCGATTAAACGGCACACCGTGTGCGGTTAACAAGGCTTCAGCTTCATCAATATCATCAGCGCTAATCGGCTTGGTTAAATATTGTTTGATAAAGGCCTGCAACCCAAACATCAGGGTTTCAGCATAATCCCCGCCACGGGATTCAATGTAGCTGGATACGATCTCAGCCCCTTCCGGGTACTGAACGTAGTGTGAGGTTTTGTAGGAATCGGTGTTCAAAATCAGATTTTGCATGACGGAGTTCCTCCTGTCGGATCAATAAAACAGTACCGGTCTATCCAGTACTGCGTTTTGTTACTCATCACCGGGCTCCCCGATGATACTGGATAGCAATCACGGCCATCCGATGAATAAATAGTGGCCTATAGCCACTTTTAAGTCAACACCTGATCTGAAATAAATTTCAGATCAGGTGTTAAACAGGAACGCTTAAGCCAAAGCGAGTACGGAGTTAGTCAGAGCTGCCCCAGCATATCCTGAATAATAAAGTAGTGATCTTCGAACATATCCTGCGGACTCAACTCACCCAGAGGTACCCAGCTGGCAATTCGCGCATCGTCACTGCCCTTCACTTTTGGCAGCGTTGCGCTGGGCTCTAACTCAATATGAAAGGCGTGTGTCAGTGTTCGACCGCGCGCCGAACGATACGGGTCGTCATAAACGGCTTGGCGTTTGATGGAGCCTTTTAATACCGGGCCGGGCACCTTCAAGCGGGTTTCTTCCCGCAACTCACGAATACAGGCATCCAGCAAGCGCTCTCCGGGGTCTAAAAAACCACCCGGCAATGCCCATAAGCCTTTCCCCGGATTTGCCTTACGCTCAACCAATAAAATATGACCCGACTGAATCAATACGGCATCCACCGTCACAAAGGTTGGTTCGTAAGGTGCGGCTTCCCAGGCCTTTTTGTACTTAGCCACAAACGCAATCTCTTCCGCTATTTGCGGGTAGCCAGGTTGCGTACGGGCAAATTCCGCTAACCAGGATGCGACGCCTGACGGAAGAACCTTCTCGTCTTCAGCACTCAGAAGCTGTTCATCGGAATTAAAGAAACGCTCGCGTATTGGAGTGGCACTGATGCCGTGAAAATTCTCCACACCAATGCTTTGCCAGCGCGGAAACAGATTCAGATAAAATCCGGTATGGTCTTTCTGGTGACCAATTAATGCTACTTTGGCTGGGTTATGCGGCGTGGTGTGATGAGCCGTGATCAGCCCCGATACTGTCGTCTGAACATTCCGGACCCAAAGCTCGTCGTTATAGGGAACATCCATCAGAGGCAGACAGATCAAACGCTCGTTATCCGCTTCGGATAAGCAGGAACGAATCATTTGCTCCCGCTCGGAGTGAGACCAGGGATTGCGCGGGCTTCGCGCCTGCCAGGCTGATCCAATTAAAATAATCAGTTTATCAGCCTTGGCCAAACCCGCTTCAACCACTTGTAAATGGCCGTTATGAAAAGGCTGAAAGCGGCCAATAAAGACCGAAAAATCAAATTCGCGTTGCATACAGCAAGCTCCTTGCCGTTAAAAGTGATACGACGAGTCTTTCTCATCGCTTTTCTGCTTACACCTGCTTTCTAGTGCGCTTATATTTTCTTGCACCTGCGTAAGCTCAATCATATTATTGGCGATATGCCACCAAAGTCAATTCCTTCCAGCGTAGCTACTTAATGACCACTAACGACGAACAAGTCTACCTCAGCACCTACAATATCAAAGACTTTGATGTCCCTTTGTATTCAGTCGATATTGCCATCTACACCTTACATGAAGGGCAATTAAAAATTCTCTTAGTGCAACGCGGGGATTTTCCAGACAAAGGCAAATGGTCTCTGCCGGGGGGCTTTGTCGATTTAAAAGAAGATACCAATATTGAGATTACCGCACGACGGAAACTACTCAGCAAAACCGGCATTCATGCACCACTACTGGAACAAGTCGCCACCCAAGGAAATGCCAGTCGCGACCCCAGAGGCTGGTCTGTTACCACCTTATATATGGCTTTGATCCCTTACGAACAAACCTCCGATTTCGTTGACTCCGTTGCCGATGCTCAGTGGTGGCCTATGGCCGATGCCATGAATCTTGAACTGGCGTTTGATCATCAACAATTGATGCAACAAGCGCGCGAGCGATTAAAAACCAAAACGGCGTACACCGTATTGCCACTGCATGTTGTAAAAGCACCCTTTTCATTAACTCAGCTACAACAGGCGTTTGAGTTGCTGATGGATAAAAAGCTGGAGAAAAAATCGTTTCGCCGCCGCATCGCAAATGCAGAACTTCTTAAAGAAGTAGGCGAAGGTGTTCCTGAAGGAGGTAAAGGCCGCCCTGCTGCGTTATATATCCCAGCTCCGGGATCGGATCAGCATTTATTTATTCGGGCATTTGCGGATTGAGTTTGTATCAATAAAAATTGATGGGGCAGGAATACCAGCGTGACATGGTTTATTAAGCCAAAACGAAAAAGTCCCGAGATTTTTCAATCTCAGGGCTTTTTTAGAATTAGTGGCGGTGAGGGAGGGATTCGAACCCGTTACAACCTGTCAGATAGTGAAAAATAGTGTTTTATTTCAATACCTTAAGCCATTTACAACCACTATTAAGCACTTTAAAACACTACTATGTAGTCGAAATGTAGCCACTATTCGGTAATCATGGGGCGCTACCGCCCCCATCCCCCCGGTAAACGCTCAATCGCCGCGCGACTGGTTAATCAGGGGATTAATTTTTAGACAGAGCCACAAGTATAGAGCCGTAATTTGGCATTTCAATAATGCTCTAATACATGTCTTGATCGAAATCTCTAATGCCTTCATCTGAGTCGGCCTTGGCTTAAAAACACGCTTTCCATCGGTCTTTCTGCTTAGCCAGTTGGCAACAGTTTAACTTTTCTCTGGACAAATCTGCGAATTAGTCAACAAGGACATGCTAATCTGTCGGTTCCTGTAAACTTTCCCTTTAGTCTTTTCTGAAGCTCCCTCTCGCTCATCAATCTTTCCAGCCTTCCAGAAGCCAAAAATGATTATTGAATCTTTGTATTTAAATTTATCAAATGAGCTGAGATTTGAAGACCAAATTGAAATATTAACAGTGTCGATAACTTTTGGGTCATCCGTTTCTCTATAAGGTGAAATTAGGTTAAGTACCGCTCTTTCTCCATATTTTCCAGGAACGACTTTAGTTGAGCGAACTAATCCTTGTATGGCTATCGGGATATTTATTGTTGCTCTTTGTAAATTGGTATAGCAACGAAAATAATCTTGATCCATAAAGTAAAAATCTTTCCAGTGCACGCGATTTCCGTTAAATACTAATTCAAGGTTATCTTCAACTTCGCGGTTGTCTTCACACTGCGCTCGAATTTTTAGCACCTGTCGTGCAGTACTAAGATAAGAGCTTAGTTGTTTCTTAGATTTAACATACTCCTTGCCCACCTTTGGTCGTGATTCTGGATTATTTGATTTTGACTCCTTATTTTCTATATCACGCAGCCCAAAAATAGCTTCTTTCACGGCAAGCAAACGTAGTTCATATTTACCGGATTCGTTTTTAGATAGAACAGCTGGGCTAGACTCCCGAGCAACAATCGTAACTTTCTCAGTTAAATCAAATGGGCAATCGGTTTTATGGACATTACCGCGCTTTAATTTGAAACATGCGGATACTGTGACTGTATCGTCTCCTAGTTGCCGCAAGTATTGGCCTGTGAAGCTAAGCTCAGTGGAGCAGTGTACACAGCGCAATGGCGCTATATAGCATTTATTTTCGGCATCGCTAAGCGAAATCTCTCGGCCTTCCGCATCTACGGCTTTCGACATTTTTGCGCCCATATATACCTTCCTTGTTGTGGAGTTCATCAAGTATATCTTTGCTGCTAAGTTATATGCCTGCTGAACCGAATAAAGCAAGCAATATTTGGCTTTAAGTGCGCTTTATTACCTAAGTACAAAACAAGACGTGAATCGCCACCAGTTCACTAGACACTTTTATGCTTCATAAAATATTGCTGCTCATACTTTACTGGTGACAGCATACCATTGGAACCATGTCGTCGGTTCGTGTTGTAAAACATCTCGATATAATCGAATAAATCTATCCTTGCAGCTTCGCGGCTTAGATATATTTTCTTTTCACCCGCTCTCGTTTCAGTAGCTGAAAGAAGCTTTCGGCAACAGCATTGTCGTGACAGTTACCACGCCGACTCATGCTGCCTTTTAAATTGTGTTCCTTCAAAAAGTCACTCCAGTCATGGCTGGTGTATTGGCTTCCCTGATCTGAGTGGATCAGCACTTCCTGTTTTGGATTACGGCGCCACACTGCCATGAGTAACGCATCCAACACCAACTCCTTCGTCATTCTTGTCCCCCATTGCCCAGCCAATGATGCGCCGTGAAAATAAATCCATAACAGCCGCCAAGTAGAGCCAGCCTTCGTGAGTTCGAATGTAAGTAATATCTGTTACCCATGAGTGATCTGGTTTATCAGGATTAAACTGTCGACTCAACGTGTTCGCTGTAACAATATGGCTTGCTCCGGCTTTATGACGTGGTTTTCGATAGCCAACCTGAGCTTTTAGGCCTGCTTGTTCCATGAGTCGATGCACTCGGTTAATACCGCAAATTTCACCATGATCACGAATATCCCGATGGATTTTTCGATAACCATAAACACCGCCAGATTCTAACCAAAACTGCTTTATTAAACCGGTCAGTTGTTCATTACACCTTTGCCGTTTCGACTTGGGCTTTTGCAGCCAGGCGTAGTACCTGCTAGGGTGAACATCAAATAGTGAGCACAGTCTCCTCAAAGGCACTGTACTCTGGTATTCACGGATAAAGGCGTATCTTAATCGGGGTTCTTTGCAAAGTACGCCGCGGCTTTTTTTAATAGGTCACGCTCTTCGGTGACTCGCTGAAGTTCTTTCTTTAGACAGCGAATCTCAGCTGCTTCGGCTGCAGCTTGATTATGTTGATCAGCATCGGGACCATAGCGCTTAATCCAGGCGTACAGACTGTGAGTGGTGGTTCCAAGTCGCTCAGCCACATCGGCAACACTATGGCCTGTGACCGTCACTTGTTTCACAGCTTCAATCTTAAATTCTTCGGGATATCGTTTGTTGCTCATACACACCTCTATTTGAGTCATTTTCTCTAACTAAAAGGTGTCTAGCAAACTAGTGGCGATTCAGACCCTGAAAACGGGGTAGATAAAGCCTTCTTCGGGAAGTGAGTTAGTAGGACATGACCGTCAAGAAGGATGGAAGTAAATGGCTCGTGGATGTCTACCCCAACGGGAGGGAAGGGAAACGTGTCAGAAAGAGATTTCCAACAAAGCTCGAAGCTCAGCGCTTCGAAAAATATGTACTAAACAAAGCGTTCGAAGACAAAGATTGGAATACTGGTAAAAAAGACTCGCGGTGCCTATCCGAGCTTATTGCAACCTGGTATCAGGTTCACGGCCAACATTTAAACTACTCAAAGCGTCGACTAAATCTGCTCAACTATGCTTGCGAAGCAATGGGAGACCCTGTTGCCCAAAAACTGACTCCTGAGATATTTCTCAAATACCGCGAGCAAAGAATAAACAGCGGCATCAGCGCAAAAGCAGCAAACAATCTGCTCGGATACCTCACGCAGTTTTCAACGAGTTACACCGCAATGAAATTATTTCATATGAAAACCCAATACAAAAAGTACGCCCTATAAAAATTAAGGAACGGGAGCTGTCCTATCTGGACAAAGAGCAAATTGTCGAGATGTTAGACACTTTAAACTCGGTCTGTGTAAATCCACATGTCACGTTGATTACCAAAATATGCCTATCGACTGGCTGCCGCTGGGGTGAAGCTCAGAACTTGCACACCAGAAATATCAAAAACGGAAGGATTAGCTTTACAGATACAAAGAGTGGTAAGAACAGGACAGTACCCATTAGCTATGATCTGGAGAATGAAATCAAAAGACACGGCTCAGGGCAGCTATTTACAAACTCAGAGGAAACTTTCCGAAGGACATTGAGAATGTGTAGTTTCGAGGTGCCGAAAGGTCAGGCAACACATATTCTGCGGCATACTTTCGCAAGCTGGTTCATGATTAATGGAGGGAATATTCTGACGCTATAAAGAATCCTTGAGCATAGCTCAATCACGATGACTATGCGTTATGCCCATTTAGCTCCTGACCACTTACAAGAAGCGATAGTGCTGAATCCTTTAGCTTGTAGTCAAGCTGTAGACAAACCAACGAATCGAAAAGCTCAAGTCATTGATTTTAAAAGATAAAAATGGCGGAGAGGGAGGGATTCGAACCCTCGATACGTTTCCGTATACACACTTTCCAGGCGTGCTCCTTCGGCCACTCGGACACCTCTCCAATCTCTGCTAAGCAGAGGCCGCGTACTATACTCAGGCTCTTATGATTGGTCAATACCTTAAAGCTAATTCTTTGTTTTTATTACGATTTTGCCTGCCACTCGGTTAAAAAATCAGCAGTTTCAAGCACAGGTGGTTGTTTTAGCCGACAATTCACATGCCCGACATAAATAAAACCAACAATTTCTTCGTCTGCAGACAGCCCCAACCCTTCTTTAACCTGAGCGTTGTAGGCCAGATCGCCCGTCCGCCAAATCGCACCCAACTCCATTGCCCAGGCAGCATTCAGAATATTTTGCACCCCGGCTCCAGTTGAAAGCAGCAGCTCTTCGCGTGGCACCTTAGGGTGATCCTGAATCCGGCACACCGCCACCAGCAGCAGAGGCGCTCTCATTGGCATATTGCGGATTTTAGCTTGTCGCTCTGGCGTCAGCTCCTGATAATCATCAGTAGCCTGCAAGAAGAGCTCACCCAGCTGCTGGCGTTCATCTCCACGTACGGCAAGATAACGCGAAGGCCGAAGCCAGGCATGGTCTGGCGCTCGTAATGCGGCCTGGATCAGGGTGTCCAGCTGTTCATTGGTAATATCCGGCCCTGTCAGCTGGGGTGCCGAGACACGTTCGAGCAAAGCGGTCAAAAAATCCATAAAAAGTACCAGATCAATATCATTAGAATCTGAATATTGTATCCTTATAGGTCTGGTTATTCAGCCTGACTTATCAGGCACCAAACTTGCTGCTTCAACGATTTCTGGGTATATAGATGTACAGACTCGCCGCCACCAAAACACCAGCGCCGACCAATAACAACAATTCAGGTTCTGATGATGTTTGATACACAAGACACGGCCTCCTTTTCTGAAACCAGTCTGCCCAAACAAGATTATTTAGCCCGTATCTTAGGCTACAGCGTTGCCGTGATCACCGTACTGATCGGCATTATCACGGATTTTTACAGCAACGAAGCACTGGCCATTGTCATCATTGGCTTAGTTTACCCGCACCTGATTCACCTGCTCAGCAAGCCGTTTCGCAAAAAACACGCCTACACAACCCGGCAGTTCCTGATCCATGGCGATGCCATATTATGTGGCCTGATGCTGGCTTATCTACACCTGCCCATCGAGCTGGTTGTACTGTTTCTGATCATGATCAACACCAGCTTTATTATTGTTGGCAGCATTACGGCCTGGGCCTTTTGTGTGATCTCTCTGATTTCCGGCGGTGCTGCCGGGGTTATGCTGTTTGGCTACCACAAAGCGGCTCCGGTTCCGGACCCGGTATTTATCAGTGCCGCTCTGGGTGTGGGTATGCACCTGGCGATTTCAGCCTTTAACAGCAACCGCCAATCCCGCGATCTGATGCGCCTGAAGCTCAAATTTCAGGGTCAGGTGGAGCGTTTTCAGGCCTTATCACAGCAGGTTGCGCGCTATGTGGCACCACAGATATGGGAGTCGATCTTTGCTGGTAAACGCCAGGCAAAGCTGGAAACACAACGTAAAAAACTAGTGATTTTCTTCTCTGATATCGTTGGTTTCTCGGCGTTATCAGAGCAGATGGAAGCTGAAGCCTTTACCGACTTGCTGAATCAATACCTGACTGATATGTCGAATATCGCCATGCGCTACGGCGGTACCATCGACAAGTTTATTGGTGATGGCATGATGATTTTCTTCGGTGACCCAACCAGCAAAGGCACCAAAGGCGATGCCATCGCCTGTGTTTCTATGGCCATTGAAATGCGTCGTCATATGCTCAAGTTACGCAAACAATGGGCGGAAATGGGCATGACCGCCCCGCTGCAAATTCGCATGGGGATTAACACCGGCTATTGCACGGTGGGTAACTTTGGCACCGAAGAACGCATGGATTACACCATCATCGGTAAAGAGGTGAACCTGGCCAGCCGCCTGGAATCGAAGGCAGAGCCGGGGGAAATTCTGGTCTCCCACGAAACCTGGGCATTAATCAAAGATAAGATTATTTGTCGCCAGCGTGGCGAAGCGATGGTGAAAGGATTCCGCGACCCACTGCCGCTGTATCAGATTGTTGATTATCGCCGTGATTTAGGTGCTAACCCCAGCTTTATGAACCACGATACCGAAGGCTTCTCTCTGCATATGGAAGCGGACAAAATTCGTGAAGGTGAGCGCGAAGCCATTGCTCAGGCGCTGGAAAAAGCGGCTCATAAAGTACGCCGCAAAGTCACCAAGGCTTCAGCTTAATCATCTGGCTCCCACGCTCTGCGTGGTAGTCATATCTGAATTGAGAAAATAAGAAGGGGATTTAGCTCCCACGCAGAGCGTGGGAGCTAGAAGAGAAAACCGAGGCTCTGATTCAGCACAAATTCACTGGCGCGCCAACCGGAAATTCTCAGCTTTGGCCGACTCCAGTGAGCTACGGAACGGATTAATATCCAGACCACCGCGACGCACATAACGGGCATATACGGTTAACTCCTGCGGCTGACAAGCCAACATCAGATCCCGATAGGTACGCTCAACACACTGCTCGTGAAAGTCCTGATGCTGACGTAACGAGACGATATACCCCAGCAAGCCGGCCTCATCAATACGCTGCCCGCGATAACGAATATACAGCGAGCCCCAATCCGGTTGACCAGTAACCGGGCAGTTCGATTTCAGCAGATGACTGCAAATCCAGCCATCAAATGATCCTTCGCCGGTTTTTAATAAAGACGCATCCAACTCATACGAGTCGACTGCAATATCGGCGTCATCAATACAATGCGCCACCGGAGGCTGAGGGAAAGCCGCATCAACCGGATGAAAAATCACCTGAACTTCTGCTCCCGCCGCTGCAGATAAATCGCGCTGCATGCGCAGGCGCACCTCTTCTGACGAAGCCATTTTGGTTTGGTTAAACGAGTTCAGGTACAACTTAAAAGACTTAGACTCAATCAGAAATTCTGAGGTTGCCGGAATACGGAATTCCGCCATACACACCTGTGGTTTACCTTTGGCATTCAACCAGGAAATTTCATAGCCATTCCAGATATCAACTCCGTAAAAAGGCACCTGATGTCGATCCAGACCCTGCTTCTTCCAGCTCTCTTCACGAGAAATCGGAAATAATAAGGTTGGGTCATACACGTCTTTGTATTCTGATGTTTGACCCAACGGATTATGTTCGCTGTTTACCGAGCCCATGCATTAACCTTTTGTAATAAATAACTGTTGATTGCCCAAACCATCCCACCGACTTTATTGTCGCATTCCCACACCACGGCGCATCAGCCAGATACTGTATGCCGATAACACCACAATAAATGCAATCAGCATGCTGTAAGCGGTTAACAGATCAACATCCGACACCCCTAAAATGCCGTAACGGAAGGTGTTGACCATATATAAAATCGGATTCAGCAAGGATACTCCCTGCCAGAACTCCGGCAGCAAAGTAATGGAATAAAACACACCACCGAGATAGGTTAACGGCGTGATTACAAAGGTTGGGATGATGGAAATATCGTCAAATTTTGACGCAAAGATAGCATTAATAAATCCGCCCAGTGAAAATAAGATGGCCGACAATAAAATCACACTCACCATAACAGCGAGGTTGTGAATCTGCAGTTGCGTGAAGTATAGCGACAACAAGGTCACAATCATGCCCACCAGCACACCACGCACCACGCCTCCCATCACAAAACCAAGTAAAATCGTGCCCGGATGCACCGGAGCCACCATCATTTCTTCGACACTGCGCTGGAATTTATTACTGAAAAACGAAGACGCTACATTACCATAAGCATTGGTAATCACACTCATCATAATCAGTCCAGGCACAATAAAGGCCATATAATCCACGCCGCCCATCTCACCAATGCGCGAGCCGATTAAATTACCGAAAATAATAAAATACAGCGTCATGGTAATGGCTGGCGGCAATAAGGTTTGCTGCCAGATGCGCATAAAACGGCGCACTTCTTTGGTCAGAATGGTTTTAAATGCCACCCACTGAATTTGTAATACTGACATCAGTTTTGTCCTCCGGCCGCATTCTGATTACGCACCAGATCGACAAATAACTCTTCCAAACGATTGGACTTAGTACGCATACTGCGCACCTCAATACCCTTTTCCGTTAATTGCTGAAAAATACGATTCAGACTCTGGCCCTTCTCGACGGTAATTTCTAAACAATCCGGTGAGGCCTGAGCCACATCAAAACCATCAATCGTCACATCTGCCGAAAACGGCTCCGCCAGATCCAGCACAAACGTCTCGGTATGCAGCTGCGCCAAAAGCTCGCGTACAC
This sequence comes from Bacterioplanoides sp., assembly GCF_965226395.1. Taxonomy (GTDB): domain Bacteria; phylum Pseudomonadota; class Gammaproteobacteria; order Pseudomonadales; family Oceanobacteraceae; genus Bacterioplanoides. The sequence continues at coordinate 3,417,397 of NZ_OZ245358.1, read as the reverse complement.
TGGTCGCCTGCACAATTTCACCGTGATTAATAATGGCGATATTGCGGCAGAGTTGCTCGGCTTCTTCCAGATAGTGGGTAGTCAGAATAATGGTGGTGCCCTGCTCATTCAGGCGCTGCATAAATTCCCACATGGAACGGCGCAATTCGATATCCACCCCGGCGGTTGGCTCATCCAGAATCAGCACTTTGGGCTTGTGCACCAGCGCCCGGGCAATCATCAGGCGGCGCTTCATACCACCGGATAACATACGCGCCTGAGTGTCGCGCTTATCCCATAAATCGAGCTGCTTTAATAAATAATCGGTGTTTTCAGCCGCCTGCTTTTGGGTCAAACCAAAAAAACCCGCCTGGGTAATCACAATGTCGCGGACTTTTTCGAACTGGTTAAAATTAAACTCCTGCGGCACCACACCCAGATGCTGCTTGGCAGAGAAGGCTTCGCGATTAACATCAAACCCCATAATTGAGGCACTGCCTGCGGTTTTCTGAACCAGTCCCGATAAGATACCCAACGTGGTAGACTTACCGGCACCATTAGGCCCGAGCAAGGCAAAAAAGTCGCCCTGCTCAACCTGTAAATCAATGCTTTTTAAGGCCTGAAAGCCATTGGCATACACTTTTGTAAGCCCTTTTACCTGTAACGCCGGAATCATCTAAGTACCTATTTATGAATCAACCTTTAACTGAACGACTGAGTTATCACATTAAACTGCTGCAAGGCGTTGAAAAGCGCCTTAAGCGTGCCGCTGCCAATACCGAAGCCAACGGTAATGATAGCCAGATAATCCCGGAAGAGATTTTACAACAGATTCACACTCTGATTGAGCAACTGACGCAACGCACTGATTCAGCTTATCAGGACGGTCAGGACTGGCTGATTAATATCCTGACCCACCACCCGCAGCTCACCCCTGTTATCAACCGTGACTTATTATGGTTCTTTGGTGGTGAATGCCTGCACTTTATGGCAGATGATGAAATCGAGCTGTTCCAGCAACTGGACGAACAAGAAGCCGAACACGAAAGCAACAGCGATACACAAGAGCCGTTTGATCGTGTGGCCGTCAAAACCCTGCTGCAACAGAATGCCAAACAATTCGATGCCTGATATAAACAAGCCCAGCATCTGCTGGGCTAACTTTTCCTGAGCTATTCCACCTGAATAACAGGCATAAAAAAAGCCGCATCAAGTGCAGCTTTTCTTTATTTTAATTCAAACGTTTTAGTTTGAACCATGCTTTTCCAATAAATAATTGGAGCGGGAAACGAGATTCGAACTCGCGACCCCAACCTTGGCAAGGTTGTGCTCTACCAACTGAGCTATTCCCGCATAATGCTTACTTTCTATAAAAAGAAAGTGGCATCCCCAAGGGGATTCGAACCCCTGTTACCGCCGTGAAAGGGCGGTGTCCTAGGCCTCTAGACGATGGGGACACATCGTTTAGCTGCGATGTATAATACAGCTAAATTATTGATTTGCAAGACTTTTTTCTTAGAAATCAATTTTTGGTGCATTCTGCATTGCATGTATTTTGGAGCGGGAAACGAGATCGACCGGGCTGGCGCTCCAGCTCGCGACCACTTGGTCGCATCAGTCTTTCTTATTTCTGCTGTACCAATATTTTTTAGAAATATTGGAGCGGGAAACGAGATTCGAACTCGCGACCCCAACCTTGGCAAGGTTGTGCTCTACCAACTGAGCTATTCCCGCACATGCAGCAACTTTCAGATTGAATAATCAATATAAAAGTTGGCATCCCCAAGGGGATTCGAACCCCTGTTACCGCCGTGAAAGGGCGGTGTCCTAGGCCTCTAGACGATGGGGACGCACCGTATTGCAGCGCCTAGTGCTGCGTTCTTGATGTGAGAGTCTGGAGCGGGAAACGAGATTCGAACTCGCGACCCCAACCTTGGCAAGGTTGTGCTCTACCAACTGAGCTATTCCCGCACTTAATGCATCTTTACCGTCTTAATATAAGAAGGAAGATGGCATCCCCAAGGGGATTCGAACCCCTGTTACCGCCGTGAAAGGGCGGTGTCCTAGGCCTCTAGACGATGGGGACGTCTCAATCAAGGAGCGCGAATTCTATTGAGGGTTTTTATTTGAGTCAACCCCTGCGAATAAAAAAAATCCAACTACACTAAGGACATAGGGATAAAACAGGTCTGGCCAGCGCCGTTATTTATGTCCACCAGCTTATTGATTTTCCTCGCCGTGTTAACAGCGGTCAGTGCGGTTGCCGCGCTGGCTTTTTTACGCTGGCGCGAACAAAAGCGCCTGATACGCGCACGCCTCACCATCGAGCTGTCGGATCAGATCATGCAGCAACTGGATGCTGCCAGCACCCTACTGCCCTGGCTTTCTGCCAGCTGCATGCAATACTTCTCTGAACTGATCATCAGCAATCAGCGCCGTATGTCAGAATTTAAACTGCCGGTAGGAAACAATGTCCGCAAGGCGGGCATGCAAGCCAGTGAATGGATCGAGAATCCGCCGAATAACAGTCAGGCAGCCCTGCCACAGGATGAACGTCAGGCCAAAACTATTCGCAAAGCGCTGCAACAAGGAATCGAACAAATCAAACGCGGCTATCAGCAACATCAGCTGGACGCCAAAAAAGCCGAGCAGGCGCTGCATGAACTGCGTCTGCTGAATGTGCGCCTGGTAGTCACGGTACTGATGTCTAAAGCCAGCGCCGCAATCACCATGAACAACACATCACTGGCGGAAAGCCAGCTCAATAAAATCCTTAAAACCCTTGCTGCCATCAAAACGCCCACAAACGAGCTGAGCGCATACCAGCAAAAAGCCACATTGATGTTATCGGAGTTGGCACAACAAACCCAACCAACCAGCACAGAACCCAATCGCCTGGCCGAGGCGGCAGATCTGATAGCCGAAGAAGATCAGGCGTGGAAAAAGAAACACTTCTGAACGAGAAGAAGGCAGGAAAAAAGTAAAAAAGAAGAAAGCGTCAGCGCCAGTTCAGCAACCAGCTTTTGATTTTATCCCTCAAGCGAATTGCTTCCTCCGCCTGCAGTCCGGTATTACAGGCCAGTTGTTGCGGGATCTGAGCCGCACGATCACGCAGACCCACTCCCTCTTCGGTTAACGCCACCAAAACCACACGTTCGTCCTCCTGACTTCTGGAACGCGTCAGCAAGCCATTTTGCTCCATGCGCTTTAATAAGGGCGTAACCGTGCCGGTATCCAGCATCAGCTTGTGGCATAGCTGCGTTACCGAAACGGAAGCAGATGATTCTGAGGCATCTTCAAAGGTTTGCCACAGCACCAGCATCACCAGATACTGCGGATAAGTCAGCCCCAGAGGTTTCAGCAATGGCTGATAAGCCTGAGTGATACGGCGCTGCAAACTATAAACAGCGAAACAAACCTGATTATCCAGGTGAAGTTGCGGGTACTTTTTCAAAACCATTCAGTATTCAGGCCAGTGCCGCTTCAATATCCGCTTTGATATCTTCCGGCTTGGTCGTCGGCGCATAACGTTTAACCACCTGCCCCTGTTTATTCACCAGGAATTTGGTGAAATTCCATTTAATACCCTTGGTGCCCATCACACCCGGTGCGGCTTGTTTCAGCTGCTGATACAAAGGCGCTGCATTGTCACCGTTCACCTCAATTTTAGAGAACATCGGGAACGACACACCGTAGTTTTTCTGACAAAAAGCCCCAATCTCGCTCTCATCACCCTGCTCTTGTTTACCAAACTGATTACAGGGAAAGCCGAGAATCACCAGCCCTTTTTCTTTGTATTGCTGATAAATACTTTCCAGGCCTTCGTATTGCGGGGTAAAACCACATTTACTGGCGGTATTCACAATCAACACCACCTGCCCTTGGTAGTCGCTCAGGTTTTGCATTTCTCCGTTTAAACGCGGCATTTCATGATTCAGAACAGACATATCAGGCTCCGTGATTGACAGGTCGAGTTTATATTTTTGACAACTATATTGCGCACAATACTTTATTTTAAAGAAGATGCAACTTTGTGCGCTTATTGCCTGAATGGGTTTAGCTCCCACGCAGAGCGTGGCAGCTAGGGTATTATCCGGAGAAGGGCCGGTTTATTCCGAATCCGACTTAAGAGTCAGTGACGCCGAATTAATACAATAACGTAAGCCGGTTGGTGCCGGGCCATCGGTAAAGACATGGCCTAAATGTGAGTCACACTGCTGACAACGCACTTCGGTGCGCACCATAAAGTGTGAAGTGTCGGTTAACTCTTCGATCACATCGTCGCTGGCAGGCTGAAAAAAGCTGGGCCAGCCACAGCCGGAGTCGTATTTAGCATCAGAGAAAAACAGCACCTCGCCACAACATACGCAGCTGTAAGTACCCTTTTCCTTACAATCAAAGTATTTCCCGGTAAAAGCCCGTTCGGTACCGGCTTCACGGGTAATATGGTAGGTCTCCGGGTCCAGCTGTTCGCGCCACTGAGCTTCGGTTTTAATGACTTTTTTCATGAGTTACCTTACCTGCTTATTGTTGTATGCCAGCGCCTCAGTTACTGCTGACCGCTTCGACAAAATTCATTACTGACTGGTTTCGCCATAGCAACGGACAGAGTATCATGCGTGGTTTCATCTTTCAGAGCATTTACGAGGCGAAACAGTTCCCATGCAGGAAATTAAGAAGTCGAACAAACTGGCTAACGTGTTTTACGACATTCGTGGACCCGTCCTGCATGCCGCCAAAAAACTCGAAGAAGATGGCCATCGCATTCTGAAGCTGAACATTGGCAACCCAAAACCGTTTGGTCTGGATGCGCCGGAAGAAATCATTCAGGACGTGATTTACAACCTGCCGGATTCCGAAGGCTACAGCGATTCCAAAGGTCTGTTCTCAGCCCGCAAAGCCATCATGCAGTACACCCAGCAGAAGAACATTGCCAATGTAAATATCGAAGACATCATTATTGGTAATGGTGTTAGCGAGCTGATTGTGATGTGTATGCAGGGCTTGCTGAATAATGGCGATGAAGTGCTGGTGCCGTCTCCGGACTACCCACTCTGGACCGGTGCAGTCAGCCTCGGTGGAGGTAAAGCGGTGCATTACACCTGCGACGAAGGCTCGGGCTGGTACCCGGATCTGGACGATATGCGTGCCAAGATCACCGATAAAACCAAGGCACTGGTGCTGATCAACCCGAATAACCCAACTGGTGCGGTTTATTCTGACGAAATGCTGAAGCAAATGTTAGAGATTGCCCGCCAGAATAACCTGATCGTGTTCTCCGATGAGATTTACGACAAAATTTTATTCGATGGCACCACACACACCTCCACTGCATCACTGGCGGATGACCTGCTGATCATCACCTTTAATGGTTTATCGAAGAATTACCGCCTGGCGGGTTTCCGTGCAGGCTGGATGATTATCAGTGGTGCCAAGCATCTGGCAAAAGACTACATCGAAGGGCTGGAAATGCTGGCCTCGATGCGTTTGTGTTCCAACGTTCCGGCCATGCATGCCATTCAGACGGCGCTGGGTGGCTACCAAAGCATTAACGACTTAGTAGCGCCTGATGGCCGCATCTGCCAGCAGCGGGATATCGCCTGGGAAGCGTTAAATAATATTGATGGCATCAGCTGCGTAAAACCCAAAGGTGCGCTGTATTGCTTCCCGAAAATGGACATTAAGAAATTTAATATCCATAACGACGAACGCATGGTGCTGGATTTATTAGAACAGCAGAAAATCCTGATCGTTCATGGCACCGCCTTTAACTGGGCTTATCCGGATCATTTCCGCGTGGTCTTCCTGCCGCGTCCGGAAGACCTGACGGCTGCCATGGAGCGTATGGAAACCTTCTTTAACAGCTATCGTCAGCTGTAAACCAGGGCAACCTTGTGCTTGATGTCCATATCGACGATTTTTATAAAGACTGTGCCGTGGTGTTATTGCTGGGGTTCCGGCAATTTCCACGCGCGCAGACATTATTTATCGAAGATATTTCCGGCCCGGATGATGTCGATGAATACGGGCTGCATTCCCCTCGCCATCAGGCTGCCTTCGGCGCCGTCGTATGGCTCAAAGACGAAGGCTTTATCCGTTTTAGTGATATGGATGGGCAAAAATCCGTTGACGATTTTGTGCTCACCAGCAAAGCCTTTTCCCGCTTATTAAAACCCAATCCCAAAGATGACAGCGGCAGCATTTTGGAAGTCATCGAATACGCCCGTCTGCAGGGTGATTCAATACTGCTTGGTCATTTATTACGCGATCATTTTTTATTTCTTGAATAAGTCCCGCGACTAAGCTCTCGGGACTAAATCCTCAGGATCATTACTTCCATCTCAGCAATAGTTTTTTCAGCAAAATAACTGGTCATTTATAGCGCTTATGCAATAATAGGAAGCTTTCTCATTTAAGTTAAAGCGAGCTGGAGTTTCTATGCGCTTATTCCGAATGGCGGCCTTGCTAACCACTTTATCTGCCTCTTCTGCTATGGCCGATCAGGTTAATATTTATTCATTCCGCCAACCGTTTCTGATTGAACCGATTCTGGAAGAGTTCACCAAAGAAACCGGCATCAAAACCAAGGTCGTATTTTCCAAAAAAGGATTAATTCAGCGCCTGCAACGCGAAGGCGAATTATCGCCAGCCGATTTAGTGCTGACTTCCAATTTCTCTAAACTGCTGGAATTAAAAGACAAGCAGCTGACTCAGCCTTTCACCCTGACCGACACTTTAACAGCGAACGTACCGGCTAAATTCCGCGACACTGACAACCAATGGATCGCTCTGACTCAACGTGTGCGTAATGTTTATTCGTCTAAAGAGCGTGCTGGTGATCAAAGCAATATTCGTTATGAAGATCTGGCCGATGAAAAATTCAAAGGCAAAATCTGCACCCGTAGCGGCAAACATCCGTATAACCTGGGTCTGATTGCCTCCATGATTGCGCACCACGGCGAAGCAGAAACCGAGCAATGGTTGCGTGGCGTCAAAGCCAATCTGGCGCGCAAACCACAAGGCAACGACCGTGCACAAGTAAAAGCGATTAAAGAAGGTTTGTGTGATGTGTCACTGGGTAACAGCTACTACCTGGGCAAAATGCTGAACGATAAAAATCAGATTGCCTGGGCCGATGCCGTTAATCTGAACTTCCCTAACCAGCAAGATCGCGGTTCTCATGTGAATGTCTCTGGTGCGGTATTAACCCGTCATGCGCCGAACAAAGCCGCGGCTGAAACCTTACTGGCGTACCTGACCGGCGACAAGGCTCAGCAAATATACGCGGAAGTAAACTATGAATATCCGGTGAAGCCAGGCGCTGAGGTTTCTGAGCTGGTGCAAAGCTGGGGCGAATTTAAAGCCGACGAGCTGGCACTGACAGAAATTGCAGCCAACCGCAAAGCCGCATTGAAATTGGTGGATAAGGTCGGTTTCGATTTATAATCGCCGTTTGTGGCATTTTCACCAACAAACAGAGCGTTTATGAATTCAGGCACTTCCGCCTCTGCCAGCCATGGCAACACTCTTAATAGCCCGCAACATGCGGGCTATTTCGTGTCCGCGAGCAAACAATTTGGCAGCCGGGTATTTATGATAACGGCGCTGATACTGGCCTGCCTGATGATGACGCCGGTACTGGCGCTGGTGTTTGAATCCGTCAGCAGTTTCTGGAGTGGCAGCGAAGCTGACACCACTTTCCGCGATCTGGCCGATACCGTGCTCTGGCATTACACCCTCAACAGCCTGCTGGTTGTGACCGGTGCCGTTATATTTGCCTGCGCCCTGGCCATTTTGCCCGCCTGGTGGTGTGCCCACTATGAATTCAGCGGCCGGCGTTATCTGCAATGGGCACTGGTATTTCCGCTCGCCATTCCCGCTTATATTTCCGCTTATATTTATACCGAATTACTCGATTACGCCGGGCCGATACAAATTGCCCTGCGCAGTTGGTTCAGCTGGCAATCACCCGCGGATTATTGGTTTCCGGATATTCGCAGTCGCTGGGGCGCCAGCCTGATGTTGGCACTGGCTTTATATCCGTATATTTATTTATTACTGCGCCATGCGTTTGCCCAGCGCTCAGAACATTTTTCTCAGGCGGCGCAAACTCTGGGGGCGAGCCCCAAGCGTATTTTCACCAGCATCGAATTACCGTTAGTGCGCCCGGCACTGGTGATTGGCTGTACGCTGGTTGCGATGGAATCGCTGGCCGACTACGGCACCGTACATTTATTTGCCGTCAGCACCTTAACCACGGCGGTGTACGACAGCTGGCTGGTGTATGGCAGCATCAGTACCGCTGCAAAAATTTCCTGCCTGATGTTGTTGTTTGTGGTGATACTGGTCAGCGCCGAAAAATACCAGCGTAAGCAGCAAAAACATTTTGATACCCGTAATTCCGGCAAACCGGCACAAAAACAAGCGGCGTCCGCGATTCAGGCCACACTGATCTGGCTGGTTTGCAGCCTGATTATTATTGCCGGATTTATTTACCCGGTTGTGACATTAATTGGTTACACCCTCACCTACCTGAGTGAAAATACCAGCCCGGCGTTATGGCAACACACGCAAACCACCTTCTCGCTAGCTGCCATTGCCGCCGTTATTGCGACCTTGCTGGCGTTAATCTTTAACGCCCAGCAGCGCTTTAATCCATCTCCCATCAATCGTTCTAAATTGGCGTTTTCGTCGTTGGGTTATGCCCTGCCCGGAACGGTACTGGCCATTGGTATTTTAATTCCGCTGACTCAGGCCGATATTGTGTTAAACCAGCTACTGGTAAGCCTCGATATGGATCGGATTGGTTTATTTTTTACCGGCAGCAGTTTTGCGTTAATCGTCGCCTTTATTATTCGGTTTTCTGCCATTTCCAACGGCAGTTTACAGGCCGGTTATCAGAAAATTCCGGATAACCTCGATGATGCCTCACACACATTGGGCGAAAGCCAACGCATGACCTTTAGCCGCATTCACTGGCCGTTATTACGCCCGGCGCTGGCCTCATCCTTATTGCTGGTATTTATTGAGTGCGTAAAAGAATTACCGGCTTCGTTATTATTGCGCCCGTTTGACTTTGAAACCCTGGCCACCTATGTGTTTCAGTTTGCGTCGGATGAACATCTGGAACACGCAGCCTCGGGCGCATTATTAATTATTATTGTCAGTTTATTGCCGATCAGTATTTTATCGCGCACCCAGAAAATGGATTAATCATGCCATCATCAAACCCCAGCGCAGCAGCGCTTAGCGTCAGTCATCTCAGTGTTGCGTTCCAGCAGCAGACCGTTCTGCAGGATCTGTCTCTGAGTGTTGGCTCGGGTGATATCGTATGTCTGTTAGGCCCCAGTGGTTGCGGCAAAACCACGGCATTAAAAGCCATTGCCGGGTTACAGGAGACGCAGACCGGGCAAATTCAGATTCTCGGCAAAACCGTGGCTGACGGTCGCTTTAATTTACCCACCCAGCAACGCCATATTGGCTTTATCTTTCAGGACTATGCGTTATTCCCTCACCTGAGCGTGGCCGACAATATTGGTTACGGCCTGCGGGCACAAAGCAAAACCGCACAACAAGCTCGCATCCGCGAGATGCTGGCACTGGTTGAACTGGAGGATTACGCCAAGCGCTATCCGCATGAGTTATCCGGCGGTCAGCAACAACGCATTGCCCTGGCCCGGGCACTGGCGCCGAACCCGGAGCTGTTGTTGATGGACGAACCCTTCTCCAACATCGACAGCCAGGTAAAACGCCGCATGATGACCGAGCTGCGTACTCTGATTAAACGCAGTGGTGTTACCGCTATCTTTGTCACTCACGCTAAAGATGAAGCCTTTGTATTTGCCGATAAAACCGCAGTGATGATGAACGGCCAGATCCAGCAATACGGTACCCCGGCGGAGGTGTTCAGCACACCGGCCAGTTACGAAGTTGCCCGTTTTATGGAAGCCGGAAACCTGTGCCCACAAGCCGATATAGCGCGTTTATTTGATTCAACCGTTTCTCCGGCAGCACCTAAGCAGCAGGGATATGCTTTATTTCAGCGCCACCGGATTATGGTTGAAGCGGCTGACAATGGTATCGCTACCCTTGAGTCAATCCAGTTTAATGGCCGTGGTTATTTGCTTGAAGTTGGCCTTGAAGGGCTGCCAGACAATAACTGGCAGATCGAGGTGGATCAGTTACCGGCGTGCCAAAGCGGTGATAAGGTTCGCCTGAGTTATCAGGGCGAACCCATATTGTTCTGAATATACTGTTCTGAAAGCTGGAGAGCTTTAGCTGCGATCAGCGGCAGCAGTAAATAACACATCGGTTGAACTGTTTAATGCGGTTTCAGCCGAGTCCTGCACCACACCAATAATAAAACCAACAGCCACGACCTGCATGGCAATATCATTACTGATGCCAAATAGGTTACACGCCATCGGAATCAATAACAGCGAGCCCCCCGCCACACCGGAAGCACCACAAGCCGACAGCGATGCCACCAGGCATAACAACAAGGCCGTGGCGATATCAACATGAATACCTAAGGTGTTTACCGCCGCCAGCGACAACACGGTAATGGTAATCGCTGCGCCCGCCATATTAATGGTCGCTCCCAGCGGGATAGAAACGGAATACGTATCTTCATGCAGGTTTAAACGGCGACATAATTCCAGGTTCACCGGGATATTTGCCGCTGAGCTGCGGGTGAAAAAGGCAGTCACACCACTTTCACGTAAGCAGGTAAATACCAGCGGATAAGGGTTACGACGGGTTTTCAGATATACCAGCAAAGGATTCACCAGCAGCGCCACAATCAGCATCGATGCTAATAACACCAGCAATAAATGGCTGTAGCCCAATAGCGCTTCAAAACCCGTAGTGGCTACGGTATTGGCAACCAGCCCCATAATGCCCAGTGGCGCACAACGAATCACAACTTTCACCAACAAAGACACACCATCGGCCAAATCAGCTACCAGTTGCTTACTGCTGTCACCAGCACTGCGTAGCGCAAACCCTAACCCCGCAGCCCAGGCCAGCAAGCCAATAAAATTGCCCGTTAACAACGCATTCACCGGATTGTCGACCACATTAAACAACAGGGTGCGCAATACCTCAGCTATTCCTCCTGGCGGTGTGGTACTGACCTCGGTCTGAACCAACAGCAATTCAACCGGAAATAAAAAGCTGAGCAGCACCGCAACTAACGCCGCACAAAAGGTTCCGATCAGATACAAAGCCAGAATCGGCCGGATTTTACCCTGCGCATTAATCGACTGGTTGGCAATCGACGACATCACCAGAATCAGCACCAGCACCGGCGCCACCGCTTTCAGACCACGAACAAATAAATCCCCCAGAATGGATAAAGAGGTTGCCCATTGCGGTGCAATCAGCGCCAGCACGATACCTGCAGCCATACCAATGATGATTTGCAGCACCAGGCTGGCGGAGAAAAGGCGGGAAAACATAGAAGCTTTTGTCGTCATAAATCACGTCAGGGTTAAAAAATCCGCGGCATTATAGAAACGACTGATTAACAAATCGACAGAGCTAGGTAGTAACCCTTTGCAATTGCGGTTAGTACCTACGCCCGAATTGGCGTTATTTTTTGCGATTTAATGGAACTAAGTAGCGTGATATGGAGTCGACTCATTATCGATAAATACGTTATCCATCAATATACCTGCGGGGATTTCCTTATGGCCTTCACTTTATACGATATCGACAACGCACCGACAGAATCGGCAGAGCAACTGCAGGATTCACAAAAAGCATTTGGCTTTGTACCCGGCTTACACAAGGTACTGGCCGCCTCACCAGAAACCCTGAAAGCTTATAAGCTGCTGCACGATTTATTTCAGAAAACCAGCTTTAACAACACCGAGCTGACCGTTGTTTGGCAAACCATCAACTACTATCACGAGTGTCATTACTGCGTTCCGGCGCACACCGGCATTGCTCATATGATGAACATCGACGAGAGCATTATTTCTGCTCTGCATAAGGGTGAAACTCTGAGCGATGAGAAGCTGGCGGTATTACAGGCAACAACTCGTGCCATGGTGGATCAGCGCGGTAACCTGAGCGAACAGCAAGTTGCCGACTTCAAAGCCGCCGGTTATGGCGAACAACAACTGCTGGAAATTGTGCTGGGCCTGTCTCAGAAAGTGATCAGCAACTTCACCAATCATCTGGCCGACACCCCGGTGGATGAGCCATTTAAGCAATTTATCTGATTGGCATTAAGCGGAATCAAAAAGCCCGGCCTGCGCATATTTAAGATGCTCAGGCCGGGCTTTTTTATTGCTTAAACGGCGTGCCGTTTACGCTCAGTTAAAGACCACCGGATATTCCGCCACCGTACGGTCAATACCGGGCTTATTGCTGTACTGCATCCGGCGGCAGGCCGCTTCCATTCGACGATGAATCTTGACATCGTTCAGCTCGCTGTTGGTTACCTTACAGCTGGAAACGGTACCGTCCGGTTCGATTTCCAGGCGTAGTGTGACCGAGCCTTTCAGATTCGGATTCTGACGCAGAGCCGATTTAAAGATACGATCGTATTTCACCTTGTTGGCTTCCAATACTAAGCGTAACTCTTCCGGCGTGCGTGTTTTTGCCGCTTGCGTGTCAGCAACTTGCTCTTCACTTAATTCAACGGCAGTGGTTGCACGCTCGCTCAACTGCTCGCCAACCGTTGCCTGAGTTAAGGTCGTCGCATCGACACCACCCGAGCCCCGGGTTGCAGCACCACGATCCACCACGTTACCTACGTTGGTCGCTTTAGCACCGGCATTACTCAACCCGGCGCTGTTGGTATTTAACGCCGTGGTCGGTACCTGATTGGCGATATTATTGAGCAGATTTAATGCCTGCTCACCCACCGCATCACGCGCTTTCTGTTTTGCCGCGTCACGCTTTTCTTTCGGCGCGTCTACCTTGGGCTTTTTCTCCGGCTTGGGTTTCGGTTTCGGCTTAGGCTTGGGCTTTTTCTCTTCCGGCTTTGGCTCAGGCTTTTTTTTCTCTGGCTCAAGTTCTGGCTTAGGCTCGGGTTTTTTCTCTTCCTTTTTTTCAACCACGGGCTTGGGTTTTGGCTTTTCTTTTTTCTTACGCTCCAGCACTTTAGCAAGCTGAGGAGGCAGTTGTTCCAGCTCTTTGCGGTCTTTTTCCGGCAATTCAATCATCGGAACAGCAATACCAATTGCCACCACAAATAACAGTAACAGCGATAAAATAGCGAAAAACCGCTGTTGCTGACCACCATCATTCCAGGGCAACTCTGGCGCACGATAATAAACCGTCATATCAGGCGCCTCCTGCTGGTTGTTTCTTTTCAACCGCCAGGGAAATATTGTTAAACCCTGATTTGGCACTGGTATTCATGACTTTTTTCAGCAACGCATAAGGAATGCCTTTATCACCAATAATGGTAATTGGCCGACCCGCTTGTTGCTGTTCTGGCGTTAATGGAAAACGACTGGCCAGATATTCCAGTTCTTTTTTCAGCAACGGCAACTGCTCACCCGTTTCCAACTTCGCCTGCGCGGTTGCAACCACCACACGGCCCTGAACCAGAATATCGCTATGGCTCACCATAATAGTGAGTTGTTCATTCGGCTGATTTTCAGAAACCGATACCGGCAAGCTGATATCGTCACTGTTCTGAACATTCACGTCCGACTGATTCACCATCAGGAAGAAAACCAGAATGGTGAAAATATCCATCAGCGCGGTCAGGTTTAAGGTGCTGCCCTGTTTGTTACGCTTATGATTGCGCTGCATGCGCTTTGCACGACGTGACATTTTCATGGTGTCACCTCCGCGCCAGCATTGTCTGCAACATCATCCGCATCACCCAGTGAAATATCCGGAAATAATTCCGCATTCACCAGCGAAGCCGCAACCACGGCCGGATAACGGCGTACCGTATCCATTACGGTAATCAGTGTCTGGTATTCAACATCGGCTTCGGATAATAAATTAATTTCTTTTTTATCCTTAAACACCGGGTTCTTTTTAATATCCTGTAAGGTAAGCGACAGCCCCTTATAGTCGTATTCATTGGCGATTTTCGGCAGCGTTGCCAACGCTTCGGTTTGTTCCTGATAAGTTCGCGAAATCACAAACTCATCAGCCCGAATGGTGACGTCAAGCGTTACATCCTCTGGGTTTACGTTAACCGGCCCGGGCTGGTTTCCGTTGGGTAATCTGAGATCCAGTACTGCCACTTGCGAGAACACCATGTTCATCAGCAATACCGGCACCAGTACAATCATCAGATTCATAAAGGATGTTACGTTGAGTTCCGCCTCTTGTTGTGGTCTTTTATGGCGTCTCATGTAACTGCTCAACTATCAGGCTGCGTTATTTTTGTCGTTCTGACCCGGCTTACGTTCGGTAATGATATTGAGAAATTTCACCCCGGCCATTTCGATGCTATCAACAATTTCGTTGGTTTTGCTTTGCAGATAGCTGTGTAATAACAGCAGAGGAATCGCGGCCATCAGACCAAAGGCAGTGGTGTTCATCGCCACCGAAATCGACTGTGATAACAGTGTTGCTTTTTCGGCAGGCGCCGCATTAGCCACTGCGGTAAACGCAGCGATCAGACCCATAATGGTACCCAGCAGGCCCATTAAGGTAGCGATATTCGCCAGTGTCGAAACGTATTGAGTGCGTTTTTCCAGTTGCGGAATGGCTTCCATCAGACCTTCTTCCAGCGCGTATTCAATTTCTTCACGACGCTGGCTGTTGGGAATACGGGCAATGGCACCGGAAAAAATATTGCCAATTTTACTGTCAGATGTGTTGGCATAATTCAGTGCTGCACGCAGGTCTTTTTTCTGCAGCATGGGCAGCATGTCATCAAACGCCTGACGATTACTCGACTTTTCTTTCATCAAAAAAAACAGGCGTTCAAACGCAATCGCCAGACCAATCGCCATAATGATGGCAATCGGATACATAAAGGTGCCACCTTCCTGAAAAAAACGTACAACCGTTTCCATTGATACTTCCCCTTAATTTTCTATCTGTTTTTCGTTGTTATTGCACAAATTGTTATTGCACAAATTGTTCTTGCACAAGTTGTTATTCAACCAGTAAGCCCGTGTGTTACGGACCATCTTATGGTTTCTGATTTAACCACTAAACGATCAGTCAAACCACCAAGCGATCAATCAAACCATGGAGTCACCAATCGACAACCCAATTTTATGATGCACTTAGCATTGGCCTAGTTGTGCTGTTTATTTTGTTGCTTGTTCAGTTGCCGCAAGCGCTCAACGTTTACTTTTTTTGGTAAATAGCGCTCGCCGTAACGCACTTCCCGCCCCAGACTCTGGCGGTCAACCGGCTGAAACCAATGATCACGGTAGCTGTAAATCGGTTGATACAGACGTCCGGTTCCCGGTGGTGGTCGCCACGGTGTGATATAGATCACATTCGGTTCTTCCGCTTTCCCCTGAATTGAAATGCCCTGTATACGCACGACATTATCGTCTGCGGCAAAAGCGGAAAGTGTCATCAACGCAGCCAACAGCCATAACCAACGAGTCATTGTTCGTCTCCCGCCTGTTTATCTGCGGCTTCCGCCGGGTCGTTATTGCCACTGCGACGTTGTAAATCCGGAATCCAAATGGCCAACGCCTCATCCGGTTCAGCCATCATCGCCTGAGCTTTCTGATATTGCACCAATGCCTTGTCCAGATCGGCCAGATATAAGTCGTACAGAATACCGAGGTTGTACGGTACGTTAGCATCCTGCGGATCACATTGTGCCGCGGCTAAATAACTGCTTTCAGCGTCACGAAACTGCCCTAATTCCCGCAGCACCAGACCTTTTAATTTAAAAGCCGGGCAATATTGCGAATCCAACTGCTGGGCTTTGTTCAGACTGACCAGACTCTCGTCATAATCCATCATCTGATATTGGCTTAACGCCAGATTGGTCCAGACTCCAGGGTAAGCCGGATATTGTTCGCTTAAAGTTTGCCAGTGCGCTAATGCTGTTTGTTGAGCGGCTTGTTTGGCGGACGATGTATCTTCTGCGTCATCCACATCCTGCAACAAAGACAGTCCCTGCGCATATAACGCCGGCAATTCTGCCGGCAGCGGTTGCTCAACCGGGCCACTATCTACCACTTCAGGAGCTGACTGAAACACACTACAGGCACTGAGCATCAGCGCAGCCAGCACTAAAACCGTTGCCTGACTCAGACGACTTTTTTTAGCGCGATTTTTTCTAGTAAAACGACTAGCGAATCTGTTCAACATAACTCACCGCCTTTTCTTTTTTGTTGTACTGCCCTGGCATTAACTCTGCCATCGAGCCAAAACTTTGTTTTACCCAACGGTCATACAGGCCATCATAAGTACGGCCAATATTGGTTTGATGGATTTCGATAGCGGCTTCTTCCAGCGGAAAAGCCTGATCTTCCAGCAGGAACTGATACTCTTCCAGTTCTAACTCATCCATACCAGCCGGACGTTCTGAATTCATTAATCCTTGAGCCAGCTGTTTATACAACTCACCAATCCGATAGGTCGAAGCCGTGGTAAATTCCAGCACCTGCAGCTGCACCGCCTGGGTATAACGCTTCAATGCTTGCTGCATAAAGGTATTTTTTCGCGTCACACTTTTATTTAATGGCAGAGTCAAATCTACCTGTTCAAACGCCAGACGTTCAAATTCACCTAATTCATAGGAGGCTTTGGCTGCCAGGTAGCGGGAGCGATCGGTTTGCTGATCGGCGGCTTTTTCGTTCAGGCTGATGATTTTTCCTAACCAGTAACGGCGTTTTTCCTCATCACCCCGGCTGGCGTAAATCTGATCCAGTTTAAAATGTGCTTCAACGGCGGCATCAAACGGGCGCTTATAGCTGTGTGCATAACGTTTATACATCACAATGGCATTTTCCTGATCGCCGGCTTTTTCAAAATATTCGGCCGACTGATAACAGGCAATGCGCTGTTCATCCGCTTTTTTACTGGTCTTCCATAAGGTTTGTAATTCAAACGCCGCTTTGCGCCAGTCACCTTTTTCTTCATAAGCCACAATCAGCTTACTGGGAATATCCGCAGCCAGTTTATGTTGCGGATAATCGTTGCGAAATTGCAGTGATACCTCGATGGCCTGATCGTAATCCTGAGTTTCCATCAATAACGTCGCCGCATCGTATTCGGCATTCACACGGATATTACTTTCCGGGATGACCACTGCCAAACGCCGCCAGTGCCCTACCGCCTCAGTATATTGTTCATTTTGTTTCGCCAATTCACCCTGCTTATAAATCGACGCGGCTACTTTTTCCCGTAAATCAGCCCGCTGTTGACGGTTCAGTTTGGCATATTGACTGGCTTCCATCAGAGCCTGCTCGGCTTCCGGGTATTGCGCTAATTCAAACGCAGAATGTCCACGCACCAACGCCGAGCCATATTGATAACGCGGCGGTAAATTGCCTTTACTTTGCCAGGCCAGACGTGAGGTGCTAAGCGCCTGATCGTAATACTGATCTTTTAACAGCATTTCACTGGTATTCACCAACACCGTGCCACGACGCTCATCTTGTGGAAATTCCTGCACAAAACGCATGGCACTGGCAACCGTTAGCTGACGCCAGATGGCCTTTTCTTCCGCGGCAGGTTTATGTTTATTAAATGCCAGAATGGCGGCGTAGCCTGCTTCTGGTGATTTTTCATAATCCGGATATTGGTACGCAACAATTTCATAATGATCTTTTGCGGTGGCGTAATCCTTTAATTCTGTTGCGACCTCTGCCAATAAAAAGTGTGCTTCTACAACATCATCTGCATTAGGGAAGCTGCGGATATATTCCTGATACCAGCCGGAGGCAATCTCAAGACGCTCTTTTTTATCCGTGCGTTTTTTAGCCGACTGCCCCCAGGCATGATGAAAGCTGGCCAGCTCCCATAAATAATTCGCCAGCGGTTCACGTATCTGTTGCTTAACGGGTTGCTCATGGCGATTCCAATAAGGGCTACCTACGCCAAAACGCTCAATATAAATCGCCTGATGTTTGCGTAATAAAGTGGAATAACGCGCTTCCCGGTACCCTTCGATTAACCGGGCATAATATTGTGGTGCCAATACATCATCAGGGTAACGGTCAACAAATGCCCGTAATGTTGAGGCACCGGATTTGTAATATTTTTTGCTGTAATACTGCTCGGCCAGGCGGTCGTAGATCAGATATTCGTAATGGCGCTGACCGTGCTGGTCATAAAAAACCGCAATTTGTTGCCAGTTGCCGGTTTCGTCAAAAATAATCGCCATAATACGCAGGATATCGTTCAGCATATCCAGCTCACCGCCGGTGGCTGACGATAACGCCGAAACATCCGGATATTCTTCATCCAGAACCTGAGTAAAAGCGATTAATGCGGCGTCATTTTGCTCCAGCTTATACAGCGACCAGCCTTTCAGATAACCGCCACTGACATAATATTTATTGCCGTCACGGCCACGTGCCAACAAGCGATCATAGGCTTGTGCCGCGGCTTCATAATCACCGGCGGCATACAACAACTGGCCTAAGCGAAATTCCGCTTCCAGGTAATATCCGGACGCTGGAAACTGAGCCACCAGCTGTTCCAGTACGGCGATGGTCTGATACGGCTGGCCGGTAATATGATAAGCCTTAGCCAGTTGATACAACACGGCATCATTATCGGGTCGATCCGGATAACGTTTTAATAACGCCTCATAATCATCAATCGACGCCAGCGCCATACCCCGCTCAGCTACCGATGCCTGCTGTTCCTGTGCTAATTCACCAGCCAATGCTTCAGCCTGATAACGGATTTCCGCTTCGTCGTTATTCGCCTGGGCTTCCGCCAGTGCATCTTCTGCGGCTTCAAGGCGTTCCTGCGCCACTTCTTCGGCCTGTAATTTAAGGCTGGCGATGCGGTGGGCAACCCGAATACGCATTTCCGGTTCGGTAGCGACCGCCAGATATTGCTGATAACGCTCAATAACCTGCTGATGATTAACCTCAGGTGTTTCGTTACTCATCAGCCGCACTTTTAACTGCGGGATATGCTCCAGTTTGGTTTGCTGTTCGGCCGGGTCCTGAAAAACCGCACAAGATGACAGCAACCAGCTAAAAGCAATCAATAACAACAGCTGGCAAGGACGCTTCAGGAAATGGTGATTCAGAAAATTATTCATCCGAACCTCCCTGATCAGCATCATCTGCTCCAGAGCTTTCGACTACATAATTTTGCAACGCATCATCGTATAAGCGCGCAATCGACAACCGGCTTTGCGCTAAATAATCGCTCAGGCGACCATCAAGATCGGTTAAATAGTGCTGCACCTGAGCCGCCAGCTGCTCACGCTGTTGCTGATCTAACAGTGCCACCTGCTGTTGCTGCTGTGCCAGCTGTTGACGAGCCTGACTCAGCTGCTGCGGAAAGCCCTGCCAGCTGCTGTTGGCCCATGCCAGCGCGGTGTGACTATTGGCTAACTGACCACTTAATTGCTCACTGTTTTTACGCAGTTGCCAGAAACTCTGCTGCGTTTGCCAGCGCCGTTGTGGCTGATCCTGATAAATATTCCATAACTGCACACCCCGCACCCGACGCCAACGCTCTTTGTAGGGCTGTAAATCGCGGGTCGGATCATTCACCTGCTGCAGGTATTCTACAGCGGGAATCACCGCAGCCAGATGGCCGATATTTTTCTGATCGGCGGCTGAGGCATAAGCAAATACTTTGTCGTCTTCTGCATTTAATGCTTGCTGCATCTGCTGAACCTGCGCCAATAATTGCTGCTGGCGTTGTGCCAATTGTTGTAATAATTGCTCACCACCCAGCTTCTGTAACCGTTGCTGACGCTCAGTCACCACTGCCTGCCATAACTGCAACTGGTTATTTTGTTGGTTTAATTGCTGCTGCAACTGTTGTAAATCGCGCAGCTGGGCAATGCGCTGATTAAAGCGGGCATCATCCAGTACCGGTTGCAGGATGCGGGTTAATTGATGATCCGGTAAATCGGCTGTGGTCTGATTTAACCAACCCCATTGCGGATGACCCGCGCCAAATGCAGTGGCATTATTTTCAACACGAGAAACCGGCGATTGAGTCAGCCAGTTGTCCATCCAGTCATTAATAACCGGGCGCTGATTCACCGCCCGCAGCTGGCTCAGCATTTGTTGTAAACGCCCCTCAACCACTTCGTAGGTTTTTAACGATTGGGTGGTGGCATTTAATAATTCGAGCGCATGGGGCACCCCAAGAATGGATTCCATTACCGCCGGATGAAAGTTATTAAAGCGCTGCTGCAAAATCCGCCACGGCTGCATGGCCTGCTGATATTTCCACTGCTCTACTAATGTCCAGCCGTAATGTAATAAACCCGGTGCGGTAAACACGGTATTTTGGCTGATTTCTTTAAAATAGCGCTCGGCACGACGATGTTTACCGGCATCCAGTGCATAGATACCGGCAATTAATAAAATTCGATCACGTAATGATTGTGTCTCGTAGTCATCACTGGACAAATCAGCAACGGCTACGGCGATCCATTTTTCCAGATCACGGCTTTTGGCATTCAGGCGCATGCCCGCCAGTATGCGGTTATAACGGGCAAGTCCGGCCCAGATGCCGGTGCTATCCATTTGTTCAGACAATACTGACTGGGCAATTTTATCCTGATGTGAGCGGCTGCTGCTCTGAATAAACAGCGCCTGTTGCAGGTATTCCGGGTTCAGAGAATCACTCAGGGTTAACGCCCGTGTAATGCTGTTTTCAGCATCCTGCCAGCGGGATAATTCCATCCAGCGCCGGGCCAGATGAAACCAGGCGTCGCCACTGGCCTGCGATCCGGATTGTTCAACCTGACGGTAGAGCGCCTGCGCCCGGTGCTCCATCCCCAGAGCAAGATAAATCGCCGCTTCCATTACCTGGCTTTCTAACGCAAAGCCAGCGGCAGTCAGATCTGTGGAAGAACCTTCAACGGCACCCTCCTGCTCGCGCCAACGTTCCAGATAATGCAAGGCAGCGGCATAGTCTTCATCCAGGTAACTGAAATAAAAAGCGCCGCGTAATAACCGCATATCGTCATTCGTTGCATTGGCCCACGGGCTTAGCAATAGGGAGAATGCCAGGCACAACAGCAAATGGGATAATGGAGTTTGTCTCAGATAACGCATTGTATTAACAACCTTTGATTCTGCGTTACCACGTTCTCAGCTGAGCCGTTGCATTCGCCTGAGCTTGCTGATCACTGATCAGAATTTCCATCAATAATGGCTGGGCGGTTTTCTCAACTTCCTGATGGATCATCAATTCACGTGCCTGCCCTAAATGATCGACGCCACGCACCAATACGTGAAACAGATGTTTGCCCGGGCCAAGATTAAATTGTGCCAGTGGCTGAACCGCTCCACGGCGCAGTGCCGACACCTGACGCTCGGTATAAATATGCTGGATCGGTGTAACATCCTGAGCGGAAATTTCAATCGACAAGGGCTCAAAAAACTCACCATAAGCCAACGACACATAAAAAGCCGCACGAGTTGTTGCCGGACTTAACAAGTTTTGCTCCAGCTCGTATAAATCTTTATTTAATTCCAGTACGGCTTGTTTCACCGCCTGAACATCCTGCTGCAGCTGCGGGTTTTGTTGTTCTTCGCCATATCCAGATAGCGCAGTGAACAGCAGTGCACATGCAGCAACAAAACGTATTAAACCTCGGGTAATAAACTTCATTTTTTCTCCGCAGCGGATACACAAAAGCCGCTGATTTTACCGATTAAGTCGTGACATATTGGCTAACCATTGCGGCAGCAATATTTCTAAACGGGAGAAGTTGTCGCTCAGATCTCCCAACAATAACTGCTCTAACACCCCATCGGCATTGATCAGCATAATCGCCGGACGATCAGCAAACTGCCATCCGGTACGCCATTTTTTATCTGCAATCAGCACCGGCAGACGCATCCGTGGTGGACGATCATCCCCATCCGGTGTCCAGATGAACCAGCTGTTCAGCCCGTCTTGTTTTAGTCCCTCTGCCAACAGCTGATAAGGTGCTAAACGCTCTTCACAACGATCACAATCATCCAGCCAGATCAGTACCAGCGCCTGGCCTTTCATTTCGGCCAGTCGTTGTCCCCAGCCGTTATGAGCCGGCAATGAAAAGTCTGGCACCCTCATGCCCGGGGCCAATTTATTCCCGGTAGCCTCGGTATTGCCGCCACTCGGTTGATGCTGATTAAGCGTTGGGCCTGCTGCCTGAGCGACAGAGATCAGAGCTGCGCTCAATAGCCAGACGCCAGCCAAGGCTTTAATAAATGGTTTAATAATACGAACCAAAGCTGACGCCCCATTGAATACCGCGCTCGACCTCGGCTTGTTTGAGATTATCGTCGCTGATGGCGAAGTTTTTAAAATCAAGAGAAACCCAGCTCCGCTCATCCAGCTGCAACTGCCAGGACGTGCCCAGGCCATAATACAAGCCACTGCTTTTGCCACTGAATTGCTCGCCCACATACCCTTCCAAGGCTAACTGCCAGGGATAAGTACGACTGCCATCAAAACTGGCACTGCCCTGCAATAACTGATACCCCAGCCCGGTATTAATCAGCACCGAGGTGACGTCTTTTTTAACCAGTACTTCTCCCTGGTCATTGCGAATCACCCGGTCACTGAACTGGGCAATCTGGACACCGGCCAGCACATGCCAGCGCTCTCCGGCAAAATAACGAGCTCCGGCATTTAACGCCAGACTGGAAGACAGGTTCTGCTGGGCAATCTGAGCAATGCCAATGCCCCAGCTGCCCAGGTTTTCGTCAATGCTGGCATCAGCGCTAACGCCGGCTGACAGCACTCTTGGTTGATAAATATCGGTGAGTTCTTCGGCCATCAGCGGCGTCAGATATAAGCTGGCCAGCAAACACAACAGCGATCGGGCTTTCATAACTTCAGATTCCACATCAGCGCCAAGCTGGTATCGTTGGCGCGGTTACCGGCAAATGCCTGCTCATTTTTCAGGCGGATAATAAATGTCAGCTGACGATTCAGCTCGGCTTGCCAATCAAGATTAACCGCCGCCAGTGCGGTGGTTTGTGTTTCGCCATCATCGTTCCAGCGATCACTGCCCGCCTCAGCCGAACCACTGCCGACAGCAACGCCTGCAACCAGTGACGATTGCTGATAACGGCACAATGGCGCTTCCAGTGCCAGTTGTAATGAATACCAGTTGGCCGCAGCATCAAAACCCCGTTCCGCACGAAGCGCCAGGTCATAATCCTGCCGGGGAAACAAAACACCCAGCTGATACGCCTCTTCCGTATTCACACCCAACTGCAATTGCCATTTTGATAACGGACCGGACTCACGCACCAGCCATAACTGGGACTCACTAACGGTGGTTGATTCAACCAAATGCCGCTCATGTACCCAGCCCGTACGCTGGCCATCGGATAACTTCAGCCAGTGGCCCTGACGTAAAACCGGTGTTAAGGAATGATTGGCTGGAATTTCAGAAACAACAGGGAAGGCGCTGCCCGGTCCTTTGCGCAACGGTATCAGCTGATTTTGTGCGACAGCAGTAGTCGCACACATCAGCGCAATGACAGACACCAGCCGTGCTATCACGCCCGGTGTGCTCAGTAAATTCCCCATGACCTTCATTGGTCGGATCGCCCTTTAATTTTTGCGGTTTTGTTTTTGTAGTTATAAACACTGTTAACTGCACATTTTGCGTACAACCATCAGGCATCCGTGCCAGGCACATTGTCGTATAAAAACGTCCAACCGACAATTGGAACGTTAGTGCTTTTTTCTTACCTATCTTTTATCCGCTTTTACTTACTTAAGAAACGCATAGCGTCTTCAAGGCCAGATAATGTCAACGGATACATCTTATCCTTCACAATCTGCTTGATCGCCCCCAGCGATCCACCCTGGCCCCAATGTGCTTCCGGTGCCGGATTTAACCACACCAGTTTGTCGTACTGATCCGCCATACGCTGTAACCAAACCGCTCCCGGTTCTTCGTTCCAGTGCTCGACGCTACCACCCACATGGGTGACTTCGTAAGGCGCCATCATGGCATCACCAACAAAAATAATTTTGTAGTCCTGACCGTATTTGCGCAACAAATCCCAGGTTTCGGTGCGTTCATTCAGGCGGCGGATATTATTTTTCCAAACCGACTCGTATAAGCAGTTATGAAAATAAAACGTCTCAATATGCTTAAACTCGGTACGAGCGGCTGAGAATAATTCTTCGCAGACCTTCACATACGGGTCCATGGTGCCGCCAATATCAAAGAACAATAGTACTTTCACGGCGTTATGACGTTCTGGCACCATTTTGATATCGAGGAATCCGGCATTACGGGCGGTTGAAGCGATGGTATCGCCTAAATCCAGCTCTTCTGCAGCACCCTGACGGGCAAATTTACGCAACCGGCGCAACGCCACTTTCACGTTACGAATACCCAGATCAATGCTGTCATCCAGGTCTTTGTAGTTACGCTGCTCCCAGACTTTAACGGCTTTTTTATGGCGTGAACGGCCTTGCTCAATACGAATGCCTTCGGGATTGTAGCCATTGGAACCAAACGGTGAGGTACCGCCAGTGCCAATCATTTTATTGCCACCCTGATGACGCTTTTCCTGCTCTTCCAGACGCTTCTGGAATTCGTCCATCAGCTTATCAATCCCGCCCATGGCTTCAATCTGCGCCATTTGCTCTTCACTGAGCATGCGCTCGAATTCTTTGCGCATCCAGTCTTTTGGAATCGTGGCTTCATCGCTGAATAATTCAACGATATCCAATCCTTCAAAATAGTTGCCAAACGCTTTATCGAATTTATCGTAATGCTTTTCGTCTTTGACCAGCACCAGCTTAGCCAGTGCATAAAAGTCATCGAGATTGGCAAACGCAACATGCGCCTGAACCGCCGCCACCAGATCCAGATACTCACGAATAGAGCACGGCACCTTGGCTTTGCGCACGGTCTGAAAAAAATCAATCAGCATAAGCCGACCCCTGCTGTTCGTTTTTCACCACCGTAATCAGCCTTTGCGACGGCTCATAAAGGCCAGTCGTTCCAGCAGCTGAACGTCTTGTTCGTTTTTAACCAGTGCGCCGTACATTGGCGGAATGGCTTTGGTGGTATCGCGGTTACGCAGCACTTCAACACCAATCTCATCGGCCATCAGCAGTTTCAGCCAGTCGATCAGTTCGGAGGTGGATGGTTTCTTCTTCAGGCCCGGCACTTTGCGCACGTCGAAGAATACATCCATCGCTTCAGCCACCAGCTCGTTCTGGATACCCGGGTAGTGCACTTCCACGATGTCTTTCATGGTGCTGGCATCCGGGAAGTCGATGTAGTGGAAGAAACAACGACGCAGGAAAGCATCCGGCAGTTCTTTTTCGTTGTTACTGGTAATCAGGATAATCGGGCGGTGTTTAGCAACGATACGCTCCTGAGTTTCGTAGCAGTAGAACTCCATTTTATCGAGTTCCAACAGCAGATCATTGGGGAATTCGATATCGGCTTTATCGATTTCATCAATCAACAATACCACTGGCTTATCGGCCGTGAATGCTTCCCACAACTTACCTTTAACGATGTAGTTTTTGATGTCGTGGACTTTATCATTGCCCAGCTGGGAGTCACGCAAACGAGAAACGGCGTCGTACTCATACAGGCCCTGATGCGCCTTGGTGGTACTTTTGATGTGCCACTGAATCAGTTCAGTGTCGAGAGATTTAGCCAGCTGCTCGGCCAGCATGGTTTTACCGGTACCCGGCTCACCTTTCAGTAACAGTGGACGCTGTAGCGTGATGGCCGCATTCACTGCCATACGCAGTTCGGGCGTTGCTACGTACTCTTCAGTGCCCTGAAACTTCATAAAAAACCTCTGACTTAGTGACAAATTATTCAACGAATTACGCCAGAAGTATAAGGAGGCTGGTATGGATCAGCAAGGCTCTTTATCAGAGCCCTGCTGTTATCAGGAGCTGCTATGAGATTAGTTTGTAATGCCGCCAGGTGACTGCGAGGTCAGCTATCGCCGTCTTTTTTCTCCTCGCTGTCGTCAAACGGATCATCAAATTCGCCCCAGCTTTCATCGGCATTATCGCCACCGGCATCCGGATCAATAGCAAAATCATCATCCAGACCTAAGCCGTCATCACTCGCAGCTTCGGCCGCCGTGCCGGGCGCTGCCGGGCTCGGAGCGATCTCTTCTTCAGAATCATCACTGAAGGCATCAAAATCACCATCCAGTTCCGACTCATCAAATTCCGGTGTTTCCAGATCCGGTGGCAAGCGAGCTTCTTTATCGGCTTTCGCTGCCATTTCCGGATTATTGGCTTTACGCTTGATAAACCACCAGTAACCCACACCGCCAAATACCGCGATATTCCCCAGAGCCAGTAACAGGTATACCCACCAGGCAATACCTTCCTCTTCGACCGGGGCTTCTTCATCGGCACTCTCCTGCTGTTCCTCAAATTTCGCAGCCAGATCCGGAGCGACTACTGGCTCAGGTTCGGGTTCCGGAGTAGGTTCGGGCTCAGGAGCAGGCTCGGGTTCTGGCTGAGGTTCAGGTTCTGGCTCGGATTGAGGTGTAGTTCCAGGTGCCGCATCTGGCTGCTGATTCGGCTTTGGCTCCATCGACGCAGATTTATCCATATTACCCGCATCAGCAACGGCCTCGTCAGGCTTCATCATGCCCTTATCCATCGCACCGTCATGCTCCAGCGCCGGATCGGTTTCAATCGCCATGCCCGGCTTCACCAGCGGAAAAACAGCACTGATATTTTCTGGCTTACTTTTAAACGTGCTGCCGTTGTCGGTCACACCACGAATATTTAACAAGACACCGTATTCACCCGGGCCTTTATCGGCACTCAGCGCCAGCACCCACTGGTTTTTATCAGCCATATATTCCATCGATTGAATCACCGAACTTTCGTCCGGGCTGGTAATACGGGCGATAATACGCGACAGGCTGGTATCAATATTTTCAACCCCCGGCGTCACGGCCACCTGCAGGATCTGATTGTCATAATCCGGAGTCACACTAACCGCCAACGGCTCTGACAACATGGCGGTTAAGGTTTGCTTGCGTTTAAAAGTTCGCCCTTCAGCCAGCACTTCAATCTGATACTCACCTTGCTGCGACAAGCGTGTCAGGGATTCACGAAATACGCCGTCTTCTGGCAACACTTCCGGGTCTGATAATAATTTACTGCCCATGCGGCCATCCGGTGCCGTCACCTTGATGCTTAAATCCGTGAGCGCCAGAATGGTTTTGTCATTTAATACCGCATCTTTTTCGGTCAGCGCCATTTCAAGATTCACCGGATATCCGGCAAAAATATTATTCGGCAATCCGGTTACCCTGAGTTTCAGATCGGTCAGGATCTGCACCCGGTTATCCGGATCAATATCAGCATCCGCTGCCCACTGCCCTGCTTGCGGCTGCTTGACCGTAATCAGATCGAAGTTCAGATCTTTATGCCAGCGAACCAAATCATTTTTACGACTGCTGTTTTCATCAATACGTTCGCCATCCGGGCTGATCAGCGTGGTTGGCTGAGCGTCTGATTTTCGGAAGATCAGTGCGGTAAACTCCTGCACACTGTCATCAATATCAAACTGATTATTCGTGATCGGCACCTGCTCGGCTGGCACGGCGCGATCAAACGCTTTCAGAAACAGTTTTAATAAATCATCGGCCGAACCGGCTTTTAAAAACAGACCACCGGTTTCCAGCGAAATCTGCTGCAACATTTTTTCATCTGCTGCATCTGACAGTGCCAGAGTATGAACTTTAGCGCCGGCGGCGATATAGTCCGGTAATACCTGAGTTAATAACCGTTGTTTTTCACGTTGATTAATATCCGCTGGCGCGCCTTGCTCAGTCATATCGAGCTTGCCATCAGTCAGCAGAATCACACTATGATCAAAACCACTGTCGGCAGCCATTTGCCATTGTGCTTTTTCCAGTGCTTCAGTGAGGTTGGTTTGCAGACCGACGGAATTAATGGTTTGTGCTTTATTTTTTGCCTGATCACGCCAGCCCTGATCCACCGCAGACAAAGGCACCAGCATGTTGACATAACGACCAAAGGTCCAGACACCAGCCTGTGAGCCATCCGGTAATAATTCGACCAATAAATTGAGTGCCGGAATCCGTAAATTTTGCGGATCGGTTTGTTTCATGCTGCCGGAGATATCAATAATAATCCGGACATCGGAAGGTTTAGGCTCTTCAGCCAGAGCCTGAAAAGGAAGGAAAACAGAAAAAAACAGCAGGAGTGAAAAAAATTTCACCCCCGACAGCCAACGACAGTTAACCATAAATGCTCCCGGGGGTATCAACTATCTTGAATAACAGCACTATTTTGAATAGCAGCGCTAACCGATTAATTACAGGTTAGCTTCCAACACGCGACGGCCTTTTTCGGTAATATGCCAGCGCACCCCGTTTTTGCCACTGACTTTACCGGCAAGACTGCGGGTCGTCAGAACATGTAATGTTTTAAGAATGTTGGATTCTTCTTCATTCGCCTCACGACAGACACCGGCCAGAGAACGGAAAATAAAACGACCGCTGGACAGAATTTTTAATACCTGAGCCGAGGTCACATCCAGATCATTACTGGCTTCTTCAACCTGAGGATCAGCCGACGACATGTCCTGTTCAGTTTCGGTATCAATCAGTGGTAATAATTCGTTCTGAATGACGCGCAGATTTTGCTGAACTTCTTCTGAGCGGGATTTCGCCACCTGCGCTTCGTTAAGAATACGATCCGACAGGTTATCGATAAAGAAGCGGCTTAACAGAGCAGAAATCAAACAGAAACCGGTAAAAATTAATAACCGCGATGGATCACCCTGGCTTTCCAGCACCAGCTCACTGTTTACCATGTCCAGTACTACCGGCACCAAAAATGAAGCACCCACACCGACCACTAAAAATCGTGGCAGACTTGCCGCGTCCGGGTCTTTATCACCGTACAGGTAATAGTTCACCAGTCCCCCAAAAATACCCGCCAGCAGCATGACCGTTGCCAGAATAAAGATATGATTTGCCATATTTCCAATCCTCATCCATCAAAAACTGCAAAACAGCTCTGATGCCCGATTACTCCGTTTGTTGCTTCCCAGAACAGGAACAGCCTGAAACAGGAACAATCCCCCCAAGTTAATTTTCGCGCCGCAGTTTCGCCAGAATCGACGTAATGCAGTACGTTCCTGCATTAAAATTAGCAAAGAATTCCGGGTTAGCCAGAAAAGTACGGAAAAAAATGATTGACCTGTTATTTCAGGCAATCACAGCTCGACAAGAAATTAAAAAAATGATCAAAAAGCAGACAGGCTTTTAACTGAAAACAATAAGGTAAAAACAAAAAAGGCCATAAATCGATCAATTTATGGCCTTTTTATTTAACACTTATTCATTTTAATCAGGCGATATCAGGATTCCGCAACAGCCTCTTCCCGCTTTTGCAGAAACCGAATCAATTGAATAACCGCCAGCACCACAGCACCAACAATCAGTCCACCAAGAAACCAGTTAGCGGCATACATGGCGTTATCCAGCGATGATGTCAGCAAGGTGAATGGAAATACCACCATGGCTGGAGCAAAGTACACCGACTCCGCTGCAATCGGCGCCGGAGTAAACACCAGTACCGCACCCAGCATATGAAAAAAGCGGCGCAAATCACTGCCCGGCTTTAGCCAGAAGAATAAGCGATTCCAACACCAGAAGCCGACACAGGCAAACACCAGATACAGCAGCCAGAAGCCAGAGAACTCAGCAATTCCTTCCATTAACTTGTTACCTTATTTATCAGGCTTTCCAGATAATCCGGTCCTGCCATTGCTCTTCAGGAATACGGTCATCGGCAATGCCTTTATTTTTAATCGAGATCCCGGCGTTATGAACCGACTCAGGATCACCACTGATTAACGGATGCCACTCAGGCAAGGGGTTTTTCTCTGCCAGCAACCGATAAGCACAGGTTTCCGGCAGCCAGAAAAAGCTTTCCGCTTGCTCCGGCGTCAGCCACACACAATGAGGGACTTTTTTATTACGCTCCAGATAAACCGTACAGCTGCAGTTACTGGTATCCATATAACGGCAATGAACATCGGTGTAATACACCTCTCCGGTATCTTCGTCTTCCAGCTTATGCAAACAACATAACGCACAACCGTCACACAATGACTCCCACTCAGGGCGGGTCATTTCAGCTAACGTCTTGGTTTGCCAAAACGGTTCAGCACTCATGGTCGCTTTTATCTTTCTTGCAGAACAGATCTAACATATAAGTTTCGCGAGGAGGCGGCATTTGCAGGTAGAAACCTTTTTCTTCGATTTCTTCCATCACCTTGGTCGCTTCCGCACGCGCCAGCTTTTTATCTTCCGTGAGAATCAGCGTCAGTGTTTTTTCAGCCGGGCCAAAAATTTCCAGTAATTCTTCGGGTAATTCTTTCAGTCCTTTCTTCTGTTCAACGTACAGGTACGCTTCGTCTTTTTTGAGTGAGCGATACACATCACACAGGATTTTATTCATCACGGTTTTCGCACTATTAACGGTTTTCACACGAGTAAAATCAGCCAGCCGCAGCCAGCTGTTGTAGTTTTTGCAACAGGCGCTCGCCTATTATTTCTTGCCGCCAGCCACACAATAACTCTGGCAACTCACCCTTGCCGTGTGGCAAGGCAGAACGCAATAACGCTTCCAGTGGTTTTTTGCGCACCAGAATTTCAGCCGGAAGCTGCAGGACTTCCGCCTGCTCATTAATCACGACTTTCAGCTCTTTTAGCCATTGTCCGGCTTCCGGGCTTAACGGCCGCTCCAGCTGTTTGGGCCAGTGGCTTTTGTCCAGCTCCAGCGCCTGAGCCACCAGCTTAAGAATATCACCACCATCGGCTTTCACACTGGCGGGCTTCATGCCCGAACGAATCAGCTGATCGCGGTTTTTTACTTTAAAGCGGGCGATGTTCCACATCGACGTATCATCAATCACTTTATTACGTGGCACATCGCGCTCACGCGCTTGTTGCTCACGCCAGGCTGCCAGTTGCTGCAACACAAACAACTCCTGAGAGCGTAGCTTCCAGGCCAGCTTTACCCGGCGGAAATAGCCAGACAAACTCTCTGGTGTATTCGCCTGATCCACCATCCGCTGACAATCTTCCGCCAGCCAGGATTCACGCCCGAGTGTTTTTAATTGCTGCACCAACTTCGGGTAAATGCGATACAGATAATGCACATCCGCCACGGCATATTGTATCTGTTCGGGGCGCAGCGGTCGCTCCAGCCAGTTGGAACGTGTCTCACCTTTCGGCAAATCAACATTCAGCACATCGGCCACCAGGCGCTGAAAGCCCATCGACGCGCCTTTCCCCACCAATGCCGCCGCATGCTGGGAGTCCGCCAAAGGCTCGGGCACACAACCTACCAGGCGCTGGCAGACTTCCAGGTCTTCCGCACAGGCATGAAATACCTTCACCACCAGCGGATGCAGAAAAACATCCTTTAACGGTTGCCAGTTGCTGATTGCCAACGGATCAATCAGGAAATCTCCCTGACTGCTGGTTACCTGAATCAAACCCGCTTTCGGGTAAAAGGTGGTGGTACGCACAAACTCAGTATCCACCGCCAGATACGGCTCACTCAGCCACTGCTGGCAAATATCGGCCAGCGCGGAATTGTTATCAATCCATTGTGATTCAAAAGCCTCTGGCTTAAAGGAAGCTATCGGCATTCGGTTTCCCCAATTGCATTATTAATCGCCTGAGTGATGGCGTTATCGTTCATTAAACTCACATCCTTATCCGGCAGCATCTGGCGGATAAACAATTCGGTTGCCCGGGCTTCCACAGAGGGCTCAGCTCCAGCACCCTTAGCCACATCTGATTGCAACGCTAACCACAGAGTCTGACTTTGTAACGCGGCAACACGCTGCTTGAGTTGCGCCAATCCAAGCTGAGTTGGGCCAACACCCGCAACCGGCGATAACACCCCGTGTAATACAAATACCGGGCCGGTATAGCCTTGCTCGCGCCAGTGCAATGCCTCATCAGCTTGTTCGACTACCAGCAAAACGCCAGAAAACAAAGCAGCCGTGGTCTTTTCAGTCGTAGTCTCTGCCGCCGTAGTTTCTGCTGCTATACAATCGGCACACAGAACTTCCGTGGTAAACATACGGCACTGAGCACAGTGATTCAGGCTGTTTCTGGCCTGAACAATACTCTCGCCCAACGCTCGTGATCCCGGATGGCTGAGCACATAACGCCCCATACGCCGGGCCGCTTGTGGGCCAACACCGGGAATCGCATCAAAGGCATCCACCAGCTGACGAAATTGTTCAGCAAAGTCAGGCGCAGACATTCAAACAGCAATCAGAATGGGAATTTCATACCCGGCGGCATCCCCATGCCAGCCGTCATTTTTGACATCTGCTCCTGGCTGTTGGATTCAATTTTACGAACCGCATCATTAACCGCGGCTGCCAGCAGGTCTTCCAGCATTTCTTTGTCTTCTTCCATCACGGAATCGTCCAGCTCAACGCGCTTAACGTCGTGGCGACCATTCATGGTGACTTTAACTAAGCCAGCGCCGGACTCGCCGGTGACTTCCGCTTCAGCCAGTTTTTCCTGCGCCTGTTGCAATTGTTCCTGCATTTTCTGGGCTTGCTTCATCAAGTTGCCCATACCACCTTTCATCATAAGACAGTCCTGTATGTGTTGAGTGAATTAACTCAGCGGCCGGATGGTTTCTTCCACCACATAACCGCCCATTTCAGTAAGGATATGATTGACCACCGGGTCGGAGTCAATCGATTGTTTTGCCGCATAAAAGGCTTCGGCCTTTTCACGCTGGCGTCGCTGTTCCGGGGTTTCACCACGTGGCGGTTGCAGCACCATACTCAGGCTGCTGCCGGGAATCAGTTGTTGTAACGCCGCTTCAATCCGTTTTGCCTGCGTATCATTAAACAGTGCTCCCTGAGCGGGGTCGACGTCAAAGGTGTAATGCTCACCCGTCACATCAATCAACGCACTATTACGGGCAATCGCCTGCGGTAAACCCGCTAATGCCAGACGATCGGCCCATTGCCACCAGTTATGTGGCTGTAAAGGCTCAAGCGGCTGATCAGGTTCTGCCGGAGCGACGTCTTTGACACTGGGCGCGGGTGGGGATTCCACTTCAACCGGCGCATCATGCTGGGCTTGCTGTAAGCGCTCCTCTATCGACAGTGCTGCTGGCTTAGCAGCCTCAACCACTGGATTTTGCACTGCTACCGCTGACTGCTCAGAGGTTGATAGCTCAGCAGTTGAGAGTTCAGCCGCTGATAGCTCAGCGACTGGTTGCTCAATAGCTGGCTCTGGCCTGGATACTGGCATTGGTTCAGGCTCAGAAACAGCAGTTTCAGGTACAGCAGCTTCAGAAACAGGCGCAATATCTGGCTCAGTTTCAGGCCCAGACTCAAGCGTAGACTCAACCGTCAGTGGCTTTTTTTTTTCGGGCCCTGGCTCAGCACTAACAACAGGCTCGGCATTGATAGCAGGCGCAGCACTGAGCGCACTTTCTAAATCCAGATCTACCGGTGCCTGAGGTGCTGGACGGAATGCCAGCATACGCAGCAGAATCATTTCAAAACCCTGACGCGGATCGGGCGCCAGACTCAGATCTCCGCGTCCCTGCAACGCAATCTGATAATACAGTTGCAGATCTTCCGGCTGCATATTGACCGACAGTTTCAGAATCGCATCGCGGTCGCCCTGAGTATTTTCAATCGCATCCGGCACTACCTGCGCTAATGAGGCGCGATGCCAGATTGCCAGCAAACCCTGCAAAACCTCGTCATAATCCGGGCCGTGTTCCGCCATCGCCGCGACTTCGGTTAACACCTCAGCCGCATTCGCCCGTGCCATCACTTCGGCCAGCTTAAATAAGCGCCCACGATCCATGGTGCCCAGCATGGCATTAACCTGCTCTTCGCCAACCTGGCCTTCACCATAGGCAATCGCCTGATCAGTAAGCGACAAGGCATCACGCATACTGCCCTGAGCGGCACGCCCCAGCTGCCATAGAGCTGGCTCTTCATAACTCAGCTTTTCAGCATCCAGCACCTGAGCCAGATACGACACAATTTTCTCCGGTGTCATATTTTTCAGGCTGAACTGCAAACAGCGCGACAGGATAGTCACTGGCAGTTTTTGCGGATCGGTGGTCGCCAGCAGGAATTTAACGTGTGCTGGCGGTTCTTCTAAAGTCTTTAACAGGGCGTTAAAACTGTGGGTCGACAACATGTGCACTTCATCGATCAGGTAGACCTTAAACCGGCCCCGGGTCGGCGCGTATTGCACGTTGTCTAATAATTCGCGGGTGTCTTCTACCTTGGTGCGCGATGCCGCATCGACCTCAATCAGATCAACAAAGCGGCCATCGGCAATTTCCTGACAGGAGCTACAAGTGCCGCATGGGCGGGCACTGACGCCCTCCTCACAATTCAGACACTTGGCCAGAATCCGGGCAATGGTGGTTTTGCCCACCCCCCGGGTGCCGGTAAAGAGATAAGCGTGATGCAGACGCTCTTCGTTTAAGGCGTTGATCAAAGCACGTAATACGTGTTCCTGCCCGACCATTTCATCAAAGAAACGGGGCCTCCATTTACGGGCAAGTACTTGATAACTCATTAATTTTCCAAATCAGGAAGGTGACACAATGGTGCGCATAATACCCTGTCAGGCAGTTAAGATGAAGGATAAGCGATACAAGAAAAATATTTCAGATTGGAGATGACCTCCACCAGCCACACCCCGGCACACGAGTCAGCTACTACCGTTGCTCCCTTCCGGGCCTGGCGGGGTTCGCAGCCTATCATTGCGAGGGGACCAGCAGAGGCCACCATAACGACTGAAAGCACTTCAGAGCTGAAGTAATCAGTGGCGCGTACTGTACCAAAACTTATTTTTAAATCAAGCAGTTATCGGATAAAAGACATTATCCCATGTGCAGCCACTGCTTTAGTGCTTTTTCGATGATTTCGGCCCGCGTCATATTCAGATCATCACAAGCATCGTCAAGCGCCTGAACCACCTCACCTTCAATGCGCACCTCAAGACGATGCATCCCCTTGGCCTTGTCGCGCAAACGCTGACTGCGCTTGTTATGACGACATTGCAGCGCACGATCATAGGGGTTGCTGCGTGGCCGCCCTGGTCCACGACTGGCAAACATATCAATGGTAGTACGATCTTCGGGCTGAACTGACATAAGGACCTCGGTTGAAGGAGCGGCAATTATGCGTATCGGCTGCACAAAATCAATACGCTTGGCTATTCCCTACTCCTTGATAACAGCTGACGTTGCCCCTACTGTAACCCTTTGTATTTTTATGGTTTCAGCATCAGCGACGATTTATGAGCACAAACATTCCCACAGACACACCAGATACCTCAGCACCGGACACTTCAGCTTCTGCAGCAACACAACTGCCAGCCAATAAACTGTACCGCCATATCAGCAACGACCAACTGCCATTTGCCAATACCTCTGAGATTGAGGCTTTTCAGGGGGTGCTGGGTCAGGATCGTGCCGTTAACGCCATCCAGTTCGGCGTGGCAATGGAGCGCCCGGGCTACAATATCTTTGTGATGGGCGAGGCAGGCACTGGCCGCTCTTCGTATGTTCAGGGCTATTTAAAAAGTGAAGCCAAACGCCAGAGCACGCCCGATGTTTGGTGTTATGTGAACAATTTTAAAAACCCGCGTGAGCCAAAATCGTTAGCACTGGCACCGCAACAGGCGTCTGAATTTAAAGACCATATCAGCACGTTAATTGATCAATTACTGGCCACCTTCCCGGCGGCGCTGGAGCACCCGGCGTATCAGCAGAAGAAGTCTGCCATTGATTACATTTTTAATCGTAAGTACGACAAATCCATCGAAACCGTTGAGCGTGAAGCACACAAACGTGGTGTTGCACTTTACCGTGACGCCTCCACCATCAGTTTTACCCCAATGCGTGATGGCAAAGCACTGGATGAAACCGAATTTGCTCAGCTCACTGAAGAAGAGCGCGATACCTTTCATGACGATATTGGTGATCTGGAACAAATGCTCAGTGAGCAGCTGTCGGAATTACCCCAATGGAAGCGTGAAAGCAGCGATGCCTTACGTCTGTTAAATCAGGAAACCATTAAAGAAGCGATTGCGCCGTTATTAACGCCCATTCGTGAGAGTTTTGCAGAGCAACCGGATCTGATCCACTACCTGGATGAAATGGAAGAGCATCTGCCACGACTGGTACTGGAAGAACTGGTAGACGACAAACTGCTGGAACTGCGCGAAGAATACGTTAAGCGCTCCAGCATGGAAGAATCGCTGATGCCGAACTTTGCCACCCGCCACGCTGCCGACAGTGGTGCGCCGGTGGTTTATGAACCTCACCCCAGCTATGGCAATTTATTTGGCCGCATCGAATACGCCAGCGACCAGGGCGCATTAGTCACCAACTTCCAACGCATTTGCCCGGGAGCATTACACAAAGCCAATGGCGGTTATTTAATTCTCGATGCTGAAAAAGTGTTATCCGAGCCCTGGGTATGGGATGCGTTAAAACGCTCATTGCAGTCCGGGCAATTAAAACTCGATTCGCCCTATTCTGAAATGGGCTTAATTAATACCACCAGCCTGCTGCCGGAGCGTATTCCGCTACAGGTTAAGCTAGTGTTGATTGGCTCACGCCAGATTTATTACTTATTGCAGGAATACGACGAAGACTTTAAACGTTTATTCCGTGCCGTGGTCGATTTCGACTCCGACCTGCCGTTAAACGACGATAATTTATTAGGCTTTTCACGGTTAATTAAAAGTCGCCTTGATGAACAGGGTCATGCGGATTTAACCCGCGACGCCGTGATTCGTATGATTCAGTTCAGCGCTCGCCTGGCCGAGCAACAAGACGTATTAAGTGCCCGCATCGGTGAGCAGTTTGATTTACTGGCCGAGGCCGATTTTATTCGCCAGTTAGCGGGTGATACCTTTATTGAGCGCCTGCATCTGGATCGCGCTATCGCCGCTAAGCAAGAACGCACCGGACGGGTTTACGATAAATTATTTGAACAAATGATGGACGGCACCGTACTACTGGAAACCAGTGGTAAAGCCATCGGCAAAATTAACGGCTTAACCGTGATGGCGCTGGGCGACACCAGCTTTGGCTCCCCCGCACGTATTACCACCACGGTGTATCCGGGTTCCAAAGGCGTGGTTGATATTGAACGCGAAGTGTCATTGGGTCAGGCCATCCACTCCAAAGGCGTGATGATTTTAAGCGGCTTTTTAGGTAACCGTTACGCTCAGAAATTCCCGCTGGCTATTTCTGCGCATATCGCCATGGAACAGTCTTATGGCTATATCGACGGTGACAGTGCATCACTGGGTGAGCTGGTGTGTTTAATTTCGGCCTTAATTCATGAGCCAGTTGATCAGAGCTTTGCGATTACCGGTTCGGTGAACCAGTATGGTGAGGTTCAGGCCATTGGCGGTGTAAACGAAAAGATCGAAGGTTTCTTCCGCTTATGCAAAGCCCGTGGCTTAACCGGCAAACAAGGTGTGATTATTCCGGCCTCCAACGCCAATAATTTATTGCTGAAACAAGAGGTGATCGACGCGGTCAATGACGGTGAATTTGCCGTTCATGCCGTGTCACATGTTGATCAGGCGATTGAATTATTACTGAACCGCGAAGCGGGTCAGGCCAGTCCGGATGGCGACTTCCCGGAAGGCAGCGTTAATGGTGACATTATTAAGCGCTTAGAAGAGATTTCCAAAATGGGCGAGAAGAAGTCGGATTAAGGCGCGAGCGCCTTAATTTAAAACAGTATGATTTAAGATAATCCCTACTCTTTAGCGTACATTGTTTTCAGGCTTGCCTGCTTTATCTGTCGATGATAGCTTTAACATCAATAGAATCAACAAGTTAGCCATATGGTTTACAATATAGTAGGCATCCAGTGGCTGAAACAGTGTGCGCGCACGCTTTTCTTGAAAGGAATGATCTTGCTAAGGAAGGTTTCAAAGTGAAATCAGTTAGTCACAACCATAAGCCCGAGTATTCCTTGCTAAGACATCAGGCGCGCACACGAATAAACTGTTAGCTATTTCAGAAGAG
The DNA here is from genome assembly GCF_965226395.1 of Bacterioplanoides sp. Classification (GTDB taxonomy): domain Bacteria; phylum Pseudomonadota; class Gammaproteobacteria; order Pseudomonadales; family Oceanobacteraceae; genus Bacterioplanoides. Next base: position 3,379,237 of record NZ_OZ245358.1, on the reverse strand, counting down.
GTCGTGACCCAATGGACGAAAGCATAAAGAAGAAAATCCTCGCTGAGATGGAATCTATAATTGGGAACAGCTGTTACAACGGAAACATACAAAACTGGGGGCCTGGAGGAGAGTGGTATGGTGAGGGTCGTGAGTTTAGGTATCCGATAACTTTTCTTGATAATGGCACGCTGAAAGACAAACGCCGGTCTTCAGATCCTTCAATGCCCATCAAGCGAATGAGAACTGGATATTACGCATTCGGTGCAAATCGTCTTTACATAATACAAGCGCTAGAGAAAGTACTAGAAAAACTCGAGTTTAAGTACAACTTTGACCCAGAAAAAAAGGAACCTGAATCTGCTCCCGCTAAAGATTCAATATCCATTAAAAATAGTATTTCTAATGATATTATTAAATGCCCTATCTGTAGGACTTCATTGAATCCCAAGAATCTGGATAAGCATTTTAGGAAGGTCCACAGTGATAGCTAACAAACCATGCTGCTCAGCCGCTTCGCGGCTTTGGACCTCCTTTCAATCGGACTCAAATGCGGGCGCTATACGGTCATGGAGTGATCATGCCAGAAAAAATGTCATTCATATTTAATTCTGCTCAAGGTCTATTGCTTGCGGCAAACTACCTTCTGGACCACATGGAAGATGAGGATATAAAAAGAAATCCAGTAAAATACTCATTTATCCTTACGGCAGCAGCAACCTTAGAAAGTGCATTAAATGACAGCATTGTAAGTTGGTCGCATAACACGTTCCCAAGAGAAGACTACAAGCGTCATGCTCAAGCATTCTTAGCTATGAGCCTCAGGGGCAAGTTAGACTCAATTGGTTTTCTAATATCAAGTGGAAAGTATGTCACCGACAATACGTCTACTGATTACCAGCTTTTATCTGCGCTAATAAAACTACGAAATGAAGTTGCTCATAGCAAAGACTTTTTTACCGAGGTAGAGGTCGAACTAACTAAAGACGATGATGGCAATGAAGGTTTTATTCTCCCATCTGATGTGGCAAAAAAATTTGAAAATTCGCCTTTAATTCCAAGCGACGAAGAGTACTTAAAAACGTACAAGGCGCTTGAACATTTATACAAAGTTTTAAACCACGACCTAAGCTACGAACAATCAGAATTATTCAAAAACGTATAGCAAGGCCAGCCAGCATCACTCCCTGCGGTCGTTGGGCCTCGTTTCATCAGGCCGCTGCTGGCGGCGTTAACCAGTAAGATAGCCTATGACAGAGAAGCAGCCCTTGAGAGCAGATTTTGAAAGTGCGATGGGAGAAGAGTTTGGTGATTTAGTCTCTCCTCCTGTTCCATTTTTTGAGGCCTCACCTCATGAATGCTGCGAGGCTATTTGGAAGGCCCTCGGAAACGATGTAACACCAACCATGTTAGAAAATCTGACCAATTCTGATTTTCAAAAAATTGCATTGGCATTCGGCAATTGGTTTGAGTGCGAAGCTCCCCCTACAATGCAAATTGCTGAAGCTGTCGCAAGAACACTAAGTAGATGGCCAGCGGGGTCATTAGATGAAAGCGCTTAACAAATGGCATCGCGCACTAGAGTATCCAGCTTAGATTGACCACACCAGCACACTTCCCGCCAATCAAAATCATTAGTAGCAAAACAAGCCATCACCGAAACGGCATCATCAATAACGCCACAAAACGGTTCACACGTTCCGGCTGGCGATACTGGCTCAAACCGAGAACAATATTTTCTTTTCCCGCTGCAGCTTCCACACAATAGCTGCCAAATAGCTTATCCCACCAGGTAATGCTGAAGCCATAATTGCTGTTGGTTTCATTAATGATTTCAGAGTGATGAATCCGGTGCATATCAGGCGTCACCAGTATTTTGCGCAGCAAGCGGTCTAACGCAGCAGGCAAACTGACGTTGCCGTGATTAAAAATAGCGCAGCTGCTAAGCAGAGTTTCGAACAGTAGTACGGCAATAGGGGAGAAACCAATCAACAGGATCAATCCACCTTTAATCAACATCGACAACACAATTTCCAGCGGGTGAAAACGCACCCCGGTGGAAATATCAAATCCTCGATCGCTATGGTGTACCCGATGCAGCCGCCATAACAGCGGTATTTGATGGAATAACCGGTGTTGCCAATAAATCAGCATATCGAGCAGTAACACCGATACAACCAACACCAAAAATGAAAGAAAACCAGAATCATTCAGGCTTAACGGATTCAGCAATCCATTCAGCAAACCGATCTCATGCTGCTGGGCATAAAAGGCGATACCAATGGCGGCGGCCGGAAACAATAAGCGTAATACCAGCGTATTCAACAGCATCAGCCCGAGGTTATTCAACCAGCGCTGGGGTTTATGAGCCTGCTGGCGATAAGGGAGAGCCAACTCCCCTATCACCATTAACACAAATATACTGCTGAAACAGCCAAGCCGGAATAATGCTTCGTGTTCAAGCAGCCAGTGCATGGTTATTTCAGCTTGCGAACTTTTTTCGGCTTACCCGATTTATTTGCTGCCGGCTTAGCTGACGTCGATTTAGCAGGCTTTTGCTTAGCAGGTGAGTTCGAAGCAAACTTAGCCGCTACTGATTTTTGCCCGGGCTTCTTACCCGATGCTTTTCCCTGCGATTTTGAAGAACCGGCTTTGCCTTTTAACGGCTTTTTAAAGCCCTCTTTTTTAAAGCCAGGCCGTTGAACTCGCTTATTGCCTACATCATCTTCAGCCGGAATTAACGCATTGGCGCCAGAGCCAATTAAATCCTGACGTCCCATGGCTTTTAATTCTTCACGCAGCATCGGCCAGTTTTTGGCGTCGTGATAACGTAAAAACGCTTTATGCATACGCCGCTGATTAATATCACGCGGGATATTCATCTTCGGCTGCTTATAGCTCATGCGCTTCAGTGGGTTGCGCTCCGAATGGTACATGGCCGTTGCCAATGCCATCGGTGACGGATAGAAGGTTTGCACCTGATCAACCCGGAATTTATTGCGCTTTAACCACAACGCCAGATTCATCATGTCTTTATTTTCAGTGCCCGGGTGTGCGGCAATAAAATAAGGAATTAAATATTGCTCTTTACCCGCTTCTTTCGAGAACTTATCAAACATCCGCTTGAAGTTATCGTAAGTGCCCATACCCGGCTTCATCATTTTAGTGAGCACATTCTGCTCGGTATGTTCCGGCGCAATTTTTAAATAGCCGCCCACATGATGAGTCACCAGCTCACGGACGTATTCCGGATCTTCTACCGCCAGGTCGTAACGCAGGCCAGAAGCAATGGCAATCCGCTTAATACCCGGTAATGCACGGGCAGCACGATACAATTCGGTGGTGGGTTTATGGCTGGTTTCGAGGTTTTTACATATCCCCGGATACACACAGGATAAACGACGGCAGTTTTTCAGAATTTCCTGACTCTTACATTTCAGGAAATACATATTGGCGGTTGGCCCACCCAGATCCGAAATGGTGCCGGTAAAGCCCGGAACTTTATCGCGAATCTCTTCAATTTCGTTAATGATGGATTCCTGCGAACGGCTCTGAATAATACGGCCTTCGTGTTCGGTAATGGAACAGAAGGTACAGCCACCAAAGCAGCCGCGCATAATATTCACCGAAAAACGGATCATCTCATACGCCGGAATACGGGCATCACCATAACTCGGGTGTGGCACACGCTGATACGCGAAACCAAACACCGAATCCATCTCATCGGTTTCCAATGGGATCGGCGGCGGGTTTACCCAGATTTCTTTGCTGCCGTGTTTTTGAATCAACGGCCGGGCGTTATACGGGTTGGATTCCTGATGCAGCACCCGGGAAGCATGCGCATACAAGGCGCTGTCGTTTTTCACCTTCTCAAAGGAAGGTAAGCGCACTGCCGTGGTATCCAGATCGTGCTCAATTTTGCGCTGCAGTGGCATCGGAATAATCTTCACCGGCATCACATCCGGGTCTGCATCGCTATCGGCCTGCCCTTGTTGGTCAGAAGCACAGCTGTCGCTGTTGGCTTCTTTCATTTCATATGGGTTCGGCAGCTGATCAATTTGCCCCGGCCAATCAATACGGGACGAGTCAATTTCAGTCCAGCCATCCGGCGTCGCGTCACGCACAATGGTGGTGCCACGCAGATCGGTAATGGTATCGATCGGCTCACCCGAGGATAAACGATGGGTTAATTCAACAATCGCTCGTTCCGCATTGCCGTACAACAGAATATCAGCACCGGAGTCAATCAATACCGAACGGCGCACCTGATTCGACCAATAATCGTATTGGGCAATACGGCGCAAACTGGCTTCGATACCACCAATAACAATCGGCACATCTTTATAGGCTTCGCGGCATTTTTGCGAATACACAATCACCGCACGATCCGGACGCTTACCCGGCTCACCGTGGGGGGTATAGGCATCATCGGAGCGCACTTTTAAATCAGCGGTATAACGGTTGATCAGCGAGTCCATATTGCCCGCGGTCACACCAAAGTAGAAATTTGGCTTACCCAGCGCCGTAAAGGCATTCGGGTCGTTCCAATCGGGTTGAGCAATAATGCCCACCCGGAAGCCCTGAGATTCCAGCATCCGCCCCATCACCGCCATACCAAAGCTGGGGTGATCGACATAAGCATCTCCCGTTACCAGAATCACATCACAGCTGTCCCAGCCAAGTTCGTCCATTTCAGCACGCGACATGGGTAAAAAAGGCGCCGTGCCAAAACATTCGGCCCAATAGGGATAGTTAGAAAACAGATGCTTCTGCGCTTCGGTCATGAGAAAAACTAATAATCATCAGAAAGGTTCTGCATTCTCCCAAAATTCCCTCTTTGGCAAAAGCAGCGTCTTAAGAAAAAGTGCAAAAAGTCGGGTAAAACCCGCATTAACCCTAGCCTTAGAAAGGTCTTGAGTGGGTTTTAACTGGCTGTCAGTCGAAGTCATTCTCATTTAAACCATCCAATTCCGACCGACCTTAGCGACAAAGTACAATCTTACAAAGTTAACATTATCTCTTGACCTTGGTTTAATGATTGCAGGCTGCCTGTCAGCCATAGATGATGCCCCCATAACCGTGATGTCGTACCCATAAATCTATGAAACCAACCAATACTGCTTCAGGCGCTGCAATTAAAGGCAGCGTTACTAAAATTATGCTGGTTGATGACCAGCCCGGGCGTGCCGCCATGTTAGAACAGGCGCTGACCGATGCCGGCTGCGAAGTGATCGCCCGACTGGAAAGTGCCCAGGGGCTGATTAAACAGGTCGAAGAGAATCAGCCGGATGTGATCTTTATTGATATTGAAAGCCCGGACCGGGACATGCTGGAACATATGAGCATTCTCAACCAGCATAACCCCAAGCCGGTGATCATGTTCAGCGATGAAGACGATTCCGACACCATCGAAAAAGCCATGCGCGCCGGGGTCAGCGCCTATGTGGTTGATGGCCTACAGGCCGGACGCATCAAATCCATTATGGATGTTGCCGTTGCCCGCTTCCGTGAATTCCAGGCATTAAAAAGTGAGCTGGAAAAAACCCGCAATCAGCTGGCTGACCGTCGTATTCTCGACGAGGCCAAATCCCTGCTGATGAAGCAAAAGAACATGACCGAAGAAGAGGCTTACCATGCTATCCGTAAGATGGCGATGGATCGTAGCCAACGCATGGTGGATGTCGCGAAGAACATTATTTCCGTGATGAATCTGCTGAGTAACTGAGTATTTCCTTATGACAACACCACAGCAAACAACACGACAAGCATCTGCACTGGAAAAAGATAAGCTGACGCTGGGCTATATGCCTCTGACCGATGCCCTGCCATTAATTGCAGCACAGGAAATGGGTTACTTTCGCCACGCCGGGCTCAACGTCACGCTGCAGCAGGAAGTTTCCTGGGCCAACATCCGCGATAAAGTGATTGTTGGTCATTTTGATGCGGCACAAATGCTGGCCCCCATGTTATTAGCCACGCATCTGGGTATTGGCTGCCTGAGAAAACCCATGCAGGCACCGATGTCACTGGCATTAAATGGTAACGCTCTGACCGTCTCAAACACCCTGGCTGAAACGCTGGCAGTCGATAATATTGCCTCTGCCTCGGCACAACAGCTGGGCCAGCAGTTGGCAACATTGATTCAACAACGTCAGCAAAACGAGCAGGAAAAGCTGGTCTTTGCCGTGGTCTTTCCTTTCTCCATTCACAATCTGCTAATGCGTGCCTGGTTGGCTGATGCGGGCATTGATCCGGACAAAGACATTGAATTGCTGGTATTACCACCGTCACAAATGGTCGATCACCTGAAACTGCAACATATTGATGGTTTCTTCGCTGGCGCTCCCTGGAACAGCGTTGCCATTCAGCAAGGCGTTGGCCAATGCCTGATGCCGGCCACCAAACTCTGGCAACAGGCGCCGGATAAAGTACTGGGTGTCACTCAGGAATGGGCACAGCAGCACCCGAATACACTCCAGGCGCTGATACACGCCATCAGCCAGGGAGCTCAGTGGTGCCATGAGCATCCGGAGAAAGCGGCAGAGCTGCTTGCTGAAGCACTGGAACAGCCCACTGAAGCGTTATTGCCAGCTCTGACTGGTGAGTTCCGCTACAAACTCGGCGACTCCCCCGTCAGCATTCACAATATGCTGGTGCTGGACCCGCTGCAGGCGGGCGAAGCCAAAGTGGAGCACGGAGAATGGTTCCTGCAACAAATGCAGCGCTGGGGCTGGATTCAGGCCGATACCAATATCAAACACGTTGCGCAGGAATGTTTTTCCAGCCATTAACTCTTATCGCCTGAACAGCAAATAAAGCCCGGCAATTGCCGGGTTTTATGTTTCTGCACCGCAGATGACAGATACAGTATTTGATTAAATGCCCTGTCAGTTACCACCTCTCTGCAAAAGCGCCTCACAATAAATCGTAAATCCGCACCAAAGCAGTTCATCATCAATTTGAGCCAACCTGATTTGGTGCTCAAAAAGCAACCAACCGTTAATAAATCTGATTTTCTTGCTGAAAATGCCTGAGAAATCTGCATTTTCTGAAATTGGCACACTCTTCGCTAAATCCAGATTATGTAGCCCAACGTTGGGTTCACTACTTTTTTATTTCGGGTGTTCGCAGACGAACATTCAATATTGCAAAGGCGCTCACGACCTATTGGGGTTGTGGCGCTTTTTTTTTGGCTTAAAAAGGGGAAACACGATGCGAGGAATTAATTCACTGCGACGTAACCTGCTGAAAACAGCACTGGTGATTTCAACCGGGTTAGCGTCACTAACAACATCTTTTGTTGTTAGCGCAGGTGAGCCGGAAAAAACGGAACTTAAGTTTGGCTTTATCAAACTGACCGACATGGCTCCTTTGGCAATTGCGAAAGAACTGGGTTATTTCGAAGACGAGGGTCTGGAAGTTGAGCTGGAAGCACAAGCCAACTGGAAAGTACTTCTCAACGGTGTGATTGACGGCCAATTAGATGGCGCGCACATGCTGGCGGGCCAGCCGTTAGCTGCCACCATTGGTTTTGGTACTAAAGCTCACATCGTGACCCCATTCAGCATGGATTTAAACGGTAACGGTATTACCGTATCCAACGGTGTCTGGGGTGAAATGAAAAAACTGGTGCCGCATGAAAATGGCAAACCAGTTCACCCGATTAAAGCCGATTATCTGAAACCAATCGTTGATAAATACAACGACGCGGGCAAGCCATTTAACATGGGCATGGTATTCCCGGTATCAACCCACAACTATGAACTGCGTTACTGGTTAGCAGCCGGTGGTATTCACCCGGGCTACTACGCGCCACACAAAGGTGATACCAAAGGTCAAATCGACGCTGATGCTTTCCTGTCGGTAACACCACCACCACAAATGCCTGCAACACTGGAAGCTGGCACCATTTACGGCTACTGCGTAGGCGAGCCGTGGAACCAGCAAGCTGTATTTAAAGGTATTGGTGTACCCGTTATTACTGACTACGAAATCTGGAAAAACAACCCAGAAAAAGTATTCGGTATGACTAAAGAATTCACCGAGAAATATCCAAACACGACGGTTGCTGTTGTAAAAGCCATGATCCGTGCTGCTCAATGGTTGGACGCTGATAACAACGCAAACCGCCCTGAAGCTGTTAAGTACCTGTCTAAGCCTTACTACGTGGGTGCCGACTACGACGTTATTGCCAACTCAATGACCGGTACTTTTGAATACGAAAAAGGCGACAAACGTGAAATCCCTGATTTCAACGTATTCTTCCGTTACAACGCGACCTACCCATACTACTCAGATGCTATCTGGTACCTGACACAAATGCGTCGCTGGGGTCAGATCTCAGAAGCAAAAGATGACGCCTGGTACAAGAAAGTAGCTGCAGACGTATACCGCCCTGACATCTACGCCAAAGCCGCAAAAGCGCTGATCGAAGATGGTGAAGTAGAAGCTAAAGACTTCCCGGATTTCGCCACCGAAACCGGCTTCAAGCCACCACAACCAGACTTTATTGACGGCGTAGTATTCGATGGCAGCAAACCAACGGAATACATCAATAAATTCAAGATTGGTTTAGATGCGGACGAGGTTCTGTAACTGAACCCTTGTAACTACAGCTCTGTAGTTTACAGAAGTGAGGCTGAGCCCAGCTCAGCCTCATATTTAAAAACCTGAAGAATATTTTGTTTAGTTTTTTGAAGTCTCACATCAAAAAAACATCAAACAAAACATCAAACAAAACATTAAACAAAATATTTTAAACAGAGCCAAAGCGCTCTGAATAATTGAAAAACCAGAGGTTGTTATTGCCATGAGCATGTCATCACTACTAAAAAATCCGCTGCAGACGCTGTCTGATGGTTTAACCCCGCCTGCGATTACTAAGCTGGTAAAAGCCATTAGCTTACCTATTGTTGGGCTTTGCATTTTTCTGATGCTTTGGCAGGTTGCGGCCAATAATATTGTGACCTCTCTGGGTAACTTTCCTGGCCCTGGCGAAGTCGTTAAACAGTTCAATAATCTGGTTATTGAGCACAATGAAGAGCGTGCCAAAGTAGAACAAAAATACGAACGCCAACGCGTTCGTAATGAAAAGAAACTGGCGAAGAACCCGGATGCCAAAGTGAAATGGCGCGAGTATAAAAGCCGCATTACTTTCTTCGATCAAATTGCCACCAGCTTAGGCACAGTAATGGCTGGTTTTATTGTTGCCAGTTTAATCGCCATTCCGGTTGGTATTGTGATTGGCCTGAGTGCAAATGCTTATGCAGCCATCAACCCAATTATTCAGACCTTAAAACCGGTTTCACCATTGGCCTGGTTGCCACTGGTAACCATGGTTGTTAGTGCTCTGTATGTATCGGATGACCCTACCGTTTCTAAATCGTTCTTAGTATCTATGTTTACCGTATCTCTGTGCTGCTTATGGCCAACCATGATCAACACGGCTGTCGGTGTTGCCGGTGTACCAAAAGATTTAAACAACGTAAGCCAGGTACTACGCCTGAGCTGGTTCACTCACGTACGTAAAATTGTTATTCCGGCAGCGATTCCGATGATTTTCACTGGCTTACGTTTATCCATTGGTATTGCCTGGATGGTATTAATCGCGGCAGAAATGCTGGCGCAAAACCCGGGCTTAGGTAAGTTCGTATGGGACGAATTCCAGAATGGTAGCTCCAACTCATTGGGCCGAATTATGGTTGCGATTTTAGTGATTGGCTTTATTGGATTCTTACTGGACCGCGCTATGTTAACCATTCAGAAGTGGGTTAACTGGGATAAGTCAGCGGTCGTTCGTTAATTCATCGTGCACAACGGCCAGTTACATACAGAATTTCGGAGATAAATTATGAGCTTTTTAGAAATTTCCAAAACCAGCATTGAGTTCCCTACCCCCAAAGGCCCGTTTAAGGCACTGGACGGTGTTGATCTGAAGATTGATCAAGGTGAGTTTGTATCACTGATTGGTCACTCCGGTTGTGGTAAGTCCACCGTATTAAATATTGTTGCGGGCTTATATCAGGCGACCGAAGGTGGTGTGATTCTGGAAGGAAAAGAAGTCACTGAACCAGGGCCGGAGCGAGCCGTGGTATTCCAGAACCATTCTCTTCTGCCATGGCTGACCGCTTACGAAAATGTCGAACTGGCAGTCAACGAAGTATTTAAAAACAGCAAGTCTAAGGCTGAGAAGAAAGCCTGGATTGAGCACAACCTTGAGCTTGTGCATATGACACACGCCATGCACAAGCGCCCGGATGAAATATCCGGCGGTATGAAGCAGCGTGTCGGCATTGCCCGGGCATTGGCGATGGAACCTCAGGTGTTATTAATGGATGAGCCTTTTGGTGCACTCGACGCCCTGACTCGTGCGCACCTGCAGGATTCCTTAATGGAAATCCAGAAAGACTTAAACAATACCGTCATCATGATTACTCACGATGTTGATGAAGCCGTGCTGTTATCTGACCGTATTGTAATGATGACCAACGGCCCGGCGGCGACGGTTGGCGAGATCCTGAACATTGAGCTGGAACGCCCACGTAACCGCATCCAGCTGGCAGATGATCCGACCTACAACAGTTATCGTCAGCAGGTACTCAGTTTCTTATATGAAAAACAAAAAAAGGTTGAAGACATTCAATCAGCAAAAACAGAAAAAAAAACAACCGCGCGAAATAAAGTTGCTTAACCAGATCGTTAAAAAACATAAATTCAGGAGAAGTTATGAACTCTATTAAAAAATCTGCACGCACTCTGGCGCCATCTCTGCTATCAGCAGCGGTATTAACGGCCACTCTGACAACGGCAGCCCAGGCTCAGGCTAATGAAGTGGCTGATGCGTTAACTGGTGGTAAAATCTTAAATGATTTCCGCTTACGCTATGAGACCAATGACACGGAAGATACCCTTGATAATGGCAGCGACCGAGACTCTGCAAATGCATTAACGCTGCGTTCACGTATCGGTTATGAAACCGGCTCTATTGCGGGCTTCAAAGTATTAGCAGAAATTGAAGATGTTCGTGCGATTATTGATGAATATGCACCGGAAGATACAGATTATGACGGTGTACCAGATCCGGAAAATACCGAATGGAACCGTGCACAAATCAGCTATAACAAAGACGGTGTTAGTGCGACTGTAGGTCGTCAGCGTATTATTTTTGATAACGCGCGCTTTATTGGTAATGTTGGCTGGCGTCAGAATGAAGTCACCTTTGACGCAGCCCGTTTTGGTTATAAAGCCGATGATTTCACCGTTGATTATGTTTATATCGACCAGCGCAACTTCCTGAATTTTACTGATAATGACACCAGTGATCATCTGTTAAATGCGTCATACAGTGCCCTGCCGGTGGGTAAAGTTGCTGGTTATGCTTATTTATTAGAAAACGAAGACACTGACACCACCATCGATACTTATGGTGCTTATCTGGATGGCAAACAAAAGCTGGATTCTCTGACTGTTATTTACCGTGCAGAGTATGCAACTCAAACCCTTGAAAATTCTACTGGCACTGAATTCGATACGGATTACATCCTGTTAGAAGGTGGTGTTAAGCTCTCCGGCGTCACTGCCAAACTGGGTAATGAAATCCATGGCGAAGATAATGGCACTGGCTTCGCAACGCCTTATGGTACCAACCATAAGTTTGGTGGCTGGGCTGATCGTTTTATTCCAGGAGCAAGTCGCGCTCTGGGTTTAGATGATAAATACATTTCAGTTTCCACTAAAGCAGGTCCGGTTAAACTGGTTGCGGTTTATCATGATTATGAATCAGTAGAAGACAGCAAAGACCTCGGAAGTGAAATCAATTTATTAGCTGCCGGTAAAATTAATAAAAACTTTAGTGCTGGTATTAAATACGCAGGCTTCTCTGGTGGCGATGATGATGTTGTAACATCTAATGACACCGATAAGTTCTGGGCCTGGATTGGCGCTAAGTTCTGATCATTTAATTATTTCCTTCCCTCGCCGGATCCGGGTAACCACCCGGCTTCCGGTATTTTTCTGAATTCCCGCCTGGAGCTTCACTATGCCTGTTGTGTCTGAAAAGTCTGGCAATCAATTAATTATTATTGGTAACGGCATGGCCAGTAATCGCTTACTGGAAGAGCTGGGTACTCATCACCCATTTGATCAGATTCTGATTTTCAGCAACGAAGCGGTTGCTCACTATAATCGTATTATGCTTTCTCCGCTGTTAGCCGGAGAAACCACACTGACACAAATTACTCCTCATGATGAGGATTGGTATCAACAACGACGTGCTCATATTTTGCTGAATACCGCCGTTGAAAACATTGATATTCAAGCTAAAAGACTGCAAAGCAGTGATGATGAACACCATCACTTTTCACAGCTGGTGATTGCCACTGGCTCACAATCCTTTATACCAAACCTCACCGGTGCTGACAGCCGTAACGTCAGTGGTTTTCGGGATATTCGCGATGTCGACCAATTACTCACCCGCCTGCCTGAATTAAAACAGGCGACGGTGATTGGTGGTGGTTTATTAGGGGTCGAAGCCGCCGTAGGCCTGAAAACACAAGGCGTAGATGTCACCCTGCTACACCGTAACCCGGTATTGATGAATCGTCAGCTAGATGCAGAAGGATCAATATTATTAACCCAGGCCTTGCAACAGCGAGGTGTCGATGTTCAGACCGGAGCAACCGATATCGAGTTAATCTCGGATCAGCAACAGGTATCTGCAATCAGTTACCAGCACAACAACACTCGCATTAATATAGGCACACAGGCGGTGATTTTTGCCACTGGCATTCAGCCGACGATCAGCATTGCAGAGAATAATGCCATCCTCTGCGATAAAGGTATCCTGGTGGATGAACGCATGCGTACCAGTGCCGATTCAATTTATGCACTGGGTGAGTGTTGTCAGTTTGAACAGTTTACCTATGGCCTGGTTGCACCCATCTGGGATCAGGCTAAGGTACTGGCAGCGGAGCTGTTACAGGCCAGTTCCTTACAAACAAGCACGTCACGTACAAACACCCAAGAAACTCCGGTCTATCGAGAACAACAACACCTGACTAAATTAAAAGTCTCTGGTCTGGACGTACACAGTGTTGGCGAGTTTAACGCTCTGGATGGTGATGACGTACTGACATTGCGAGACGATCACCAGGGTATCTATAAAAAAGTAATTCTTCGCAATAACACCCTGGCTGGTGCGCTTTGTATTGGCGAAGTAGCCGACAGCCAGTGGTATTTTGAGCTGATGCGGAATCAGACGAATATCCGCTCAATACGAGACGTTTTATTATTTGGTAAAGATATCTGCGAGCCTGCAGCATAATCCGAAATCAATCTTTAATCAGTACTCCACGGTAATAACGGGCTGACTCTTTTTTTCTGGATTGCTTTTCTGTGCTTTCAGATTTTTCGTATTCTTGCCCGCGGTATACATATTTTGTGTCACTTGAGACTGTTACAACACGCTCAATTTGCTCTCGCGCACCGCGATAAATAATAAAATGGTTGGGTTCGGTCAGAGCATCGTAAGATACAACCTGCTCTGGTGTTAATAAGATAGACTGACTGGCAAAGAAAGAAGATTGATCGGAGTTTAACGAAGAGACAAACGCATCCAGCAGATTCTGTATTTTTTCATCCGAGCAAAGAATAGCTGCCCGCATCAGAGAGATTAACTCAAGAATATTTTTTCTGGCATTAAAGTTCTTTCTTTCGAGTATCTCAAACCCTAACTTTAAATCCGTCAGATAAGCGACTTGCCCTGGATTTAACCCTAAGATTTCTACTGAGTTCAGATTAATACTCATATTGCATCCTGCCTGTATTCAACGAATACGCCATGTATTCTACGTGGTGTGTATTATTATATGCCTCCTCCGGAGAAGGAGGATGATTTCATAATTATCTCACATGCCAGTTTTATACTTCTATTTAAATAGCTTATATCCAGCATATTTACCGACAAAACCAGACAAATAAGCTGCATGTTTCATACAGAAAACCATGCCTGAATAATAACTATAATTAATAATAAAACACTGACTCCTTGCCAAAACCGAACCGGGTTTCGTTCAATAAACGGGCGTTTCTGAGCATAACGCAGAAGTTTGGGGTTTGGTTGTTTCAAATCCTGAAGAAACTCTGAATAGGCCGGATAACGCTTCTGCCAACTCGGGTGTGTGGCTTTTTCCAGCGTCAGATCCAGCCACTGAGGTAAATCCGGGCGATGCTGACGCAAGGAAATATAACGCCATTCTGAAGTTGATTTAGGCGTACGACGATGCACATCGTCCATTTGATAAGGGGTATGACCTGTGAGCATTTCATACACAATCACGGCCAGTGAGAATAAATCACTCTGCACCCCTGCCTGCCCTGTCATCACATACTCAGGCGCAATGTATTGCACCGACCCCACCGGACACTCTTCTTTGATACTGCCAGCTGCTTCGGAGATTCCTCTGACCGAGACTGTACCAAAATCAATTAACTTCACCTGACCTTGTGGAGTAATCAGAATATTCTCCGGCTTAAGATCACGATGTACCATGCCCAGACGCTGAAACGCCCGTAACCCGCGGATTATCTGATCGGTTATGTCACGCACCTGATCGAGCGATGGTTTGTCGGTATCATGCAGCCACTGACGTAATGACTGCCCTTCAATATACTCACATAAGTGGTACAGAAAACGACTGCCATCCCGAACCGGATATATTTTCATTACATTCGGATGATCAACCCGGTTTCCGACCCACTGCTCCCGGGCAAAACCATCCAGATAAACCAGATCATCACTAAAATTCTCAGACGGTGCTTTTAATACATAGTGTTTGCCGTCGTTGTTTTTCACCCGGTACACATGACTGCGGCTGCCTGAATACAGTACTTTTTCCACATTGAGCTGATCAATTTTATGACCAACATCCAGCGCCGGTGGAATAACACGTTGTGTCAGCTGGCGCTGTGCTTCTTCCATATCCGGTGCCGGCACTTGTTCAATACGAACCAGAAACAGGCTGCAGTTATCATCACTGCCACGATCCAGCGCGGTGCTAACCAACTGCTGACAGGCTTTTTCAAACTGGTGTTGCTTGTCATCTGGCGTTAATTGCCTCAGGCACTGCTGAATATCAGCCGCAGACAGATATTCATGGGCGCCGTCTGTCGAAAAAACAAAATAATCACCGGCCTGAATATCCACGCAGTGATAATCCACCTCCAGATAATTATCCATACCCAACGCCCGACTCAGAAAGGTTTTACCCCCCTTTTGTGGGTTCCCCTGAGCAATACAATGGTCACGGGTGAGTTGTTCAAATTCTGCCGCCGTTTCAGCCTTTTGCGGCCGATAACGATAAATCCGGCTATCACCGGCATGAAAAATATGAGCACTGGTTGATTTGGCAATTAAAGCACTGAAGGTTGTGACCAGGCTGTTATGACGCGCACTGGCTTGTTGTCCGTGATGAAATAACCAGGCATTTAATGATGACAGCACCTTGCCTGCGGATGTTTTGACATCCCAGCTGTCAGGGGTGCAGTAATAATCCTGCAAAAAATGCGTGACCGCGGTGGATGAAGCCAGCTGTGCCTGATCGCTGCAACTAACACCGTCAGCAATACAAGCTCCAATGCCTTTGTATTTGGCCTGAGACAGGCCGGGCTGATGGGCTGCGAAAGCATCCTGATTTTCGTCTTTAATGCCTGCGGTGGAGAACCCGCCAAAACTGACGCTTAACTGATCGCCCATGACTATTACCAGAAAAACCTGTTAGAAATATACAACAAGCCTATCAGAATACTTTTTTAAAGCAGCAACAAGGATGTTGCGTGCCCATCATCAGCCCAGGGACGGGCTGTGTGATGGGTGCGGCTAAAAAGTATTCTGATAGGCTTGTTTGCTGCTCGAAGACAAGTACAAGAGGGAACTATGTCTGACAATATGCTGGAATTCACACTTTCCTTTTCGACACGCTGTTAATACGTCCTTGTACGCTCGACTACTGCATCCCTGCAGTAGACGGTCGAAAAGAAAAGCCTGAACACCTGCATATCTGCTAATTAAGAAACCTTAATTAACTCAACCGAACCATCTTCATTGACTTCCGCCATATGACCTTTAGGTTCTTCCATCGCCAACAGCGCAACAAAACCCACCACAGCCGTTGCCGCAATTACCAGGAAGAAAGTGGAATAATCCACCAGAGACAATACCGTCAGGTAAGTAACCGCACCAACGTTACCGTATGCACCCGTCATACCCGCGATTTGCCCGGTTAAACGACGCTTAATCAGAGGTACCGCGGCAAACACCGCCCCCTCTCCGGATTGTACAAAGAAAGAACAAGCCATCGCCGCAACTACTGCCAGCCATACCGGCCAGCTGCTGTCGACCAGCGACATAACGTAATAGCCAACCGCCAGGCCCGCAGTCAGAATCAGTAAGGTGGATTTACGGCCAAATTTATCCGATAACCAGCCGCCGCCCGGGCGCGACATCAAATTCATAAAGGCATACGCCGAAGCCACCATACCAGCCACAACCGGTGTCAGCTCAAAGGTTTCAGCAAAAAACAGTGGCAGCATAGAAACCACCGCCAGTTCAGAACCAAAGGTGGCAAAATACAACACATTCAGTACTGCAACCTGCTTAAACTTGTACTGGTGAATTTCATCCACCGGCGCTTCGAAAACGTGTTTATTCACTTTCCAGACATGCGTTAATTCATACAGGAACAACAGCACTAAACCGACGTAGCACAGCAGCGCGGTAGTTTCTGACAGCAGGCTCACACCCTGTGGCGACAATTTCCAGGTTAATAAAGCCAGAGCCGCGTACATCGGGATCTTCATAATCACCAGAAAGAAGAAATCGCCTTTACTGGTCACTTCTAACGCGCCGAGGTTTTTCGGGCGGAAATAAGTAGAGCCTTTTGGGGTATCTGAGACGTTAGCGTAATAAATAAAACTGAATAGCAGACTTAATACACCGGTTAAACCAATGGCATAACGCCAACCGTCATCACCACCAAACCAAAGTGCAATAACAGGTAGCGTAAAGGCAGCAGCAGCAGAGCCAAAGTTACCCCAACCGCCATAGATGCCTTCAGCCGTGCCTAATTCATTGGCCGGGAACCATTCTGATACCATCCGGATACCAATCACAAAACCAGCACCAATAAAGCCCAGCATAAAGCGCGCAATAGCGGCTTGAGCAAAATCATCGGCCATGGCAAACATAAAACATGGAATGGAACAGATCGCTAGTAATGCTGAATACACAATCCGTGGGCCGAATCGGTCCGTCAGCATACCAATAATTACCCGAGCCGGAATCGTCAGGGCAACGTTCAGAATCAGCAGAGTTTTTACTTCTGATGGAGCCAGGCCAAGGCTTGCGGCAATGGCCTGTAACATAGGAGCATGGTTAAACCACACTAAAAAGGTAATAAAAAACGCCATCCAGCTCAGATGCAGGATTTTCATTTTGCCACTGAAGGCAAATAAATTAAATTTCTCGCTTGTCATACAAAACCTTACTACAACTGCTTTTTAATAATTTTTTATAAAAACAAAGCGCTGATAGAATCAGCGCTTTGCTCTTGTCGCGCTTATGCTTTTATCAGGCGGCTAACAGCACCTGATTATTCTCAACTTTCACCGAAAATGTTTTCAGGCTGACGGAGTCATCTTCCAGACAAGCTCCGGTTTGCAGGTCAAAATGCTGCTTATACAGCGGCGACGCAACCACCAGCTGCTCACCAATTGAACCAATAATCCCGCGAGACAGGACATTGGCTTTACCAAATGGATCAAAGTTCGAAACAGCAAACACCTGCTCGCCGTCACCAAAACGAAACAGTGCGACCTGCTCATTATTTAATGCTGCACACACGCCGGTATCCGGCGCAATGTCAGTTAATTCACACACAGTTACCCAATCAGACATAACGGGTCTCCATTATTTTTTATGTTCAGTTATTCTTTATCAGGAATAAACCCGGCTTATTCCACCGGGTTTAGCTCAATTAATTCGATTTTTTCGGCTTCGGTTGCCGGACGGCGCTGCCCACGCTCGCGTACGTAATACAAGCCCGCATCTTCTGCATCTGAATTAATAAAGTGCTTAAAGCGTTTCAGTTTTTCAGGGTTTTCGATGGTGGTTTTCCACTCACACTGATAAGTACCAACCACTTTGGTCATGGCATCTTCCAGCTCGGCGTTCATACCCAGGCTGTCTTCGATCACCACCTGCTTGAGGTAGTCAACGCCACCTTCCATATTCTCCATCCATACCGAGGTACGCTGCAGACGATCGGCGGTACGTACATAAAACATCAGTACACGGTCGATGTATTTGATCAGGGTTTCATCATCCAGGTCAGTGGCGAATAAATCGGTATGACGTGGGCGCATACCACCGTTACCACACACATACAGGTTCCAGCCATTTTCAGTGGCAATCACACCAATATCTTTACTTTGTGCTTCGGCACATTCACGGGTACAACCGGATACCGCAAATTTAATTTTGTGTGGCGAACGCAGGCCTTTGTAGCGATTTTCCAGCGCAATCGCCATCGACACAGAATCCAGTACACCGTAACGACACCAGGTACTACCCACACAGGACTTCACAGTACGCAGTGACTTACCGTAGGCATGGCCGGTTTCAAATCCGGCATCCACCAGCTTTTTCCAGATGTCCGGCAGCTCATGCAGTTGCGCACCAAACAAGTCGATTCGCTGGCCACCGGTAATTTTGGTGTACAGATCGTATTCCTTGGCCACTTCACCCAGAACAATCAGTTTGTCTGGGGTAATTTCACCGCCAGCAACCCGTGGCACAATCGAATAAGTGCCGTCTTTCTGCATATTGCCGAGGAAAATATCATTGGTGTCCTGCAGGCCAATATGCTCGTCTTTTAATACGTATTCATTTTCGAATGAAGCCAGAATGGAACCGATGGTTGGCTTACAGATTTCACAACCGTGCCCTTTACCATGCTCAGCTAACACGTCTTTGAACGTGGTAAAGCCTTTTACACGAATAATGTCGGCCAGCTCCTGACGTGAATAGGCGAAGTGCTCACACAGGTCGTTATTCACTTCCACGCCCAGCGACGCCAGCTCAGCATCCATCACCTGTTTGGTTAATGCTGCACAGCCGCCACAGCCGGTTGACGCTTTGGTGGCATCTTTAATGTCACCCATGGTGCAGCAACCACCTTGCACGGCGGCAGCAATATCGCCCTTGGTAACATCAAAGCAAGAACAGATTTGAGCGGTTTCCGGTAACGCTGCAACACCTAAGCCTGCACCACCCTCTTCATCGCTACTGCCTGCCGGTAATAACAGAGCAGCCGGATCGCCCGGAATATCCATATCATTCAGTTTCAGCTGCAACAGGGAGCCATACGCTTCCACATCGCCCACCAGCACAGCGCCCAGCAATTTTTTACCATCGGCAGAAACAATCAGACGCTTGTAGACGTCGCTGACTTCATCTTTAAACACATACGACTGGCAGCCTTCGCTATTGCCGTGGGCATCACCAATAGAAGCCACATCAACACCCAGCAGCTTGAGCTTGGTCGACATATCCGCACCCTGGAATTCCAGACTGGATTCGCTATCGCTGTAGCAGGCCTGAATATGATTCATTGCCACTTTGGCCATCTGATAGCCCGGGGCGACTAAGCCAAAAATCATATTTTCCCACAGGGCGCATTCACCGATGGCGTAGATATCCGGGTCGGATGTCTGGCAGGCATTATTAATCACAATACCGCCACGCTCACCGATTTGCAGGTCAAACTGGCGAGCCAGTTCGTCTTGCGGACGAATCCCGGCAGAGAACAGAATCATATCGGTTTCAAGGAAGCTGCCATCGGCAAAATTCATGCGGTAACGACAGGTTTCACCGGCGACAATTTCCTGCGTATTTTTTTCGGTATGAACCGTAACGTCTAATTCTTCAATTTTTTTGCGTAATACTTCACCGCCACCATTATCCAGCTGCACGGCCATCAAACGTGGGGCAAATTCCACCACATGAGTGTCCAGACCGGCTTGTTTTAAAGCGTTAGCTGCTTCAAGCCCTAACAAACCGCCACCAACCACAACACCCACTTTGCTTTGTGCGGCGGAGGCTGAAATGGCTTCTAAATCTTCAATGGTACGGTAGACCAGACAATGCTCCTGATCTTTACCCGGAATCGGTGGAACAAAAGGATAAGAACCGGTGGCTAACACCAGTTTGTCATAAGCTTCGACATTGCCATTGGCCGTGGTAATGGTTTTAGCGCTGCTATCAATCGCCACTACCTTGTCATTTAACAGATAACGAATGTTGTTTTGCTGATATTCAGTTTCAGACGTCAGCGATAAATCATCAGCCGTCGCACCGGAAAAATACTTACTGAGTTGAACCCGGTCATAAGCGAGACGTGGCTCTTCAGAGAAGGTAATCAGTTCATAATCGGATGCGTTTTCAGAAGCGGCCAGGTTTGCCAGAAATTGGTGGCCAACCATGCCGTTGCCCACAACGATAATACGTTTTGGGGTGGAAGGGCTTGCTGATGTGGATGGGGTTGCTTGCGGTAATGTGCTCATAATGAACTCTCTCTATCTGCTCATCGGTAATAATTCTCCAGTGATGCATCATTGCGTGTTCCACCCCACGCCGTTGTAGAGAAAGAAGTCTCTTACCCTTCAGCAAATTAAATGCCAGATTAAGTTCCGGTATTTTTCTTGTGGTTTTCACCACCTTATCTTGCTGGCGCTGTAAAAAATAAAACACTTAAGCTCTTTTCAGGTGCACAACAGCAGAAATCGCACATTTAGCGTGCAAAAATAAAAGCCATCATCAACAATTCTGACAGAGTTGCAGCGAATGCCGGGATTGACCAATGATCCCGGAAAAACCAGCAATAAAAGGATGAGAGAAAAGAAAGAAACTGACAGGATATCAAGCGTTAACACATTGCGTGTTAACGAGTTCGCGCATTCGCCACTCTCAGGAGTGGCTTTTTTTAAACCGACGTTAACCCCTGCTCAATCATCCCGACTAACAACACAGTTACGTCCCTGAGCTTTTGCCTGATACAAGCGCCGATCAGCAATATCCAGCATATTTTCGCTGTTCATGCCGGCTGCCGTACTAACAATGCCTGCTGAGAAAGTGTACTTAAAGTCTTCAAATGGGCTGCTATTGAGTAAAAAAGCCGACACCCGCTGGACAATTTTTGTGGCAGTTCCCGGCCCGGTTTCATTCAGCACCAGTACAAATTCCTCCCCCCCCCAACGACAGATAATATCGTCATCACGCAACACCGACTGCAATGCCATCGAGAAGTGTTTCAGCACACTATCTCCAACGGCGTGCCCATGATTGTCATTAATAGCTTTAAAGTGATCCAGGTCGAGCATCACCAAACTCAGCGCATGGCCATAACGCTGAAAACGGTCCATACCCTCTTCCAGCCGACGTAAAGTTTCGCGACGATTCAGCAATCCGGTTAATGGATCACGGGTCACCAGATTCCGGACCGTTCGTCCACGACGAATACGGGATTCTACCGCCGCCAGCAAATCCGCAGATTTAACCGGTTTGGTTAAAAAGGTATCGGCGCCGGTACATAAAGCCCGCAACTGATGCTCGGGGCTCATTTCGCAAGAAAGGAATACAATCGGCACAGAAATCAGATTGCTCATCTGTCGAATGATACCGGCCAACTCCTGACCACTGATCTCCGGCATATACAAATCCAGCAGGATCAAATCCGGAATATGATGCTGTAGATACGGCATCAGATCCGTCATGGGCGAGGTAATGGTTTCCGTAATAAAGCCGGCTTCGCGCAACACAGACGAATAATAATCAGCTACTGACCGCTGATCATCAATCACCAACACCTGATACGGGTCACGCTCAAAACGCTCACTGAGTGCATTTAATTCAGTAACAATGGCATGGGTATCAAAAGGAGAAGTAAAGAACGATTGCCCTCCCATCCGTACCGCAGCAGCACGAATATCCAGGTTATCCTCCGAACTCAGAGCAATCACCGGCCATTGTTTATGACTGTCGGCCAGATCAATCAGCCACTGATGCTGCTTCTCTGAAATAACGTCCAGATTGATAATCACTGAAAAGGTGTTGGCTTCTTCGCGTGCCAATAAGTGGGAAATCGAATCAACTATCTTGGCCCGGTAACCGGCCTGAGCAATGCTTTCTGCCAGCATTTCGGTGTCATCGTTGCGTCCCAGCAGCAATACGTGGAGTGGTTCTCCTTTCACATATTCGTGAATCTTGCGATGTAATAATGAAACGCCATCAGAAGCACCCAACGATACGGCTGTGGAGGCTGAGTCGGTCATGTATAGGCTCGTTATAATGAATCAATCCATTGAGTCTAGCAGCCCTGACAAAGTGCGAGAGAAACAAGCGTTATTATTTTAATGACAACCCATGCGACTACCTATACCAACTACCTATATCAACCCCCTCATCCAACACACAGAACACCATACAAACAACGCATACAAAACGCACCAAAGAAAAGCAAACCACACAAAAGCAATATCAGAATGGTGCATTTTTATTGTTTTCAGAGAAATATCAGCGATTGATCGCCCTGAAATACACTCTGTCAGTTTTGGCATTGAATTTGATAGGAAGAAAAAAGGTAACTCCTCCGCGCTGTTCAGAGCTATCAGGGGTTAACTCTGACAGCACCACCGACGGTGTTATCTTTTTTATGTTGTGTAAATGGTCTGGTTTCAGGCCCCGAGCGTTGGCGCTCACAGGTTTATCCTGTGAGCGCTTTTTTTTTGGAAAATTTTTCCGACCGTGTTTTTGGATAAAAAGATGAGCCAAGAAATTCAGCAAACTCAAACCACCTGCCCGTATTGTGGTGTAGGTTGTGGAGTGGATGCCCGCCAGCTTAATGGTCAACTGCTGCCGGTATCCGGCACTCAGACACATCCGGCGAACTTCGGGCGCTTGTGTGTGAAAGGCTCAAATCTGCACGACACGCTGGATCATGATGGCCGGTTACTAACCCCGACGATGGCAGGCAAGCCAACGTCCTGGAATCAGGCTCTGAACCTGATTGCGGATAAAATCCAGCAGGTCTTAAACAGCCACGGTCCGGAAGCGATTGGTTTTTATGGTTCAGGGCAGTTACTCACCGAAGACTATTATGTGGCCAATAAGCTGATGAAGGGCTTTATTGGCAGCGCCAATATGGATACCAATTCGCGCTTATGCATGGCTTCGGCCGTAGCCGGTTATAAACGCGCCTTTGGCAGCGATACCGTACCCGGCTGTTACGAAGATCTGGAGCAAACTGACTTATTATTGTTGGTTGGCAGCAATACCGCCTGGGCGCATCCGATTATCTTTCAGCGCATCAGCCAGGCGAAAAAGAACAATCCGGCTATGAAAGTGGTGGTCATTGACCCACGCCGCACCGCTACCTGCGACATTGCCGATTTACACCTGGCGTTGAAACCCGGCTCGGATGGTTTCTTATTTAATGCATTATTAGCCTATCTGGCGAATCACAATGCGCTGGACCAGGCCTTTATCGAACAACATACCGAGGGCTTTGACGCCGCATTAACCGAGGCCCAGCAGCAATGCTCTGATCTGGAAGCCGTTGCACAACAGTGTGATCTGCCACTTGCCGATCTGGAAACCTGTTTTGAATGGTTCGCCAACAGTCCAACCGCGGTGACCGCTTATTCGATGGGCATTAACCAGAGCGCCACAGGAACCGATAAAGCCAACGCCATTATTAACGTACATTTGGCGAGCGGTAAAATTGGCAAACCGGGCAGCTGTCCGTTTTCCATCACCGGCCAGCCCAATGCCATGGGCGGCCGTGAAGTCGGCGGTCTGGCCAATCAGCTAGCTGCACACATGGATTTTGCCGCAGCCGACCGGGAACGAATTAAACGTTTTTGGCAGTCCCCGGGCGTTGCAGAAAAACCCGGATTAAAAGCCATTGATCTATTCAAAGCAGCGGAAAAAGGCGACATCAAATTCCTCTGGATTATGTCGACTAATCCAGTGGTATCCATGCCGGATGCCGACCTGATTAAGCGTGCGCTGAAAAAAGTGGAACTGGTCGTTGTATCAGATTGTATGGCCGATACCGATACTGCTGCCTTTGCTCATGTATTACTACCGGCTGCCAGCTGGGGAGAAAAAAACGGTACCGTTACCAACTCCGAGCGCCGTATTTCTCGCCAACGTGGCTTTTTACCCAGCCCGGGGGACGCTAAACCGGACTGGTGGATGCTGACTCAGGTGGCACAACGTTTAGGGTTTGAGCAACAATTTAACTATCAGAAACCCTACGATGTGTTTATTGAACACGCTCGCCTGTCTGCGTTTGAGAATAATGGCAGCCGGGATTTCGATTTATCCGGCCTGGCTGAAATGACTGAGGCTGAATTTGAAGCACTCGCGCCGATTCAATGGCCAATCAATCACCAATATCCTCAGGGGCGGGCGCGTTTTTACGATGATGGGCATTTTTACACGCCAACGGGCAAAGCCCGGTTTGTCAGCAATACACCGGCTCTGCCACAGAAGGCAAGCGACAATGCACTTTCCGGTCTGACTTTAAATATGAACACCGGCCGTATTCGTGATCACTGGCACACCATGACACGCACCGGCAAAGCATCGGTACTGGCGCAGCATATCAGCGAGCCATTTGTCGATATTCACCCAACCGATGCCGCCAATGCCGGTATTAAAGACAAACAGCTGGTTGTGGTTCGCAGTGAACTGAATGAGATTCTGGTCAGAGCGCAGCTCACCGATGCGCAAAAGTCCGGTGAAGTGTTTGTCCCCATGCACTGGACTGCCCGTTACAGCAAACAGGCACGCATGGGCAGCCTGATTAATTCCGATCACGACCCGGTTTCAGGTCAGCCAGAATTAAAAATTACCGATGTTTCTCTGTCACCTGCCCGGGTTGACTGGCAAGGCTTTATTCTCAGCAAAGCGGATCTGTTTTTATTAAATGACGACTCTCAGCGCCAGGACTTTGAATGCGAATACTGGACAACGGGCAAAACCCAGAGTGGTTATTTCTATAACGTTGCCGGCACTGGTACAGGGATCACCTTACTGAACGAGATTAAGCAGCGCCTGACAGCACAAGCTGCTGATCAGCACTCGCCTGATAACCAACCTTCGCATAACGGCCAATACCAATGGATCTGTCTGGATGATAACAATCAAGGTCATCACCGCTGGGCCTGTGTCTGCAATCACCAGTTACTGGCATTAATGTTTATTCATGCCACACATCAGCCGCTGACGCTCAATCGTGGCTGGCTGATCGAACAATTTAATAACCCGGAACTCGACCGCGACACTCGTTTAGCGCTGCTCACCGGCAAACCACCAGGCCAGAAGGAAGACCCGGGCGCTATTGTTTGTTCCTGCTTCCAGGTGGGGGAACGCGCCATTCAAAAAGCCATCGCCGCAGGGGCTGACAGCGCCGCAGCACTCGGCGAGAAACTGCTGTGTGGTACCAACTGCGGTTCCTGTATTCCGGAGCTGACTGCCATGATTAAATCCTATACGCCAGCACAAGCCGATGAACTGGCGACCGAATTAAGTGAATCCTGATATGAACGTCCAAGCGCAATATACTTCTAACTATGCCCCCGACTATGGCACCGTATTTTTGGTTGGAGCTGGCCCGGGCGACCCGGAGTTATTAACTCTGAAAGCCATGAAGGCCATCAGCCAGGCGGATTGTGTGCTGTACGATGCCCTGATCTCGGAAGAGATTCTTGAACTCATTCCCCAGCAGTGCACCCGCATTCATGTCGGTAAGCGTTGTGGAGAACACAAAATGGGGCAAGCGGATATTCAGACCCTGCTGGTTTCCTGCGCTAAAAAATATCAACGCGTCGTACGTCTGAAAGGCGGCGATCCGTTTATTTTTGGTCGTGGTGGTGAGGAGCTGCAATACCTGCAACAGCGCGGTATTCACACCGAAATTGTGCCCGGTATTTCTGCCGCCGTCGGTTGCGCCGCCGCTGCACAAATCCCTCTGACTCACCGTCATCTGGGTAATGCACTGCTAATGCAGAGTGGTCATAGCCAGTATGGTGACTTTGAGTTAGCCGATAACCCGACCCGGGTGTTTTATATGGGACGCAAACACGCCGGAGCCATCAGTGCGAACTTGCTTAATCAAGGGCTGGACGAACACACGCCGGTCGCGTTAATTGTCAACGGTACGTTAAAAGATCAGCAGGTGTTTAATGGCACTCTGATTGAATTACCGGATATGGCCAAACAGTATTCGGGCAATGGTCCTATGATGATGATTGTGGGTGAGGTTGCTTCGTTTGCACTGGCAAGCGCTCAATCCGCTCAGTCAAGCCATCAACACTCAAACAATCAACAGTCAAACCATCAAGATAAGCAGAACAGCCAACGCCAGCAGCGCGTTGCCTGATCAAAATTTCTGAAAAATTAGCATGCGGTTATTGGCGGGCATGGCAATGTCTTTAATTAACCGCAGCTTTTCTTTGCGGGCAGTCAGAATAATTTGCTCAAAGTCTTTAATCCCGGAATCCGGATCACGCTCGCGTAACCAGGCATCCAGCTTCTCATTGCCGTCACTGGTAAACTGCCCTTCGTAATTAAACGGCCCATAAAACAGCGCCAGACCGTCTTGTGTCAGTACCCGGCCAATCCCGGCCAGCATGGCCCTGACGTGCGCCCAGCCAACAAAATGAACCACATTGGCACTGAACACCGCATCCACTTGTTTAACCGGCCACAAGTCTTCCATCACATCCAACACCAGCGGTGGCAGAAAATTATCCTGGTTAGAATATGCCCGCCAGGCATTGATATCCGCTAAGCATTCACTGATATCGGAAGGTTGCCATTTAATATGAGGAATCTGGCTGGTCATATAATGCGCGTGTTGGCCGGTACCACTGCCAATTTCCAGCACCACTGAGTGCTCTGCCAGCTCTTGCAGTAACACATCCGCAATAGGCTTTTGATTACGCAGGCAGGATGGCGCAACTGGCAAGTCTGCCATTGCTTCCGGGCTGGGTTGTGCTTGTGGTGGCAGGGTGTGGTTTGTCACCATACAGCGGCTCTCTTCAGATTGACCAATATCACAGGCGCGAGTATCGCACAGCAATGTGACAGCACAAGAGGACAATAAGAAAAATTGCCGCCATCGGCCATAACCATTAAAATCTGGCGCTTTCTAAACAGATACTATGGGCACAGACGACGCATGCGCGCTACTCAATTCCTGATTGCAACCGAAAAAGAAACTCCGGCTGATGCGGTAGTCATCAGCCATAAGCTGATGCTGCGCTCCGGCATGATCCGCAAACTGGCGGCTGGCCTGTATAACTGGATGCCACTGGGCTTACGCACACTGCGCAAGGTTGAGGCCATTGTGCGTGAAGAGATGAATCGCTCTGGCGCGATGGAAGTGTTAATGCCTGCCGTTCAGCCAGCCGAGTTATGGGAAGAGACCGGCCGTTGGTATCAGTACGGCGGTGAGTTATTACGTTTAAAAGACCGCCACAACCGTGATTTCTGTGTGGGCCCAACCCACGAAGAAGTGATCACCGACTTAGCCCGCAACAACATCAGCAGCTACAAACAACTGCCGCTGAATATGTATCAGATTCAGACCAAATTCCGTGACGAAACCCGTCCACGCTTTGGTGTGATGCGCTCGCGTGAATTTATTATGAAAGATGCCTACTCCTTTCATAGCAGCGCTGAGTGTCTGGAAAACACCTACCAGACCATGCATGAAACCTACAGCCGTATCTTCACCCGCTTAGGACTGGATTTCCGTCCGGTATGGGCCGATACCGGCTCAATTGGTGGCGCTAAATCTCATGAATTCCACGTGTTAGCCGAATCCGGCGAAGACGATAT